>CBFHQM010000003.1:0-166314 GCA_965657965.1 uncultured Flavobacteriales bacterium | reverse complement strand
CCTCCGAGTTTGAATTCGGGAATCAATTCAAAGTCGATGATGCGGTTGGCGGTGACATCGGGAATGGCGCCTTCGAGACCGTATCCCACTGAGATGAAGACCTCTCCTTTCCTTTGGGCAGTCTTGGGCGACAAGGCCAGTACAATGCCGTTGTTGAACTCGGCATCGCCCACGCCCCACCTGCGGCCCACGCCGGTGGCAAAGTCAAAGGGCGATTCCCCACACAAGTCGGGGTGGGTGACCACCACAATGCTGTTTGGCGTGGTGTCGTTGAGGGCGAGGATGGTGCTGTTGATCTGTACCTCCGCTGTTGGAGACAGGACCTCGGCATAGTCGTACACAAAGATGCGGGGCGTGCCGTTTTCGGGCAGGCAGTCCAAGTCGGCTTGGGCGCACAGCTGAACGCTGGCCAACGTGAGGAGCAGGGCGGAGAGAAAGCGCATCATGATCCGAAGCTGATGTCGTCCGAAAGTTCATTGACGTCGTCCTCGGCCACCGGAAAGTGGGCCGAGAGCTGCTCTCCAGCCAACCGAATGCCCGCAGCAAGCCCTTCGCCAGGTTTCCCTTGTGATAGGCCAGTGATCACGGTGTCCTTGACCCCGTCCCAGAACCCCTCGGGCACAGCGGCGTTGATGCCGCCGTCGCCAAGGATGGCGAACTGCCGGTCCTCGGTAGCGAGGTAGAACAGCACACCATTGCGGAGTTCGGTCTTGTGCATGTCGAGCGTGGCAAACACCGTGGCTGCCCGGTCCATCACATCCACCTTGCACCGCGACTCCACATGGAGGCGGATCTCTCCGCTGGTGCGGGATTCGGCATCGGAAATGGCGACCAAGATGTCGGCCTTGTCCTTGTCGGACAAGAAGTCACGCGCGGCCATCAAGCGCCGAAGTCCACAGATGGCGCTGCCTCGCTGCCGGAGACGGCCTCGAAATAGTCGCGAACGTCAAAGCCAAACAAGCCCGCCCACATGGCACCGGGGAACCGGCGGACATTGCCGTTATGGGCTTTGACCGCACCATTAAAGTCCTTACGGGCTACGGTGATGCGGTTTTCCGTGCCTTCGAGCTGGGCCTGAAGGTCGGAGAAGTTTTGATTGGCTTTGAGCTCTGGGTACCGCTCGCTGTATCCCAACATGCCGTTCATGGCGCGTCCGAGCACCATGTTGGATTGCTGAAAGTCCGCAATGCTGCCGGTTCCGTCGCCCACCGCCTGCATGGCGTTGAAGGCGGAGGCGCGGGCCTCGGTTACGGCGGTCAGCGTGCTCTTCTCGAAATCGGCCACGCCCTTGACGGTGGCGACCAAGTTGGGAATCAAGTCAAAGCGGCGCTGGTATTGCGTTTCCACGTTGGCCCATTGCAAGTCCACCGTCTCTTCACTGGAAATGAAGCCGTTGTAATTGGACATGGCGCTGTAGCCGACAAAAGCGAGGAGGGCGAGGAGCGCCCAGAGTGCGTATTTCATGAATGCAGTTTAGTCGTTGAGTCCGGCATAACCGGCAGAAATGAAGGTGGTGAGCTCTTCGCCTTGGAGCAGACCTTGCGAAAGGCGCGCCAGTGCGATGGCCCGTTCCACTTTGGGCTTGCGTGCTTCCGCATCGCTGTCGGCCCATCCGGTCACAAGTGGGTGGTTGGCATTGAAGATCAAGTCGTAGCTGTCGGGCATGTTGCCAAACATGGCCATTCCGCCACCGCCGCCCACGCGCTGCTGTTCCTTCATGCGGCGCATGAACTCGCTTTGGGTAATGGTGACTGGCGGGGCTGAAGGCGACATCGCTGCGAAGGCCACCTTGTAGATGGTCTTGTCCGGAACGAGGCCTTCGAACTCTTCCTTGAGGGCGTTCTGCTTGTCCTCTTCCAGCGCGCTTTCGGGCGCGTCGTCTTTGGGGATCAAGCGGTCCACAATGTCGGAGTCGACCCGGCGGAACTGAACCTTGGTGTCGCCAGCGGACATCTCCAGCTTCTGGATCAGGTGCGAGGTCAGGGGGCTTTCCAGGTGCAATACCGTGTACCCAGCCTCACGGGCCGAAGACACGTATCCGTGCTGGGCCTCGGGGTTGGGCGTGTAGAGCATGACCACATTGCCGTCCTTGTCGGTGTGGGTCTCTTTGAGGGACTCCACCAATTCGTCCATGGTGCGGTGCTGGCCTTCGGTGTCGCCGTAAAGGGCAAACTTGCCAGCGCGCTCAAAGAACTTCTCGTCCATGAGCATGCCGTACTCGGTGAACATCTGGATGTCTTGCCACTTGGACTCAAAGTCGGCGCGGTCGTCCTTGAACATCTTGCCCAGCTTGTCGGAGACCTTTTTGGAGATGTGCGACGTGATCTTCTTCACGTTGGCATCTTCCTGCAGGTAAGAGCGGGATACGTTCAATGGAATGTCCGGAGAGTCGATGACCCCGTGGAGCAGCGTCAAGAAATCCGGTACGATGTTCTCCACGTTGTCGGTGATGAACACCTGGTTGGAGTAGAGGTGGATCTTGTTGCGCTGCATGTCCATCTCCTTCTTCACCTTCGGGAAGTAGAGCACGCCCGTGAGGTTGAACGGAAAGTCCACGTTCAAGTGGATCTGGAACAAAGGCTCGTCGAAGTTCATCGGATAGAGGGTCTGATAGAACTCCCGGTAATCCTCGTCTTTCAAGTCTGCGGGTGACTTGAGCCAGATGGGGTCGTTGGCGTTGATCACGCGGGGCACCTCCACAGACACCTTCTTCACGTTGCCTTCTTCGTCTTTCTCGCCGCTGGGGTCGTCCTCCTGGGTGGTGGACGTGCCGCAGATCACGGGAACGGGCATGAACTTGCAGTACTTCTCCAAGATGCCCATGATGCGCTGGTCCTCCAGAAACTCCGCACCTTCCTCACCGATGTGCAACACGATGTCGGTGCCGTGCAGTTGGTCTTCGTTGCGGCCAAGGGCCTTGAAGTCGTCTTCTGACAAGGGCCCCATCTCGTAGTTGGGGGAGCCGTCACAGGTCCATTTTACTGGCGCTTCTCCTGCGCGCTGGCTCCAAGACAAAATGTCCACGCGGTCGGCGACCATAAAGGCACTGTAGAAACCGAGTCCAAAGTGACCAATGATGGCTTCCTTGGCTTCGGCTTGGTCGGCGTACTTCTCTTGGAACTTCTCCACGAATTCGGTGGCGCCGGAGAAGGCGATCTGGTTGATGTACTTGTCGACCTCTTCCTCGCTCATGCCGATTCCGGCATCGCGGATGGTCAGGGTCTTGGCCTCGCTGTCGAGGATCACGTTCACTTGTGCGCCGTCTGCGTTGCCTTCGATTTCAGAAACCCGAATCAGGGCCTTGCGCTTCTGGGTAGCGTCTACTGCGTTGGAGACGAGCTCGCGCAGAAAAATTTCGTGGTCGCTGTACAGGAACTTCTTGATGATCGGAAAGATGTTTTCCGTCTGTACGTTGATCTTGCCTTGTTGCATGATGTCGATTCTAGTTTTAAAAACAGTCCGTTGCGGGACGTTAACCTCTAGTCAAAACACATGCCGAAGGCCGACGGGCATAAAAAAACCGCCGACCTGTCAGCAGGCCGGCGGTTCCAATGTCAGGATGTCAGGAATCACTGTCGGATGACCTGCTGAACTGCTGCGCCTTCCAAAGCAAACAAATAGGTTCCGGCAGAGAGGGACGTCATGTCAATGCGCACTCCGTTTTGGTCGGTTCCGGACATCAGCATCCGTCCGGAGAGGTCGCGCAATTCCCAATGCTGCTGGCCAGTAAACTGCACATTCAGCACGTCGGAAGTGGGATTGGGGGAGAGGGTCAGGGTTAGGTCTTGACGGTCTTCTGCGCCCAGGGTTAGCCCCGTTGGGCCAAAGCGATAAACGGTGCCATCCGCAGGGTAGCTGCTCATGGCTGGACCGTAATACCAATCGTCGAGGGCAGTCAGCAGCGTCATGTCGGGAGCAGACGGGTTGCCACCCAAAGCCACAATGTTCCCAAAGTAAGAGTCGGTGTCGACGCTGAGCAGGAGGCCTGACACCTGCGGTTCACTTGCCGTGATGGCTTCTGCGATGTCCGAGGGTCCGTAGTGGTACTCGATGCTGTTGTCGGCTTCGAAGAGGCGCACTTGCAAGTTCACGTAAGAAAAGGTCACAGTGTCGGGGCCAAAGACTTCGTCGTACAAACCGGCATTGGCCCATTCGATCGTGAAGATTTGACTGCCCGGGGCGCCGGTCGTGGACCATTGAATGATGGAGGGTTCCCCACCGTTGATGGCCCGGTCAGAAAGGTCGTAGTTGGTGGGGATGACCCCATGAAGTAGGGCAGAGCCTGATTTGGGGTCAAACGTGAGGCCCATCATCAAGCAGCCCACTCCGTATTGGGTGAGCTCTGTAATGGGGGTGCCGGCCATGTCAAAGGTGAAGCCCAAAGGCGCCGAAAATGTCGGGTCGTCCCAACCTTCGTCACCGTCGTATTGGAACGGAGACAATGCAGTGGCCTCCATCAATGACGCATATGGCTGACTGAGTACAGTCAGGTCGTACGGCAGATTTTGGGCGGTTAGGCTGAAAGGCAAAGCCAAGGTCAGGGCACAGAAGCAGGAAAGACGCATGCGAGGGTGTTTTGAGCACGCAAGATGGGCCTCAGCCTGAAAACGGAGGAGATGAGGCTGTGAATTAACGGATGATCATCTCCGGCGTGATTGTCAATTGGTGGTCGAAGGAAATCCAGCTTCTTCCTTCGTCGGTGTGGCTCACCCAGTCTTGCGGCCGCGGGTAGTTGAGCCATTGGCCTTCGAGTAGGTCCAACGTGTCCATCCACGTGTAAGGCGAGATGAAGTGCTCACAATCGTGGCACTTGCCCCTTTGGTCTACTGGCCACGCCGATTGAGTCCCGGCCGGCGGAATTTCCATGGCGAAGGAGTCCAACCAAGTGTTCTCCCCCCGAAAGAGAAGCTTGACCGTGTCGCTTGTGCTGTTTTCGAAATGGTACTGCACACGGGTTGCGCCCTCACAACCGCACAAGGCGAGGCAAGTCAGGAAAAACAGCAGTCGATTGAAATTCATGTAGGGAAAACCCAAGCACTTTTGTCGCGGTTGCCTTCGGGTTAGAAGTTGGGCTTGAGCACAAACGTCTTGTAGAAGGTATCGATCACGGCCACCGCTTCTTCTGCGGTGTCCACCACTTGAATCAAGTCGAGGTCTTTGGCACTGATTGTGGCATTTTGCTCGAGCAGGGTGGCTTTGATCCAATCCATCAATCCTTCCCAAAAGGCTTTGCGGACCAAGACAATGGGGAAGCGTTTGGATTTGGCCGTTTGAATCAAGGTGATCGCTTCAAAGAGCTCGTCGAGCGTACCGAATCCCCCTGGAAGTACGATGTAGCCTTGGCTGTACTTCATGAACATGACCTTACGGACAAAGAAGTAATCGAATTCGAGACTGGTTTCGGGGCTGATGTAGGGATTGTGGTGTTGCTCGTGCGGCAAGCGCATATTCAAGCCCACAGAAACACCTTCTGCTTCGTGTGCTCCCTTGTTTCCCGCCTCCATAATGCCTGGCCCGCCGCCGGTGATGACGCCGTATCCGCTCTCGACAAGCTTGCGTCCAACTTCGGTGGCCAACAGGTAATCAGGATCATCTGTGCCCTTTCTGGCCGAGCCAAAAATGCTGATGCAAGGTCCAACGCGCTGAAGGCCAGCAAAGCCTTCTACGAATTCGGACATGATTTTAAAGATGGACCAGCTGTCGTGCGCTTTAATGTCGTTCCAGCTCCTCGGGTCGTGGTGTGATTTTCTAACCATGACCTAGGAATATACGAAATATTATATGGACTGCCTTCTGTCGAGGGTCGCTTTGATGTGTTCGGCGGTTGCGCCTTTGTTTGCGTCGCCCACTTCTTCTGGGGTGCCTTGGGCCACAATGGTGCCTCCACCGCTCCCGCCTTCGGGGCCAATGTCCACGATGTAGTCGGCATTGCAGGCCACGTCCAATTGGTGCTCGATCACCAAGACGGTATTGCCTTGGTCCACGAGTCGGTGCAACACGTTCAACAGCATTTCTACGTCCTGAAAGTGGAGCCCGGTGGTGGGCTCATCCAAAATATAGAAGGTGTTGCCGGTGTCTTTTCGGGCGAGTTCTGTCGACAGTTTTACGCGCTGCGCCTCGCCGCCGGACAAGGTGGTGGAGGGTTGGCCAAGGGTGATGTACCCCAGTCCAACATCGCGAAGGGTGCTGCACACGCGCTTGATTTTGGGGTGGGCTTCGAAGAATTCCAGCGCTTCTTCCACGGTCATGGCGAGCACGTCGGCGATGGATTTTCCTCGGTACCGGACCTCCACAGTTTCGCGGTTGTAGCGCTTTCCACCACAGTCGTCGCAGGGGACGTGGACGTCGGGTAGGAAATTCATCTCGATGGTCCTGAGTCCAGCGCCTTTGCAGGTCTCACAGCGGCCTCCGGTCACATTAAACGAAAAGCGCCCCGGCTTGTATCCGCGAATCTTGGCTTCTGGAAGTTGGGTAAAGAGGTTGCGGATTTCGTTGAACACCCCGGTGTAGGTGGCGGGGTTGGACCGCGGTGTCCGTCCAATGGGGCTCTGGTCGATTGCAATCACTTTGTCTAAGTGTTGCAATCCGTTGAGCTTCTTGAAGGGCAAGGGCCGCTTGGTCTCCTCGTAGAAATGATTGTGAAGGGCGGGGTGGAGGGTCTGATTGACCAAGGTGCTCTTTCCGCTTCCGCTCACGCCCGTGACGCAGATAAAGGTGCCCAATGGCAGCCTCAGGTCAACCCCCTTGAGGTTGTGTCCTGTGGCCCCGAGGAGAGCGAGTTTTTTACGATTGCCTTTGCGTCGCTTCTCGGGGATGGCAATGCTGCGGCGACCGTCCAGAAATTGAGCAGTCACACTGCCTTGGGTCAGGTGAGAGGCCGGCGGTCCTTCGGCCACAACGTGGCCTCCGTGCTTGCCTGCTCCGGGACCGATGTCGATCAGGTGGTCGGCTTGGCGCATCATGTCCTCGTCGTGTTCGACCACGATCACGGTGTTGCCCACATCCCGCAAGGTTTTGAGGCTGTCGATCAAGCGCTGGTTGTCGCGCTGGTGCAAACCAATGCTCGGCTCATCGAGGATGTAAAGGACGCCGGTGAGTTTGGAACCGATTTGGGTGGCCAATCGAATGCGCTGGGCTTCGCCGCCACTGAGCGACCGCGCGGGACGGTCCAGGGTTAGGTAATCCAAGCCCATGTCGAGCAAAAATCCAAGGCGACTGGAAATCTCTTGTAAGGGCTCTTTGGCGATGGCCGACTCTCGGCTGCCCAAAGTGGCCAAGGCACCTTCCGACCATTGCGCCAGGTCCCGCAAGTCCATGGCCACCACATCGGGGAGGGTGGCCCCTGCAATTTTGAATTGATGGGCCGTGGGCTTGAGTCGTGATCCGTCGCAGGAAGGGCATGGCCGCTTGTGCAGGAATTTTTGGGCCCAGCGCTTCAGGGGCGCCCCAGATCCATCTTTGGCGGCCCGTTCAATGGCGGCAATGACACCGTCAAAACGGACGCGGCGCTCCTTGGTTCCGCCCTTGCCGGGCAGCACCACTGGTTGTTCTGCGCCGTATAGAATGCTGCTCAATGTGGCCTCGTCCACCTTGTCCATGGGGGTGCGTACGGAGTGCCCTCCTGATTCAAGCATTACTTCAACTACCTGCCTTGTCCACCCTGTTTTTAAGACACCTAGCGGCGCAAGTCCGCCCTGTCTGAGGTTCTTTGACCCGTCCGGGATCATCAGCTCTTTGGAGGCCTCAGCCACTTGCCCCAATCCGTTGCATGTGGGGCATGCGCCATAGGGAGAGTTGAACGAAAACAGGTTGGGCTCGGGTTCGGGATAGCTGATGCCGGTGGTCGGGCACATGAGCGCCCTCGAAAAGTGACGGGGCACGGCTTCGTCCAAGGGCAAGACCATCATGCTGCCCTTTCCCATGGCCAGTGCGGTTCGCAACGAGCGCAATACGCGTTCCGCTTCCTCGCCATTGGGTTTGCCCTCGGCATCGAGCGCGGGAGGTTCGGGGACCACAATGCGGTCGATCACGACTTCGATGTCGTGGATTTTATAACGATCTACACGAAAACCGGGTTCGAGCTCCACCACCTCGCCATCCACGCGCGCCCGGAGGTAGCCTTGCTTTTGAATGGTCTCAAACAATTCGCGATAGTGGCCCTTTCTTCCACGAACCAAAGGGGCAAGGATCAGCAGGCGCTCGGAGGAATAGTCGGTGATCACGCGAGAGAGAATGCCCTCGTCGGTGAACCGAACCATGGGCTCTCCTGTGGCGCTTGAGTATGCGGTGCCTGCTCGAGCGAACAACACGCGCAAGAAGTCGAGCAATTCTGTAACCGTGCCCACTGTGGACCGGGGGTTGCGCGAAATGGTCTTTTGCTCAATGGCGATCACGGGGCTGAGTCCGGTGATGCGCTCCACTTTGGGACGCTCCAAGCCCCCCATAAACTGACGCGCGTAGGCGCTAAACGTCTCGAGGTAGCGGCGTTGACCCTCTGCATGGAGGGTGTCGAATGCCAAGCTGGACTTTCCCGACCCGCTCACGCCAGTGACCACCACGAGTTGGTCTCGTGGGATCTCCACGTCAATGGATTGCAAATTGTTCTCGGCTGCTTTCTCTACACGAATCGTGTGGTCGTCTTGCAGCGCGGCATAAGCATCGTGTTCCATCTGCATGTCCAACAACCTGCAGGGTCAAGTGGTTCCCGATTCGTTCAATTCTGTGCTTTTTGTGGGCTCGGGGAGTCCTGGAATGCGGAATCCCAAGGCTGCAACCAACAACGTCATGAGGGGAGAAACGTAGTTGAATACACAGTAAGGCGCGAAGGCCAAAACCCCAACGCCCAAGACGCCGCTTTGGGCGACGCCGCAGGTGTTCCAAGGGATGAGGACGCTGGTCACGGTGCCGGCATCTTCGAGGGTCCGGCTCAGCAACTGAGGAGCAGCCCCGCGTTGGGCATAGGCTTCGCGGAACATCCGTCCGGGCACCACAATGGCGATGTATTGGTCGGCCGCAATGATGTTGAACATCACACTGGAAAAGGCGGTGCCGAAGACCAGAGAGAACGTGCCGGTCACGGCCGACAAAATGGCGCGGGTAATGCGCTCTAAAAATCCAGCAGCCCCCATGACAGCCCCAAAGGTGAGTGCGCAAATGATGAGCCAAACGGTGTTGAGCATGCCGGCCATGCCGCTCGAGGTTAGCAGGTCATTGACAACGGGGTTGCCTGTTTCGATGGCCGTGTCCAATGCGGCAGCGGTCACAAGCGCCGAAAAGGCAGCGCCGAGGTAGGTTTCTCCCCACCCCAAGGCCGGACCAATGGTGTCGGTGGCCAGGCTGGAGATGAGCGCGGGTTGCGCGATGAGTGCAGCCAATGCGCCTCCCAAAACACCCAGGAACAGGGCGGGCACGGGTGCGACCTTTCTGGCAATCAGAACAATCACCCCCACGGGAACCAAAAAGAGGCCCCAGTGCAAATTAAAGTGGCGGCCCAGCTCGGCTTGCAGGGCTTGAGCATCGCCCATGTCTGCTGCGCCTTCGGCACCAATCCCGGCGAAGGTGAAGACAATCAAGGCGATGGTGATGCTCGGAATGGTGGTCCACAGCATAAAGCGGATGTGCGTAAACAAATCAGTGCCCGCCACGGTGGGGGCGAGGTTGGTCGTGTCGGACAGTGGAGACAATTTGTCTCCGAAGTAGGCGCCAGAAATGATGGCGCCCGCTGTCCAACCCTCACTGAGGCCCAAGGCCTGTCCGATGCCAATCAAAGCCACACCCACTGTACCCACTGTGCCCCAACTGGAGCCTGTAGCCAGGCTGACCGCGGCACACAAAATGCAAGCGGCAGGCAGGAAGATGTCCCTGCTCAAAACATCGAGGCCCAAGTCAATGAGGGTGGGGATGATGCCGGAGACGAGCCAAGTGCCAGAGAGTGCGCCGATGAGCAGCAGAAGCAGGATCGCCCCCACAGCGTCGCCCAAGGTCTCCTTGATGTGAGATTCGAATGTGGTCCATGTTTTGGCTTGGGTCATGCCCAATGCCACGGTGACCGCAGATGCCACCAGCAACGCCAGCTGGTTGCTGCCGTAGCTGCTGTCTTCGCCAAAAGCGAGCACGTCGGCGGCCAGTAGCAACACCAGCACCACAATGGGAACCAAGGACATGCCCAGTGAAGGCAGGCGTGAGGAAGAAGCAGGGGTCATTTGGAGGAAGGGCCTTTGCGAACGTCAATGGCCAGTGTGGCAGGCGAAATGGAACGGACCCGAGCGCTCTTGCCCAGTCTCGCTTCAATTTCGGTGCCCAATTGACCCGATGGAACTTCGGTACGGGGGGTGCGCAATCCGACCACTTTCAACGTGACTGGATCTGCGTTCCGCCACCACCGGCCTTTGAGGTGGTCCCAAGGAGAGAGCGTCACATTGGCGGTGGCCATGGAGTCGAGCAAGACGGCCTGAAGCCCAGTACTGGCTTCTGCTCCCACCAATTCAATGCCGAATGAATAGGTGACTTCCCGCTCTCCTTCCATGGCCCGCAAGAGCCAAAGGAAAGCGGCCAAGGCCAGGCAGATGGCAAAGGTCCTGCCATTCATGGAGGACACCTTTTTCCGGAATCGTCCGCCCGGTGCCATGTTAGCTTTTGCCGTTGATGGCGTCTTCGCTGGCAGCGCCGTCTGCGGAAATACCGGCAAGGTCGACCCGCATCGACCCCTTGTCGATTTGAAGCAAAACAGTCTTGTCGTTGACGTCCAAGACTTTGCCGTGGATGCCACCAACGGTCACCACACGGTCACCTTTGGCAATGGTTTCGCGGAATTTGCGCGTTTCCTTTTGCTTTTTGAGTTGGGGACGCATGATGAAGAAGTAGAACACCAGCATGGTGCCCACAATGAACACCAGCGTGCTTCCACCACCAGCGGCAGGAGAGGCTTGAAGAAAGAAGGAAGTCATAAAATTCATGGTGCAATCATAGGGTCAGGTCCAATGACCTGAGCAGTAAAAGTCAATTCAATAGTCGCCGGAATGGCATTGGTGACTACGGTGGCAAATTCTTCGACCGTCCGTGTTTGATCGCCCGAGGCGAATTCCAGGGTGAGGTCTCGAGATTGTCCTGCAGGAAGCGGTGTGGTGTCCCAGTCCTTGGCCACAGTGCATCCGCAGCTCGGCAGGACTTGGGTCATGATCATGGGAGAGTCCCCCGCATTGGTCACGGTATAGATCAGTTCTCGTGTTTCTCCAGCGGCCACCATTCCCAAATCTACGCGGGTGGTGTTCCACTGCATTTTGGGAGCCTGGTCGTCGCCTTGGGCGCCAGGGATGTGAATAAAGCTGGCATCCACCGTGGCATCGGTGCGCCCAGAACAGCCCCAAAAAGAAGCCATGGCCAGACCCCAAACACACCACAAGCAAATGGAGCGCGGAGTGATCATCCAATCAGTCCCCTGCCTGTTTTTACAATTCGACCGTCCTCTTGCATGGTGGCAAAGAGCTTGTCGAGCACACCATTGACAAAAGCACCGGATTTCTCGGTGCTGTAAAACTTGGCCAAGTCAATGTACTCGTTGATCGTCACCTTCAGGGGGACAGAGGGGAAAGTGCGCGCCTCGGCAATGGCCATGCGCAGCAGGATCAAGTCCATGGTCGCAATGCGCTCAATGTCCCAGTTGGACGCCGCCTGTTCGATGGTTTTGTCGTGTTCCTCTGCCATCGCCAGCGTCCGGCTAAACAGGTGCTCAAGAAATTCCTTGTCATCGCCGTCGTCCTTCCACATCTCGGAAAGCACAAGGTCCTCGGAGCCTTCGGTGATGGTCTTGACGGTTTTGAGCACAATGGAACTGGCCAAGTCAAGGTCGTCACTCCACAGAATGCTCTGCTCTTCAATCCAGTCTTGCAAGCCTTCGTCGTTGACGATGTGCTTGCGGAACATGCGGTTGAGGGATTCTCTGTCGTGCTGAAATCCACGCTCCTCGTTGGCCATATATGCCGCGTACTCCTCGCTCGTGACGAGGGACTTGAAGAGGCGCTTGATCACATCCTGCTCTTGTCCCCAACCGAGTTTGCGGTTGGCCGCTTCCTTGGCGAGCACCTTGCTCTTGATGATGACCCGCAGGGGTTTGTTGTTTACAAACTTGGTGTTCGGGTGGAGGTCTTCGTGGGTCGGTTGCTGCTTGAGTCGACCGGCTTCAATGCGCTCAATGGCGGCATCCTGCATTTCTCCAATCAGCATCAGCAGCAACAGATACAGGTCGTAGGTCTTGTCCAAGCCCTTCATGAGCAGCTTGTGGGCATCCTCCACTGAGCCGTCTTTGTCGGAATGGAAAGCATACAAAGTTTGGAGGACTTTGATGCGAAGCTGGCGGCGGTTGAACATGGAGCGACTATAGAGAGTGCAAGGTGGCTCCATCCCGCCGATAATCACAAGTTTCGAGCCGTTAACACCATGTAATTTTGAACATGTGGAACGGTCAAACGTTGCTATCCCGACATGAAGACATTCAAGCGCTCCTTTTCTTTCTGTTTTCGTCCCGAAATCCTCCTCTTCGCGGGTCTAATTTTTGTGTCCGGATGCGAGAAGCCCATCACTGTTGAGTTGCCAGATCAGCGTCCATTTTTGGTGGTGGAAGGTCGAATTGAGCCTGGAGCGCCGCCCTTTGTGTTGCTCAGCCAGTCTCAAGATTACTTTGCACCGGTGGACGCTTCCTCATTGGGGAGTCTTTATTCGGGTGGAGCCGAAGTCAACTTGGACGTAGACGGTCAAGTTTACCCGCTTGTGGAGCTGTGTACAGCCGACTTGGGTCCTGAAGAATTGGCTGCGGCTGCCGAGTTGTTGGGCTTTTCCGAAGAGGTGTTGTTGCTCAGCAACATCTGCGCCTACACCTCTTTTCAGGTGGTGGGCGAAGTCGGAAGCACCTATGCCCTAGAGGCGGTGTTGGGCGAAGACACTGCAAGGGCAGTCAGCAAGCTCAATCCCCCCGTTCCGCTCGACAGCCTTTGGTTTGAAATTCCAGGCAATACCGATTCGCTCGGAATCTTACACGCCACTTTTGAAGACCCAGACTCTTTGGGAAATGCTTATCGCTGGTCGGCCCAAAGGCTCGGGAAAGATCCTGGCTTTTTGTACTTGACTGTGTCGACCGTAGAAGACGCTTTTTTCAATGGGTTGGCCTTTGAATTCACCGCGTTCCGACCCGTAACGGGTGCTGATTTTGAGGAAGACGCCAATCCCGACGAAATCGGCTTCTACAAAACAGGAGACACAGTCGTGGTGCGTTGGGACCACATTGACCGAGGGGTCTACGAGGCCATCACAAGCATGGAAGAGCAGGTTCAAGCTCAAGGATCCCCGTTTGCCAATCCTGCAGACGTGGCCACCAATGTGGAAGGAGGCTTGGGACTTTGGGTCGCCTACTCTCCTTACGTGGACACCTTGATTTGCGTCCCCTGAAGCTTCGGCTGAGTACCTTTCGGACATGAGCCCTCAGCATTCTAAATTTTGGTTGGCCATGGTCCCCATGGTGTTTGCCGGTTGGACTTTGAACGCCCAAACCGTGGAGCAAGTCACTTTTTACCGGGATGCCGCCTTGGTGTCTTGGAAAGCGGAAGCCACACAAGGCCGAGTGGAAGTGGCGCGCAGCCAAAGTGACCTAGATGCCTCTCGCGTGCGCATTTTCCCTGCCTGTGGCACAGGACAGTTGGGACTGGATGAGGCTGTTGGTCAGGCCAAGTACTCGACAGAAGCGGAGGCAAAACGAAAAGGCTGGGACCAAGAATTGGCATCGTTGACGTTGGAGCTCGCGCTGCGTCGCGCCCAATTGGATTTGGTGGAGGAAGATTTGGACATGCTGCGCGCAAATCGCAACGTGGGCGGCACTGCCGAATCCATTTTGGTGGAGGACCTGGAGGAGTTGTCGGATTGGATGCACGAAGCGTTTCGCGATGCATTGTATCGCCGAGTAGAATTGCGTGAGGAGCTGGCAACCATGGAGCAGAATGTGGCGGCTTTGCGCGCAGAACAAAACGAATGGACGGACCATCAGCCCCACGCTTTTTCGGTGCGCTGGCCCGAAGGGCAAGAAGGGGAGGTGTGGGCCAATGTGCTTGAATCCGAGGGGGCGCGCTGGTCCCTTGTGCATCAAGTCCAGGTGTTGGGCAAGGGTCAAGCCTTGTGGGAAAAGCGGGGTCGCTATCGTCTTGGGCTGCCCCAGGCGGTGAAGACTCAGGTGGTGTTTGCCGATGAAAATTGGCCGGGTTTTGCAGGCGAATCGCGGTCGGATGGAGTTGCCGATGCCAAGGGTCAGACATATGAACGCAGGCCAGCCAAGGGACTTAAGTCGGATCGTCCTGTCAATCAAACGTGGTCAAATTGGGGGAGTCAATACGTGATGGAGAACCCCATGATGTTGGGCGATGACACAGAAGGGGAAGTTGTTTTGACGTCGGCCGAAGTCCCCATTCGCCGTCGTTATGTGAGCATTCCGAAGCGCTCCAATGCGGTCCAAATGCAGTTGTTGGTGGCGCAATCTGCTCGCCCAATGGTGACGGCATCTGAGGTGAGGCTGTTGGACGAGTCGGGGGTGCCTGCGCTTCGCTCTATGGTCTTGTCGGGAGACACGATGATCCTGGAAGCTGGTGTGGCCAGTTTATGGTCGGTTCAGCGTTCCAAGGAAGAGGCCTTGTGTCGGCGTGTTCCGCTTGGCAATCGCATTCAACACCGCAGGGCTTTTATCATTGAAGTAAACAACCGCTCCGACCGTGCGGGGAAGTTGACCTTGATCGAGCCTTTGCCGAGCTCTAGGGCCCTCGAAATTGAGGTGGCTTCCGAGGATTTGGATGGTGGTCGATTGGACGCGGCCACAGAGTCGTTGATTTGGTCCCTTGAGTTGAAGGCAGGTGAGACCCGAACGGTCAAATTCGCCTACGATTTGACCCACGACAAGGGCGTGGTGTTGTCCGACAAGGATTAACGCCAAAGGCCCAGGATTTTTGGCTGGGTGGCTGAGGCTGCGCAGTGCCGTGTTTGATGGGTGAGTAATCGGCTGTTGGCGACATCGCGTCACGGTGCAGCAGAACGCGTCCCTTCTTACTGAATAGGGCGGATTAAGTTTCTCGCCACGCGGGCACTCGCCCCATCCTTCGACAAGACCCTGCGCAGGTCCACCAACGAGGCGGCCATTTGGGCGCGTCCTTCGTGCGACATGATGTGGCGAAGGCTCGCGGATAACGCATCTGGCGTGCATTCGTCTTGAATGCGTTCAGGCACAGCTTCTTTGTTGAGGATTAGGTTGACCAAGGAGATGTACTTGACCTGGCTGAATGCCTTGGCCACGCGATAGGTGAATCCGCTGGTGCGATAGGCCACCACCTGAGGCATGCCGGCCAGAGCCGCTTCAAGTGTCGCCGTACCGCTGGTCACAATGCCCGCGCTTGCATGTCGGTAGAGCGCTTGCGTTTCTCCAAACAGAACGAGAAGGTCGGTGGGGTAGTCGGCTGCTGTTCGACCGGGTGCACCGGCAATCACAGGAAAGCAATCAGGGAAGGCGCTTGCAGTCTCTTCGAGCACAGGCAACATCCTTTGAATCTCCTGCGGCCGGGAGCCAGGCAACAAGGCCAGAATGGGGCGGTCTTCTGGAATTTGGTGCGACTGTCTCCAGTTGGTGGCGTCGGCAGCCTCGGTGGATGAGGAAAGGGCTTCAGATGTGGACTCGGCCAGAGGATGCCCCACATACTCCACCTCCAAATCGAGGCCTTGGTAGCTGTCGGGTTCAAAGGGCAGGATCACATTGAGTCGGTCAATGTCCCGCGCAATGCGATGTACGCGGTGCTTCTTCCATGCCCACACTTGCGGCGAGATGTACATGTCGACGGGAATCCCTTTTTTCTTGGCCCATTTGGCCATCCGGAGATTGAAGCCGGGGTAATCGACAAGCAAAATTCGATCGGGTGCAAAGTCAAGAATGTCGGACTGGATCCGACGAAACAAGCTGCGTATGAAGCGGATCTTGGAGAACACTTCCGCAAACCCCATGATGGCGGTGTTGCGCACATGCTCGACCAGGGCCACGCCTTGCTCGGCCATGGCATCTCCTCCCATCCCTCTGAACTGCAGTCCCGGTTGAAGTTTTAGGGCCGCTTTGACCACCTTCGCCACGTGTTCCTCGCCCGAGGGTTCACCGGCCAAGATGTAGACTTTTTCGATGGATTTCTGAGGTGAAGAGGGGCTCATTCAGCCCCCATTTGAATCACCACAATGGCCAGCACCATCACCACCATGAGCAACATGCTTCCCCGCGCAAAACGGTCCATTTTTCGGCGGTAAGACAAATGGAACAAAGGCACAACCGACAGGGTGCACAGGCTCAAAATACGGTCCTTGTACAAGGGGCTCCCCAAAAACACCTCTTGGTGGAAATAGGCCAAAGACTCTCCTTGCGCCCAACTCCAGCCCAGAGCCAGGAGCAGGTAGCCGGTGATGGCCGAGAACAGCCCCCCGAGAACACCAAAGGCAAGCGTATCGTAGCGCTGGAGCGAATTAGCCATTCAAGTCCCAGCTGTTGAGCGTACCGATGGTGTGGTGAGCGGTCAAGTCGAATTGAACGGGAACCACGCTGGCATAGCCTTGTTCGAGGGCGTGAATGTCGGTGTCCTCTCCCTTGTCGGGGTTCTGGAATTCGCCCCGCATCCAATAATAGGGGCTTCCTCCTGGGGTCGACCGCTCATCAAAGGTGTCCCGCCAATGTCCCATGGCCTGGCGACAGATCCGAATGCCCTTGAGGTCTTCAGGTGCCACTTTGGGAATGTTGACGTTCAGACAAGTTCCCGCAGGCAACCCTTTTTCAAGCACGGTAGCCGCCATGGTTTTGGCCACATTGACCGACGCCCGAAAGTCCGCGTCCCAACGTTCGTCGAGGAGCGAAAACCCAATGGAAGGGATGCCGCACATGGCCCCTTCGACTGCTGCGGACATGGTGCCCGAATAAATCACGTTGATGGAGGCATTGCTGCCGTGGTTGATGCCGCTCACCAGCAGGTCGGGCAAGTTGTCTTCTCCGAAGACTTCCGCCACAGCCAATTTCACGCAGTCCACAGGGGTGCCAGAGCAGGACCGGGCTTCTGCTGATCCACGACCAAACTCAAAGGGATGCAGGCGCAGGATGCGGCTAAAAGTAACCGCGTGTCCCATTCCACTTTGTGGGCTATCGGGCGCCACAACGTAGACGTCGCCAAACTCGGTCATGGCTTCTGCCAAGCTCTGAATTCCTTTGGCGGTGATGCCGTCGTCGTTGGTCACAACAATGCGCGGGCGCTTTTGACCGGAGGTAGTCGTGCTCATGCTTGCTCAGGGATGCGTTTGAGGGCTTCTTGGAACCAAGACCAGTACTTGGCTACCGAGGAAACGGAGGCCCTTTCGTCGGGGCTGTGTGCGCCCAAAATGGTGGGACCAAAACTGACCATGTCGAGGTGGGGATAGCGGCTTCCGAGGATGCCGCACTCCAGGCCGGCGTGACACGCCAAAACAAGCGGTTCCTCGGTGTAGAGTTCGCGGTACAACTCGGTCATCATGCGGACGATGTCGCTGCTCGGGTTTGGCGTCCAGCCGGGATAAGCTCCGCCGCGTGACGAGGCCATGCCTGCCATGGCAAATCCAGCTTCGATTCTTCGGGCCAAGTCCAGTTTTTCGGTGTCGACCGAACTGCGGGTGAGGCAGTGGGCCTCCATGTTTCCGTTGTCCAGGAGAATGCGCGCGAGGTTGTTGGAGGTTTGGACCAGTCCCTGAATGTCGGGGCTCATTCGGTCGATGCCATTGGGGCAAATGTCCAGGGCGGACAACAGAGCTTGTGCATGGCCCTCGGCCAGAACTTGGTCTGGTGCGCCCACGTCATGAAAGTGCACAGACAAGTCGGGGTCGGTTGTCTTGTGTTCGGCTTGAATGCCGTTGACCAAAGCGCCGAGTTGTTCGGTCCATTGTGCAGCGGAGAGGTTGGATGCGACCGTGGCCTTGGCCTCGCGCGGAATGGCGTTGCGCAATCCACCGCCATCCAAAGCGGCCAATTCGGCCGTGACCTCAGGGCCCATCATTTCGCGCAAGACGCGAACCAAAATCTTGTTGGCATTGGCGAGGCCTTTGTGGATGTCCATGCCAGAGTGGCCGCCGCTTCCGCCTTTGACCTCCACCACGATGCCGTGGTCTTCGGTTCCGGCTACGGTGCCAAAACTGGCGGTGAAGGCCAAGTCGACACCACCTGCACACCCGATGCCAATTTCGCGGTCGTCCTCCGTGTCGAGGTTCAAAAGGATGTCGCCCTTGAGCCAGCCTTTCCGAAGTTCCAATGCTCCGGTCATGCCGGTTTCTTCATCGATGGTAAAGAGCAATTCAAGTGGCGGGTGCGCTATGTCCTGTGCCTCCATGACCGCCAGCATCGTGGCCGCTCCGAGTCCGTTGTCTGCGCCGAGCGTGGTGCCCTCTGCACGGACCCAATCACCGTCGACCCACATTCGGATGCCTTCGGTGTCGAAGTCAAAGTTGGTGTCGTTGTTTTTTTGACAGACCATGTCGACGTGACTTTGCAAGACCACGGTCTTTCTGTTTTCCATTCCAGGGGTGGCGGGTTTGCGCACCAGGACATTGCCGACCTCATCGGATTCGACCGTGAGTCCCGCCTTTTTGGCGAGCCCGGTGATCCAGGCACAAACAGCGGCTTCCTTGCCCGAAGGGCGTGGAATGGCGTTTAAGTCGGCAAAGCGTCCCCAAAGGGAGCTGGGTTGGAGTTGACGTACGGCTTCAGACATGCTTCGAAATTCGGCCAAAAAGACCGGCTTCGCCCCATCAAGGGGTGCAAACGGTGCCAAAACCTGCGAGAAGAATCAGAAGGTCTGCGCTGGTGACCGCGCCATTGCCGTCTACATCTTGCTCGCAGTCCACGGTACAGCCGAATTCGCTGAGCAATCCGAGAAGGTCTTCGATGGCGGTGAGGCCATCTCCATTTAGGTCGCTTGAGCAGGGAGCCAGTTCGCCGCTGGACACGAAACCGTCGCAATTGACGTCTTCTCCCAGTGGCGCCGCAGGAGCTCCGGGATACACATTGGCGTTCATGTCGTTGCAGTCACCTGTCTGTGCGGTCCAGCCCGGTGGCGGCACGCCACAAAAAAGCTCCCCCATGTCGTCTGCGGAGTCCCCAAAGGAGTCCCCATCGGAATCGGGCCATGCCAAGGTGGGGTAAATGCAACTGCCGTCGTCTTCTGTGGCGCCGATCATGAAGTTGCAGGCATCTAGATGGGTACAACCAGAAAATTCATCGCCGTCGCAAACCCCGTCACTGTCGGCATCGCCACTCAGACATTGGCCATCGCAGTCCCGCCCTTCTTCGGCAAAAACACAAGAGCCGTCATCGCAGACCACAAACAGGTCGAAGTTGCAGGCCGCAGGATGGGAGCAGCCCGAGGCGTAGAGGCAACTGCCATCGTCTTGCAAAGCCTCAAGATCATGGTTGCAGGCGGTGGGGTCTGTGCAACCAAAGCAAGAGAAGTCGCACGTTCCTGCGCCATCTGCCTCAGGGTCGAAGTTGCAGGCGTAGGGCAACATGCAGCCAATCTGATGGACGGGGGGCAGGCATATTTCGCTGATCAGCACAGAAGAAAAACTGGGGTTGGCTGAATAAAACAAGGTGTCGTTGGGCAGCGAAAGCAACACGGAGGTGCTGTCGTCGCAGGCACCCCATCCATTGGCACCGGCGTCTTGAAGAACAAATTCTCGACATCCGGCATCCAGACACAATGTCCAAGATGGCGTGCTGCTGTTGAGGTTGCCGGGTGCAATGGACAAGCCGTCTTCGGGAAGGCTCCAGCCGGTTTCTTCCGGCAGGCAGTCAGTTTGCAATGCAATGGTGAGCGGATAGCAAGTGTCTTCGCATGTCCCGTCGTCGAATGTGGCGGAGGCATCAAAATTCACGGCATAGGGGTCCTTGCACCCGCCTTGCAATGGCCCATCGAGACAAAAGGCATAGGTGCCGACTACGCCCGTCTGTGGGGCCTGGAGAATGGGCGTACCATCGAGGTGCCTAATCTCAAAGTCAAGTGGAGCGGCACAGTCTGCCATCAAGGCTTCATAGCCGCTGAGTTGGTCACGGTGCACTTCGAACTCGAGACAAGTGGTTGGTAAACACAAAGTGTCCGTGTCGGTAGACAAAGGAGGCAACCATCCGCTTCTGTGCACCACGCGGCCCAATGCGTCTCGTATAACCCAGCCGTTTTGGGAAGCAAAGCAGTCGGATGTAAAGGAGACCACCACCTCGGTTGGGTCATCCAATGTCAACAGCTGGGAAGAGCGGGTATTGTTGGCACTGCGTTCATCGGTCTGTCCGTCTACACTGGTCAGAACGGCGGAGAAGTCTGACCATCCGGGCATCATGGCCAAGGGCGAAAGGTGCAAATGAAGACTGTCTCCGGGGGCCAGAACGCCATTCCAAAGCGTGTCGGAACCAACGCTGCCAAATGCGCCGTACTGCACCCCGATTTGGTGGATGGTCTCGGTCCCCAAATTCAAAATGGGCAACACGGGAGACACTTGCGCTTCGCATTGCGTTCCGCGCGGCGCGAGAATCCGACCCAGTGCAGCGTCTTTTGTGGGAGGGTCCGGTAATCCAATGGTATACACCCCTCGGCCATACGTCGCCGCAACCAGGCGGCCGGAGGGCACATGAACCACCAGGTCGGAAACATTCACGTTGGGCAATCCGGAGGAATGGCGTTCCCATTCACTGCCGGCGGCGCTGGCTTTGCGGTACACACCGACATCGGTGCCTGCGTAATTCAAACCGTTGCCGTCCACATCGATGGCCAGGCAGTTGATCGGCGCCGAAGGCAATCCCATGGAGATGTTGATCCAAGACTCGCCACCATCGTGGCTCTCCAGAACTTTGGTTGAATCGTTGTAGTTGGAGAGGGTCAAGAACACATGGTTGGCATCGCTCGCCATGACTTCGATGTCTGTGATCCAGGAGAATCCATTGGGTACGTCCAACTCGTCAAAGGATTGACCATCTGTGGAACGGTACAACTTGAATTCTTTGGCCACATAAAGGCGGCTTACGTCGCTTGGCGCCAAGGCCAGCGCTGTGCAGTTCCCGCCGGGAATGTCGTTGAGTTCTGTCCAAGCTTCGCCGCGGTCTGTGGAGCGATAGACCTTGTCTTTGGCCATGTAGATCCAGTCGGGATTGAATTTGCTGACCTCCCATGGGGTGAGCCAAGCACCCTGGCTGTTTTCGCTTTGTCCGGCATTGCCCGCGATTTCGGAAAAGGCATTGCCTCCGTCGTCTGACCGGAAGATTTGTCCGTAGTAAAGCGAGGCATAAATCACGTCTTGCAAGGCGCTGTGGAAAGCACATTGGAAGCCATCTCCACCCAAGACATGTTCCCATTGCCCATTGTGTTTGAGGTAGGTCCCGTTGTCCTGCGTGCCGGCGATGAATCGGTCCATGGCCAGTGGGTCTGCATCCAAACGATAGGTCTGCGAAATCGCCAGTCCTTCGCTTCTGTCCTCGGCTGTTTGGTTCACGGGATCGTAGAGAAAAGCACCCCCGTCATTGGCGATGAGCAAGGTGCCATCTGGAAGAAATTGAAGGCCGTGTTGATCGGCATGGACATAGGGGAGATTGCCGCCTGCATACCAGTGTCCAGCACAGTTCCAGTTGCTGCCTCCATCGCTGGAGGACCAAAGGTTCACACCTCCCACAAAAACCCATTCAGGTTGGTCTGGAGAAACGGCAATCGTGAGGTCGTACCAGGCCTGTCCACCATCGTCTACGCCATCCACGGTCCAACCAAGTAGGTTGGGGCCGTTGTCTCCTAGAGATTGGACTGCCCAAGTGTCGCCATTGTCTGTGCTCCGCCACACACCAGCCAAGCCTTGGTCACTCACGTTACCGGCGACGGCATAAACCGTATCGGGGGCGGAGGGGGCAAAAGCCAAGGCAATCCGGCTGATGCCGAAGGCGCTGCCGTCCAAGGATTGTTCGGACCATGTTTCGCCGGCGTCGTGGCTCTCGAAAATGCGGTTGCCATACTCACCAGCCAGCAGGTGTTCTGGGTCGGCAGGGTCAAGTTCCAAGGAAGCGATGTTGCCGATTAAGGTTCTTGTCCAGTTGTCTCCTCCATTTAGGGTGCGGTACAAGCCCAGACTCGACGCGACCCAAAGCGTATCGGGATGCATTGGGCTCACGAGAACGCGTTGTAGGGTTCGCCCCATGAATGTGGCCCAATCCAACCCCGTCGGATCCCAAGATTGACCGCCGTCCTCACTGGTCCAAATGCCAATGGAACGGGTGTCACCGAAGTCGCCGTCTCCAGTGGCCAGCCAAAGCCGGTTGGGGTCTGTTGGATGGAAGGCCAAGTCGGTGACCCCGATTGAGTTCAGTTGGCCATTGCCCATTGGCCACCATGAAGCGCCGGCGTCTTCTGTGCGCCAGAGACCACCAGCAGGCGCACAGGCCCACCATTCATTGGGATGATTGGGACGTTGTACCACGCGGTTCAATCGCCCGCAGCCACCCAACCCGGAAGGCCCTATGGGTCCCTCGTAACTCCAGAGGGGGTCAGAAATGCTGCGTTGAATCCATTCCTGTGCTTTGTCTGCTTCGGCGTCTTCAATGGAACGGAAGACCGCTTGACTTGCGGGCCTCAGTCCAGACGAATCATAGCGCGGTCGGGCAAAGGCGAGCCAACGTTGAAAAGGCTTCATTCCCTTGCCTCGTTGCGCTGTCTCGGTGTCCCAGCTGGCGTTAAAAGCGGCTTCAATGCTGTCCAAGGGGACGGAAGGATCTCGCATCCATGCGCTCCAATGCCCCTCTTGACCGCTCATGCCCTGCGACAAAGCACACAACGCCAACACCAAAATGGCGGTGGCACAGCGGCTCAGTGGCTTAGGATGTCGGGCGCTTGGGGCCATGTTGCATTGCATTCAGTCCCCTTTCAGGGTCAATTCGTACAGGGCAGACCGTATGCCCCCAACAGGAGCAAAAAGTCCGCCACATCGACACCGGGAATGCCGTTCACATCGAACGTACAACCCGCAGTGCAGCCAAACTCGCCAAGGAGCAGGAGGACGTCATTCACGTTCACAAGGCCATCTCCGTCGATGTCCTCAGGGCATTGGCTCACCTCATCTGGACTCAGGTCGCCGCCGCTGCAATCGTTGTCTACGCCATCTTGCGTCCCCGGTGCGCCCGGGTAGACGTCATTACGTGAATCATCGCAATCGGTTTCGTTTGAGACGTAACCAATGAGTGTCCCATCACATCCGGTAGCGGTCACATTGGCATTTCCGTAGCCGTCGCCATCGGCATCGGCGTAAAGCAATCCAGGCAAAATACAGGATCCATCGTCGATCGAGGCGACGTCCATGTAGTTGCAGGCCGAGGAATTGGTGCACCCTTGGACAGCGTCCAATGTGAAATTGGTGTTGGAGACATCAAAGAAGATGTTGCCGCTTCCTTTGATCTTGATTCGGGTTTGGGTGCTGGCCACTGAAGGAAGCAACACCACGTGTTCTCCGTCGTTGGGCACAGCCTCGGCCAAAAGGTATGGCCAAGTGTAGCCTCCATCCACACTGCAATAGATGTCTACGTTTGCGCAGTTTACATTGCCTCCTGTGGTGCCTGCCACATCCCAAAGGACAGTCAAGTCTGAATTGCCCGGGCGGGTAATGTTGCTGTTTGGGTAATCGACCAAAAAGGGCCCTGTACTGGCGTCCACGAGAAAAGTTTTGGTGCCCACTGCAATGCCGCCGCAGCTCGGGTTGTTGTCCCTTACTGTGCACTTAAAGGTGAGGGTTCGGTTGTAATCGGGAATGTGCTCACCAAAAGAGACTTGGTTGGACAGTAAGCTCGAGAGCTTGGGAATGACTCGGGTAGGGCTGCTGACGGGAGGAAAGGAGCGAATGCAGGGGGCATTGCCACTGGGGTTGTTGAGGTTGTTGTCTCCGCTAGTGGTGGCTGATCCCAAGTTGTACTGCTCCCAACTGTAAGTGAGGATGTTGCTTGGGTTGGGGTCACTGCCTGTGGCGATCAGTTCAAATGGTGTGGATGCAGGAATGGAGAACCCGCTGGAACCCACGCTCACTGAGGGGGCTGAATTCCCACTGCTGATGGGGGTAGAGCAAGAGTTTCCAAATCCGGTGTGCAGGTAATCAGATCCTTCGATGAGGCTGTGCACATGGTAGACGTCATCGGATAAATTCTGCAGGTTGGGAGCGCAAATGCCGCTGTAACTCATGATGGTCGACCCGCTCCCGGGCTCATAGGCATCGTTTGCCGATCGGTTGCCGCTGCAATTGTTGTTGAAGGTGTGGTTGCATCCAAACTGATGGCCCATTTCGTGGGCCACGTAATCCACGTCAAAGGGGTCGCCAACCGGAGAGGGAAGGCCAGTGACGCCGCCGGCTTTAAAGCTTGTGCACACCGAACCGAGGTAGGCAACACCTCCGCCTCCTGTGGAGAATACGTGACCAATGTCATAGCTGTTGGACCCGATGATGCTGTTGATGGTCGTTTGATTTTGGGAGAGCATAGTCCCGCCACTGGAGTTGGTGTAGGGGTCGGTTGCCGCGTTTAGAAAAATCAGGTCGTCATTGTCTGGGATGAGGTTCAATCGAATGGCAAGCTCGGGTTCGGCAATGCTGTTCATTCGGTTAATTGAGGTGTTCATCGCGGAGAGTACGCTGGCGACCGTGCCGCCATGAAACTGGGCATACTCACCGGTACACGCCAAGGCCAATGCATAATTCCGTCGGGTCGGACCATACGGAGGGCCGAGGCGTTGCGACAGTCGACCATCTTCGAGCGAGTGGGTCCCGTCGGCTTCACTGCCCTTGCCAAGGCCCATGGTGCGGACATCACAGTCCAACCTGCGTTTGCCGGTCGCGGCCATGAATTCTTTCCGCGTGTACACCATCAATTGATCGGTGTCGCCGGCATTCCATGGGTCGAGATAAACGGCGCCGTCCGGTGTGTGAAGGATGCCATGAAACCCGTGGTCGCCCAAATCCACGCGTCCAGCAATCAGATGGTTGCGCTCAGAAAGCACCAAGTAACTGGAGATTTGAGGGAATTTCGCACTCAACTGTGGATGCATCACGTCGGAGCGAACCACACGAAAGGTGTGTTCCGTCCAGCCCAGTGCCGACGTGGCGTCGGGCATTGGAAGATTCAACCGGAGGGTGGAGTTTTCGAGTGTGGAGCCTGTGCGCGTCTCGACATTGTATTCTTGAGGAGCTTCGGCCAAGGCTTCCATGAGCGCCTCGTGGGAATAATGAACGGCACGCGCGGCAGGGATGTGCTCCCTTTCTTGGGGTTTTCCGGCATCGCCGAGCAACCAATTGGCGGCTTTGGTTTCAGGGGCAGCCACGTGCCATTGTGCCTGAGCAGAGCAAGAAACACCCAAGAGACAGAGCAATAAAAAGAGGGGGGACTTCAAAACCGACATGACCATACAACAAGGTAAACCTGATTTTGATGCGGTACTGCAACGATTCGGGGATTACCCGGGGGTGAGATTTGTCATCGTCGTCGGGAAAGAACCGGGGGGAGTGTGGAAAACGACCGGCGTAAATACCCCAAGCTACAGGGGAAATGGGCTATTTTTCCCTTTGCAAAAAAAGCGCGACTGTGGCAAATAACATCGGACAAGACTACACGGAAAGCGACATCCGGTCGCTGGATTGGAAGGAGCACATCCGCCTGCGGCCGGGTATGTACATCGGAAAGCTCGGCGACGGTGCCAGTGCAGACGATGGCATTTACGTGCTCCTGAAGGAAGTGATCGACAACAGCATCGACGAACATTTGATGGGCAATGGAAAAACCATTGATGTCACCATTCGAGATGGAGCGGTTCAAGTCCGCGATTACGGCCGGGGCATTCCCCACGGTGCGTTGGTGGATTGCGTGTCCAAAATCAACACGGGGGCGAAATACAGCGAAGGTGCGTTTTCGAAAACCGTTGGATTGAATGGTGTGGGCACCAAGGCTGTGAATGCCTTGTCCACAGATTTCAAAATCGAGAGCTTCCGAGAAGGTGCAGTCAAGGTGGCCTGTTTTGAGCAAGGTGTTTTGGTGGATGATCAAGATGTGGTGCCCACCTCATTGCGCAATGGAACCCGGACACAGTTCCGTCCAGACGCGTCTGTATTCAAAGGCTACCAGTACAGGAAGGAGTATGTGGAGCGGCTGCTTTGGAATTATGCGTACTTGAACTGTGGCTTGACCTTGGTGTTCAATGGCGAAAAGATCCACAGTGAGGAAGGCCTAAAGGACTTGATCGGTCAGAACCTCTCCGCAGAGCCTGGTTATCCCATCATTCACTTGCGCGGGGAGGACATCGAGGTGGCCTTGACCCACACGCAAGCATACGGGGAAGACCACTACAGCTTTGTGAATGGACAGTACACAACGCAAGGCGGTACGCACCAAAAGGCACTTCGGGAGGCCTACGTGAAGGTGGTTCGCGATTTCTTTCAAAAGGAATACGACCCAGGCGACGTTCGGATGGGTTTAATGGCGGGCATTGCTGTTCGCGTGCAAGAACCTGTGTTCGAATCCCAGACCAAGACCAAGCTTGGGTCTTCGGAAATCCGCCCAGGTGGAACCAGCATGCGGTCTTTTGTTTATGACTTCTTGAAGGTGGAATTGGCCAATCACCTGCACAGAAATCAGGAGGCAGCCGATGCCTTGCACAAGCGGATACTGCAGAGCGAAAAGGAGCGAAAGGATTTAGCAGGCATCAAGAAGTTGGCCAGGGAACGCGCCAAAAAGGCAAGCCTCCACAACAAGAAACTGCGGGATTGCCGGGTGCACCTGACCAAAAAACACGAACGGGCAGAAGACTCCACGCTGTTCATTACCGAGGGTGATAGCGCTTCGGGCAGCATCACCAAAGCCCGCGACGTCAATTCGCAGGCGGTGTTCTCCTTGAAGGGAAAGCCGCTCAATTGCTATGGGCTGACAAAGAAAGTGGTGTATGAAAACGAGGAGTTCAACTTGTTGCAAGCGGCCTTGGACATCGAGGACGGATTGGACGGGTTGCGCTACAACAACGTGGTGATTGCCACGGATGCAGACGTGGATGGCATGCACATCCGGATTCTGCTCATGACCTTCTTCCTCCAATTTTTTCCCGACTTGGTGAGAAAGGGCCATTTGTATGTTTTGCAGACGCCGTTGTTCCGGGTCAGAAACAAAAAGGAGACCCGGTATTGCTACACGGACGAAGAGCGACTGCAGGCCATTGCAGATTTGGGTCCAAAGCCAGAAATCACCCGATTCAAGGGATTGGGAGAGATCAGTCCAGATGAGTTTTCTCACTTCATTGGGGAGGACATTCGCCTCGATCCAGTGGACTTGGGCGGGGAGCAGAAACTGGACGACATGTTGGCCTTCTTTATGGGCAAAAACACACCGACGAGGCAGCGATTCATCATTGACAACTTGCGCGTGGAGAAGGACCCCGATGCGGAAGCGGCCAAGGAAGAAACCACAGAAGCAGCATGAGCGAGGAGATCGAAGGCCAGGAGGAGAACCTGCCATCAGAGGATCCAAAGTCCAAGCCTGAACAATCTCAGGAGGGAGATGCCACCGAACCCTCAGGGTCGTCGGAAGAAGCGGGTGCGGTTCATCAAGAAGGCGAGGACAGCGCAGAAGAAAACGGCAGTGCTCCGGAGGACATGGAGCAGGTCATTCGCATCAAGGGCATGTACAATGAGTACTTCCTGGATTATGCGTCTTACGTGATTTTGGAGCGGGCGGTACCCCACCTGCACGACGGACTGAAGCCGGTACAACGTCGGATTCTTCACTCCCTCAGGGAGATGGACGATGGCCGTTTCCACAAAGTGGCCAATGCCATTGGCAACACCATGAAGTTCCACCCACACGGGGACGCGAGCATTGGGGACGCCATGGTTCAGATTGGCCAGCGCGAACTTGCTTTGGACTGTCAGGGAAACTGGGGAAACATCTTAACGGGTGACCGCGCTGCGGCTCCGCGATACATCGAAACGCGGTTGAGTGCGTTTGCAAAAGAGGCCCTCTTCAATGCGAAGACCACGAATTGGCTCGCGACGTACGATGGCCGAAATCAAGAGCCGGAAACGCTTCCGGTGAAGTTCCCTTTGCTGTTGCAGCAAGGAGCAGAAGGCATTGCAGTGGGACTGGCGTGCAAGATGTTGCCGCACAACTTCAACGAACTCATTGACGGAGCTGTGGCCCACCTCAAGGGGCGAAGTTTTAAGCTGTTGCCGGACTTCCCTACGGGTGGAGAGGCCGATTGTGAGCAGTACAACGATGGACTGAGGGGCGGACGCATTCGTGTCCGTGCCAAGCTGCGCAAAGAAGACAACAAGACGTTGATCGTGGAAGAGTTGCCCTATGGAGTGACCACGACGTCATTGATTGAAAGCATTCTCAAAGCCAACGAGAAGGGCAAAATCAAAGTCAAGCGGGTTGAGGACAACACAGCAAGTGTGGTGGAGGTGATGATTCACCTCGCAAATGGGGTGAGCCCAGACCGCACAATTGATGCCCTGTTTGCATTCACAGACTGCGAAGTGCGCATTGCACCAAACGCGTGTGTCATCGAAGACGATAAGCCCGCATTTCTGGGGGTCAAAGAGATTTTGCGGCGGAGCACCAACCGCACCAAGATGCTGTTGGGCAGAGAGCTGGAAATCCGGTTGGCCGAACTCAGAGAGGCCTGGCACTTTGCGTCTTTGGAGAAGATCTTCATCGAAAAGCGCATTTACCGCGACATCGAGGAGTGCGAGACGTGGGAGGCCATTCTTGAGGCGATTCACGCGGGACTCAAGCCCCACATTCAGCACCTCATCCGTCCGGTCACAGACGAGGACGTGACGCGCTTAACCGAGATCCGAATCAAGCGCATCTCCAAGTTTGACTCCGAGAAGGCCGATCGGCGCATTGCCAATATGGAGGCGGAAATTGAAGAGGTAGAAAATCACCTCGCTCATCTCACCGACTATACCATTGAGTGGTTTCGTCAACTCAAAAAGAAGTTCGGGAAAGGGCGGGAGAGAAAGACGATTCTCAAAACCTTCGGCACCATTGACAGTGCGAAAGTGGCGGTGGCCAACCACAAACTTTATGCAGATTATGCAGAGGGATTCGTGGGCATTGGCATGCCCAGAGGAGAGGGGGAATACATCTGCGATTGCTCTGACATCGCGGATGTGATCGTGTTCAGGAAGGACGGGACAATGCAAGTGTCCAAAGTGAGTCCGAAAGCGTTCTTTGGCAAAGACATCTTGCATGTTGGCGTGTGGAAACGAGGCGATGAACGCACCACGTACAACATGATCTACCGCGATGGGAAAAAGAGCGGTGGGGGCAGAACGTTCGTGAAGCGGTTCCATGTGACCTCCATGACCCGAGACAAGATTTACCCCTTGACCAAGGGGACGCCAGGCAGTCAAATGCTCTGGTTTTCGCACAATCCCAATGGCGAGGCAGAGCAGGTCACGGTGCACCTGAGTCGGGTGCAACGTCTCAAGTCGCTCAAGGTGGATGTCGATTTCGCCGAAGTCGCCATCAAGGGGCGGGGTGCGGCGGGCAACACCGTTACCAAACACCCAGTTACAGGGAAGGTGGACCTCAAGAGTGCGGGCACGAGTACGCTCGGTGCACGTAAAGTCTGGTTTGATGGTGCTGTGCGCAGATTAAACAGCGAAGGCCGGGGGCGTTTGCTGGGGGCGTTTGGCCCGGAAGACCGGATTTTGGTGGTCATGGAAAGCGGGGCCTACGAGTTGGTGAAGCCGGAATTGTCGGTTCATTTTCCAGATGACATGATGCACTTGGACAAATGGCATTCGGACCGTGCACTGACTGCTGTTCACCGTGATGGAGAGAAGAAGGCCGTCTACGTGAAGCGATTCCATGCCGAATCGTCCAGTAAAATGGTGAGCTTCATTGGGGAGGAAGAGGGGTCGGCTTTGCTGCTCTTTACAGACCACGGTGCACCGGTGATCAAGTGCAAGGCAAAGGACTTGGGCGAACAGCGCTTTAGCTTGGCTGAATTCATTGCGGTTAAAGGGGTCAAAGCCCGCGGAAAACGGTTGTCTTTGGACCCTCGAGCCAAGGTGGTTTTGGAAGACACGCCCGATCCAAACCGAGAGGCAGAGGCCATTGCCACAGACGTGGCCGATACGGAAATCGCAGCGCAGGCTAGCGAAGTCTCACCCGTTCAGGGGGAGAAGGTAGCCGCGGGGCCGGTCAATTCACCGGTGAAGTCCGATGAAGGGGAGAAGGCCGAAGCGTTGAGTCAAGAGAAATCGACAGGGACACCCTCAGAAGGTGATGGAGGAGAGGTTCAAAGCAGCCTTTTCTGAGGGTAGTTTTGTTGTATGAATCGTTTTTTCCTAACACTCGCAGCGAGCGTTTTTCTATTGTCGTGCGGACAAGCACCTGGAGATCAATCAACTGGGCAGGCTCGCCCACTGAACGAAACGGATACTGTTGACCGCTTGGTCCATCCCGACTGGTCGAAAAATGCCGTGATGTATGAATTGAATGTGCGTCAGCATTCACCGAAAGGGGACCTGAGCAGTGCCAAGGCAGACTTGGCACGCATCAAACAGCTCGGCATCGATGTGATTTGGTTGATGCCCATTCATCCCATTGGAGAGGTTAACCGTAAGGGGGGAGAAAACGACAACAACCGAACGGTAGAACCGGGAAGTTCCTCTTTGGGTAGCCCATATAGCGTGCGGGATTACACGGCGCTAAATCCTGATTTTGGCACCAAGGCTGACCTCGATGAGTTTGTGTCCGCTGCGCACGATTATGGGATGAAGGTGATTTTGGATTGGGTCGCCAACCACACCTCGTTTGATGCCACATGGGCACAGGACTCTTTGGGCAGCACATATTACCTGCGCGACGCAGCCGGGGCGTTGCAGCCGCCATTGGACACCGATTGGACCGATGTGGCTCAGTTGGATTGGGACAACGGGGAGACCAGCGGTCTCTATGACGCCATGGAAGAGGCGATGGTCTACTGGGTCCAAGAGCACAATGTAGACGGCTATCGGTGTGATGTGGCGGGCAAAGTCCCGACGGCCTTCTGGGACAGGGCACGCCGAGCCTTGGAGCGTGTCAAACCCGATGTCTTTATGTTGGCCGAGGCCGAGGAGCCGGGTCACCATGAACGGGCATTCGATGCGAGCTACGCATGGGAATTCCATCACCTGACAAACGAGGTGGCCAAGGGCGAGAAAAGCGCCGACGATGTTCGGGCTTATTTGGCGGCTGAAGCCACACGTTTCCCCAGTTCGGCATACCGCTTGACCTTTACCTCGAACCACGATGAGAATTCGTGGAACGGCACCACAACCGAGCGTTATGGCCAGGCCATGCGCGGAATGGCGGTGTTGTGTGGAACCGCATTTGGCATGCCCTTGATTTATGGTGGGCAGGAGAGCGAGATGAACAAGCGGTTGCGCTTTTTTGAGAAGGACACAGTGCCATGGGGTGATTACCGGGCATTGTCCTTTTACCGCATCTTGAACGATTTGCACCATCGCAATTCCGCATTGTTTAGTGGAGAGGAGGGCGCGGCTGCGGTTCAACTGGTCACCGAGGGTGATGTGCTCTATTTCGAACGGGAAAATGCAGAGGGTTCGGTCCGCGTTTTGATCAACATGAGCGAGAACGAAGTCGAGTTTACACCTGAAGGTTTGGATGGGTACCGAGCGACCTTTAGCCGCAAGTCCTTGGATCGCAAGAAGTGGAGTCCTTGGTCGTTTGAGGTCTTTGTGAAGACGGGCGCATGAAGTACATCGCGCTGATCGCCCACGATGGGAAGAAGAAAGAGCTGGTGGCCTTTGCCAAGCAGTTTCAAGGCTTCTTTAACAAGGTTCCCATTTTGGCCACACAAACGACAGGCAGTCGTTTGGCCGCGGAGGGCATCACCGTTGAAACTGTGGCCTCTGGGCCAAAAGGTGGAGATGCGCAGATTGCAGCCAAGGTCACCGAAGGTGAAGTGGCGGGTGTGATTTTCTTCCGTGATCCTATGGGGAAACACCCCCATGAGCCCGACATCAACATGTTGCTTCGGCTGTGCGACGTGTACAACATTCCGCTGGCCACCAATCCGGCCACAGCGGAATTGATTGCGCGCAACATCGCCTAAGGACATGGCGGCTGTCGCATTGCCCAAGGACAACTTGGATGTGTCGGTGAGGAGATGGGTGCGCGAAGTCTTGGATGCGCACGGCGAGGGTATGTTGGCTGATTCCCGTGAACGGGCGGCCATTACAGATTGGCTTATGGCCGATTTAGATCCCCGCAGCCGTTTGATTCTTGAGGTCAAAGCACACCGTTACGACGAAGGTGAGTTGACCCGGCTTCAGTCACATTTAAAGCAAGTCTGCGCAGGGATTCCTGTGCAACGTGTTGTCGGTTGGACCGAGTTTCGGGGCCTCAAAATTGGATGTGCGGGAGACGTACTGATTCCGCGTCCCGAAACCGAGGAAGTGGTGGGGTGGTTCTTGGAAGGGCTTGGTCCTCTATCGAACAAAAAATCGGGTGTCCGTGTGTTGGACATTGGGACCGGGAGCGGGTGCATTGCCCTCTCCATTAAGTCCGAACGCCCGGGTTGGGAGGTGGTTGGAATCGATGTTTCCGAGGCGGCCTTGGCCCAAGCCAGAGCAAATGCATCGGCGTTGGGACTTGACGTTCAATGGCAGGCATTGGATGCGCTCGATACGGAGGCGGTCATCGCCCTAGGGGCATTCGACGGCGTAGTGTCCAATCCGCCGTACATCCCCGCTTCGGAGTCATTGGAGGCCCACGTTCAAGCGCACGACCCTAGTCTAGCCTTGTTTGTGCCAGACGACCATCCCCTCCAATTTTACGAGGCCATGTTTCCGCTGGCGACCTCGTCTCTAAATCCAGGAGGTTGCATGGTGGCAGAGTGTCACTCAGAATTCACCAAAGCTGTGGCCGATTGTTGGAAACTCGAAGGCGCTCAGGTGCAGCTCCTCTGCGATCTTCAAGGTGCACAACGAGCGGTTCGTTTGATCCGGTCCTGATCCGTTATTTCATGCAGTCCATGCAAGCCGAAGCCCGCATTGCGGAACTACGCCGCGCCCTCCATGCGCACAACCACAGGTATTACGTGCTCTCTGAGCCGGTCATCAGTGACCGTGAGTTTGACCTTTTGTTGGCCGAGCTGGAGACGTTGGAGTCCAAGCACCCGGAATTCGGAGACGACAACAGTCCAACCAAGCGCGTAGGAAGTGGCTTGTCCGATCAGTTTGAGAAAGTGGCCCACAGCCGTCCGATGCTGTCTTTGTCTAACAGTTACAATGCCGATGAACTTCAGGAGTGGGCCGATCGGGTCCAAAAAGAAACGGCTGGGGATTGTCGCTTTACGTGCGAGTTGAAATATGATGGTGTGGCCATTGCGTTGCACTACGAAAATGGGGGGCTTGTGCGGGCTTTGACACGCGGCGATGGCACCATTGGAGAGGACATTACCGCCAACGTGCGAACGATTCGAACCCTGCCCATTCAGTTGTCGCCTTCGGCGCCGGACATGCTGGAAATTAGGGGGGAAATTGTATTGCCCTTCTCTGCGTTCGAGGCGTTGAATGTGCGAATGAAATCGGAGGGTAAAAAGACGTTTGTGAACCCGAGAAACACCGCGTCGGGATCTCTTAAACTTCAAGACAGCGGGGAGGTAGCCCGTCGTGGACTCGATTGTTTTCTCTACGGGGTGGAACTCGAAGGCACAGGGTTAAAGGGACATTCGGAAGGGGTGAGGGCTGCGCAGGAGTGGGGGTTCAAGACGCCTTTGGTTTTGTCCCAGGCGTTTGAAGTTGCCCACGATGTTGCCGGAGTCATGCGGTATGTCAACCATTGGGAAGAGGCGCGGCATGCGCTTCCATTTGCGATTGATGGTGTGGTCATTAAGGTGGACGAAATCTCACACAGGAACAGCCTCGGGGCCACGGCAAAAGCGCCGCGCTGGGCATTGGCTTACAAGTTCGAGACCGAGCAAGGCCTCACCCGGTTGAAGCGCATTGATTACCAGGTTGGCCGTACCGGTGCCATTACCCCTGTGGCTCGTCTTGATCCGGTATTCATCGCGGGAACAACCGTGGAGAATGCCAGCTTGCACAATGCCGATCAGATTGCGCAATTGGACATTCGAGAGGGAGACCTTGTTCAGGTGGAAAAAGGCGGAGAAATTATCCCGAAGGTGGTCGGTGTGGTGATGGAGGAGCGGCCAAGCAATAGCCAGCCGCATGTCTACGCCACGCACTGTCCGGACTGTGGGACCGCGTTGGAGCGCGCAGAGGAGGAAGCCAAGCACCATTGTCCGAATGTTCTAGGGTGTCCAGAGCAAATCAAAGGCCGCATCGAGCATTTTGCGAGTCGCAAGGCCATGAACATCGATGGCTTAGGAGACAAGAGTGTGGACCAGTTGTGGGCCTCGGGGATGGTGAAAGCCCCGGCTGATTTGTACAGTCTTGAGGCGCGTTCTTTGCTCACATTGGACCGCATGGGTGAAACCAAAGCGAGCAACCTTTTGGCGGGCATAGCCGCGTCTAAGGCGGTTCCTTTCGAGCGGGTATTGTTTGGCTTGGGCATTCGTCATGTGGGAGAGACTGTGGCCAAACGTTTGGCTCGACATTTTGGAAGTCTAAACGACTTGAGACAGGCCGACCGTGAAGCGTTATTAGAACTGGATGTTGTCGGCCCGGTCATTGCGGACGCGGTTCTGTCGTTTTTCGAGGATGTCCAACAGGAGCTTCACCTCGATCGCCTGGTGGCTGCTGGGTTACAATTTGTCTCTGAGCAGGAAGTTGCGCCTCAAGGCACTGCCTTGCAGGACAAGAAGTGCGTTGTCAGCGGGGTATTCACTGTGCCCCGAGACGAAATCAAGCGACAGGTGGAGCAGAATGGGGGCAAGTTGTCTGGAACTGTATCGGGCAGCACGGATTACTTGATTGCAGGAGAGAAAATGGGGCCAGCCAAAAGAGAAAAGGCAGAGCGCATGGGGGTCCGGATTTTGAGTGAAACCGAGTTCATGGGGTTGATTGCGTAATCGAAGGGGGTAGGAAGGTTCCTAATCGATTGTTCTATAGTGTGTAAGCGGTGTTGTTCTGGGTGAAATTGGGGTTATCTTGATTCCACCTTAATCCAGCATTATGCGTCATTTGATTCATGTTTTCTCGTGTCTGCTTGTTTGTTTGCAGTTTCACGTTACCCTACAAGCCCAGTCTTGTACCGATCCTTCGGCATGCAACTTTGATCCCAATTCAGGGGAGCCTGCTTCTGTTTGCCTCGAGATTGAGTCGTTTGCGGTGCACACGGAAGGCGATTTGGCCGGTCTAACAACGTATCGATTGTACTTGCAGGCGACAGATTCCGCTGATTTTGTGACCGCGGTATACGGCAACCAAGAGGAGCCCTTGTCCTTGACCACCACCACCAACTTTTACCATCACCCATTGGGCGGTTCATCGGCAGAGGCGGTCAACCCCTTGCTTCTCGGTGTTTACCCTGAGTTGGAGTTTGACAGCTACGTGACCATTGGTCTGGATAGAAAGGCGGTTTCAGGTGCAGGTGAAAACGCAGCGAGTTTGATTGCGTCACCCGACCAAGACTGGATTTCTGTGTTTGACCCTGGGGCAGGCGCACTCGGGTCTGACATTGTGATTGACGATGAAATTGGAGGGATTTGGTTCATTTACAACGGAGACTCCAATGGTGCCGCGGGGGCCGAAGGAAGGGTGCTTTTGGCGCAATTGACGACCGATGGCGTTTTGGGAGGTGCGTTGAACGTGCAATATTTCCCGGCTGGAGGAGAGGCATCAACGGTCACCTTTACGTTGGACGCACCTTGTGTGCCTTCGAACGGTGATGATTGTGTTTACGCGGATCCAGGCTTGGATTGTGCGGGCAATTGTATCAATGACCTCGATGAAGACCAGATTTGCGACGAAGACGACGACTGTGTCGGAACGCCGGATGCTTTGGGGGTCTGCAATGGAAGTTGCACGGCAGACATCAACAACAACGGCATTTGTGATGATTCAGAAGACTGTCTCGGTGCGCCTACTCTGTCCTCTGGCGCCCCAACATCGGGTCTTTCTTGTGTTGGTGGTGAATTGATTCAATTGAGTGGAACGAACCTCTGCGACGCGACGGTGACTGTGGATGGCGCATCTGTAGCGGTGGTCAACAGCACCCCGAGTCAGGTCAGTTTTTCCATGCCTGTGGGCGCGGGATCAGTTTCGGTCTTGGTGACGACGCCTTCGGGCACGTCCAACGCGCTCACCTTGACTTACGGGACGTCGGGGTGTTTGGATCCGACAGCCTGTAATTTTGACGCGACAGCGGAATGCGATGGTGGTGGTTGTTTGTACCTCGATGCCATTGGAGACTGTGGAGGGGATTGTTCCGCAGACAACGACGACAACGGAATATGTGATGATCAGGAGGGGTCGGGTTGTGCCGATGAGGCGGCCTGCAACTTCGATCCGTTTGCCGAGCCAGTGGATACGGAGCCCATTTCCGATTATTGCCTCCTCACCGAAGCTGTTGTGGTTCATTCCAGCGGAGATTTGGCGGGGATGACTACGTATCAAGTGTCCATTCAGACCTTGAACAATTCGGATTTTGTCACCTCGGTTTCTGGCAACATCGATGCACCGACTACGGTGGCCACGACCACGTCATTTTATCAGCACATTCTCGGCGGTGTTACGCCTCAAAATGTGAATCCCTTATTGCTCGACAACTTTCCCAACCTCGCCTTCGACAGTTGGGTGACCATTGGACTCGATGGTCCCGCGGATGCGATTCAAGGCGAAAATTCAGCGGCGGTGGTCAACTCCCCTGGTCAGAATTGGGGGTTGGTGTTTGACCCTGGAAGTGGAGCAGATGGTTCAGACTTGATCATCAACGACAACGTGGGTGGCGTCTGGTACATTTTGAACGGAGACGCCAATGGCTTTCCGGACGAAAACGGACGTGTTCTCCTGGGACAATTCACGACCGATGGCGTCTTGTCCGGGAACATGCAGGTTCAGGTGTTTCCGAGCGGAGACAACGAAAACTTCGTACTCCTTGATTTGCCCCTAGGGCTGGGTGTTGGCTGTCCTACAGGTGGAGGGAATTGCCTGTACGACGATGCGCTGGGCAACTGTGGCGGAGACTGCACGGCCGATGTGGACAACGATGGCATCTGTGACGGTGTTGACCCTTGTGTGGGGGCAGTGGACGCTTGCGGTGTGTGCAACGGGCCCGGTGCGGTGTACGATTGTGGATGCGACCCGATTGCGGCAGGAGATTGCGACTGCGATGGAAATGAAGAGGACGCCTTGGGCATTTGCGGTGGTGATTGCACTGACGATGCCGATGAAGATGGCATCTGCGACGACGTAGACGATTGCGTGGGCACGCTTGATGCCTGTGGCATTTGCAATGGCCCAGGTGCAACGGGCGATTGCGGCTGCGACGACATTCCAGACGGAGAGTGCGATTGCAATGGGAATGTGTTGGACGCGATCGGTGTGTGCGGGGGAGCCTGTACCGTTGATGCAGACGGAGACGGCCTTTGCGATGATGAGGATCCTTGTGTGGGAGATCTAGATGCCTGCGGGGTATGCAATGGCCCTGGCGCCGTGTATGCTTGCGGCTGTGACGAGATTGCCCAAGGGGCATGCGATTGCGATGGCAATGTGGAAGATGCCATTGGAGTTTGCGGTGGCAACTGCAGTGCAGACGTCAACAACAACGGCATTTGTGACGATACGGAAGAGGCGGGTTGTGATGATGAAGACGCCTGCAACTACGACGCGAACGCCTTGCCCTACACTCCTCCAGTTGTGGACGAGGGTTATTGTCTGGAGCTGAGAACGTTGGCCGAGCATACGGAAGGCGAGCTCGCAGGTCAGACCACCTATCAAATCTTATTGCATACAGAGAACGCATCTGATTTCGTGACTTCTGTTTATGGCAACATCAATGAGCCTTTGGCCATCGAAACCAGCACGTCGTTTTACCAGCACATCCTCGGTGGCGTGACGCCTGAAAATGTAAATCCCCTCTTGCTGGGGAACTATCCGAATTTGGCCTTTGACAGTTGGGTCACCATTGGTTTAGATGGTCCTGCCAACGCCAGCAATGGAGAGAATGGAGCGGCGACTGTGCAGTCACCTGGTCAAGCGTGGTCGACCCTGTTCGAGCCGGGCAGCGGAGCTCCCGGAGGAAGCATTGTCATGGACGATGAAGTGGGGGGTGTTTGGTACGTGCTCAATGGAGACGCCAATGGAACACCGTCTGCGGAGGGCACTGTTTTACTCGGTCAATTCACCACAGATGGTGACGTGACCGGCAACATGAACATCCAAGTCTTCCCGGAGGGGGACAACGAGAACTTCGTCAAGGTCAACCTCCCCATCGGCGGAAGCTGTGTGGCGGTGTCTGTGAACCCCGCTTGTGTGTATCCCGATGGAGACGATGTGGATTGCGATGGCGTTTGTTACAATGATGCCGACGAGGATGGTGTTTGCGACGAGCAAGAAATAGCCGGTTGCCAAGATGAATTGGCTTGCAACTACAACCCGCTGGCCACCGACGACGATGGCTCATGCTTGGCGTTGGATGTTTGCGGAGAATGTGGTGGCAGCGGCATCCCAGACGGAGAGTGCGATTGCAATGGCAATGTGGAAGACGCCGTTGGAGACTGCGGAGGGGATTGTGAAGCCGACGCGGACAACGATGGCATTTGTGACGACGAAGATCCGTGTGTGGGTGCGCTCGATGCGTGTGGAATTTGCAATGGCCCGGGTGCGATTTATGACTGCGGCTGCGTGGACATTGCCGATGGGGAATGCGATTGCGACGGCAATGTGGAAGATGCCATTGGCCTCTGCGGAGGGGATTGCACTTCCGACGAAGACAACGACGGCATTTGTGACGATGTGGACCCGTGTGTTGGGGCGCTTGACGCTTGTGGGGTGTGCAACGGTCCAGGTGCGGTTTATGAATGTGGTTGCGCTGATGTTGCTGCAGACGCCTGCGACTGCGATGGCAACGTCGAAGATGCCATTGGAGACTGCGGTGGCGATTGCGCAGCCGACGCGGACAACGATGGCATTTGCGACGACGAGGACCCTTGCGTAGGTGACCTTGACGCTTGCGGTGTCTGCAATGGTCCGGGAGCGGTTTACGACTGCGGCTGTGAAGACATTGCCGACGGCGAGTGCGATTGCGACGGCAACGTTGAAGATGCCCTTGGAGATTGTGGTGGCGATTGCGCAGCCGATGAAGACAACGACGGCATCTGCGACGATGTAGACCCCTGTGTTGGGGCACTCGATGCTTGTGGTGTTTGCAATGGCCCCGGGGCGGTGTACGATTGTGGATGTGAAGGCATTGCAAATGGCGCATGCGACTGCGATGGCAACGTCGAAGACGCCTTGGGCGTTTGCGGTGGCGATTGTGTCAGCGACGTGGACAATGACAACGTTTGTGATTCAGACGAAATCCCAGGCTGCACGAATGAAAACGCGTGCAACTACAATGCATTGGCCACCGATGAGGATGGCAGTTGTGCAGTGCTGGATGCACTGGGTGAATGCGGTGGGTCTTGTCCTGCAGATTTGAACGAGGATGGCATTTGCGACAATGACAATGTCTTCGGTTGTACCGATGAGGCAGCCTGCAACTTCAATCCTGCAGCGGACGTCAACAATGGATCCTGCGAATTCTTCAGCTGCGTGGGGTGCACAGATTCAGACGCCATCAATTACGACGCAGGCGCGACCGTCGACGACGGGAATTGCTCTTTTGCTGGTTGTACCGATGCGGATGCAGAGAATTTCGACATCGGAGCAGATGTGGACGACGGGAGTTGCGTGCTCTTGGGCTGTACCGACCCAACCGCGTGCAATTATGATGCTGCGGCCAACACAAATGACGCCAGCGCATGTGAGTTTGACTGCTACGGGTGCATCAATTTGTCGGCCTGCAATTTCGACAATGACGCCACGGTTGATGACGGCACATGTGAATTCACAAGCTGCAGAGGATGTACCGATCCGGACGCTGTGAATTACGATTTTACGGCACTGATCGACGACAACTCCTGTCTTTACGAGGGGTGCACAAACGTGAATGCCACCAACTTCGACCCGAATGCAGATTTGAACGATGGCTCCTGCATTTTCCCGGGGTGTAACAACCCCGAGGCCTGCAATTACGATCAGACAGCCACCATCGATGATGGTTCTTGTGATCTCACGTCTTGCCTGGGTTGCATGAACCCCTTTGCCTGCAACTTCGATGTTTTGGCGACCATTTCCAGCGGGGATTGTGACTTGTACAGCTGCCGTGGATGCACGGACGAGGATGCTTTCAATTACGATGAAGATGCCACCATCGACAACAACAGCTGCTTGTACACGGGTTGCATTGACCCAGAGGCGGACAATTACGACGCCAATGCAGATTACAGTGATGGATCATGCTACTATGTCGGTTGCACCAATCAATTTGCTTGCAACTTCGACATCACGGCAACGGTGTCTAGCGAGGATTGCGACCTAACCTCTTGCTATGGTTGTACGAATCCGCTGGCGTGCGACTTTGACAGCACAGCGACCATTTCTGATGGTTCCTGCGACCTTTTGACGTGCAGAGGCTGTACGAACCCCGCTGCGGTCAATTACGACGACCAAGCTTCCATTGACGATGGCAGTTGTGTGGTCGTGGGCTGTAAGGATCCTGCAGCGGACAATTACGACCCAACTGCGACCTACAATGACGTGTCCTTGTGCACTTATTCTCCTGTGGAAGGGTGCATCATCATTCAAGCGTGCAACTACAATGCCAGTGCGACGGTGTCCGATGGCAGTTGCAACTTTGATTGCTACGGATGCAATGATCCTGCGGCCAACAACTATGATCCTTCCGCTACGCTGTCTGATGGGTCTTGTACCTACGGTATGTCGACTGGAAACATGGCAATGTTGAATGGCTGTACGTTGCCATTTGCATGCAATTACCTCGACACAGAAAACCCTTGCGAGTTTGACAGCTGTTCGGGTTGTCTCGATCCAGGCGCCTGCAATTACGATCCAGATGCCACCTTGGCCACCACTTGTTTCACCCCAGAGGATTTGTGCAACGGCGCCACCAATGTGGACTGCGACTGCAATTGCATTAATGATGCGAACCAGAATGGCGTGTGCGACGAGAACGAAACAGGAGGGTGCACAGACCCACTGAGTTGCAACTACAGCTCAGCTGCGGCTTTCGACGATGGTAGTTGCGAGACAGAGAGTTGTGGCGGCTGTACCGATTCCACAGCGTGCAACTACGATGCAAGCGCCACATTGAACAACGGAAGCTGTGATTATCAGACCTGCACAGGTTGCACGGACGCCACAGCCTGCAATTATGCGGCAAATGCCACAGTGTCGGACGGCAGCTGCACTTATGCAGGGGCAAATGTCGATTGCAACGGAGATTGCTTGAACGACGTGAACCAAAACGGCACTTGCGACGAACTCGAGACCGAGGGGTGCACCGATGCGTTTGCCTGCAATTATGATGCACAGGCGTCCATTGATGATGGCAGTTGCGAGAACGTGAGTTGTGCCGGCTGTACGGACGACAGCGCATGCAACTACGATGCAGATGCACTCGTCAACGACGGATCCTGTGACTACGAGAGTTGTCTCGGGTGCACCGACGCTGGGGCATGCAATTACGACAGTGGGGCTGCGCAAAACGATGGCAGTTGCACCTATCCAGCCAACGCTTATGTCGATTGCAATGGGGAGTGTCTTCAAGATGTAAACCAGAATGGCGTGTGTGATCCGCTGGAAATTCCGGGGTGTACAGATGGTGCCGCATGCAACTATGATCCAGAAGCGACCGACGACGATGGCGCTTGTGACTTCGCAAGTTGTGTGGGGTGCTTGGACGCTGCGGCGTGCAACTACGATGCGTTGGCGACGCAGTCAAGCGGCGCTTGCGACTATGTGAGTTGCGTGGGCTGCACCGAGGCGACGGCTTGCAACTACAACGCATCGGCGACGCAGTCCAATGGAAGCTGCATTTACCCTGTGGGCTTGCTGTATGATTGCGATGGAGACTGTGTGAATGATGCCGATGGCAATGGCGTGTGCGACGAACTGGAAATCTTGGGCTGTACCAACAGTGGAGCCTGCAATTACGAGCCGTTGGCCACCAACAACGATGGCAGTTGTGACTTTGCGAGTTGTGCAGGATGTACCCTGCCTTCGGCGTGCAACTACGATGCGCAAGCCACCCAAGACGATGGCAGTTGTGATCTGTCGGGTTGTTTGGGATGCACTTACGCGGATGCACTCAACTATGATGCCACCGCGACCCTCGACGATGGCGGCTGCATCTACGATTGCGGTGGTTCTGGAAACGACGCTTGTCCCGCCGACCTTACGGACGACGGTGTGATTGGCGTCGCGGACTTGTTGGAGTTCCTCATTTACTTCGACACCTCGTGCATTGCGGATTGAGTTCAAATTCTGCTCCGAAGAAAAGGCCGTCCCTCGGGGGCGGCCTTTTTTGATGCGGGTACTGCGGGTCAAATGCCGGCCAGCGTTACTCTCGGATGAGTTGCAATGCGCCTGTGGCCGAACCGGATTGGCTGTTGCCGCAAGTGGAAGTGTAATCGACAACATACCAATAGGTGCCCGAGGTTAAGGGGGATCCGCTGCCGTTGTTTCCGTACCAGCGTATGGGTGTTCCGGAGGAAAAACCATCTCCCGAATTGCTAAAGACCAAAGTGCCCCACCGGTTGTAAATGCGCAAAGCGTAATTGGTCAACACCGACAAAGCTTGAACATCGGGAAAGTCCCCAAGGAAGGGGTGCCAACTGTCGTTTCGGCCGTCATTGTTTGCGGTCAAGATGTTGGGAAAGGCGATGGAGCTGATGTCCAAGCCGAAATCCTCGCCCTCGAGTGCCTGCACCTGAATGCTGTCTGCGCAGCCCGTCTCTGCCCATTCCACCACCAGCTGGTAAGTGCCTGCGGCCTGAATGATGGGGCCAAAGGAGCCGCTCGATGGCGATACGCCTTGGGTGGTGCCGTTGCCTGCGTTTGTCCAAGAGACCAGTGGTGTAAGTCCCGGCGGTCCGAATGGTGCGGCCTCTGCAACGCCCGCACCAACCACAGGCTGACCTGGGTTCAAGCAGGTAAGGGGTTCGATGGTGCCCGGAATGATTTGGGGAGCTGCAGTGGCATCCGTGACCTCCACTGGAGTGCTGGTGGTGCACCCATTGGCGGGATTTTCTATCGTGGCCGCATAGGTGCCGGCTTCGGTGGCGTTCACGGCCGCGCCGTTGCCCTGAATGGCGCCGTCGGGTGTGCTCCACGAAACTGTGGCGTTGGCAGGGGAGAGCGACAAGGCCTCTAACAGGACGGTAGGGTTGATGCACGTCAGGAAGAGTTCGGATGCGAGGTCGCCTGTGGCAGAGGTGGTGTCAATGCCCACCTCAAACGCCGTTCCGGCCTCACAAAGTCCATCTTGAAACGAAATCAGCAACTCATAACTGCCCGGTGTACCCACCGAGGCTTGACCATCGACGGCTTGAAGGCCTCCAACCAGAGCGGTCCAATCGAAGTCCAGTGGCCCGGGGAAGTTGGATGTGGCGGTCAGCGTCAATTCGGTTACGTCGCAAGTCAGGTCGGACACCCCTTCGACGTCGGCGGTCATGACCTCTACGCTGAGCGCGATGGTGTCGGTCACGGCCACACCACAATTGTCCAAATAGTCAACCACGTATACAATGGGCTCGCTCAACCCACTTGGCGGCGACGCCACGGGCGAGGCCGAGGCGGGATCGTCTAAGTAATCCGAAGGGGTCCAAGTGGCCAGTCCATTGGGGCTGGGAACGTTCAGCTGCAGGTCGGCTCCGGGACATACAAAGCTCTCGGCAGCACTGCCCAAGATGTTTTCTTCTAGGCAAACGGTTTGCAGGTTGTTGGCGCCTCCCGTGCCCGCAGTGAATCCAAAGAAGACCTGGTTCTGGCCTTCGAAGATGTCGTCGATCAAATTGACCACGCCTTCCAGCCGAAGTTCACAGTCAAAATAGACCTGCACGAGTTGGGTCTCAGGGTCCCAAGTGACCCGGCCTTGATGGTCCTCACCGTCTTCAATGTTCGGGTCAAAGGCATCGGCCTGAACGGGGCCCGCAATGGCAGAAGGCAGCAGGTGATTCACACTCCCATTGGACACCATGGCAATGTGATCTCCGATGGGGTCTCCAAAGTCGGCGTTTTGCCACGTGTCAAATTCCACAGCAAAAGCCGGTTGAAAGTCCGCTCCAAGAAAACCGATGCCGCCGCCACTTTCTCCAATCACATCCACACCCACAGTCTGCAGAACAAAGCAGATTCCGTCGGCGCCAATGCCGTCGTTGTTGCCCAAGTTTAGAAGGAACTGAAGATCCAAGGGCTGACTCAAATCCACTTGGTCGGCATACCACACGCTGCCCGTTTGTGTATTGAGGGCGGGGGTGATTTCGTAGCAATCATCTCCAGTGGCTTGGGCAGATCCGTTGAGGAAATAGACAGGGTCACCCTGCGCCATGACGGAAGCATGAAACAGACCGATGATGGCAAAAAGAAAGGAGGGAAGAAGAGGGGTCAGACGTGGGACCATAGATAAAATTATCCCACAACGGGGCGAACAGGTCCCTCAGGTGTACGATGTCCCAACCGAACACGGTGGACATCTCAAAATCCTGATCACGCTTCTGATAAGAACGGCCTTGATGGAAGCGCTCAAAAGCGGAGCGCGAACTTGAGGTTGATGCGGCGCGCGGTGAGGTAGTTCGGGATGGCGTAGCGCCGTCCAGACACGTCTTGAATCCACGTGTGGTTGACGGTGTTTCGGATGGCCAATAGGTTGAAGATCTCCAAGGCCACAAATCCTTCGAGGGGCTTGATGCGGTCGCTGCCGTCTTTCTTCAGGCGGCCACGATTGCCGAGGAACAGGTCGCGGGAGAAGCCAATGTCCACGCGTCGATAGGCGGGCAAGCGGAGGGTGTCTTTGTAACGTTCGAAGTCCGGTGGACCGAAGGGGAGACCCGTGCCATAAAACAGGCTCAAGAGCACTTTGAACTGCGGGGCGCCCGGCATCTCATCTTGGAAAAGCATGGACATGGAGAACCGCTGGTCGGTGGTTCGGGGGATGAAGCCAGGCTCGACCAGGGTGCTGTCTGTGGCCACCGGGTCAAAGGAGTAACCGGGCACAATCAGCTCTCCAGCTTGGTTGTAGAAATCGTAGTAGCCGTCGTCGGTGAGGTCTTCTTGGGCCTTGAGCAGGCTCATGCGCATCCAACTCTGCACACCATCGATGAACTCGCCGTTGAGCATCACATCGATGCCCGTGGCCCGGCCCACGGCGTTGTTGTCGGCGTAGTAGCGCAATCGCACGTTCTCCACCTCGTAGGGGATGAGCGAGGCCATGTCCTTGTGGTAGAGTTCCGTGTTGAGCAAAAAGGGCCTGCCGTGCCAATCGAAACGGTAGTTGGCGCCGGCAATCAGGTGCAAAGCGCGTTGTGCGCGGATGTCGGGATTGACTTGGCCGGAAAGGTCCCGCATTTCCCGATAAAAGGCAGGCTGATAGTACCATCCGCCAGCCAGGTTAAAGACCACGTCGCGCATGACCTTGTTGCCCAAAGAGTCGGCGCCCATGGACCACTTTGGTTTCCATGCGGCATGCACCCGGGGGCCGCCTACGGTTTGACCATTGAAGGTCCAATGGTGCGCGCGAAGCCCCGCGTGCAATTCCCACTCGCTGCCGTCGGTCCAGTTGCCCTTCCAGGTGTCTTGGGCGTAGGCCATCAAACGGCTCGAGGAAGTGCGATTTTCGGTGCGGACCACGTCTTGGAGCAAAATCTCTTGAAACGGGCGGTCCGAAGGGGAGATGTAGCCAATGTTGTCCTCGGGGTGCGGAATGATGTAGCCCGCGCTGTCCACCAGCTCCCACTCATTCAAGGTGTCGTCGATGATCTCGTGCCGAGCTTGTACACCCCATTCGGTCAGATGGGCCTCTTTGTCCCATGTAAAGGAGCCGCGGGCGCTGCCGGAGAGAACGGTCGCCTGCAGTTCGTTGCGGGCGTGGTTGAGGAAGTAGCCCACCCCTTGCAGGCCGAGTGCCTCGCCAAAGGCGTCAGACCCTGGGTCGCGCTCCAATTGACTCAAGTAGTAGCCTCCTAAAATGTCAAAGGTTTCCTCTTCGTCCGTGCGAAAGGCCGAAGCAATAAAGCGAACCCGAGAAGTTGGCGTGACCCGTTCGGCGGCCAGTGCGCCGAAGCCGGTCTGGTATTGCGTGACCTCCTGGCCATCGAAGTACACGGTGAGCCGAAGGGCTTCGTTGATCGTGCCCACATTGGTCTCTCGGGTCTGGGGAATGAACCGGTACTGGTTTCGGGCGACCGTACCCAAAGCCTGAAGTTCCCATGGACCGTAACCGTCGGGGTCAAACGTGACGTAGCTCTGGAAGTCGGTGTAGACGGGGCGGTATTCGCCGCTCTCATCCAAACTGCCCAACACGTAGCCGTTGTTGCGGTAGCGCAGGCCCATGTTGTACGTCCAACGTTCATCCTTGGAGACGTCTTCGAATTGGAACTGGCCACCGAGCAAGCTTCCCGTGGCACGCCCCGCAAAGCCTTGAGGTCGGCGGTAAGTGATGTCGAGCACCGAGCTCATTTTGTCGCCGTATTTGGCCTCAAATCCACCGGCCGAAAAGCGGATGGACTGGATCATGTCCGGATTGGGAAAGGACAAGCCCTCTTGCTGACCCGCACGCACCAGAAATGGGCGGTAGACTTCGATGCCGTTCACGTAAACAAGGTTCTCGTCGAAGCTGCCACCGCGCACGTTGTATGCGCTCGACAGCTCACTTGTGAAGTTCACCGGGGCCTGAATGAGCAGGTCTTCGACCGTGCCGCGAATGCTGGGCACGCGAGACGCCACACGGGGATCGATACGTTGGATGGGGCTTGTGCGCGTGCCGTCAGCTTCGACTTCGGCTTGGCTGAGTGCCACACCCGCCCTCAGGCGAATGTCGAGCCGTGTTCCGGCTTCTGTAGGGGTGACCTTCTTTGTGACTGGGTCGAAGCCGATGAATGTAAAACGAATGGAGACTTCATCGGGGGCGCGAAGGGGCAGATCATAGCGACCATTGGCATCGGTGACGGCCGCGGAACGACTGCCCAAAGGCAACACGGTGGCCCCTGGAAGGGGAAGCCCCGACCCATCGGTAACCCGACCATACACACGGTAATCTTGGGCCCAAATGGAGGCAGAGACTCCAAGGGTCAGAACGAGAATGGCCAGCTTGCGCATGGACACTTCAACGGAAAAGAAGCGAAAGTGTTGCACCGGTTTTAACGCTTGCGGTAATCTCCACTGCGGAGCGCATTGATGAATTGTCCCCAGGCCAGTGGGTTCAGAAGGCTCACGGGCACCACGCCGCCCTGATATCCTGCCATTTCGGCCTGTCGGGCCTGAAGGACACGGAAGTTCTCCTCGGGGGTGGACCCCAACTCGGCCATGCGGTCGTACATCGCCATGGGGTCGAAATTCAAGTTGCGTCGGGCACGTTCACGGGCATCGGCTTCCATTCTCAAGGCCAAAAACTCTTCCTTAAAACGCTCTCGGCTTGGCCAGGGGTAGATGCGTGCCGCTTCCATGATCACGGTGTCTCGGCCCAAGGGCAACACCACGCTCATGCGGTCGGGCATTTCTTGTCCGGTCAGGTCCGGAACCACGATTTCGCCTTGAACCAAACCAATGGCGCTGAACCGAACGGTGTCTCCGACCCGAGCTGGGATGGCGAAAAAGCCATATTCATCGGTAATGGTGCCCCGTTGATCTCGGGCCCGGTAAACGGTGGCGAAAGGAATGGGCCCCAGTGAATCGCCTTCGACCACCACGCCTGTGAGTTGCACCACCAAAACATTGGCAGTGGAGTCGGTTTGGGCGCAAGCACCGAAAGAAGTCACGGCCAGAATCGCGATGGCCAGAATGCGGAACAGGTTCGGCATGTGCCAAAGGTAACCGGAGAGACGCGCTCTACACCGGAATTCACACCGCTTGGGCAGTCTTGAATTCCGAGGTGGTGTGGAAAGTGATGTCTGGGAAGTTCCCACGTTCCATGTCCAAGAGGAATTGAGAGGGAGAGAGGTACACATCGTTGCCGTCTTTGTCGACCGCCATTTCCGTGACCTTGAGCCTTTTGAACTCTGCGACTTTTTCTTCGTCTCCCGTGAGCCAACAGGCTTTGTGGTATCGCTTGGGCACAAAAGAAGCTTTGGCTCCGTATTCGTGCTCTAGGCGGTATTGAATGACTTCGAATTGCAATTCACCTACAGTACCGATGATTTTTCGGTTGCCCGGATTCATCACAAAGAGTTGCGCCACGCCCTCGTCGGTGAGCTGTTGGACACCTTTTTCCAACTGCTTTGACTTCATCGGGTCGTCGTTGCGAATCTCCTTGAAGATTTCCGGAGAAAAGCTGGGGATGCCTTGGAATTGCAAGTCTTCTCCTTCGGTCAATGTGTCGCCGATTTTGAAGTTTCCTGTGTCGTACAAGCCCACTACATCTCCAGGGTAAGCTTCGTCCACCACCGATTTGGAAGAGGCCATGAACGTGGCAGGATTGGAGAATTTGAGTTTCTTTCTGAGGCGGGTGTGCATGTAGAAAGCGCCGCGCTTGAATGTGCCGCTGCACACCCTGAGAAAGGCAATGCGGTCTCTGTGGCGGGGATCAATGTTGGCGTGAATCTTGAAAACGAAACCGCTGAACTTTTCTTCGAGCGGATCCACTTCGCGCTGCGTAGTCGTCCGAGGCCTTGGGGTAGGGGCGATGTCGATGAAGGCATCGAGCATCTCTTGGACGCCAAAGTTGTTGATCGCCGATCCGAAAAAGACAGGAGCGACCTCGCCGCGGGCGTAGGCATCCATGTCCAGAGGGTCGTAGACACCCTCGACCACTTCCACATCTTCTCTGAGTTCAGCGGCGTGGTCCTCGCCGACCATCTCGTCGATGCGTGGATCGTCGATGCCCTCGATGTTGAGAAGGTCTTCGGTCACGCGCTGTTTGTCTGACTGAAACAGGCGGAGCGTTTGATTAAAGAGGTTGTAAACCCCTTGGAAAGTGTGGCCTTGGCTAATGGGCCAAGACAAGGGGCGAACTTTAATGGAGAGCTTTTCCTCCAGCTCATCCAAAAGGTCAAACCCATCGCGTCCCTCCAGGTCCATCTTGTTGATGAAGATGATCACGGGGGTGTCCCTCATGCGGCAAACCTCCATCAACCGTTCGGTTTGAGCTTCCACTCCTTTCACGCAGTCGATCACCAGAATCACGCTGTCTACAGCGGTGAGTGTGCGGTACGTGTCCTCTGCAAAGTCGCGGTGACCTGGCGTGTCAAGCAAGTTGATGAGGCAGTCCCGGTATTCGAATGCCATGACCGAGGTGGCCACCGAAATGCCACGTTGCCGCTCGATCTCCATGAAATCGGAGGCTGCAGTTTTGGTGATCTTATTGGACTTCACCGCACCGGCTGTCTGGATCGCACCGCCAAAGAGCAGGAATTTCTCCGTCAAGGTGGTTTTTCCAGCGTCAGGGTGGCTGATGATGGCGAAGGTCTTTCGCCGTCCGATTTCTTCTGTCAATTCGGCCATAGGGTAGGCAAAATTAGCCCGTGCTGCTGTTCTGACCGCGCAACAAAGCGTGCCATCTTTTGACAATGGCAGAACGACGATGTTGGGCGATGTAATTCCTGCCTTGGGCCACGCGCATGGGAATCGAATCAGAATTGTTGCGAATGTCCATGAGCCGAGCGGCGAGCATGGTGTGGTCTCCAGCTGGAAATGTCCATCCGCGGTCGCCGGCCAAGATCTCGGCCGTGCCGCCAGATTCCGTGCCCACAATGGCCGATTGACTGGCCATAGCCTCGAAGGTGACCGTGCCAACGCTTTCTTGCTCAGAGCAGACCACCACCACGTCCGAGGCCATGTAGGCGTTGCGCGGAAAGGTCATGTAAGGACGAAAGTGCACACGCCACTGAAGGTCTTTCTCTCGCACAAGGGCGCGTACCTCGTCGAAGTAGTCGCTCATCTCATCGAGCGTGGGGTCGCCCACAATCAACGCGTGCGCGTCGGGGGGCATTTCGGTGAGGGCGCGAATCAAAATGGCTTGCCCCTTTTTTCGGTCAATTCTTCCAATCAGGCCAATCACAAAAGACTCCTGAGAGAGTCCCAATTCTAGGCGGCACTGCCGGCGAAATTGAATGGAGTCTTCCGCATCAAACCAGCGGTCGTCCAGTCCCAGCGGGATGATGTGCGTTTGATTTGGTCGAATGGGCGTTTGCTGGTTGACTTGGGTTTTGAGCCAACTCAATGGCGCCACCCAAGCGTCAACCGCACCGTACCGAAAGCGGTGATAGGGCGACTTCTTGGGCTTGGCAATTTGCATGCCTTGATGAAAAACCAGTCGGGTCCTTCCTTTCATCAATCGAATGAACCACCGTGCCAAAGCAGAAGAGTCCAAGTCGCGGGGGTCGCGGATCCAAAGCCAATCTGCGCGATAACGAACCAGGCGAGAAGCTCGGTGAACGGCTGTGGCCAAAGACAAGTAGCGCAGGCCTCGGCGAACGGTCCGGCAGTCGATGCTTTGGGATTGCCCCAGCTCACTTTGAATGTGGGCCAATGTCGCCCGGTGCAAAGGCGAGTCCTCCAAGCACAACATGCGCACGGTATGCCCTTCCTGAGCCATCCACCTTGCATGACGCAATAGGTTCATCTCCAGTCCGCCCCATCCCATGGAAGTGGACAAAAAGACCAAGCGAAGTGAAGGTGAAGGGGAGTTGGTCATTACAGGAAGTCTGGGCGCAGGGTAATGTCCGACACAATTCCTTTGCCTCGGTTCTGTATGGCCAACAACGCTTGCTCTGCAATGAACTCTGGCCGCATGCCCTTTTTGAAATTCGGGCGGTACTGGTCCAGCAATTCCGAATCCTTGGTTTGCTCAATGAAGTCTGTGTTCACTGCGCCGGGGCAAATGGTGGTGGAGGCGACTTTGGTGCGCAAGTCCTGACGAATGGCCTCGCCCAACGCAAGCACAGCATGCTTGGTGGCACAATAAACACCGCTGAAAGGGAAGACATTTCGGGAGGCCACGGAGCCGATGTTGATCACCAAACCTTGAGAGGCGATGAGATGGGGGAGCGTGACGTGCAGGGTGGCCAACACGCCTTTGATGTTGACGTCGACCATGGTGAACCAGTCCTCAAGATCGGCTTCCTCCATGTTGCTGAAGATGCCCAGACCGGCATTGGGGATCACGACATCGATGCGGCCGAATTCGGCCATGCATCGTGCAACGGCAGTTTGTTGAGCTTCGACGTCCATCACATCCAAAGCCCGAACCATCATTTGACCAGGACCAGAAGCGTTGGCCTCATTGGCCAAGGTTTCGAGTCGGTCCAATCGTCGAGCCGTGGCGAATACACGGTGTCCGTTGGCCACCAATAATTTGGCTGTAGCGGCTCCAATTCCGCTGCTGGCACCGGTTAGAAAAACGACACTTGAATGGGGAGATGAATGCGGCATTCCGCGAAGGTACCGCTGGGCCATGCACTGTCCGAGTGGGCCGAAAGAAAGTGTGTCAAAGGGGCCGTAAGAAACAAGCGGCAGTGGTCTTTGGTTCTTGGTCGGGGGGTCAACTCATGGCCCATGGGGCCTCCAATTGAAAGGACGGTATGGTGACTTCAAAGGGGAGGGCGCGGCCAAAAAGGCGATTGTGCTTGACCACATAGGTGCCGCTCATGGCGCCGATTCCGCAAGCGAGATCACAGGCGGAGTCGTATTCAAAAACACGTCCGGGAAGGATTTCGGGTTGAACGCCTACAACGCCATTGCCCACCACTTTTCGACGGTGGCCTAAAGCATCCACAATGTTCCATTTTCGTTTCAGGACTTGGATGCTTTGTTGGCTTCTGTTCTCAATGATGATGCGATAGGAGAAAATGAATTTGCGGTCTTGGGGCCGCGAAAATTCCCGTTCGAATCTGCTGCGTACATGCACGCGGATGCCCTCAGTGGTGGCGCGGTAGACCTTGACGCTCATGTCCTCAATTTAATGAAAACATAGCTTAAAGTCAAATAATAATCGATTAATCACGATCAGATGCGGTAAAACCAATGACCCGATCTGTGCCATCAGTGGCGGGAGCATGGACCAAAACGTAATAGCGATTGGCTGTGCCCGAATGGGCGCCCTCAAAGGAGAAGTCAAGTTCCGAAGGCAAGGTGGCCACGTAACGGTAGTCGTACCATCCTTGCTTGAGCTGTGCATTGAGGAAAAAGGCGTTTTGATGGGGGTCAAACGTCATTTTGAACTTGGGGTCGATGGCCCAACCGGACAGCGCTCCAAACACGTAAACCTCTGGAACTGCGCCAAAGTCCTTGTGGTCCAAAGAGAATTGGACATCGAGGTAGTCCGAAGTCAATTCCACGTCGTCAAATCGGTCGTTGTACACGGTAAAGCTGCCTTTGAGGTCGGGGCGGCTGCCGAGCATTTTAAAGCGCCTAGATACATCCCGGTTGAGCCGAACTTCGACCGCTTGACCGGATTGCCTTTTGTCGACGATGCGCTCGATGCCCTGTGCCACGTAGGCCAGGGACTTTAGATCGGTGGACCTCCAGCGGTCGCCTCCAGAAAAGGTCAACGCCGGATCTTGGTTGAAGACAACCACATCGCCGCGTACTTGGCTTGCAGCAACATGATGTGCGGCCATGGGCCAAGCTCCATTTTGAATCACGGTCAATTCAATGTCTCGCAGGGGATTGTTCCAACGGTGTCCTGGGGGCAGTTCCACTGTGGCCTCGAGCCTTTGGTGGGTCGCCATCTTGCCCGCTTCGAGCGGGCGTCGGTGCGCCACTGTGACATCGGCCAATCGCTCAAAGACCACGAAGCGACGCATCAGAACGACGTTGTCTGGGTTGCCAGCCTCGTGTACGATCAGCAGGTAATTGCCGCTCCGCGTTGGCCGTAGGTCTCTTGAAGGGATGGTGCTTCGCACGTGGGCGTAGGGCACTTCTCCTCCAAAACTGTTCTCAACATTGTCCAGTGCGTCTGGCCAGCCTTCCATGAAGTCCCAATGGGTAAGGTCGGAGAATGCAGACCAGTCCGAGGTGCAATGCACCATGGTCCACTCGTGGTTAGGCCAGTCTTCAGAAAGGTCGTCATATTTTAAAATCAAGCGGGCCTCCCCGTTCAATTCTATAAAGGGGCCGCTAAGCGGTGCACCTTCGGGATGAAGGCGAACGGAGTGAATGTGCGATGCAGTGAATGCGACGGGCACCGTTTGTGCGAAGGAAAAAACGGGGTAAGCCAGACTCAACAGGAACATCCACCTTGCGAGAGGGGAGGCCGAGGGGCGAGAAAAAGACAGCGTGTACACTCACCAAAAGTACCCCGCGAAGGGCTCTGCACCCCGCCTTGTGAACAATGGGGCTACAGCCATGCCCAAACCGTGATATGGATGGGCTTTCAGGGTGTACATTTGCGGCGCAAATCCGCACGTACCATCAACATGCCTGCATCCGTAAAAACCCGGAAAGGCCTGGACATCCGTCTCAAAGGCGGTGCCCATGGCGAAACGCATGGATTGTCCGCTCCCGAGCGGTTTTCCATTCACCCTACTGATTTTCATGGGTTGATCCCAAGAATGTCTGCAAAGGCTGGAACCGAGGTCCAGGCCGGTGACGTTTTGTTCACCGACAAGAAAAACCCATCTGTTAAGTTCGTCAGTGCCATTGCCGGTACGGTTCAAGAGCCGGTGCGGGGGGAGAAGCGCAGGATTTTGAGGGTGGACGTTGTGGCCAAAGGGCAGGAAGCTGTGCAACACACTGCGCTCAATGTCGGATCGGCATCGGGAAGTGACGTTAGGGAAGCCATGTTGGCGCAAGGCTATTGGCCGATGCTGCGCCAGCGTCCTTTCAATGTGATGCCATCGCCCGACAGTCAGCCGCGCGACATTTTTGTGAGCGGCTTTGATTCAGCGCCGCTTGCCCCAGAGGCCAGCCAAGTATTGGCTGGACGAATGGACGCGTTTCGTGCAGGCTTGTCTTTTTTGAATGCGCTCCTGAGCGAAGGCAAGGTGCAACTGGGCGTTCGTGCTGGAGACCGCACGTTTGACGCAGTCACCGAGGCGAACATGACCGCGTTTGACGGTCCTCACCCTGCTGGAAACGTAGGGGTCCAAATCCACCATGTGCGCCCAATGAACAAAGGCCAGGAAGTCTGGACAGTGGGCATGCAGGATGTGGCCAACATCGGGGAGGGCTTGGCTTCGGGTCAATACACCGCCAAGCGCATTGTGGCGTTGACGGGAAGCCGTTCACAGCCGGCTTTGCTCAACACCATTGTGGGCGTACCTGTGGCTCATTTGACTTCTGACCGTGTGATGTTGGAGGACACCCGTGTGATTTCTGGAAACGCCTTAACAGGAACGACAAGAGGCGAGGCGGGTGCACTTGGCTTCTTCGACCAACAAGTGACGTGCTTGCCCGAAGGAGATGAGCCGTTGTTCTTCCTTACCAAAGGCTGGCTCGGACTCGGATTCGACAAGTTCAGTGCCTCTCGATCATTCCCTACTTGGCTCATGCCCAAGGGGAAAGAGTATGACCTGAACACCAACAACAATGGCGAAGAGCGGGCGTTTGTGGTCAGTGGCCAATACGACGCTGTATTTCCATTTGACATTTACCCGGTACAGCTCATTAAATCCATTATGGTCGGCGACATCGACCGAATGGAGAAGCTTGGGATCTACGAAGTGGCTCCTGAGGACTTCGCCCTGTGTGAATACGTCTGTACATCCAAAATTGCGGTCCAAGACATCGTGCGCAAAGGCTTGGATCAGATGATCGAAGAATTCGCGTGAACCCTATTGCATCCGAAGCACATTCATCATGAAGGCACTTCATAAACTCATCGAGGAACGCGTCAAGCCCAACTTTACGGGCGACGGAAAGCTCAAGCGCTTTTGGGTCGTATTCGACTCCCTCGAAACTTTTCTCTTTACACCGGGCCACACCACGGCCAAAGGCGTGCACGTTCGCGACGGCATCGACCTGAAGCGGACCATGTTCTTGGTCATTGTGGCCATGTTGCCTGCGCTCTTGTTTGGTACATGGAACATCGGGCACCAGTACTACCTGAGCTTGGGCGAAATCACGACCGCTGATGCGTGGAGCGCGATGTTCCTTGACAAAATCATCGTTGGCGCAATCAAAGTGGTTCCGCTCATTGTGGTCAGCTATGCCACTGGCCTCGGCATTGAGTTCATCATTGCCGGCATCAACGGCCACTCTATTAACGAGGGTTTCTTGGTGAGTGGCATGCTGATTCCCCTCATTATGCCTGTAGATGTACCCCTTTGGATGGTGGCCGTGGCAACAGCGTTTGCGGTGTTGATTGCAAAAGAAGTCTTTGGCGGAACAGGCATGAACATTTTGAACGTGGCCTTAACCGCCCGAGCATTCTTGTTCTTCGCCTACCCGAAGCAGATGTCGGGTGAGATTTGGATTCACAATGTGATGGGGTCGAAAGCCGCAGGCACATTGCAAATGGCCGATGGTTACACAGGAGCAACTGCTCTGGGTCAATTGGCCAATACGGTAGGGCAGCCAGTAAACGGCGAAGTCAGTGCGGGTGTCATGTCCATGTTTGCCGACGGAGGGATGTTCTCTTTCATAAACTGCTTCATTGGCACCATCCCAGGATCGGTGGCTGAAACCAGCGCGCTGGCCGCGTTGATTGGGGCAGCATTGCTGATTTGGACAGGCATTGGGAGCTGGCGCATCATCTCGAGTTTCATCGTAGGAGGTCTCGTAATGGGGGTCATTTTCAACGCCCTTGGCTTGAATGCGTACATGACCATTGGCCCGGTTCACCAAGTGGTGATGGGTGGATTCATGTTTGGTGCAGTCTTTATGGCCACAGACCCAGTAAGTGCTGCTCAAACCAACACAGGTAAGTGGGTGTACGGCTTCCTTGGCGGCTTCTTTTCCATCATGATTCGGGTCTTCAACCCCGCTTATCCCGAAGGCGTAATGATGGCCATTCTCTTTATGAACGTGATGGCGCCCACCATAGATCACTACGTGGTTGAGGGCAACATTCGCCGTCGTGAGAAGCGCCTGTCTCAGGCTGCCATTGCATGAATTTGAATTGATCGAAAACCATGGCATTCAATAAGAACTCCAACGGATACACCTTTCTCTTCGCCATCCTCATGGTGGTGTTGGTAGGGGCAATCCTGGCCTTCACCAGCTTGTCTTTGAAGCCCCTTCAAAAGGCCAATGCTGCAGAGAAGAAAATGATGAACATCCTCGGTGCCATTGGCGTACCGAGTGAGCGAGGGGCCGTCGAGGCCAAGTTTGTGGACTTCGTGAAAGAACGGGTCTCCATCGACAGCGATGGCCAAAAGGTCAGCAGCAAGAGTGGAACCGTTGATTCAGGAGACCCTACTGACCCTTTCAATATCGACGTTCAAAAAGACTTTCGCAGTAAGGCTCCAGCCAGTGAGCTCACCTTCCCTTTGTTTGCGTGTAGCAAAGAGGGGCAAGACCTCTTTGTGGTGCCCGTTGTGGGCAAGGGCCTGTGGGGCCCCATTTGGGGCTATGTGGCTTTGGAGTCCGACATGGAGACCATTTATGGTGCGGTGTTTGACCACAAGACCGAGACCCCAGGACTGGGCGCAGAAATCAAAGAAGGTTTCTTCCAAGCCCCATTCAAAGGCAAGAAAATCAGCAAGGTGGCTCCGCATTTCGCAGTTGTGAAAGGTGGCGCTCCCACAACGGACTATTCTGTGGATGGCATTACTGGAGGCACCATCACTTCGAAAGGAGTGGGAGAAATGGTGGACCGGACCATGTCCATTTACCTGAAGTACTTCCAATCCGCTCCAAAAGCACAGAAGTGATGAGCAACGAAACGACAACAGCCGTTGAGCCCAAGCGCGAGTCGCTCTTCTCTAAGAAGAACCGCAAGCTCCTCACGGACCCGCTAGACGACAGCAACCCCATTACCGTTCAGGTGCTGGGCATTTGCAGCGCATTGGCCATTACGGTGCAAGTACAGCAGGCCGTGATCATGAGCCTCGCCGTGCTCTTTGTGATGATCGGAGGCAATGTGATTGTCTCCATGATGCGCAACATCATTCCTGACCGCATCCGCATCATTGTCCAATTGGTGGTCATTGCCTCTTTGGTGATCATCGTAGACGAGGTCTTGAAAGCGTACAGTCCGGACATTTCCGAGAAGCTGTCGGTCTTCGTGGGACTCATCATCACCAACTGCATCATCATGGGACGCTTGGAGGCTTTCGCTTTGGGCAACAAGCCGGGGCCGGCCATGCTCGACGCTGTGGGCAATGCCATGGGCTATGCTTGGATTTTGCTCGCAGTGGCCTTGGTTCGCGAGGTGTTTGGCAGTGGGGCCATTAGCTTTCCAGGCATGGGTCAAGTCAAGTTCCTGCCCGACAGCATGTTCATGGCCAACGGAGGCTTTTATGAAAACAACAACTTGATGATTTTGCCACCCATGGCACTCATCACCGTGGGGGTCATCATTTGGATCCAGCGTTCACGCAACAGCAGCCTCATTGAGGAGAACTGATCAACCATTAGACCATGGAATACCTAAGTTTATTCGTTAAGGGGATCTTCGTTGAGAACATGATCTTCGCCTACTTCCTGGGCATGTGTTCATACCTCGCTGTGTCCAAAACAGTGAAGACCGCAGTCGGCCTTGGATTCGCCGTGATTTTCGTTTTGGGCATCACCGTACCCATCAACTATTTGCTCGAGAACTTTGTGCTCAAGGAAGGAGCGTTGACCTGGCTCAGCCCAGAATACGCTTCGGTAGACTTGAGCTTTTTGAGTTTCATCATGTTCATCGCAGTCATCGCATCGATGGTTCAACTCGTGGAGATGATCGTCGAGAAGTTTGCACCTGCCCTGTATGGGGCATTGGGCATTTTCCTGCCGCTGATTGCGGTGAACTGCTCCATCCTCGGGGGCGCCCTTTTTATGCAGGAGCGGCAATACCCTTCCATCGGAGAGGCCACGGTTTTCGGCCTTGGATCTGGTGTGGGGTGGTTGCTTGCGATTGTGGCGATTGCTGCGATTCGCGAGAAAATTCGTTATTCCAACATTCCCGCTCCACTCAAGGGGTTGGGCATCACCTTCATTTTGACCGGCCTCATGGGGTTGGCCTTTATGGCCTTTATGGGCATTGAAATCTGATTCGAAGAAGTCATGAGCACCACCATTCTTCTCACCATTGTATTCTTTCTGGCTGTCATCCTCTTGTTGGTGAGCCTTCTGTTGTTTGCCAAGGCTCAGCTGTCTCCAAGCGGGAAGTTGAAGTTGGTCATCAACGGTGAGCGCACCCTTGAAGTTGAAGGCGGCAGTACCCTGCTGACCACGTTGGGCAATGCTGGCGTGTTTTTGCCCTCTGCTTGTGGCGGTGGCGGAACCTGTGTCCAGTGTCGTTGTCAAGTCCCAGAAGGGGGCGGGTCAATCTTGCCAACTGAGGAGCCGCACTTCTCTCGCAAGGAGATTGCAGACAACTGGCGCTTGGGTTGCCAAGTGAAAGTCAAAGAGGACATGGAGATCCAAGTCCCCGAAGAAGTATTTGGCATCAAGAAGTGGGAATGTGAAGTGGTGTCCAACTACAATGTGGCGTCCTTCATTAAGGAATTCGTTGTGCGTCTCCCCGACGGCGAAACCCTCGACTTTGAAGCAGGCGGATACATCCAGGTCGACGTGCCCACGACGGTGGTCGAGTACAAGGACATGGATGTAACGGCGCACCCCGAGCACCACAAGGACCCCAATACCTTCCAAAGCGAGTGGGACAAGTTTGGTTTGTGGGACTTAAAAATGGTCAACGAGGAGCCCATTGTTCGGGCGTATTCTATGGCCAATCACCCCGCAGAGGGCCACATCGTGATGTTGAACATCCGCATCGCGACCCCACCATGGGATCGGGCTCGGAATGCTTGGATGAACGTGAATCCCGGCATCTGCTCGAGCTATGTCTTTGGTTGTAAGCCTGGCGACAAGTGCACGATCAGTGGACCGTACGGGGAGTTCTTTATCAAAGAGACCGACGCCGAGATGGTGTACATCGGTGGAGGTGCTGGTATGGCCCCCATGCGCAGCCACCTGTTCCACCTGTTCCACACGGTAAAAACCGGACGGAAGGTGACGTTCTATTACGGAGGTCGTTCGCGTCGTGAGTTGTTCTATTTGGACGATTTCCGCAAGATTGAATCCGAGTTCCCCAATTTCAATTTCCATGTGGTGTTGAGTGACCCCACAGAAGCGGACAATTGGAATGAGAAGAAGAGCATTGAAGACGACGGAGACGGATTCCTTGGCTTTGTACACAATGCTGTGATCGAACACCACCTGAAGCCACACGAGGCGCCAGAGGACATCGAATTTTACTTCTGTGGTCCTCCTTTGATGAACCAAGCGGTTCTCAAAATGTGCGACGACTGGGGAGTGCCACCAGAGAATGTGGCCTTCGACGATTTCGGCGGATGATCCGGAGCCGTACCAACCGAATAGGGAATTCCGCCAGCCAAGTGCTGGCGGTCCCGTTTGCGGTCGCCGTGTTGGTCATATCGGGCTGCGCAGACCAGAGCGGCCAGTCCGTCGCAGATGCGGATATGGTTCAGTCGCATGTCGGAGAGGCGCAAGGCACGACCTACAGCATCAAGTATGTGTCGGATGTACGCTTGGATGACGCTGTATTTGAAGAGGTTCTTGAACAGGTCGACAAGGAGGTGAGCTTGTGGCGGCCAGACAGCCGCATCACGGCCATCAATCAGTGGTCACATCGAGACTCACTTTATGGCTTTGTGGATTCGCTCCAAATCATTGGGCCGTTGTGGGCCTTGTCAGAAGAGTTGTGCGAGTTGACTCGGGGCGCATTTGATCCCACAGTAAGTCCCTTGGTTGAACTCTGGGGGTTTGGCCTCTCCAAGAGGACAGAAGTGACCAAGGCGCAGGTGGACAGTGTCTTGGTGTTTACGGGGCTTCGTCCAGAGCGATTCGACATGAATGAAGAAGAGGCCAACGGGCACTATGTCTCCACTTGGGTTCGCAAAGGAGACGGACGTGCTGCATTGGATTTCAATGCGATTGCCCAAGGTTACACCGTCGACTTGCTCCTAGAGGAGTTGCGCATGCGGGGTGTTGTGAACGCCATGGTGGAGTTGGGCGGAGAGGTTGTGTGCAGAGGGACGAATGGAACTGGAGATCCTTGGCGCATTGCAGTCGACCGGCCAGTTGCGGGCACGGGTGCGGCAGACCGTGTTTTGGAAACCGTAGTCTCCGTTCAGGACCGGGCAATTTGCACCAGCGGGAGTTACCGGAAATACTACGAAAGGGAAGGTCAACGATTCAGTCACACCATTGATCCGGCTACAGGTTTTCCCGCAGAAAATGGATTGTTGAGTGCGACCGTGTTGGCGCCAACTGCGGCGTACGCCGATGCATTGGCGACGGCATTCATGGTGTTGGGTGCATCACAAACCCAAGGGTTTTTGATGGCTTATCCTCAACTGGAACTGGATGTCCTTTTGATGTCAGACGATGGCGCGGGAGGCTACGAAGTTTGGTCTACTCCCGGCTTTGAAGCCGTGTCCACGGCACTCTAATTCAAGCGGGGTCCAAGGAGGTGTCTTCCTTTTGACACTGGTCTTGAGGACGTGCGCCGCAAATGGAGCAGCTTCCGCTGTCGTTTTGAAGGAGTGGGTTGTTGCTTGAACAGGTGCCACTAAATTCGCCGTCTTTTTTCACGAGGATTTTGATGGCGATGCCAGCAAAACCCAAGCCCAACAGGCCAATCGTCAAAAGGAGTGTTTCCCACTGCATGCTGCAAACTTAGTCTGTTCACATTGGATTTCACAGCATTGGGTTTTAAAGCGAGTGGGGGATTGGAGGGAAAATACAAGTCGTTTGTAGGTGGGTTATGGTAATACGTCGATTAAATCGTATATTTGACGACTTCTTGCCTGACCATGAAAAGTCCTCAACTCTCTTGTTTGCCTTCGTTTCTGTTGATTGCAGCATTTTTTCTGTCGATGCAGGCGTCGGCCCAAGAATGTGGATGTCTGGACATGGAAGATCGTCCGGTGGTCGATTTGACCGACAACGATGGCGCAGGTACGGGCACTCGGACCTTGACTTGCGATTCGATTTATGTTCTGAATGGATTCGTTTATGTCAACGATGGCGACGTACTCACGGTCGAGCCTGGTACCGTGATTCAGGCCAAGTCAGGGCAAGGGGAAAACGCCAGCTGCTTGATTGTCGCCAGGGGCGGTCAAATCATGGCCGATGGCACATCTGCCTGTCCCATTGTGTTCACCTACGAAGGCGACCCTATGAATGGATCAACGCCATACAATACCTACGGCCTTTGGGGAGGAGTGGTGCTCAATGGTTACGGAGCGCTGAACACGTATGATGGAGAAGACAATGCTGAAGGCATTATGGACGCGAGTGGTCAATTTCGCGATGTCTTTGGCGGTTCGGACAATGCAGAATCTAGCGGAGTCATGCGTTACGTTTCGATTCGGCACGGGGGCAGCGAGATGCCCAATCCACCTGTGAATTTTCAAAATGTGATCAACGGCGACGAAACCAATGGTTTGAGCTTGAATGGTGTGGGGTCAGGAACCACGTTGGAGCACATCGAAATTGTGTCGACGCTTGACGATGGGTTGCAAGTGATGGGCGGCGCGGCGAGCATCAAACATCTCGCCATTGCCTTCTCCACAGAGGACAACATCGAGTACGACTTGGGGTGGGTGGGCGATGTTCAATACTTCTTTTCCCTCATGGACCAGGGCGAAATGACGGGAGAGCATGGCTTTGACTTTGAGGGCGACGACTTTGAATTTCAGGATGTGACCCTGAGCTTCCTTCCTTACACGAATCCCCAGATTGCAAATTTCACTTCCTTCGGCCACGAGGGAATTGGTGCGGTACGTTGGCACAATGGTGGAGGAGGCCGTTTGTACAATGGCATTTTTCAGAATTGGGACTACGGCATTGATTTCGAGGACGCTGACCCTTGCGACGCTTACGAGCTTTTCTTGTTTGGCGAACTGGAGATTCACAACAACCGCTTTTGGAACGTGGGAGACAGCCTTGCGCTGGACACCATGATCCTCTACGAAGGGTCGGTTTGGAATGGCAACATGCAAATCCAGGACCACTTTGTGCTCAACAACAATCAGGGGTCCGACTTGGGCTTGGACGATGAGTTTGATGCACTTGCAGGTTTTATTACCTCTGGCGTGGACCCCTTTCCAACGGTTGCAGATTCGGTTCCTGCGGAGCACCAACCTGTTGGGACATTTTTCGACCCAGTGAACTACGTTGGGGCTTTTGAGCCTGGCGGAGAAAACTGGTTGATTGGGAGTTATCTCGATCAGTTGGGTGTGTTTTACCCTGGCGACATTCCTGGTTGCATGTACGATTGGGCTTGCAATTATGACGTTTCTGCCAATACCGACGACGGTTCTTGCGACATCTTCTCTTGCGGTGGTTGCACCTACGAAGCTGCGGAGAACTACAATGCATCGGCCATCCGAGACGATGGCACGTGTACAGGGTTTGAAGGGAATGCAGACTGCCCAACCGACGTGGATGGGGATGGAACAGTAGGGGTGAATGACTTGCTTGAGATCCTGTCGATTTTCGGGACGTCTTGCGAGTGAACGCGCTGGCTCAATTGCATTGAGCCTACAGAATTAGAGCAACCACACCCAACCGATGGAGGGGTGATGCGCCCGAAAACCGTGGGTATGCAATGCCAGGGTGGCGCTGAGGTTTTTTCGGATGCACACTTGAATCACAACCCGGTTGTAGCTGGCTTCTTCTGCTTGCCACCGCTTTACATAACGTCCGTGGATCAAATCGATGTAAACGGCATTGAAGCGGAGTTGAAATCCGGCGTGAACGCCCAACCCAAGGTGAGCGGGCCGTGCAAATCCGCGCATGCCAGTCACGCCTCCAAGACGCAAGCCTCTTCCCCAATTTCGGTCTAGGCCCCATTCAAATGTGGTTTCCCTTTGGTCCAGTGGAGCGGGTTGCCTTCTGCCCATAGCGGCGTTTAGCGTCCAGCCCAAACGAGGAGGAGAGGGCACGGCGGGAATCAAAACATCTGCCTTGTGCTTGGATTGTTGAGGAGCACGGTTCCACACCAATGTGCTGAGTCCCAAACATGCCACATTGGTTCCCAAATTGGGCTGGGTAAACGAGGCGTTGCTCTGATGGGCAAAGGTCAAATGAATACCCATTCGGCTGTGCCAAACACCTTGAAGAGCCGGCCGTGGTCGTTTATGAAGGCCAATTTCGATGGCGGCGTTGATTGGGGATCCAATCACGACATGTTGTCGACCCTCAGGGGTGTCGGCCGACCAGCGATTTTCGGTCCACCCGATGCCTGCGCCAAAACGAAAACCCAAGTTGTTGGACATCCGCAATTCTGACATGGCGAGCACACTGGCTTGCCGGCCGACAGCAGCCGATGCTCCGCTTGCTCCCCATCTTAAGCCGATGCCCCACCGCGGCTCGGATCGGCTGCAGGACCACAGGCCTTGGCCTTGTCTGGACCAGTTCAATTGAATTTGAGTCGCATGACCATCGATCAAGGATTGGATGACCGCTCGGTGTGGCACAAGGAAACCGCCGCCTCCGCCCACTTCCCAGTGCTCGCCTGGGTTCATGGACACTTGTCCACAGGCGTTCGGCTGGAAAACGAAACCAGCGACAACCATGCATGCCACCTTCACTGGAAAAATGCCGGACCAACAGGCCTTGCAGATTTGCTTTTGAAGGAAGAATGTAGATGTCCTGTGCATGGCCCCAAAGGTGCCCTTAATTTTGATGCATGCCGAATCGAGATGTCATTGAGCGCCCCGCGCTGTCCACAGCGAAGGGGAAACACACCCGAGAAGAAAAGTTGGCTGCATTTGGCAGGCTGCTCGACATCATGGATGACCTCCGAAAGGGATGTCCGTGGGACATGAAGCAAACCTTTGAGTCCCTGCGACACCTCACCATCGAAGAGACCTATGAGCTTGGAGAGGCCATTTTGGAAGGCAACTTGGATGAAGTGGGAAAAGAGGTGGGCGACTTGATGTTGCACATGGTCTTCTACAGTGTGTTGGGCTCAGAGGCAGGTGCCTTCGATGCCGCCGATGTGCTGCACGGGATTTGCGACAAACTCGTCACCCGTCACCCGCACATATATGCCGACGGGGAAGCCACCACGGAAACAGAGGTGAAGGCAAATTGGGAAAAAATCAAGCTCAAGGAGAAAGGAGAGGGGCCAAGGAGCGTTTTGGAGGGGGTGCCCACTGGCTTGCCTTCTATGGTCAAGGCCCAGCGAATTCAAGAGAAGGTGAGGGGCGTGGGATTTGATTGGGACCACGCGGGTCAAGTGTGGGAGAAAGTGCAAGAGGAGCTGGCTGAACTCAAGCACGAGGTGGATCAGGGAAGCGACCGAATGGCCGATGAATTTGGCGATGTGCTCTTCTCTTTGATCAACTATGCTCGGTTTCTCGATGTGAATCCAGATGAAGCGCTAGAGCGAACCAATCGCCGATTCAAAGCGAGGTTCGAAGAAATGGAAAGGAGCATTGCAGACGCTGGATTGGATCTTGCCAATCTGCCTTTGGAAGCCATGGATGCACATTGGGACGCGGCCAAGGCCAAGTTGGGACAATGAAGTTTAGTCGAGTGCAATCGACATTGGCTTTAGGTCCATTTGGGGCTTGGACCGCGGCGTGCCTTGTCTTGAGCATGGGAATGTGGGGTTGCAATCCAAACGGAGCGGGATGTGGAGTGGCTTTGGGCGACTGGACGACCGATACGTTGCGGCTCGCACCGGGCACTTCCGTTTTGGAAGTCCACGGGCGCGTGGATGTGTCTTGGCGGCCTTCAACAGAAGAACCACGCGCGATCCTGAGGGCGGGAGAGGGCGTCATCCAGGGGTTGTCCTTGAGCGAGTCGTCTGGAACACTCTTGTTGGAGGACAACAACAATTGCCACTGGAGTCGTGATTTGAGCGCGATTCCCCAGGTGGAATTGGTCGGTGTGAATTTTGCACAGGTTCAGCTCTATGGGCAGGGAGACTTTGTCATGTTGGACACGTTAATGCAGGGAGACTTGGTGGTGGAAGGCGATGAAATGTCGGGCGACATCTCTCTGTGCTTCGCAGGAGATACGCTTCAATTGACTTTGCCCAATGGCATTGGCCATGCAGAGGTAAAAGGAACAGCCGTCCGCTTTCGGTCTTTTCGATCAGGCTTTGGCGATTTGAACGCCAGGTCCATGAATGCCCAACAGGTGTTGATTCACCATGGCGGTTTGGGTCAGGTGGATTTGCAACCACAAGGCTATTTGTTCCTTGAAGTGGCCGGTCACGGCGATGTGCATCTCTTTGGCCCCGGTCAACTGAGGGACATTCGACGGCTTCCTGGGGCGACGGGAGAAGTGGTCGAATGGCCTTAATGGACACTCAGTTCCGAAGCTGATTTTCCACGGCATCTGCAAAGGAAGATACCCAGGCGCCATATTGGTCGCCGCTGGGGTGCAAGCCATCCGTTGCAACCCAGTTTTCATTCTGAGGCCATTGCTGACTGATGGGCGTGATGTCATAATGCGCGATGCCTGCATTGACAGTCAACGTTGAGCAGGCATCGTTAAAAGCATAAACCCCTTGGGAGATGTTGGCTTGGTTGGCTTGGCCGTAAGGTGTGTAGCCGTAATCGGGAATGCTGACCACGAAAACACGGTTGGTTTGCCCACCAGCCAATTGTACCGCGCGGTCGAGCAAAGCTTGGAACTCCAGCGCATAGGCCTCGAGGGAGAGGCCTTGAAATTGATTGTTGACGCCGATGAGCAAAGACACGAGGTCGAATGCACAGGTGTCGATTTGTTGGGCATCCATGCTGGTGCTCAAGTTGGCCGTGGTCCATCCTGTCGTGGCGATGATGCGTGCGGGAAGAACGTCTGACTCGGGCAATCGATTGGACAGTGTGGCCACCAATTGGTTGGGCCAATCCCCTTCATCGGGAACGCTCTCTCCAATCGTGTAGCTGTCTCCAAGCGCGAGGTACCGAATGACAGCGGGTGCTTCGTTTAATTCTTGATCGTCTGACTCGCTTTCGCTTGTCTCTTCCTCGGAAGCGGGACCTGGCAACGTTGCCGGGGGCCAAGTTTCGGCTTCCACTTCTGGAGTGCAGGCGCTAAGAAGGATCAAGAGGGAAAACCAGACAAGGGAGATCAATCGCATACAGCGAAGGAAAGAAAAGGAACTCAAGGGCGCAGGAGTAGGAGCACAAGCGCAGTAGTGGCCAGCGCCCATCCCATGAGGTTCCGCAGGTTGGGCCGCTCTTGAAAAAAGAAAATGCCGGCGAGGGAAGTGGCCAAAACGATGCCCAGGTTGTTCACGGGGACAATGGCAGAGCGTGGGAAGGGCATGGATTGGTATGCCGACAGCAGGAAAAACAGAGAACCGACATTGATGACGCCCAAAATCACGCCGCCCAAAACGGTGGCGCGGCTCCATTGAGGCTTGGCCGATGGAACCCAGGCCATGCGCAAAAGGCCAATGATCGCAGCCACCGTGAAAGGAACCGCGGCGAAAGTGAGGCGATCGGCATCTTGGGTCATGTGTTCTGGCGATGAAAACCAGCCGAATCCGAGGTCGATCATGCCAGAACCGAAAAAGACAATGGCAGGCAGAAACCAGGATGCAGAGCGAATTCCCGAAGAAGAGGCTGACCGGTTGCGCTTGGTTGGTGCACCGGAATCACTGGCCAAATAGACCGCGGGAAATGCCAAGATGACCGCCAAGCCCTTCTGCCAATTCATGGCATCGGAGGGGTCCCAAACCATAAAGAAGGTCATGGGCAGCACCATGGACATTTTGGTGGCAATGGCGACCACGCCGAGCCCCAATTGCTGGGTGCACTCTCCAATCTTCTTGAACATGTAGAGGAAGGCCAAGCCCATCAGCACGCCAGCGGCAGTGCTGGGCTCATCCATTCGGGTCCATGCGTGGGCAGGCCCGGCCAAGGAGATGGACAGAATGGCCGCTACGATGTAGTTCACAACTACAGCTTCTTCCAAACGCACTCCATACTTGGGGAAGAGTCGAAAGCAACTGAACAAGAACGTAGAGACGACAATACTGAGACCGAGAGCAATCATGAGGGAAGATCAAGAGACAACGTGGGCGAGGGAGCAGATCCAATCCAATCTGCACTGTCGGGGTTCAGGTAATAATCCACGCGGTCCACGCCAAATGGGTGGCTGCCGCGAAGCAGAGCCGACATGGGTGTGGGCGGCGCTTTTAAACCGCCATTCACGGAGATCGGCGATTGACAAATGCGATACTCATCCCACAAGTTCGCTTGCATAAATCGGCGCAGGGTTTCTGGCCCCCCTTCGACCAACACAGAGCGCACTCCAGATTGGTGTAGAGCTTCGAGTACAGAGTGCAGCGCCAAGCTTGGCTTTGCTGGAATCACTTTGGCTTTTGGATGCGGTGCTTTCGGACCGCCCAAGATCCAAACCTCGTCATGGACATCGTAGACCGCAGCTTGGGCCGAAGTGCGGCCTTGTGGGTCCAGAACCACAGGAATGGGGCAGGGGCCTGCGAAAGCGCGCACGTCCAGTCGAGGGTTGTCTGTGCTCAGGGTGCCTGCCCCCACCAAAATGGCGCCTTCTTCGGCGCGCCAACGGTGGGTGAGGCGCTTCAATTCAGGCTGGGTCAAAGCCAAGCTCCCGGTTTGGCCAGCAGCGCGCGGAGGGTCGGCAAACCCGTCTGCGCTCATCGCACACTTCAGGACAATCCATGGACGATTGCGTTGAATGGAAGACAAGAAGCGGCGGTTGATCCAGCGCCCCTCGGGCCATTCTGTCAACACGTCGACGGCGATTCCAGCCGCTTCGAGTAGGCGAATTCCTTGGCCAGAGACCCTGGGGTCAGGGTCGACCATGCCCACCACAACACGCTGGATGCCAGATGCAATCAGGCGGCTCGCACAGGGCGGCGTCCGTCCGTGATGGCTGCAAGGCTCGAGGGTCACGTAAGCCGTGGCTCGCCCTACATCTTGCCCGGCAGCTTGTGCAGCATCTAAGGCGTGAACCTCGGCGTGTGCACCGCCAATTGCAGCATGATGTCCTTCGGCCAAGATCCGTTCGTTTTGAACCAGGATGCATCCCACTCGGGGATTGGGTGCAGTGCCAATTTCACCCTGTCGGGCCAAGGCCAGAGCCTTGGACATCCAATGTCGATCGCGAGACGCAATCGCCATGGGTCAAGCCTCAGATTTCGATTGGGCCGCCAAGAGGGTGTTGCGAAGAAGGCTCACAATGGTCATGGGCCCCACGCCACCAGGGACAGGGGTAATCCAACTGCATTTGGGTGCGACTTCATCGTAGGCTACGTCGCCACGAAGGCGATAGCCCCGCTTGGCGGTGGGGTCCTCTACTCTGGTAATGCCCACGTCGATGACCACAGCGCCTTCTTTGACCATGTCGGCTTTGACCATCTCGGGTCGGCCCACTGCCGCCACCAAGATGTCGGCTTTGAGGCAATGCGCTTTTAAGTCTTTTGTTCGGCTGTGGCAGAGGGTGACCGTGCAGTTCCCTGGTTGTCCGCCCCGACTCAAGAGGAGCGACATGGGGGTTCCCACAATGCTCGACCGCCCGATCACCACCGCATGTTGCCCTTCGGTGGGGATGTTGTGGCGTTCGAGTAAAGTCATGATGCCTGCTGGGGTTGCAGGCACAAATCCAGGCAAGCCCAAGGCCAAGTTGCCCATGTTGACGGGATGAAAACCGTCGACGTCTTTGGCGGGAGAAATGGCTTCGGTGATCGCTTGGGCATCCAAATGATCGGGGAGAGGGAGTTGAACGATGAACCCGTCGACGGCGTCGTCTTGGTTGAGTTCGTGCACAATCTCGATGAGTTCGGCTTGGGTGATGTCGGAAGGCCGAACGACCATGGTGCTCTTGAATCCGACGCGGTCGCAGCTCCGAACTTTGTGGTCAACGTATGTCTTGCTTGCACCGTCGTTTCCCACGAGCACAGCGGCGAGATGCGGCGCGCGGTTTCCTTGTCCGGTCCAATCGGCCACTTCAACGGCGATTTCATCTTTGATTCGCTCGGATAGGCCTTTGCCGTCGAGAATGTTTGGAGGGGTCCGACGGTCCGTCATCGTGAAGCGCGCCCTCCTCCCATGGCGCCTCGGCTCATCATGCTTCCCAAGCCACGGCGCTTTCCGCCACCGCCACTCATCATCTTCATCATCTTCTTCATTTCCCCGAATTGTTTGATCAATTGGTTGACCTCTTGGACCGAAGTGCCGCTGCCTCTGGCAATTCGGGTCTTCCGACTGCCATTGAGGGAATCCGGATTCTGCCTTTCCGACGGGGTCATGGAATGAATGATGGCTTCGATGTGTTTGAAGGCATCGTCGTCAATGTCGACATCCCGCATGGCCTTGCCCATACCGGGGACCATGGCGAGCAGGTCCTTGACATTGCCCATCTTTTTGATTTGCTGCACTTGTTCCAAAAAGTCTTCGAAGTCGAAGCTGTTCTTTCGGATTTTCTTCTGCAGTTTTTGGGCTTGGGCTTCGTCGAACTGCTCTTGCGCCTTTTCGACCAGGGTGACCACGTCTCCCATGCCCAAGATGCGCTTAGCCATCCTCTCTGGGTGGAAAGGTTCGAGTGCCTCGGGTTGCTCTCCAGTTCCGATGAACTTGATGGGCTTTCCTGTTTCTTCTCGAATGGACAAGGCTGCACCACCTCGGGTGTCGCCGTCCATTTTCGTCATGATCACACCGTCAAAGGCAATGCGTTCGTGAAAGGCTTTGGCCGTTTGAACGGCATCTTGTCCGGTCATGGCGTCGACAACGAACAGGGTCTCACTGGGTTCAATCGCCTTTTTAATCAGGTCGATTTCCTCCATCATGGCGGCATCCACCGCCAATCGTCCTGCGGTATCGACGATGACCACATCGTTTCCATGGCTGCGCGCATGGCGGAGTGCAGCTTCTGCAATGGCGACAGGATTTTGCTCTTCGCGCTTGGTAAAGACGTCGGCACCGACGCGTTTGCCCATGACTTCTAACTGGTCGATCGCAGCAGGACGGTATACATCACAAGCAACCAAGAGGGGCCTTTTGCCTTGTTTGGTCTTGAGGTGAAGCGCCAGTTTGGCTGAATGGGTCGTTTTTCCGGAGCCCTGCAAGCCACTCATCAAAATGATGCCGGGCTTGCCTTTGATGTTGAGTTCTTCGTGCTGGCCACCCATAAAGGCTGCGAGCTCCTCTTGCGTGATTTTGACAAGGAGTTGACCCGGCTTCACCGAGGTGAGCACTTCTTGACCAATCGCCTGTTCTCGCACGCGGTTGGCGAAACGCTTGGCTACGCTGTAGTTCACATCCGCCTCGACCAAAGCCCGGCGAATCTCTTTGGTGGTTTCGGCGATGTTCGCCTCCGAAATGGTGGCTTCTCCCTTGAGGTGTTGGAAGGCCTTTTCGAAACGGTCACTGAGGTTCTCAAACATATCGGGCGCAAAGGTAGGAGCAGACAACGGGTCTGTCTACAGAAGGTTGAGGGGGTGAAAAGTGACGACGAATTAAAGAAATATTACGATGAATATGTGTAAATAACAGATTAATGCCTATCTTAGATGAGCTTAATGTCATGAACATGCGCTTTCAACTGTACTCCCTCGCTTGTTTGCTGATGACCTTCTTTGGTCCAGTAAACGCCCAAAATGCCTGTTTTGAAACAACAGGAGACACGGCTGGCTTCTCGCTTTCCGTGGAGACCTACGCCACAGATGTGGTGGGTGGTTTGACCACCTACAGAGTCTATCTGACTACGCCCGACACCTCCGACTTTCTTTCGGCGGTGATTGGTGACACAGAGACGCCTTTGTTTGTCAATTCCACTTCGGACTTCTATCAGGATGCTTTTGGGGGGACCACCCCAGCCTCCATCAATCCGTCTCTGTATGAGGTTCCGGATTTCGCCTCGGTGCAATACGACAGCTGGGTCACCATCGGCATTGAACAGCAGCCCGTTTTGAGCGCTGGTCAATCAGATGTATCGGTGTTGGTCGATCCCAATGTTCAATCTTGGGAAGTGCCATTTTCGTCTGGCGGCAACATTGACATCAGCACACCCATCGGTGGGGGTTGGTACATTTTGCCAAGCAGCGCCAACGGAAAAGCAGGTGCAGAGAAGCGAGTCTTGGTTGCGCAACTGACAACGGATGGAGACATCAGCGGTCAGATGTACATGCAGATCTTCCCTGGAGGCGACCAGGATGCCTTGATCGAGAATACCTTTTCCTTCGCCCAGACAACGTGTGTCTTGGTGCCAGGCTGCATGGACGCGACGGCGTGCAACTACAATGTAGCAGCCGAGGAAGACGATCAGTCCTGCACATACGCTGCTCCAAACTTTGATTGCAACGGCGATTGCTTGTCTGCGCCAACCACATTCAATGTGGACATGTCCTGTGCAGGCACCGCCTTCGGAACTGTCCACGTGACCGGACCTTGGTGCGGATGGTGTGGAGCAGAGGAGTACAACACACTCAGCGATGACAACGAAGACGGCACGTACAGCGTCTCTGTTTGCATTCCGGCGGGTGACGTTGAATACAAGTTCATGATCGACAATTGGGGAGGAGAGGAGAATCTGGCCGATGACATGGCCGATGGCGGATCATGCGCCCCAGTTACGGATTACAGCAACTACGCGAACCGTGTGACGGCTTCTGGTTCGACGACGTCGGATACGTATGGAAGCTGCTTGACCTGCGATGAGCAAGCGGCCTTGCAAACGGTCACCGTTTCCTTTGCGGTGGACATGAGTGCGAGCGATTATCCCGATGCCAGCTACGACAATGTGGTCATCAATGGCTCTTGGAATGGTTGGAACGGTTGGGGTGTCACCTTGACCGATGAGGACCAAAATGGCATTTACACCGGAACCCTTGATTTGGATGTGGACTTTGGAGAAGTCCAGTTTGTGGTGGCCGTAACCGGCCCTGCAGACAGCTATTCGGGTTGGGGACAAACAATCAATGGTCCAGAAGGCGGTTCCTGCTCAACCGGGAGTCCAGCCAATTATGTTTTTACAGTCGGCTCTGAGGACCTGACGTTCGCTGTTTGCGCTGGCTTGTGTGACGAAACCTGTCCAACGGGCACGCCCGGATGTATGGACCAAGGCGCCACCAATTACAGTGCCGAAGCCACCTATGACGATGCTACATGCCTTTACAGCATGAGTTTTTCTGTGGACATGAGCCAATCTGGTGTTGCCGGTCAAGTCTATTTGAGCGGACAATTCAATGGTTGGAGCGGCACAGACAACGCCATGACCGACACCGATCTCGATGGTGTTTGGGACGTCACAGTCAACATGTTGGCTGGTGCCCAGGAATACAAGTTTACCGTGAACGATTGGTCTGCCAGTGAGTCTTTTGACGGCAGCGAGTCGTGCACAACAGCGCCAGGAGAATACGTAAACCGAGTGGTGACTGTTGCTGGGGCAACCGTTTTGCCTGCCGTCTGTTGGAACAGCTGTTCAGCATGTCCCGCCAGTGGATGTACCACGCCTTCGGCCTGCAACTACACAAACCTCGCAGGCTACGATGACGGCAGCTGTTTCTTTTGTTGCTCTGCATTGAGCAGCGACATGAGTGGCTACGCATTGGAGCAAGACATTGTCGCTTGGGACGGAATCCCCGGCATGCGCACATATCGCTTCTACATTACCACACCCAATGCGGATGACATTGTGAGCGCGGTCAGTGGAGACAGCGAAACACCCACTTTGCTTTCGACCACAACCTCCTTTTATCAGGATGAACTTGGCGGGGCATTTCCAAACGGGATTAACCCAGAGCTGTATTCTTCATTCCCGTCACTGGCCTTCGACAGTTGGGTGACCATCGGAATCGATCAAGCTCCAGATTTGAATGCCAATGAGGCGCAAGTCAGTTTTGCAGAGTCAGAGAGCTGGATCAGCGGTTTTGAACAGGGTCAAGATTTGGCCATCAATGGCTTCTTTGGTGGAGCTTGGTTTGTGACAGCCGACAATGAAAATGGCGTTGCAGGTGAGGACAAGCGTGTTTTGATTGCGCAGTTGACGACCGATGGAGAACTCAGCGGGCAGTTTCATGTCCAAGTGTTGCCCAACGGCTCAACTTCTTCCAACTTGGGAGACTTGGTGACCCTTTCATTTGGTCCCAACGTGGACGCCGAGGCACCCAGCTTTGTGGACTTCCCCTCCGATGTGACCATTGGTTGCGATGACGCACTGCCCAGCGCAGACGTTCAAGCGACGGACGCATGTTCAAGTGCAAGCGTATCGATGACCGAAGTGAGCTCCGGGGATGGTTGTTTGACCACCGTCGTCCGCAGCTACACGGCAACCGATATCGCTGGCAATAGCGTTTCTGCAGACTGGACCATTTCCGTTGCAGACAATGCAGCTCCAACGTTCGACTCTCCAGCGGACATCACCGTGAATTGTGGTGACGACCTTTCCCCTGCCGCAACCGGTGAGCCAAATAACATTGCAGATTGCAACACCTTTACGTCGGCCTACAATGACGTTCAGGTTGCGAGCACGGGCTCTTGTGTGAGTGAGCAAATCGAGCGGACCTGGAGTGTCACAGACGCCTGCGGGAACGAAGCGACTGCCATCCAGCTCATCACCGTGATGGATGCGGCAGCTCCGATCATTACTGAAGTCCCCGCAGACACAACCATGGCCTGCGATGCGGTTGTTCCTGCGTCCAACATTTCGGCAACAGACGATTGCGGATCGGTTTCGATATCCCAATCCGATCAAACTGAAGAGGGGGCATGTTCAGGCGCTTCCGTTATTCTGCGAACGTTTGTGGCGGTTGACCCTTGTGGAAACAGTGTGCAGTATGTGCAGACGATCAACTTGATTGACACAGTTGCTCCCACCTTCACCAGTGTCCCAAGTGACGTTACGGTGGGTGTGTACGATGCGCTCCCAACCGACGCGGCGTTGGCTACCGACAACTGCGGAACGTTGAGCATCTCATCCAATGACGATGTCGACGACACCGCCAACGACTTTGCGCTGGTTGTTCGGACGTTCACGGCGACAGACGCTTGCGGCAATACGGCAACGGCGACTCAAACCATCACGGTGCTGGAATTGCTCGGATGTATGGATTCCTCGGGATGCAATTACAACGCTGCAGCCACTGCTGAGGACGGAACATGTACTTACCCAGCTTATGGCTACGAATGCGACGGAAGCTGCATCAGTGATGCTGACTTTGATGGCATTTGCGACTTGAATGAAGTGCAGGGTTGCAACCTTCCCAATGCATGCAACTACAACATCCTCGCCACAGAAAATGATGGGTCATGCACCTATGATTGCTTTGGATGTACCGATGTGTCCGCGTCCAACTACGATTCTGATGCGCTCTTGGACGACGGTCAATGCCTCTACGGGGGCTGCACCGACGCCACAGCGTCCAATTACTCGGGTACAGCCGACTTCAATGACGGCAGTTGCATCTACCTCGGATGCACGAACCCCATCGCGTGCAATTACACCACAGGTGCCAACCAGGACGATGGGTCTTGTGACTTGACCTCATGTGGCGGATGTACAAACGACATCGCATGTAACTACGAACCAGCAGCACTTCTCAACGATGGCTCATGCGAGTTCTTTAGTTGCCGAGGTTGCACAAACGCTGGTGCCTTCAACTACGACATCACGGCCAGTGAAGACGATGGGTCTTGCATTTTTGGCGGCTGCAACAACGAGACAGCGGCCAACTACGACAGCAACGCCGACTTCAACGATGGCTCTTGCGAATTTGGAGGCTGCACCGACAGCGGTGCCTGTAATTTCGACACCCAAGCCAACGTGAATGATGGTTCTTGTGAATACACGAGCTGTGCAGGTTGCATGATCACGTTTGCCTGCAACTACAACCCTGAAGCCACGTTGCAAGACGACAGCCAGTGTGACTTCTATGCTTGTTGTGGCGATCCTGCAGCGGACAACTATGAAGTGGGTGTGGCCGACTTCTTGACCTACGGGTGTAGTTATGGCGGTTCTGCCCCCATGGTGCAGCTCGCAGGGTGCGAATTGACCTTTGCGTGCAATTACGGAGACACTGAGAACGATTGTGAATACAGTTCATGCTCAGGTTGTACTGAGGCAGGTGCGTGCAACTATGATGCAAACGCCACGATCCCGGTGACTTGTCTCTATCCAGAAGACATCTACGGATCCTCAAATGTGGATTGTGCTGGCAATTGCATCAATGATGCAAACAGCAACAATGTTTGTGACGAGCAAGAAGAATCGGGTTGCACAAATCCAGCGGCTTGCAACTATGCGGACACCGCTACACTCGACGATGGATCTTGTGACACGACCACTTGTGCGGGTTGCACAGACGCTTCAGCTTGTAACTATGACAACTCCGCCAGCATCAACGATGGCAGTTGCGATTACTCAGCTTGCTTCGGATGTACCGATGCCGATGCGTGCAACTACGACAACACAGCCACCAACGACGATGGCGGTTGCGCCTATCCCGCCAGTTCAGTTGTGGATTGCGACGGAAACTGCATCAACGACGGAAACAACAATGGGATTTGCGATGAGCAGGAGACCCTTGGTTGTACGGACGTGAATGCCTGCAACTTTGTTTCTGAAGCGACATTTAGCGACAACAGCTGTGAGTATTCAAGTTGCACAGGTTGCACCAATGCCTCGGCCTGCAACTACGACAGCGATGCCCAGATCAACGACGGGAGCTGTGAGTTCACAAGCTGCACGGGTTGCACAACGTCTACGGCATGTAACTATGACGTGACAGCCACTGTTGACGATGGGTCTTGTACTTACCCAGAGCCTGAATACGACTGCGCTGGCGACTGCGTGGTAGACTCAGATGGAGACGGGATTTGCGATGCTTTCGACGGCAATTACGATGGTTGCATGGATGCATTGGCTTGCAACTATGACCCCTTTGCAGACTCAGACGACGGATCCTGTGACTTCTGCAGTTGCTCTGGATTTACCACGGATATTCCTGGCTATGGATTTTCCATCGAGGAGACCGCAACCAATGAGATCCCCGGATACACCACTTACCGTCTTTACATCACCACGCCCAATGCAACGGACAAGGTGAGCGCGGTAACCGGTGTGGCAGGAAACCCGCTCATCGTGGAGACCACTGGAGATTTCTATCAGCATCCCAACGGTGGTGTTTACCCGAATGGAATCAACCCCATTCTCTACGACTTTGTGCCCCTGATTCAATATGACAGTTGGTTTACCGTGGGCATCGATGCAGCACCTGTGAGCGCCAACGGAGAGGGCAACATACAAGGACTTCCCGAACCTGATCCATGGACCTCCATTTTTGAGGGAGGCGCTGGTTTCACCATCGACGACGTGATCGGATCGGGTTGGTTCGTGAACCCGGATGCCACCAACGGAATCGCTGGAGTTGAGCAGAAAGTCTTGCTCGCTCAGTTGACCACCAATGGCGACTTGTCAGGACAGTTCTATGTCCAGGTCTTCCCAGAAGGCAACAACAACAATCAGGAGCGTGTGACCCTCACTTTTGGTGGAAGCCAATGCGGTTGTATGGACGTGACAGCGTGTAACTATGCTGCAACCGCCATCATCGATGACGGCAGCTGCTACTTCCCGCAATTCGGGTATGGCTGTGACGACATCTGCCTGTTTGATTCAGAAGCTCCGGAATTCACGGAGACGCCAGAAGACATCAACGTGAGCTGCAGTGCCGATTTGACGGTGGTCATGCCGAGTGCAACCGACAACTGCGACCAAGATTTGACCTTCACCTACTCAGATGAGATTGTGGATGGTCCTTGCGGACAGACCTATGATATCGTTCGGAGTTACATCGCGACCGATGACTTTGGTCAGGCAGACACCGTTTCGCACGTGATTCACGTGATCGACGAGCAAGCGCCTGTGTTCACCAATGTGCCGGCCGATGGTACAGTGGAATGTGGAGACGCATATCCCACAGCAGAGGCCGTGGCGGTGGACAATTGCAATGGCGTCACCATTACCCACACCGATGAGGTGGTGAGTACGGCTTGTGGAAATACCCTGACGATGGTGCGCACGTGGTCCGCTACTGATGCATGTGGCAACGTGAGCACGGCGACGACAACGTATACGGTTGTGGACTCAACCGATCCAGTCATCAGCGATCTGCCGGCAGACACTACGGTAAGCTGTGAGGCGGAATACAGCTTCCCCATGCCCAGTTCATCGGATGCTTGCGGCGAAGTCACCTTGAGCGAAGAAGTCACGACGCAGGAGGGGAGCTGTGCCAACAGTTACACCTTGATCCGTTCCTTTACGGCCATCGACGCCTGCGGCAACTTCAGTCAAGCTGTTCAGGCGGTGACTGTAGTCGACAATACCGCACCTGTTCTTTCGGGTGTTCCTGCAGATGCCACGCTGGAATGTGGTGTGGCATTGCCCGCTCACACCGTAACCGCTCAGGATGGGTGTGAAGGTGCAGTGGATGTGCTCTACACAGACGTAGAAACCATTCTGGACAACTGTAGGTCTCAACTGGTGCGCACGTTTACGGCCACAGATGCCTGTGGCAACGCGGCGACAGCGGATTGGACTTTGATTTTTGAGGACACCACAGCACCGACCTTTACGGTTCCTGCCGACGTCACCTTGGATTGTGGTTCTGCCACAACTCCTGCGGAGACCGGAAACGTCACCGACGCAGCAGATGTTTGCGACGCTTCGCCTTCGGTTACCTACTCAGACGCGGTGAGCAGCAGCACCTTCTCCTTGGAGGGGCTGACGGCAGACATCCGTGTGGAGCTGAGACTCAACAATCTGCCCGCTTTCCCAAGGGTGTTGCAAGCCAGTGGGGTGACACTTGGAGATGGTGTGGAATTGGACGTGGACGATGAACAGTCCAATCCTGTGAATCTTCGCGGCGCCATTTCTGTGGACGTTGTGGGGAGCAGCATTGATTTGGCGGTCCTCGATGTGATCGGCTCTGAATCATATGACTTTATCGAGGTTCGATTGAGCAACGTTTCGGGTGGAGAACTCGTGAATGCAGTCTTGGGAGCCAACAACTTGTTCGCCGATCTCAATGCGGCCACTTACGCCCAAAGCGTAACGGCCAACGAGATTGTGATGAGCTGGACAGAAGTCACAGGTGCCACTATGGCCATTGTGGATGGAGGTTCAGCCAGCGCAACAGCACTCAACAGTGACAATTGTTTCTCTGACAACACAATCACGCGTACTTGGACGGTGACCGATGCCTGCGGCAATGAAAACTCAGAGACACAAGTGATCACCCTGGAGGACAACACAGCACCGGTCTTTGATTTTGTTCCAGCGGACCAGTTATTGGATTGTGAGGCGGAGTATGCGCTTGAAATGGCCACGGCTACGGACATCTGCTCCAGTGTCGAAGTCACGTATACCGACAGCGAAACCATGCCTTGCCCTGGAAGTCGTGTCATCGAAAGGACGTTCACCGCTTTGGACCTTTGCGGCAACACAAGCACCCATGTGCAGACCATTTCCTTCATTGACAGCACGGCTCCCGTGTTCACTTCAACGCCGGAGGATTTGGCCTTGGAATGCGGAGATGAGATTGCGTTGACTTTGCCCGAAGCTCAAGACAACTGTGGTGAGGTTTCAATCACCTACAGCGACGAGACTGTGGAAGGCAATTGCTCAGGTAACTATTCGGTTCTGCGCACGTTTGTGGCCGAGGATGACTGTGGCAATTCAGCGAGTTTTGTCCAGAACATTGTCTTCACCGACACCACTGTTCCGGTTGTGCTTTCTGTGCCTGCTGACACCACATACACAGTCGTGGCGGGCGAAGCGCTTCCTGGCGCGTTGCCAGTAGCAGAGGACCTTTGTGGCGCTGTGAGCATCAGTTTTGTCGACATCTGTTCTGAACAAGGTTTCGGAGGCTACACAGCGACCAGAACCTTCACCATTGTAGATGACTGTGGCAATACAGTTGTAGAAACACAAGAACTCACCGTGCTCTTTACCCTCGGTTGTGATGATCCGGATGCGTCGAACTACAACGCGGAGGCTTTGGCTGGAAACGGCACATGTCTTTATGAAGGGTGCACCAATCCGGAAGCCTTTAACTACAGTGCATTGGCCGACATTGACGATGGAAGTTGCATTGTGGCGGCAGTGGAAGGGTGTACGGATGCCACAGCATGTAACTACTTCTTGCTGGCCAATGTGGACGATGGATCTTGTGATTACTGCAGCTGCTTGAATGCACCTGTGATCGATGGATACAGCCTTGAAATGGAGACTGTGGCCGTGGATGGTGTTCCCGGCATGACCACATACCGCATGTATGTGACCATGGTGAACCCCACAGACGTCATGTCCAGTGTGGTGGGAGAAACAGGGCTTGAGACGCACATCAATACCTCAACTTCATTCTATCAGGATCCATTCGGCGGTGCTTTGGGCCAGGCTGTCAATCCTGTGCTGTACGGCATCTCTCCTCAGTTGGAGTACGACAGCTATGTGACCATTGGACTTACACAAGCACCCGATGCATCGGCGGGTGAAGTCGAAGTGACGGCGGTCGAAAGCGACGGGTCCAACTGGGTCTCGCCTTTCGAGGCCGGTGGAAACTTGAGCATCGACGGTGACTTTGGTGGAGTTTGGTTCACCTTGAACGGAGCGTCCAATGCTGCCGCGGGAGATGACCTGCGCGTCTTGATTGGACAATTCACAACCAGTGGTTCAATCAGTGGTCAGGTGAGTTTGCAAGTCTTCCCCGAAGGCGATGGAGACAACGCGCTTGTGATGACGTTCCCCATTGGCAACAGCGCATGTGGCTGTACGGATGTTGAGGCCTGCAATTTCGATTCAGAGAACACCAGCGACGATGGCAGTTGCGCCTATGTGGGCATTTACGAATGCGATGGTGAGACCTGTTCAAACGACGTCGACAACGACGGGATTTGCGACGAGTTGGAAGTGCCCGGTTGTACCGACATTACAGCGTTGAACTACGAAGACGCTGCTTCCGATGACGATGGGTCCTGCCTCTTCTTGGGTTGTATGGACAACGCAGCAGACAACTATGATTCTTCAGCCAACGTGGAAGGCTTCTGCAGCTATCCAGTGGAAGGGTGTACCGACAGTGATGCGGCCAACTACGATGAGGCTGCATTGACCGACGACGGTTCATGCCTCTATCCTGGTTGTACAGATGAATCGGCTTTGAACTACGATCCTGAGGCCAACTTTAACTCCGGGTGCATTTTGCCCTTGGAAGGCTGTACGGACCCTCAGGCGGAGAACTACAATGACTTGGCCAACACGAACGACGGGAGTTGTGAGTACACACAAGCCTGTCCTGGTGACTTGAATGGCGATGGTGCCATCAACATTAACGACCTGCTGGACTTCTTCCAGATCTATGGTCAGACTTGTCCAGAGTAATTCATTCGGCTGAGAACCAAAACCAGATCTTCAGCAAGGAGAATTGAAATGAAAGGGGTGCCCATTGGGTGCCCCTTTCCATTTTCAGGACAATACCTTCGCGGCATGGACAATGCTCGACGTGATGGCCTGCGCGCCCAATTGGATGCCCATCACCAATGGCCTTCTGAATACATGTTCAAGTTCATTGCCCCAAACCAACCCGAAAAAATCGAGGGTGTGTTAGCGGTGTTTCCAGACGATGTGAAGATTCAGCGGAAGTCCAGTGGTGGAGGCAAATACGTGGCCTTGACCATTCGAGAAACCGTGGCGAACGCCGATGTGATCTTTGAGCGCTACGAAGCGGCATCGGCAGTGGGCAACATTTTATCCCTTTGATTCACCGGCCATGCTGAACCTCGATCTGATTTCTCAAGTCTTGTTTGTCGCCTTAATGGCGATGTTGCTCTATGTGCTTTATCGCCGGTTTGTTGCGATGATGATGCGTGGAAGAATCACCGGTAGTTATGCGCGCGTGGCTTCCTGCGCCTGGACAGCTCCTGGCCAGGTTGCCGTGTCAATTGAAACCGAAGCCGATGGTCAGTGCCTTGTGCAGTGGGAGGGAGGTCAGGTGGAATTCACGCTGATCAAAGGGCATCAAGTCGTGGAGTTCGAAGTCCAAGGATCACCCGAGATGCTCCAATTTGACTTCGGGAATCAGATGGTTCGCCGCAAAGTGGACAGTTGATTCACATCCGCTCGGGAAGGGCGATGCCCAACAAGTGCATGCCGAGTTTTAAGCTGCGTGTAAACCGTTCTGTGAGCACCAATCTCATGGCTTTGTCCGCTGGATTGTCTGCACCAAGAATAGAGTGCTCTTGGTAGTAGCTACTGAATCCTTTGGTGATGTCGTAGCACCAGTTTGCGATCAGCGAAGGGTTGTAGGTATTGGCCGCTTCTTGGATGACCTCGGGAAGGTCGTGTAGACTGCCGATGAGGTCCATTTCATCTTCACCAGGGGTAGCCATGCTGTCCAATGTAATGTCGTCCACCACGGCTTCGGATTTGCGCAGAATGCTGCGCCCCCGAACGTAGTTGAACAGAATGAAAGGTCCGGTATTGCCATAGAAGTCAATGGAGGCCGCAGGGTCGAACATCATGTTCTTTTTGGGGTCCACCTTGAGCAGGAAGTACTTTAGGGCACTTAATCCAACCTGTTGAAAAACAGAGGATTGGTCAGATTCATTTAGCCCTTCAAGTTTGCCGGCCTCCTGGGCGATGTCTCGGGCGATGGCGAACATGTTGTCCATGAGGTCATCGGCATCGACCACCGTCCCTTCGCGCGATTTCATTTTGCCCTCGGGCAACTCCACCATGCCATAGCTTAAATGGTGGCAGCGCTCTGCCTGCTCAAATCCCAACTTGGCCAAGATCAGAAACAGCACCTTGAAATGGTATTCTTGTTCGTTGCCCACAGTGTAGACTTGACGGTCGAGGTCGGGACAATCTTGAAAACGCAGCAAGGCGGTTCCAATGTCTTGCGTCATGTAGACGGTGGTGCCGTCTTTTCTAAGGAGCAGCTTGCGGTCGAGACCGTCCTCGGTCAAATCGATCCAAACTGAACCGTCTTCTGTTTGCTCAAATACGCCGCGTTCCAAACCTTCCATCACACTGGCCTTTCCTGTGAGGTAGGTTTCACTTTCGAAGTAGAGTTTGTCGAACTCCACGCCCATGGTGGCATAGGTGGTCTCAAAACCGGCATAGACCCAGCTGTTCATCCTTTTCCAAAGGTCAACTGTGGCTGGATCTCCCTGCTCCCAGAGCAAAAGTGTCTGTTGAGCCTCACGCAGAATGGGCGCCGATTGCTCAGCTTCCTTTTCCGGCATGCCACCTTCTACAAGCGTGCGAACTTCTTCTTTGAATGCCCGGTCAAACTGGACATAGTACTTGCCGACAAGCTTGTCGCCTTTGACTCCCGTAGATTCAGGTGTTTCCCCCTCACCAAATTTAGACCAGGCCACCATGGATTTACAGATGTGGATGCCCCGGTCATTGACAATTTGAACTTTGGTCACGGTGTGGCCTGTGGCTTCTAGAATTCGGCTCACTGAATGCCCGAGGAAGTTGTTTCTCAGGTGTCCGAGGTGCAAGGGTTTGTTGGTGTTGGGGGAGCTGTACTCCACCATGATGTGCGGTGCAGAGCCTTTGGGTTGCAGGCCGTAGTTGGCTTCGGCCGCTTCCGTCATGAGCCAGGCTTTCCAATATTGGGCTTCGATTTCCAGATTCAGGAATCCCTTGACCACGTTGTAGCCTTGAATGGGCCCTTCTGCTTGCACCAAGGCCTGTCCCAGCTTTTCGGCGGTCACGTCAGGCGCACATTTGCTCTTCCGCGCCAAGGGGAAGCACACAATGGTGCGGTCCCCGGCAAACTCCTTTCTCGTTTTTTGGACAGAAATGTCACGAGGGTCCATTTCCGCGTCAAAGACGCTTTGGAAAGTCTGAGCTACCCGCTCTTGCAATTGTTGGTCGAGGCGCATGTTCAGTGGGGTTGGCTGGGGAGGAAAACTTCGGCCATCATGCACCGGACAGAGCCGCCGCCACAGCGTTCGATGGTGGGGATGGGGGAATGAATCAATTGGGCATGCTCGGACAAAGCAGTGCGCTGTTCAGGCGTGAAGGCATGAAAGGCTGCTGACGACATGGCCACGAATTTCTCTCCACTTGGGTTTTGAACTTCCAAAACGTTGCCTGCGAAGCCGTTGACCTGCTCAGCTGTGATCCGGACAACCGTGCGGCCGGACGCACTGAGGCCGGAGATCAAAGCCGCTTTTTCCTCAGGGTCAGACACAATTTCGTCGCAGACCACGGCCCAATTGCTACCCAAGGCCAACATCACATTGGTGTGGTAAATCGGAGCCAATGTGTCTCCGGCGGTTTGATGGGCTGTAAATGCGTGAAGCGTGTAGTCGAAAGCTTCACAAAATTGTTGCGCAGCCTGAAGGTCTGTTCGAGGTCCAATGGAGGCATATGCCACGCGATCCACCCTGTCCAAAATCAGGCTGCCGGTGCCTTCTAGAAAGACATCGTGTGACTCAAACTCGGTAAAGTCGACCAAGGTGTCCAACTCACGGTTGTGATCTGCTGCAAGCCGGTGAATCAGTTCTTCTCGTCTCTCGCGACGGCGATTCACGGCAAACATGGGGTAGAGCCCCACCCGTCCATCCGCATGGAAGCTCACCCAATTGTTCGGGAAGAGCGCGTCGGGCGTATCGGCTTCGGCATCGTCCTCGTACACCGCAACACGGATGTCGCAGGCTTGCAAAGCGTCGACAAGTCCATTGAACTCTGCTCGTGCCAAGTCAAGGGGACTTTCCTCACCAGTCCATTCTTGTTGGTAGGCATTGTTGACCGCAGTTTCCTCGTTCATTCGAAAAGAGGCGGGGCGGATCATGAGGATCAAATCCGAAGATTGTTGAGTCATGGTGTTTTGGTGGAAAGGCGCGTCAAGGCTTACGAAGCAAGGGCAGGGTGGTGCAGCGAAACAAGCCGCCCATTTTGCCAACTTGATCCATGGGACAGTCGATAAGTCGGTATCCTCTGCTGCGCAAGGCTTGGCTAAGCCTTGTGAAACGTGGATCCATCAGGATCACGTTTGGCGCGACATGCAACAGGTTGGATTGAAGCAGAGCGGCTTCTTCTGTTGAGATTTCGATGATGTCTCGAAAACGTCGGCTCAAGGCCTCGAGCTGATCGGGCTTGAGAAAAGCATCGGGACACAGAATGGCCTCACCGCCACCCAATGGCATAAAGGCACAATCGAGGTGAAGCGCACATTGATGTGGATCATCGTCGTGTTTATGCAGTTCCAAAGGCAGCAATTCACGGTTGGGAAAGGTGGACTTGAGAAAGTCAACACCGGCTTGATTGGTCCTCGCCGTTTGGCGCTCGAGTAGCTCGGGGTCACGCGTTACGCCAACAGCCAAAGCTTGGTCTAGGACCACCACATCGCCGCCTTCGAGATCAGCGAGGTCGGGAAGAACCAGCACGGCAGTGCCTTCAAGCAAAGGGGCAATGCCGGTCCATTCAGCTTGGCGATCTTCAATCATTCTGGACTGAATGAAGACGCCGTCGATGACCATGCCGACATCTCGGGCAAAGACCTGTTCCAGGTCGGGCACGTCGAGCGGGCGAATCACTTCGACCCCTTCCGTGGTGAGGCAGTGGGCGAGATGATCCAATTGCACCGCGACTTCTTCTGAACCAGGATAGGTTCCGGCCCTCAAGTGGTGTTTGGTGGTGGGGTCATAAGCTGTGGCGAGGGTTGGCGCAGCACCCATGTGCTTGCCGTGCCCAACCAAGACCCGCTCGAGCCCCCCCCATTCGTTTGAAATCGCAATGTCCATTCGCTCTCAATCTTCTCAGCGTCCAGTAACCAATGGACGTTGTGGCAACACGCCGTGCTCATCCCGATGAAGGTTGGCAGCGGCGACAGCATTGGAGTCCACGATTTCGACAATGGGCTGCATGGTTTGCCATCCGTCATTGAGCCAGCGAATGTCCCGGGGGCGGAGAGGGTCGTCTCCGTGGCCGCGCAGGGCATACACGATCCGGGTGGCTTCCGATGTGATGTGGCGCCTGTAAATGCTGTCGCCGTTGTGTTGAACGAACGAGGTGTCCATGTAGACGATTTGACCGCCAGGGTATCGTTGGCCGAGTGTTCTCCCGAAATTTCGATAGTTGCCTGTCCATCTTTTCTGGAACACCATATGGTGACGGATGTCCACTTCGGCAATGGCAACATCGTACAGCTCACCTTCAAAGAAGGGAGAGACATAGCGCAAGGTCCAACGGTCCAGTCGGTTTTGTACGCCAATGCTGTCCCATTGATTGTACATCCGGATGTACAATTCAAAAAGCGAGTCTGGCGTAAACACTTCGGGGACGTAGTAATCCTCGAAATGAGAGCGGAACTGTCCTTCGTTGTTGGATTCCAAGAATCCTTGGAGCCGAGTTTGGAACGCCAAGTATTCATTGTCCTCGAGAAAAACAACCGCAGAATCAGGGAAAAAGACCTGCGTAGGTCCACTCATGTATTCGTCGCTGGTCGGGTCGAGGTAAGTCTCAATGGCGGAACCCATTGCCATGCCCGGATCAGTTGTCACCGGATCTGCACAGCCACAAAAAATGAGACAGCAACCCACCCAAGTCGAAAAGACGAGAGGGGAGTTGAAGAACGGACGCGTTTTCTCTGCTTTGATGCCACTCATAAGGCGAAGATAGCCTTGTCGCAAGGGCGTCTCAATTGGGAAAAAAACCCTTTTCCACTTTGGACTCTTGCTGAAGAATGAGCAGTGTCCATCGAAGGATACTGCTCAGGAATTCAGAACGTTGACTTCCAGACGTGGTCAGCAATCTGTGTTTGTGCGCAGGAGGGAGTCCAAGCCATCCGGTCAAATCTTCAATGGTTTCTCCCCGAAGGCGATCTAAATCAACCTCGCGCGCGCTCAAAATTTCTTTGATTCTCAGCACTTGTGCGCGGTGTTGGGGTTCAAGTGGTGTGCCAAGCTGTATGTCCTTCCGGATGACGTGTCCGCCGGGGTACAATTTGGGATTGGCAATCGATTCAAATCGCTGCGTTTCGAAGTGTCCTACCCCCTCTACCACAATGTCCTTTCTTCCGTTGGCATGTGTCTTTTTGACTTCCACCAACCGGGCAATGGTGCCCGTGGCTGCAGTAATGTCTTCGTGGAAAAAGGGGATGCCGAACCGATTGCCTTCTTCGCGACCATTGGCCATGGCCGTCTCTAATTCTGTAACGAGTTGTCTGTAACGCGCCTCAAAAATATGCAGGCCGGTGCGCTCTCCTGGCAGGAGGAAAACCCCAAGGGGGAAAAGTGGAAGGTGGAAGGAAGCGCTGCCCATTCTTTAATGTACGGAGTTTGACGGACTCTTTATGAGGCCAGAGAGAGTGCCCAAAACCCCATTTCGCCATCGGGCGCAACTCCCTCGAGGAGCACGCCTTTTTTCTCGGCATTCATGGCGTTTTGTAGAAGAGAAAGAAGGTCATTGACGGAGCCGATTTTCTGACCATCAGCTCTGATGATCAGACTGCCAAGAGGGACGTGTGCACGCGCCAGGGCCCCTTCGGACAAAGACGAGACGACGGCTCCTGATTGGTCGTTGCCGCCGGCACTTTGGAATTCAGCGCCAAGCCATGCCAGGTCTGAACGCTCACGTGTGGTGAGTGCGATGTGCCCGTCACGGTCTCGGAGTTGGACACGAAGAAGGATGCGCTCACCTGATCGCCACAGATGGACTTCGGTTTGTTCGCCAGGACGGTATTGGTTGACTCGCTCAAGAAGTGCGGGTAAGGAGGAGGTCGAGGACCCGCCCACACCGAGAATCACATCTCCGGGTTGAATGCCTGCTGATTTTGCGCCACTCCCGGCGATGGTCGACGTTACCAAAACGCCTTCGACTTCGGGTAGATTGAGCTCGGCTGCCATCGTTTCATCGATTGGACGGATGTTGACGCCCAAGTAGGCCCGCTGAACCTGACCGAATTCGACCAAGTCCAAGGCCACCTTTTTGGCCAAGTTTGCGGGGACAGCAAAAGAATAGCCAGTGTAGCTGCCCGTTTTGGAGGCGATGGCCGTATTGATGCCCACCAATTCACCGGAGGTGTTGACCAAAGCGCCTCCGCTGTTGCCCGGATTGACAGCGGCATCAGTTTGAATGAAGCTTTCGACGGGAAAAACATCGCGGAAGTAATCCGGCTTGAGCAGCTGCAGGTTTCTGGCTTTGGCCGAAACAATGCCCGCGGTTACGGTGCTGGTTAAATCGAACGGGTTTCCAACGGCCAAGACCCAGTCTCCCACATAGACGCCATCACTGTTGCCCCATGGAATGGAGGTCAGGTTGGGTGCGTCGATTTTTAGAACCGCAATGTCTGTAGCTGGGTCGCTGCCTATCAGCTCAGCGGTAAACGTCCGGTTGTCGTTGAGCCCGATTTCGATGGCGTCGGCACCGTCAATCACATGGTGGTTGGTGATGATGTAGCCACCGGACTCTAGAATCACCCCACTGCCAGAGGCGTATTGGATGGAAGGCGACGGCGCCGATTGCCCGAAAAAGGACGACCATCGGCCATCGGGTTGAACGGTTTGTTGGGTTTTGACGTGAACAACCGCGTCGAGGGCGGCGTGGGCAGCTTGCCTGAAACCGCGGGCTTCTTCGGGGATTGGACGGGGGACCTTGGGCGATGCAGTCAAAGGGGTGGTCGGCTGAACGGGAGGGGACCAAAATGCCGGCTGGACCTGAGCTGGACCAGTGTCGGTTTCTGGAGAAGAGAAACTGGGCCCCAATAGAAGGACCACAAGGCCACCGAATATGGCGGCGAAAAGGGAGGAGGTAAATGGGGACTTTTTCATGTCGGTTTGCCTGTTCAATAAACAAGCCAACCTTCCATTTGGTGCACCTCAAGTTCTTAAGAAATCCTATAGCCGTCTTGCGGTGCGGCGGTCAGTGCGGAAGCTTCTTTCGCACAACACCGTATAAAAGTGTGCCGAGCAAAGCACCCACGATGGCCACAAGGATAGGGGAGTATCCGGCACCCAGTGTGATGAACAAGGGACCGGGGCAGGCTCCGGTGATGGCCCACCCCATGCCAAACACAGTGCCACCAAACAAGTAGCTCTTCCAGCCAGGGGGGTATTGAAATACGTCCAATTCTTGGCCATACTGGGTTTTCCAGGTCCGTTTCTTGACGAGCCAATGAAACAGGATCCCGCAGCCCATCGCACTGCCGATTACGCCATACATGTGAAAAGCGTCGAATCGAAACATCTCTTGGATGCGGAACCAACTGATGACCTCGCCCATGGTGAGTGTGATGCCAAAAAGAAGGCCTAAAAGGAAAAAGCGAACCATTACAAGAGGGGCAAGAGCCAGGGCAAAAAGAAATGCGCAATGAGCAGGCCTCCAGAGAAGAAGCCGATGACGGCAATGAAGCTCGGCCATTGAAGAGCACTGAGACCACTAATGGCGTGTCCGCTGGTGCAGCCATTGGCCCAGCGTGTGCCAAATCCAACAAACATCCCTCCAAGAAGCAAGGTGACCAAGGCCATGGGGTTGGACCAAGCCTTTGGACCAAAGAGCAGGGCGGGAGCGAAGGCGTTTCCTGCATCCGAGACCCCCATCTCTTGGAGGCTTTTTGCTGTCGTAACGGACAATTCGACAGAAGCATGGGGCATCATTCCAAAACGGGCCAAAGCCCCTCCTGCAATGGTTCCGGCAACGAAAATGAGGTTCCAGCGCTGAGCGCGCCAATCGAACTGAAAGTAGTCAGACAGTCCGCCAGCACCGGCAATGGTGCACAACGATCGAAGATTGGAACTGAGGCCAAACCGCTTGCCTAAAAGCAAAAGCGAGGCCATGGTGAAGGCGATGATCGGTCCAACGACAAACCAAGGCCAAGGTTGAAATGACATTGGAGATTACTTGAGTCCGATTTCGCTCAAACGGTGATCCAAAAAGGCTTTGGCTGTCCAACACGGGAAAGCAGAATGGTCGCCCATGATGGGGTCCAGTGGCATTTCTCCTTTTGGGTGAAGGAAGAAAGGCAAGCTGAACCTTGAGGTCATTTTCCCTTCTCCCTCTGGCAAGACCACCCGGTGGGTGGTGGAGCGTAAAACACCCCCAGTCAGGTTCTGCAACATGTCACCGACATTCACGGTCAAGTGTTCTCCGTAGGCTTTTACAGGAATCCAATCTCCATCGCGGTCCTTGACCTCAAGACCATCTGCCGAGCTGCCTACGAGGAGCGTGATCAGGTTAATGTCCTCATGACTGCCAGCCCTGGGCGCGTCTGCAGGCGCATTAGGCGCTGGCGGATAATGCAATACCCGTAAGATGCTGTTGCCATCGGAAACAAAATCTTCAAAATAGTGGGAGGGAAGATCCAGCGATTGGGCAACGGCTTGTAGAAGTTGCCCAGCCAGAGCTTCGAGGGCGGCGTAGAGCGAATGGCCTCTTTCTACAAACTCGGGGACCTCCGGACAGTTGGGCTGATCGTAGTGGCTTTGGGCAAAGTGATAAAACTCCTTGAGGTCAGCTCTAGGCTCATCTTTGGCGTGTTCCTGGCCAAAAGGGGTGTACCCAAAGTTGCCTCCGACGCCTGGAATACTGGCGGCTTTTTTGGCTTCGTTCGGCAAGGAGAAAAAGCCTTCAGCGGCGCCGTAAGTCTGCTCAATCAAGCCTTCGTCAAGTCCGTGGTTTTTGAGTGTGATGAATCCATATTGTTCGAATGCCGAACGCAATGCAGACGCAAAAGCGGCCTTGTCTTCTTGACTTCCATGAAGGTATTGGGCTGCGTCCAGCAGAGGAATGGATTTGCTCATGCTCAAAAATAGCCCCACAAAGCCAGTCTTTCAAGGCTGCAGCGCTTGTTCCTTGAGTCGTGCAACTAAAGTTGCAGTGGCCGATGGCCAGCTGAAGTGTTCGATCACCAAGGCGCGCGACTTTTCTCCTCGAACTTCAAGACTGGTTTTCGAGGCGAGGGCATCATGGATGGCTTTGGCAAAAGAGGCCGCGTCTTCTGCTGTGATCACACATCCTTGGGTGTCTTTGCCCAAAGCGGATAGCGCGCGATCTGTGGTAATGCAGGACCTTTCTAGTGCCATGGCTTCGAGCAATTTGTTCTGCAGCCCGGTGTTGACCAACATGGGCGCTACGAAAATGGGGGCTGCGAGGTAGGCCGCACGGATATCGGGCACATTGCCAATCACGTCTGTATTTGGGCCTTGGAGTGCTTTGACCGCCGCCTGAGGTTGAGCGCCGCAAATGAGCACCTGTAGAGGCCTTCCAAATTTTGATTCAAACAAAGGCGCCACTTCTTCGACGATGAATTTGGCTGCCACCACATTGGGCGCGTAGCCTAGGTTGCCACAGAAAGAGACATCGTAGACCTTCGGAGCAGTGACCAAAGGCGTGATGGGTGACTGGGCATCAAAGTGCGCTGTGTCGACGCCATTGGGGACAATGGCCACCGCGTCTCGGTCTGGATGCGGCAACAGGTCTCGGTCCTGTTTCGAAATGATGGTGCAGACATCGAAGTAGTTGGGCATGCGGTGCTCATACCGGAGCAACCGTCGGCCTTCTTCTCTGAGCAAAGGCCGCTTCCAGAAAGGCGCACGCTCTGCTTCTCTTTGCGCTCCAGCGTGCAACGTGTCCATGATGTCCAAAACATGAGGCACCTCGTCCAAGTCTTTGACGTACTCTGCTGTTCGGACCATTTGTGCCAGCAACACGTCTGGTTGTTGGTTCAGAATGTTGGCGCGCATTTCTTGTTTCAGCCGTCTTTCCGTGAACAAGAGCACTTGGAATGGCCGGCGTGAAAGCGGCGCCCAAATCATCCGAGACAGCGCCTTTAAACGGTGAAGACGGTATAGAGTCAAGGTTTCGCAGCGGCCTTTCAATTGATCTTGTAGAGAGGTTGAAATGCTCCGGAAAGTGAGGCAATGCAAGTCGATGTCGAAGTGCATGCTGAGCACTTCCAATTGATGAAAGATGCGAAGGCGGTCGCCTTTATTGAGGGGGAGTGGAAACCGAGGGGTCACCACGGCAAGTCGCGGTTTTTTCTCCTCAGACATGAACGTGTTGACTGTAGAAATCGAGCAAGTCCTTTCCAATTTGCCGTCGATCGTATTTGGTTTGAACAATGTCCAAGCCGCTTCTCGCCATGGCATCGAGTCGCTCCTGCTGGTGGATCAGGTCCGACAATGCGGCAGCCATATCCTGAGGTTCCGCCACCAGCACTCCATTGCTGTCTTCGAGCGCGAGCCCAGAGGCGCCGACGGTTGTGGTGGCCACAGGGGTAGAGTTGGCCAAGGCTTCAACAATTTTGACGCGGATTCCGGCGCCGCGCAACAAGGGCACCACCAAAAGGTCCTTCCCCCGAGAAAAGGCCGCGGCGCTTTCCACTTCACCATGGTTAAAGACCCGGGGAACATTGGCGTACCAGTCCGCTTCCATGCCTTTGCCCGCGAGGTGCAATTCGATGTGGTTGTGTTGTTTGAGAAGGTCAGGCCAAATGTCTTGGACAAACCAATCTACGCCTTCCTTATTGGGGCCCCAGTCCATGGCGCCAAGGTGAAACAATCGCAGTCTGGGTCGATTGTTTTTAGTGGCTGTGACCGGCTGTTTCGACTGTTGTGAGAGGTCAATCCCAAACCCAGCCACATGCAAGGGGCCGGTATATCCCCAGTCTCGGTATCCTTGGCCTTCAGTTTCACTAATGGAAACCATGACGTCGATCTGGTCTAAAATGTCCCGCTCGTATCGTTCTAGCGTTTTGGTGAGGTGCCGCAATGCTAGACGCTTCAACGGGTTTTGACTCGCTTTCCAGCGCTGTTCCCAGATTTGATATTCATGGTTATGACTGCGCAGAGAAATCAGGGCCTCGGGTGCGTAGCGGCGAATGGTGTCGATGTATGGCGTTGTGTACAGACTCTCCAAGTGCACAACATCATAATTGTGGCGGGAAAGAACCTGCTTGATGACCAATGCGAAGTGGTGAGCGTGGAACCGTGAGATGTTATAGGACTCTCCATTCATGAGTGCGATGAACGCATCTCTCAGGTCCAATTCGGTCTCGATGCTGATGCCCTCGACATCGGTCTGCTCGATGTACGAGGCCGACAGCAAATCGGGTTGGAGGGGGTGCTTGCTGGTCGAGGCCGTCACAAGCTTGACTTGGGCGCCATTCTCCAACAAACCGCAAGTGATTGCATTCATGGCCAAGCAGCCTCCATCGGTAGAGGGTACTGGGGGTTTGTGACAAATTTGGAGTACGCGCATTGCGAGGGGGCAAATTTACCCGGAATTGCGCACGCGACGAAATGGGTTCCACGTCCTTTCCTTGGCGGCTCGCCACTGCAGCAGCAGGGCCGCAGGCGCCATGATGAGTGTTCCGAGCCACATGCCCCAAGCAGGTGAAAGTGCTCCACTGCGCACCATTCGTTCCCCCATGATGGTTACCACGTAATAGACCACAAAAAGGAGAATGGCGAGTACAGTGGGCAGACCGAGTCCTCCTTTCCGAATAATGGCACCCAGGGGGGCACCGATCAGAAAGAGCAAGACACAGGCTACCGAGAGAAACAGTTTTCTGTGCCATTCAATCGCATGTCGGTCGGACAGTGTGCGTTTAGATTGCCTTTCGTCAGATTGGTTCTGTGCCGTCTGAAGTGTGTTCCGCAACATGTCTTTGGCGCCATCGTATACACGGCGCTCTGCCGATGGTCCCAACCGCATCAACCAATCTGCTCGGATTTGAGACGTATCCGATGAGAACACAGAGCTCCCTCTCGTTTCTGTCCGATTGAGGCTGCGTGCGCCAAAATCAACCAGGGCTTGGGCGGACTGGTCACGCTGGGTTTCGAGCGAATCGATGGCGAGGATCAATTGCCCCATGCTCATCATCTCATAGGCGCGCTTAAACAAGGCTTCATCGGCCTTGGCAAAATCCAAACTGCTCAAGTCAATGCGAATGCGTTGGTTGTCGAATTGCGTGGTCAAGTGCGGAAACGTCCGGTCGCGCTGTCGAACACCGGATTCGAGCCTCTCCTCGTAACTCGCTCCGTCGTTCAGGTCCAGATAAAGAAAGCGCCCGGTTCTCGACGTTTTCATGGTGCCGTTTTGGGCGCGAATGACCAAGCCAGCTCCTTCCCGTCCTCCCCCGTGTTGATGGATGAGGACATCTTGGAGTTGTCCGGTGTTTTTTTCGACATGGGCTGCACGAATGGCGTAGCCTTCGATGCCGTTGTAAAAAACCCCGTCTTCCAAATTCAGTGTCGGCTTCTTTTTGGTGACACTGTAGAGAAGGGTCCGGAATTTTAGGTTGGCCACAGGCCAAGCATGATTGGCAAACATCAATGACCCAAATGCCACCACAATCATGGTGACCAAAAGCGGCCTGAAAATGCGACCCAAGCTCATCCCGGAAGACTTGAGCGCAGTGAGCTCTTCGTGTTCAGCTAGACTGCCCAAGGTCATGATGCTGCTCATGAGAATGGCCAAGGGGAGGGCGAGGTTGACCAATCGTGCAGAGGCATAGATCAAGAGCTCTAAAACCACATGAGGGGCGAGGCCTTTGCCAATGAGTTCGTCGGCATAAACCCACAAAAACTGCATGTCCAAAAAGAACAGCGCCACGAGAAACGTGATCACAAAGGGGCCGATAAAGGACCTGAGTAGCAGTCGAGTGGTGCGTTTCAAGACAAAAGGGGGTGTCGCATGGAGTCCAAAAGAAGGAAGCGCCGAAAAAGACGATTCCGAGATGCAAGATTGCCTATTTTTCGCGCTCGAACCGCCAACAGATGCACAACGATTCCAACACCTTGGGGAACACAACGTCCCTGCTCTTCTCTTTTTTCATTGCAGCGGTCCTTTTTGGGGGCTGCGCCGAGCCTGCCACTGACCTCGGGGCAGAAGGTCAACCAGCCGATGCAGTGGAGAGCACTGCAGGTGAACCCGATGCGAATGGGTTTGTCTGGCAAACCGAGCAATTTGCGGACTTGAAATTGATTCGCTACCAAGTCCCAGGGTGGGAGCAGTTGACCGAGGATCAGAAAAAGCTGACGTTTTGCCTGACTCAAGCAGGGCTGAGTGGTCGGGACATGATGTACGATCAAAACAACCGGTTCAACCTGCGCATTCGTCACATGATCGATGAGGCGCACCGCAGCTTTACCGGGGACAAAGGCACCCAGGGCTGGCAGGAATTTCACACTTATGCCAAGCGCGTCTGGTTCTCCAATGGCATTCACCACCATTATTCCAATGCGAAAATGACGCCTGATTTCAGCCGCGCGTATTGGGAGTATGTTATGGAGAACAGCGGTGTGGCCATGGACGCAGACTTGATTGCCGCCTTGGATGCGCTGTACGATGACACCCGCGAAACAAAGAAAGTAGAGCTGGATGCCACCAAAGGTTTGGTGGAAGGCAGTGCGGTCAATTTCTATGGGCCCAACGTGACGACGGCGGAGGCTCAAGCGTTTTTTGACGCATACCCTGTCGACCACACCAAGCCTGTGGAGAAGGGCTTGAACAGCCGCCTTGTCAAAGACGATTCGGGTCAGGTTGTTGAAGAAACGTACAAGGTGGGAGGGCTCTATGGCCCTGCGCTCGAGAAGGTTTGCTATTGGTTAGAGATGGCCCAGCAATATGCCGAGAACGACAAGCAAGGTGCTGCGTTGCGTCATTTGGTGGACTACTACAAAACAGGAGACTTGGAAAAGTGGAGTCTTTACAACATCAACTGGGTGCGCGATACAGAGGGGGTTATTGACTACATCAATGGTTTTGTCGAGGTCTACAACGACCCGCTCGGTTTTACTGGCAGCTACGAAACGGTGGTTCAAATCAAAGATTTCGCAGCATCAAAGCGGATGGCTGTGATGATGGACAATGCGCAATGGTTTGAGAACAACATGCCGTTCATGGAACAGCACAAAAAGGAAAAAGTGGTCGGCATTACCTACAATGTGGTGAATGTTGTGGGAGAAGCTGGCGATGCGTCGCCCAGTACGCCCATTGGTGTCAACTTGCCCAACGCCAACTGGATTCGCACCATGCACGGCTCTAAAAGTGTGAGCTTGGGCAACATCATTGATGCATACGACCACGCCGGGGGTGGTGGCCTTACGGATGAATTTGCATTCGACCAGTCGGAGCGTCTTCGCGCGCGCTCGCACAGCACCTTGGCTGGCAAAATTCACACCGCTTTTCACGAGGTCATTGGCCACGCCAGCGGACAGTTGGAGCCCGGAGTGGGTGAGCCAGCGAGCACAATTAAGGAATACGCGAGCACCTTGGAAGAGGGGCGTGCAGACCTTGTTGCGCTTTATTTCATGCTGGACGAGAAGCTCATTGAATTGGGGTTGATCAAGAACCTGGAAACGGGCCGTTGCGAATACGACAGTTACATCCGCAACGGCATGCTGATGCAGTTGCGACGTTTGGAATTGGGAGACAACATCGAAGAGGCGCACATGCGCAATCGGGCTTGGGTGAGCCACTGGGTTGTGGAGAAGGCGCAGGAAGACAATGCCATTCGGGAGGTTGTTCGGGAAGGCAAGACTTTCTACAATATCGAGGATTACGATCGTGTCCGGGCCTTGTTTGGAGAGTTGCTTCGGGAGGTCCAGCGCATCAAGTCGCAAGGAGACTACGCCGCGGCAAAAGCGTTGGTGGAGGGATATGGCGTCAAAGTCGACCAGGACATTCACCAAGAAGTGTTGACCCGTTCCGAGGCGCTCGGCATTGCACCTTACGGGGGATTCATCAATCCCAAGTTGGTGGCAGAAATGAACGAAGCCGGGGAGATTTTGAGTGTCAAACTGACTTATCCGGACGACTTCACTTCACAAATGTTGGACTACGGATCGGAGTACGGCACCCTGCCAAGGGTCAATTGATTCTCTGATTGAAGCAGCAGCATGAGCTTAGAGAACGAATCTTCGGCTTTGGCCAACAGAAAGTTGGTGTTGATGGATGCGGTGTTGACCATGGAGAATGAGGAAGATGTACGGGCACTCGAAATGGCCGTTCAGTCGGTCAAAGAAGCGTCGCGCGCGCGTCAATTGATCATTGGCTATCGCCCTTCCGGTACACCCGTGCTCAAGCAACGGTTTCTGGACAAGCTGCGTCATACCCTACACGACATTGAACAGGATGAATACATCTCCATGCAAACTTTTGAGCGCCGTGCGGCAGATTGGTAGGTCTCAAATTGAGTTTGGCGCCATGCTGGCACTGGTCATGTTGTTGACCTCAGCGGCCAACGTTGCGGGACAGGTGCCTTGCGAAGATGGTTTTGCCGGAGATTACCCTTGTCTGGGCATGGATTTGATGTGCGTGAAGAGCGTGGTCGAAATGGGAGGGATGCCCGAAGGCAATGGCAATGATTGCTGGGGTTGGACTTCGGGTGACCGTGAGTTCATGCTGTTTGGTCGCAGTGACGGAACGACCGTGATTGAAGTCACCGATCCGGTCAACCCTGTGATCATGAGCGACATCCCCACTTCCTCGGTGCCAAGCCTCTGGCGGGACATTAAAGTGATTGGGGACGTGGCCTTCATCGTGAGTGAAGCGGGGCAGCACGGCATGCAAGTTGTGGATTTGTCTCAACTGTCGGATTTGGAACCCGGAGCACCGCTTGATTTACTGGCGTATTACACTGGCTTTGGGAGCGCACACAACGTCGTGGCAAACCCCGAGACCGGGTTCATCTATGGCGTCGGAACAGACACCTTTGATGGTGGATTGCACATCGTAGACGTCAACAATCCTTCGGCGCCCACTTTGGTGGGGTCTTGGGCGGAAGACTACATCCACGATGCTCAAGCGGTGATCTACACCGGCCCAGATACCGAGCATGTTGGAAAGGAGATCGTGATGGCATTTAGCGGGTACAGTGGCTGTCACATCATTGATGTCCAGGACAAATTGGATTGTCAAACGCTGTCAACGATGACCAATCCAGAATGGGTTTATCCCCACCAAGGTTGGTTGACCGATGATCAACGGTTCGTACTCATGAACGATGAGATTGACGAGTCCAATGGCATTGCACCGCTCACGCGGACCTGGATTTTTGATGTGCAAGACTTGGACAATCCGGTGGCCATTGGCTTTCACGAAGGCACGTTGGGCGTCACCGATCACAACCTATACATCCACGAAGGCCGGGCATACGAGGCCAACTATTACGCGGGCATGCAGGTGCTGGACATCGTGGACTTGGCCAATGGAGAGCTTGAAATGACCGCGTTTTTTGACACGAACCCATTTTGGGATGGTGTTGGGACTTCGGGCGGGGCTTGGAATGTTTACCCCTTCTTCGAAAGTGGCAACATTGCCATCAGCACCCAAAGCCATTTTTTTATGGTGCGTCCTTCGGAAGTCGTGAGCGATTTAGCACCAGCCATTGCGCCGGATTTGAACCGGTTGCTTCTTCGTGTAGAGACGGGACAGGTGCGTTTAAAAAGCACGTCTAATGGCGTGGCGATGGTGTTTGACACCATGGGAAGACTCCAAGCCACATGGCCTTTGCAGTCTACCGGGTGGTCCAATTTCAACACTGAAGGTTGGGCTGCGGGCACATACGTGGTTCAAACCGAATCCGGACAAGCCGAGCGGTTTGTCATTCGTTGATCACGCCTCTTTGTCTTGGCGTTGTGCGTTGCGGTCGGTGAGTGCCAACTCGATTCTTTCTGAGAGCCGGTCAAAAGAAAGCCCGAGCTCAAGGCGCCCCTCATGAACAAAAGACAAAGCGCCAGTTTCTTCACTGACCACCAGTACCACGGCGTCCGTTTGTTCGGAAATGCCCACCGCAGCGCGGTGTCGAGTACCACACTGAGAAGGGAGGTCCATGCGTCCAGAGACGGGCAATATTCCCCCTGCCCAATGGATGCGGTCTTGGTCAATGCACGCGGCACCATCGTGCAATGGACTTGCTTTTTCAAACAGGGCCACCACCAATGCGGCCGAGAGTTTGGCATCGATGGCCGTCCATCCGGTGGCTACTGTTGCAGGGTCGGCCTCTGAGGGCACCACAACCAAAGCACCCAGTTTTCTGCGGCGACATTCTTCAAGGCCGCCTTTTAGTGCTTCCCAACGGGCCTCGTTGGATGTGGACTCATCGTTGCGACCCAGCCATTTTTGAAGCCAGGTGGGTGCAGACCCCATGACTTGACGGTTGCCAATCAACAGCAGAAATCGGCGCAGCTCTTGCTGAAATACAATGAGCAATGCGATCACTCCCACGCCAATGAATTGCCCCATGATCTCGGCGAGCATTCGCATTTGAAGGGCATCCACAATTTGGTAGACCAAGTAAATGGCCAAGACACCTACGAAAATGTGAATCGCGGCTGTGCCCCGGCTCAAGCGATACAATTGGTACAAAATGATGGCCACCGCGAGGATGTCCAGCATTTGCCAGAGGCCAAATTGAAGTGCGGCTTGTTCGATCATGTCACGACGACCATTGAGAACCCCGAAGGTATTGGTGAAGTCGAACGCATTCTACTGCTGGCGCAACATCGTGTACACGCAAGATGTCTGCGCCTCGATCCAGCGCCCAGGCATGCAGTGCGGTTGTGCCGTTGAGCGCACGGTCTGGGGAGGTGTCTAGCGCTTTGTATATCATGGACTTGCGGCTCACTCCGACAAGGATTGGGCAACCCAGATCCTTGAAAGACAAGAGCCCGTTGAGCAAGGCGTAATTGTCCTCCATCCGTTTGCCAAAACCGAAGCCTGGATCCAAAATCAATTGGTCTATGCCCAAACTTCGCATGAAGCCGACTTTCTCTTCAAGATGGGTTTTGACCTCAGAGAGGACATCTGCGTAAATCGGTCGAAGTTGCATGGTCTTGGGTGTCCCTTGCATGTGCATTATGACATAAGGCGCCTTTTTCTCGGCCACGACATGGGGGAGCTCCGGGTCCATGTTCCCTGCCGAAATGTCGTTGATGATGCGGGCACCTGCATTCAGGGCTTTTTCCGCGACACGGGAGTAAAATGTATCGACGCTTACGGTCACATTGGGCCAGCGCTCCACGACTTCGTGCAAAATGGGACCAATGCGCCTCCATTCTTCTTCAGGCCCGACTTGATCTGCACCTGGCCTTGAGCTTTGTCCACCAAGGTCAAGCCAATCGGCACCTTCTGAGATTTGCTGAGCAGCGAGGGCCATGGCATTGTCCGCGTTCACCCGACTTCCTGCGTGAAAAGAATCGGGAGTGGCATTCAGAATGCCCATCACCAAGGGGCGATTCAAATCGAGGCGAAAAGGGCCAGAGGGCGCAGAATCCATGTCCTACAAATGTGCAGACGGAAGGGCAAAATTGGCAGAGTCGGGGATGACTTGTGGGTAACCCTTTGTGGAGCATGTGCCCGGGGTGTTTTGTGCACGCCTTTCCCTTCGGACATTTGAACCTCATGACTGAAGCGGGTACACCTTCCAATTTCGCCAATGGCCATCCGGCCTTAACGCTGTCTGAATACGACGCCCAAGTGGCACTGTGCCGGGCCTTGTTTGCAGACAAGATGCACGATTATGGAACGGCATGGCGCGTTTTGCGTCCGAGCTCGCTAACCGATCAGATCTTCATCAAGGCGCAGCGCATTCGCACCTTGCAGGAGGGCGGTGAGCGAAAAGTTGACGAAGGGATTCAGCCGGAGTTTGTGGGCATCATCAACTATTGCATGATGGCCCTGATTCAATTGGAATTGCCAGAGGATGCTCCGTTGGAGATGCCTCCAAAGGAGGCCCAAGGGCATTACGAGGCGGCCCTAGCGAGCACACGGGCCTTGATGCAGCTGAAAAACCATGACTACGGCGAAGCATGGCGTGACATGCGCGTCTCGAGTCTAACAGACCTGATTCTGATGAAATTGCTGCGGATCAAGCAGCTCGAAGATCTGGTTGGGGGTGCGAAAGTGAGCGAAGGGGTGGATGCAGGTTACATGGACATGGCCAACTATGCTTTGTTTGCCCTGATTCACCTGTCTTCTGGAGAATCCAACCATTGAGGTGTTAATGCGCTGTTAAGTCAGCCGCAAAGGGGGACGTTTCCGAGCGAAATTGCAGAAGAGATACTGTCTTCCCATGAGAAACATTTTGCTGTCCTTGGCCAACCTTTGCCGCGTCCTTGTGGGCGCCCTATTTGTGGTCTCTGGCTTGATCAAAATCAACGACGCCAAAGGGTTCATGTACAAGCTCGAAGAGTATTTCGAGCCCGGTGCCTTAAACCTCGAAGCATGGGCGCCCTATGCCCTTGAGTTGGGCATGTTGGCTTCCATTGGTGAAGTATTGTTGGGCGTTGCACTTCTGGTGGGGGCTTTGCCACGGCTTACCACGGCGTTGACCTTGGTGTTGATGCTCTTTTTTACTTGGCTCACCTGGTACACCGACCACTGTGACCCCTTTGGATTTAAAACCATCGTGGAGGCCGGGGTAGAAGTGGTGATTCCAAATCAATGCGTGTTGAGTTGCGGATGCTTCGGAAATGCCATTCCCTTGACGCCACATGAGAGTTTCATCAAGGATGTGGTCTTGCTTCTTTTGCTTTTCCCCGTGCTGTTGAGTGCGTGGACCTCCGGGTTTGAGTTGAATGAACGGCGCCGGTCCATCTGGATGTACACTGCGGCTTTGGTCATCACCTACATCTTTGGTGAGGTGATGCTCGAGTGGGGCTTTCCCACCCTGTTTCTCGCATTGGGTTTGGCTGCTGCCGAAGGCATCCGCCGGCGTTGGAAGCGGGAAGGGCCAACCCAGGAATGGGCCATGGCAGCGGGCGTTTTGCTTGTGGCAGTGGCCTTTCAGGTCTACACTTTGCAGCACTTGCCAGCCAAAGATTACCGGCCATACGCCATTGGTCAGGACATTGAACGCAACATGGCGAGTGCAGATGAATTGGGGTTGGATCCCCCGGTATTCGACAAGAAGGTGCGCTTTTTTGATGCTGAATCTGGTGCGGATACAGTCGTATTGCAATCGGAATACATGGCGGCGAAGCTTTGGCAGGACGAGCGGTTCAAAGCGCGCTTCCCTGAAGCCGATTGGGACAACGCCATTGAAGTCAAAGTGTCGGACGGCTACGAGCCTTTGATTTTTGACTTGGACGTCACAAACGAAGCCGGAGAGAGCCAATTGACAGAGATGTTGTCCGATGGCTACACACTTTGGCATGTATCCAAAGATCTGGAGGCTTCAGAAGGGCGGGGCCAAGCGGAAATTCAAGCACTGTTTGCCGATGCCACAAAGAGGGGGTGGAGAACAGGCGCGTTGACTCCGGCCACTTCAGAACAAATCAAGGGATTCAAGCAAGCACATTCAGCGGACTATGCGTTCTACACCACGGATCCGACCGAGCTCAAAATCATTGTCCGGAGCAATCCGGGTGTGGTGCTGATCAAGGACGGCGTGGTCCAAAACAAATGGGCCTGGCGCGACGTGCCCGCCAATTGTGAAGACGCGCTTGGCGACGATTGATGGGGGAGCGCACTGTCTATACTTGGCTCAAGCGCGCTGGCCGTGGCTTGGCTGTCTTGTGGGGCAGTTTTACCCTGGTGTTTTTGATTTTTACGGCGGTGCCCGATCCCGCGCGTCAATTGGCAGGGCAGCAAGCGGACCCTCAGGTCATTGCAGACCTACAGGCCAAATTCGGATTGGATCGCCCTTTGCATGAACGCTACTTTCACATGTTGGGAGACCTTCTGCCCATGGGGCATACAGAAGCGGGTGATTGGGGGCTTCGGTGGCCATCGTTGGGCCAAAGCTTTGTGCGTCCCGAAGGGGTGGTGGAATTGTTGGTGGCCGCATTTCCAGGAACTGCGCTCTTGGCTGTGACTGCGCTTCTCTTTGCACTCACATTGGGCATACCCATGGGGTTGTATGCGGCACGGCGTCCCGGAGGGTGGTTCGACCGCATCGTGGTGGGAGGGAGCGTGATGGGCATGAGTGCACCGAGTTTCTTTATGGCGGTTCTGATTGGGTACGCTTTTGCGGTAAGATGGGGCCATTGGACAGGTCTGCCGCTCACCGGGAGTCTCCACGACCTAAATGCACAAGGAGAAACGGTTTTGGCCTGGCGGAATTTGTGGCTGCCTGCTTTGACGCTGGGTCTTCGTCCCTTGTCGGTGTTGGCTCAACTCACCCGTGGAGCGGCGTTGGACGTTTTGGCTGCGCCACATGTGCGCACGGCCCGTGCATTTGGCGCGACGGACATGGAGGTGCTCCGTCATCATGTGTTGCGCAATGCGTTGAATCCAGTGTTGACCTCGGCCAGTGGGTGGTTGGCTCAACTGTTGGCGGGGGCTGTTTTTGTTGAGTTCGTCTTCGGTTGGAGAGGTTTGGGCTTTCTCCTTTTCGACGCACTTGAGCAACAAGACTTGCCCTTGGTCATGGGCGGGGTGTTGTTTGTCAGTTTGGTGTTTGTGACGGTCAATGCGGTGACCGACTTGGCCTATCGCCTGTTGGACCCACGGGCGGCTCAGGCCTGATAAAGCGGCCGGACCAAGTTGTTCAACAGGCGGACCAATTCCGCTGTGGCGGTATTAAAGTATCGTTTGGTTCGATAGCTGCCCACCCATTGCATGCCTTGCACCACATTGGTCAAAAAGACCTCGTCGGCGACCAATAGATTTTGGGGGGTCAGGTTGCATTCATAAACCTTCATGCCCGAAGACAAGGCGAGGTTGATCACTTGAGCGCGCATGATCCCGGCCGTTGCACCCGAGTCTAATCCGGGCGTGTACAACACGCCGTTGGAGACCAAAAACAAGTTGGAGGCCGTGCTTTCGATGATGCCCATCTTGTCGTTTTGGATCAAGGCAGACCCCACACCATTTTCTTTGGCCCAGAGCCCGCTCTGCACGTAAATGCTCGATGCGATGTTCTTGAACTTCGACAGGTGATTCGGCGTGCACTTCATCTCGGGGTAGATGTCGGTCGACAGCCCCTTGTCGTTGAGTACATACTCCACAGAGTCTACCGCTTGTGCGGTCATGACGACGTCGAGTCCATTCTCTTCTGGGGTGTAGAATCCAGCACCGCTTCGGCTGAGCGTCATGCGAATGCGCGCACCTTCGCTCAGGCCTTCCGCCTCGAGCAAAACAGCAATGTCTTTTGCGATGCTCGCCGGGGTGAATCCCAATGGCGCAGGAATACGGTGGGCTTTCAGACCCTCCCGCAACCGCTGGAAGTGGTCATCGAGAAAGAGCGGGACACCCTTGGCCACACGAATGGTTTCGAAAATCCCGTCAGCAAACAAGAAGGCCCGGCTTTTGACCGAGAGTCCAGTGTTTTCCGACGATGTCGGGACCAATTGACTGTTGACGAGAATGTGGCGCACGTGCAAACTTAACCCCGGTTGGCCAGCGGAACCCCCAACCATTGCGAAAGAGGGGCATTGGGCTCGATCAGGACGCCGTGCCTGACGCCGGCTCCCAGCGCACAATCGATGTCCCGGGCCTTGTCTCCAAACATCCAGCATTTGTCGGGGTCCAAACCGTGGCGGGCAAGGGCACGCTCTACCATGAGCGAACCGGGCTTTCGGCTTAAACTTTGCCCAAAGTCAGGGTGATGTGGACTGTAAAAAATATCGTCGAGTGGAGCTCCGGCTTCTTCACATACGCTGCGCAGGTGAGCATGAATAACGTTGACCTCCTCGTGGCCATATCGCCCCTTGGCAATGCCGCCTTGATTGGTGATCAGGATCAATTTGAATCCGGCAGCTTTCCAAGCGCGAAGCGTGTCCAAGACCGTGGGCAACACATGAAATTCGGCCAAGCAAGTGGTGTAGTCGCCTGGATCATGGTTGATGACGCCATCTCGATCGAGAAGGATTGCAGCTTGGCTGGGTGTGGGAAATGGAGCAGACATAGGGGCAACGAAGTCAGTGTATTCGGGTCCCATTGGGGACAGAAGAGGGGACGGAAAGCAGGCCAACATGTGGGCCATGGACGGCACCGAGCACGAGGCAGCGGCTTGTGTGGTTGCCCACTTGCTTCGGGGGTAAGTTGACTACCGCCACCACTTGACGTCCAATCAAATCCTCTGCAGTGTGGTCCTCTTTGAGTTGTGCGGTGGACTTCATTTGTCCCAAAGGACCGAAGTCAAGGTGCAAAACGAAGGCGGGGCGTCGAGCGGACTCGAGGTTCTCTACACTCAAAACCTGTCCAACCCTGAGGTCACACGCCGCAAAATGCGCGAAATCAATGGGGTGAGTTAGGGCTGGAGGAGAACCTTCCATGCATCAAAATTAGGCCCGTATCCCCGTTAACTTGCAGCATGGATTCTGTGTTTCCCCCAGCAGGCGGTTGGATGGAGTGGCTCAATGCGGCGAAAGCGGCTAGCCGAGGTGATGAACCCAAGACCCACGTGGATTTGGATGGCGGGGAAATTCAATTGCCAGTCTACCATCCATTCCGGAGGGTGGAGTCGGTTCGAAAGCGCGCCAAACAGCCTTGGAAGCTTTCCGTGGAGGTGTCCGAGGCAGATCAAGTCATGGCAGCCCTCGAGGGTGGGGCAGAGGCGCTCCGATTGAACGGGTGCTTCGATGCCAAGGCTTGGCTCAAAGACGTCGTGAAAGAATTTGTGGACCTCGAATTTTTAGGAGGTGCTGCGGTTGCAGATTTGGCTGCTGCCGACGCACTTCCAGTTCGCGGCGGCATTTTGATCGACTGGTGGAGCGGGGGCGATGTCTCGGCGCACATCAATGGGTTGAACGCAAACCAAGGCCAGCATTTAAGGGCCATATGGCTGTCGGATTCAACGCAAGAAGGGTGGACGACCGCTGGACGGCTGGCATTGCTTCTGCGGGCCTGTGAGGAAGCGGAAACGCTGCTCGGCGGATCGGTGTCTCGCGTGTCCTTGGATCTTCTCATGGACCGCGACCCCATGGTGGCCTTGGCCAGTGCAGAGGCATTGAAAAGACTGTTGCTGAAACGTTGGCCAGTCAAAGATTGGCCATGGTTGCGTGGCCTCGGTGATTCCACGGGGTTGGGAGAGAATTCCGGTCGGGACAACTTGATTCGGTTGGCCTCTTGTTCGGTGGCGGCCGCGATGAGTGGGTTGGAAGCTGTGGGTGCTCAGAGTCCGTTGTTGAATTCAGAAGTGTCGGACCTCACGCAGCCTGCGAAATGGTCGCGGAATGCCCTTCATTTACTTCGGGAAGAGTCGGGTCTTGGCGATTTGGATGCGGTTGTATCGCCCTTGGTGGATGCGATGGCCAACGCAATGGTTGAGGCGGCCGAGTCTTATCTAAGCTTATTCGGAAATCAACCTTCCATTTCGGTAAAGAACAGTGGACCTTCGGGGTACGCCATATCGCCGGTCATCTTGTCGGAACCCCTCTCAGGGTCTGAAGATTCACTGGAAGCGCATGGTGCAGGACAGGCGCCTTATCTGCGTGGGCCTTATGCCAGTATGTACACCCAAAGACCGTGGACCATTCGCCAGTACGCGGGATTCAGCACCGCCAAGGCCTCCAACGATTTTTACCGAAAAAACCTCGCCGCTGGCCAGAAAGGCTTGAGTGTGGCGTTTGATTTGGCCACGCATCGCGGGTACGACAGCGACCATCCCCGCGTTTCGGGCGATGTGGGCAAGGCCGGTGTGGCCATCGACAGTGTGGAGGACATGAAGCTCCTTTTCGAAGGCATTCCGTTGAATGAAATGTCGGTGTCGATGACCATGAACGGGGCGGTGCTCCCCATCATGGCTTTTTACATCGCGGCAGCGGAAGAGCAGGGCGTTTCCACCCAGGCCTTGACAGGGACCATTCAGAATGACATCCTCAAGGAGTTCATGGTCCGCAACACCTTCATCTATCCGCCGGCTCCGAGCATGCGGATCATCAGCGACATTTTCGCCTACACGGCAGAACACATGCCGCGGTTCAATTCCATTAGCATCTCCGGTTATCACATGCAGGAGGCAGGGGCAACAGCAGAGCTTGAACTGGCCTACACGATTGCCAATGGCTTGGCTTATGTCCGCGCGGGCATTGCGGCAGGCTTGGATGTGGATCAATTCGCGCCACGTTTGAGTTTTTTCTGGGGCATCGGCATGGACGTGATCACCGAAGTGGCCAAGTTGCGAGCAGGCAGGGTGCTTTGGGCCCGTTGCATGGCCCAATTCAGCCCTAAAAACCCGCGTTCATCCATGCTCAGGACGCATTGTCAAACCAGCGGGTGGACCCTCACAGAACAGGATCCAATGAACAATGTGAGCCGCACAGCCATTGAGGCCATGGCGGCTGTCTGGGGCGGAACACAAAGCTTGCACACCAATTCTTTGGACGAGGCCATCGCCTTGCCTACCGAAGACACAGCGCGCATCGCGCGAAATACTCAGCTCATCTTGCAAAAAGAAGCCGGGACAACGCAATGGGTGGATCCATTGGGGGGCGATGCAGAGGTGGCCAAGCGCACAGAAGCTCTTTTGGTCAAAGCCGAAGCCCTGATTCAAGAAATGGAGAAGGCTGGCGGAATGCCCAAAGCCATTGATGAAGGCTTGCCAATGCGGGGCATTGAAACGGCAGCGGCGGAGAAGCAGTCACGCATTGATGCAGGCCTCGACCGCATTGTCGGTTTAAACCTGTTTCCGGGGCAAGCGCCAGAAAACATGGAGTTGCTCAAGGTGGACCATGTGACGGTGTTGGCCGGTCAAAAGAAGCGACTACAAGACACAAAGTACAAGCGTGACTCCGCTGTGGCAGCCGACTGCTTACAGGCATTGGAGCGCGCCGCACGGGGACAGCAGAATTTACTGGAAGTGGCGGTGAGTGCAGCCAAGGCTCGTTGCACCTTGGGAGAAATCTCCGATGCACTCGAGAAGGCATTTGACCGGCACAAGCCCATTGTTCGGCCGGTACGCGGTATTTTCCGGAAGCAACTTGGAGACAGAGAAGAATTCAAAATGGCGGTCAATAAAGCAGCAACTTTCGCCAAATGGGTAGGGCGTCAACCGCGCATTTTGGTCGCCAAAATGGGGCAAGATGGCCATGACCGCGGTGCGAAAGTGATTGCCAGTGCCTTTGCCGATTTGGGGTTCGATGTGGACCTAGGATCGTTGTTTCAGACGCCAGAAGAAGTGGCCAAACAAGCGGTAGAAAACGATGTTCACGTGGTGGGTGTGTCCACCTTGGCCGCAGGTCATCTTGTCTTGGTTCCTGCGCTGGCACAAGCCCTCAAAGAGATGGGCAGGGCAGACATGATGATTGTGGTGGGGGGCGTGATTCCAAGGGGAGATTATGACGCGCTCTATGCTTCTGGAGCCACGGCAATTTTTGGGCCAGGAACGCCTGTTGTGGCTTCTGCCACAGAAATCCTCGACGTGTTGCTCGAAGCCTACGGGGACAGCTAATGCTCAATGGCCGTCGGTACCCAATGATTCAATGGGGTAACGGTATCCTCTAAGAACGTCGGATGCCGCCAGAAAAGGCTTGCCAGCCAATTGCACTTCGAGGATCAGCAAGGGCCCTTCATGAGTGCCTACATACCAATGTTCACCCTCGACATGGCATTGCCCAGGATCGAGTTCAGGAAGGACATGCTCCACAGCGGGAAATGCCGTACTCCTGATTTTCAGGGTGGCACCATTGAGGGTGGTCCAAGCCCCAGGGTAGGGGGTCATGCCACGGATGAAATCAGAGACGTGTTTTGGGGACTTTCGCCAATCAATTCGACCGTCTTGTCGGAACAGTTTGGGGGCAGGTCTTTCCTCCCCAGTCATGAGAAGCGATTGATCCACTCCCTGCAACTTGGCATTGGCCAAAGCATCGGCGGTGTCGACGGCCAACGTTCCTCCCGCACGCATGAGTCGCCCATAAACTTCCCCGGAATTCTCGTTGGGGCCGATGGCCATGGATTGCTGAAGAAGGATGGCGCCGGTGTCGATGTCTTGGGTAATGAAGAAGGACGTAACGCCCGTTCGTGTGGCTCCGCTGGCGACCGCGTGCTGTATGGGGGCAGCCCCTCTAAAGTCGGGCAGCAAACTCCCGTGAATGTTGACTGTGCCGATGGGTGGTTTGCGCCAAACCACCTCGGGCATCATGCGGAATGCCACTACGATGAACAGGTCGGCATTCCATTGGTCGAGCTGCGTGTGGAATTCAGGCGCACGCAATTTTAGTGGCTGAGCCAAGGGGAGATTCAGTCGCTGTGCAACTTGTTTGACCTCCGAGGGTTGGAGTTTTTGGCCCCTGCCCGCCGGCCGGTCTGGAGCCGTCACGACCCCCACGATGTTGTGCACCGAGTCGGACAACGCCAACAAGCTGGCTGCTGCAAAATCGGGCGTTCCGAAAAAGACAATGCGGAGAGGCGAGGTGCTCATTGGAGCGCGCAAAGGTATGGGCCCTTGTGTGGGGCACCCTGTCAGAATGTTGTCGGATTCTCAAATTATTTTGGAGCGCCAATCTCGTCGGAGGAGAAACCACGCGCATCCGATGCCCATGCACGAGAAATAAGCGAATTCGACCCACCAAATGCGCCACACGGGCTGTGGATACCATACCGTCGCAGTCAACGTGGCCAAGGTGTAAACGGCGATGGCCGTGAGTTCCACAACGAGGGCTGGGGTGGTGTGGCCGCTTCCTTGAATGGCACTGAGCATCACAGAGCTCACGCTGTAGATCAGCATGGCAAGAAAGATGACGGGCAAGGTTTTCGCGGCAGCATCCAAGCCAGCAGCATCGTCAAAAAAGGCCTGCGCAAACCACTCGGGATAGAAAAAGAGGCCATGAGCCAGCAGCACGATACCAGATAGATTGACATAGAAAAGTCGTTTGAGAACATGGGGCAGTTCTGCGCCGCGACCTTCTCCCAAAAGGGTGCTCACATAAGTTCGGGTGGTTTGAGACACCCCCTGTGTGACCGTAAAAGCCAGCATGAAATAATTGCGTGCCACATGGCTCACCTTGAGCTCGAGTATGCCGACTTGCTCGACAAGAAAAAAGAACATGCTCCATGTCCCAAGGGTAAGGCTGAGCTGAAGCACGAGGGGCAGGGCCAACTTGACCCAGTGCCAAATTTCGTCGAGCTGAAGAAACGTTCGTTCAAAGCAGGCTTTTCCATGGGTCCGGATCAGCGACAACAGCAGAACAGCAACTCCGGTACATTCCGCAGAAAAGCTGGCCCATGCGGCACCTTCGGCGCCCATGCCTGCGATGCCCCATCTCCCAGAGATTAAAATGGAGTCGCCTGCAATGTTCACAGCTCCAACCGCCACCATGGACCACATGAGAACCCGAGATCGGGCAATGCCCATGAAGTAGGCAATGAGCATCATCATCACGAAGCTGGGGGCGAACCCATATTTCCGAATGGAGATGAAGTCACGAAAGACTTGACCCGTTGCCGCGCTTTTAAAGATGTCGGAAAACCCAAAGTGCAGGGCCAATTCAACCAAAAGCATAAGGCTGAATCCGATGGTCAATAGTCCAATTGCTCCTGTTCGAAGCAATACCAACGCCCGTTCTGATCGCCCTTCTCCCACGCGACGTGCAATCAAAATTTGTCCGAAACTGGCCAAGCCCTGGCCCATCATGGCCAAAGTGATGTACAAAATGCCGGCATTCCCGGCGCCATTGAAGGCCTCGTCGGACACTTGACTCAGGAAGTAGTTGTCGGTCAGAACGACCAGAAACTGAGTGAATGTGCCCGCTGAGACGGGCAGGGCAAGCTTGAGTATGGAGCGATAATCACTCGAGAGTGGGGCGCTCATTCGGCCTCTGCTTGGGAAGGGGGCGATGGCGGTTCGTCTGAGCGAAGTCGGTTCAAAAGCCCCGGGGCGTCTTTGACCGTGCGCGTTGCCCAATCGCCCAAAATGCGCGGGTGCTCAGTGGCGGGGATTTGCCAAGGAATGTCGTTTCTGCTCCTCACACGTTGGGTGACTGTTTGGAGGGTCAGGGCAGCGGCCACAGAGATGTTGTAGCTCTCCGTAAAACCGTACATGGGAATTCGGACAAAATGGTCAGCCTCGGCGCGGGCGGCATCCGAAATGCCAGGACCTTCTGACCCAAAGACCAATGCAACAGGCTTGTCCAAAGGCAAGTCCTCTGGCGTTGTGTCGTTGGTGTGTGGCGTGGTGCAGCAAATGGCATAACCCCGTTTCTTGAGGTCCAACAGTGCTGATTTTGTTTCCGTGTGGCGTTCGATGTCCAGCCACTTGGCCGCTCCTTTGGCCACACCTGGAGAGACGCGGTAAGGGTTGGTGACTTCAATGATGTGCGCAGATTGTATTCCAAATCCGTCGCAACTTCTCAGCACGGCGGAGATGTTGTGCGGGTCATACAAGTCCTCGGTCACCGCCGTGACCCAATGCATGCGCTGGCCCAAGACTTCAGCGAATCGAGCCTTCCGAGCCTCGGTAAGGAAGCTGGAGAGTAAGGGGTAACGGTCGTCGGTCACGGTGCAAAGAAAATCCCCGGAACGCCAATGGCGAACCGGGGATTGTCATTTCTTCAAAGAAGGCTTACTTGACCTTCTCGTTCAATTCAGCACCTGGCTTGAATTTCACGACGTTCTTCGCTGCGATTGTGATTTCCTTACCTGTCTGTGGGTTACGTCCCTTGCGGGCCTCACGGTGAGTGACAGAGAAAGATCCAAATCCGACGAGCGCTACACGCTCTCCAGACTTGAGTGCACCACTGGTGGCTTCGATGAATGAGTCGAGGGCACGACCTGCGTCGGCTTTGCTGATGCCGGCACCTTCGGCCATGGCATCACGGAGTTCTGATTTGTTCATGGTAATCGTTATTGGTTGTGAACTTCTCAAATGTATAGGCTAAAGCCCGCGTCCCGCGCGGCATAGCGCATCCTTTTTTCCCATTTGTGAATAAAGCACCATGAATTATGGAAAAACCCGGGAATCCAGCATCCGCGCGGGTTGTCGAAGTATGCCCGAGATTTGCATTTCAATGCCTGCCAAAATGGACGCCAATTCCTCTTCCAATCCCATGAACGAACCTTTTGAAGCGTTGGGGCCCGTCGTCGAGTACGAGGTGTCTTTGCGGTACAGCGACATGGATACGTTTGGGCATGTCAACAACGCTCGGTACTTCACTTTTTTGGAAGAAGCGAGAATCGCATGGTTCGAATCATGTGTGCCGGAGACTTGGGACTTCCGCAAGCATGGTGTTCTGGTGGTAAGAAACGAGATGGACTACATCAAGCCCGTGAATCCTGGCGACCGCTTGGTCATTCGTTTGGGCGCTTCTAAGATGGGCAATTCCAGCATTGGCATCGTCTACGAGGGCTTTGTCTGGCCCAAAGGAGAAAAGGAGCATGCCGCATTGGCCTTCCGAGCGGCGACGACTCTTGTAAGTTGGGACACCATGGCGGGCAAGGTGACCCGCGTGCACGAAGCTTGGCGCCAAGCCATTCTCGGAGACACTTAAGACGACCTCTGCAGCGTCAATTTTCTAACCTGTAAACGGCAAAGTGCCATGGCGCCAGAGTGAGTGGAGCTCCCCACAGAAAGCGCTGCGCCCCAGATCCAGTTGCACCTAAAATGGTTTGTCCTTTGGTCGCACCCTCCTGCAGAGGGGCCAATGCAGACCAGTCAACCTCTGCGGGTTCATCGCTGGCATTGGAAAGGATGAGCAGCCGCTGTTCACCGTCGGCCCGGAGAAAATGGTATTGCCCTTTGCGCGGGATCAAATGTGTCATGGGTGAGGCAAATGCACCTCGATACGTTCTTCTGGCTTGTCCCAAGGCGGCTGTGAATTGCCACAACTCTCGCTCTTCGGGGGTTCTCCCACTTTCTTTAAAAGCGTTGCGCGCATCGTCGTGCCATCCCCCTGGAAAATCGTCACGCACCAAACCGTCTGGTGCGGCAAAGCCATCCATGCCCAGTTCCGTCCCATAATAGAGACATGGAATGCCCCGGGTCATCATGACCAAGCCAATGCCATACCGGGTGCGCGCCATGTCGCCTGCCACACTTCGCCAGCGGTCTGTGTCGTGGTTGTCCACAAACGTCACAAGTCGATTGGGGTCGGGGTACACCCCGTCTTGACTGAGGGTGGCATGGACCCGGGTGATTCCTGTTCTCCATGTCGGGTCTTCGCCAATGGCATCGCGAAGGGCAAAGTGAAGCTGAAAGTCTTTGACACTTTCCAAATGGGAGTCCTGCGCGCTCAAAGGGCTTTTAGACAGGTAGCTTGATTGCACTGCAGGACTGGACACCCAGCATTCGCCGAACATAAAAAAGTCTGGATGGATGGCCAGAATGCGTTGGGCCAATGTGGCCATGAAGTCCTTGTCTGAGTATGGGTAGGTGTCGATCCGAAAACCATCGATTCCCGCTTCGGAAATCCACCACAGTGCATTTTGCACCAAGAGGTCAGCCAAAAGCGGATCTTGATCAGGCGCCAAATCGGGCATTTCTGGAACGAACCAACCGCGATTGAATACATCGACCTCCTCCTTGACTGCGTGTGGGTCGGTCATTACGTTGCAGTTGTAGTTGGTCAATGTGAATTCTGGCCATTGATGGAGCCATTTGCGATCGGGCAAATTCTGTATCATCCAATGGTTGTGTCCCCAGTGGTTAAAGATGACATCTTGGATCACGCGTATGTCCTTTGCGTGACAGGCAGATACAAGGTCTCGGTATGCTTTGTTGCCGCCGAGTCGGGGGTCAACCTCGTAATGGTTGGTTACAGCATAACCGTGGTAGCTGGCCGATGGCTGGTCGTTGAGCAGGACTGGATTCAGCCAAATCGCATCAATGCCCAAGGCATCGAGGTAATCCAACTTGGTGGCAATGCCTTCAAGGTCTCCTCCATGGCGAGCGTACATTTCTGTGCGGTCTACACTGGATTCTCTCAAGTTTGCATTTACGTCATTTTGAAGGTCTCCGTTGGCAAACCGGTCGGGCATAATGAGGTACATCGTCGCTCCCGATGGCACACCTTGGCCCTTGGGCAAGCCTTGACGTCCGTCTAGAATGGGGTAGAAGAGCGTGGTGTCCATGCCCAACGCAGAGGAGACCTTGAGCGGGACATCTGCAGGTAGACAATTGGCCCTTGTCTGGAGCCGCACAAACAAGTAGTCTTTGTTTTCGCGCCGTTCGAGGTGTTGAACAACCACGTCAGCGTGACCGGATGAGACCTCACATTCAGACAAGTTGGGGCCATAGAGGGTCAAAACGAATTCCGATTCAATTCCACTGTTCCACCAGTGAGGCGGTTCCATTCTTTGGACATTCGGCCGGGTGGACTGTGCAGAGGACAATGGTCCCAGTGACAGAAAAATCAAAGCCATCCCCATTGGCTTTGTGTAAAAATGATGCGCGCGGCTGAATTGAAGCATGGACGCAAGCTAATTTGGTCGTGTACATCAAACACGATTTATGAAAACACCTTACACCTTTTTCTGGGCCTTGTTCTTCTTAGGGAGCCTGTCTGCCCAAACGGTTCCTGTCACCTTTCAGGTCGACATGAACAATCAAACTGTGGACCCTGCACTGGGTGTGCATGTTGCTGGCAACTTTCAAGGTTGGCAGGCCGGAGCAACGCCCATGTCCGACGACGACATGGATGGGGTTTACGAAGTCACCTATGACGTTTCCGACAGCCTGAGCTTGATTGAGTACAAGTTTGTGAATGGCAATGAATGGGGCATGGATGAATCCGCGCCTGAAGCCTGCTCCTGGAATGGGGGAGGAAATCGTTATTTCGAGTTGAGCGGTGCCACCACCTTGGATGCACCATGCTTTGGACAATGTGCCGCATGCGGGATCACCACTGTGATGTTCAAAGTGGACATGAGTCAATTGGAGGCCATCAATCCAGTGGGCGTTCACATGAACGGCAACTTTAATGAGAATGGCGCATGGAGTGCCACGGACTTTTTGGCCATGGACGATTCAGACGGCGACCTTGTATATACGTATGTCGCCCAAATGGACGGCGCCATGTTGGAGCCTGCAGACACTGCACTGTTCAAGTTTGTGAATGGCAACGTTTGGGACTTCGCCGAGGGTCCCGAGGGGGAGTGCACCATAGACGGCAATCGTTTTCTTCCTCTCGGTGGCGGAGACTTGGTTTATGAATTGGGTCCAGGCCAACCCTATTGCTTCAATGCATGCGGCAGTTGCGTTTCGCCGACGCCAGTGACATTCAAAGTAGACATGAGTACACAGGCCGAAGTGTCGGTGAATGGCGTTTGTGTGGCTGGAAGTTTTCAAGGCTGGACCGCTGGTGTTGACTTCTTGAGCGATGACGATGGAGACATGGTCTACGAGCTAACCATGAATGTCCCTCCCGGAGACTATGAGTTCAAGTTCATCAATGGCAACAATTGGGGCGGCGATGGAGAAGGAAATGTAGACAATGAGAATCCTCCCGGAGAATGTGTGACCAATGGCAACCGCACCTTCACGGTGGGAACCGATCCGCTGACGGTTCAATATTGCTACAACCAATGCACCGAGACCTGTGTAGCAGACCCCAGTGCGGCACCCATCACCTTTCAAGTCGATATGGCCAATGAGACGGTGTCTGAGACAGGAGTTTGGTTGATCGGGGGAATCACGACGCCACAGTGGCAAGCAGGAGCGCTACAAATGAGCGACGACGACGGAGACAACCTTTACGAGGTGACCTATGAAGTTTCTGGCGCTGCATTTTTTGAATTCCGTTATTGCAATGGCGACCCATATCCAGGTGGCGTTGTGGATGATGCCGTGGCAGAGGTGGGCAATTTTCAAGAAGAGGGCTGTGGCCAGGCCAACCCATTTGGAGCAGCGAACCGCACGCATACCCGTTCCGGTGTTCCCGAAGTACTCGGGGCCTATTGTTATGCGAGTTGCCTTGATTGCAATGGCGACACTGTGGGCACCACAATTGGCATCGAGGAAGTCGAAGATTGGATCGGACTCGAGGTTTTCCCAAACCCCACAAAAGACGTATTGAATGTGCGCCTCGATGGGGTGGACGGTTTGGTCGACATCCGCGTGTACGACCTCATGGGCAAAATCGTCCTTTCCGAGCGCGTATCGGTGTCGGCAGGCACCGTACTGAAATACCCCACATCTGACTTTGAAACAGGGGTTTATGTGCTTGAGGTTAGGAATGGAGTCAAGCGATCGGTGATTCGGTTGACGGCTGAATAACACATCCGCACGTATCTGAGGAAAAAAGGGGGCTTCGGCCCCCTTCTTTCTTTCCTACTTCGAAGGTTAATATTCTTGCAAAGGACAGCGGGGAATTGAAGTGGCCGAGTGAGAACGTCCGTCTATATTGCACCCGAATTCACAACTAACACCAAACAACGCATGAAGCGATTGCTACTCGGTGTCCTCGCAGCCTGCTGCAGCACACTTGCCTTTTCTCAAGCGACAGAAGTCGTCGTTGAGACCTACGCCGAAAACATCGGCATGGTGGGAACAGAAGACCTGACCGGTTACAATACGTACCGTATTTACGTCAAGTTTGACTCTCCAGATGACTTTTTGACTGCGGTTTATGGAGATGCTGACTTCCCCACAAAGATTCAGGGAGGCGACAACTTCTTCAATTCTGCGATCGGCGGTTTGACAAACCAAACCTACCAAGCGGGTATTTTCACGTCGTTTCCAGATTTGGAATTTGACAGCTTCGTCACCATCGGTATGGACGCACCTGCGGACATTTCAGAGGAAGCTGGCGAAGGTGTGGTCAACTCTGTAGGTGACCCGCAAAACGACTGGAGTGTTGCATTCGAACCCGGCATGGGAGCCAATGGTGGTGACATCATCATTGACACACAGACTGGCGGAAGCTGGTTCCCATTGTATCCAGATGCCAACGCCTATGCAGGTGCTGACTCTCTGGTTTTGATCGGCCAGTTCACAACCGACACCACGTTGTTCGGTGTGGTGAGCGTTGCGAGCTTCGTAGGAGGTGTTCAGGACAATGACACATTGGTGACACTCCCTTTTAGTAGTGTCGCAGATGCCGTCTTTGGTTGTACAGACTCTGCTGCCACCAATTTTGATGCCAACGCCAACGAGAACGATGGCTCATGCGTGTATGCATGTGACTACCCTGGTACTCAACTGGTCATTAACTCCGTGGCGTCGACCTCTGTGAGTTGCAATGGTTATTTCGATGGGTCCGCAAGTGTGGCGGTTTCTGGCGGTCAAGGAAGTCTTCTCTACAGCATCGGCTCCGAAGGCAATGCAACAGGCGTCTTCAATAACCTGCCCAGTGGAATGGTGTCCATCACCATCGCGGACAACGTGGGTTGCAGCATCGATACCATGTTGGATGTGCCTACCCCAGAGCCTTTGATTGTCGAGGCCATTTTGTCCGACGGCATCAGCTGCAGTGGGAGTGGCGACGCTGTTCTTAGCGGAAACAGCACCGGTGGAACCGGCGCAATGACCTACAGCCTTGAAGGACCTGTTACCGACAGCACGGGTGTGTATTTCGAGAACGGAGTGGAGGTGCTCCTCTTCGAGAATCTCGGCCCCAACCTGTATACGGTCTACGCGATGGACGCCAACGGATGTTTGGAGTCAACACCTGGAATCAGTGTTCAGGACCCATTGCCCCTGCAGATTTATGACAACACAGCGCCTACGTTGTGTCCAGACAGTGAAGATGGTGTTGTGGCCATGCAGCACTTTGGAGGAAGCGGTGCAGTCGAGTATAGCTTAGACGGCATCAGCTTCTTTGCAGACAATGTGTTCGAAGGACTGGCAGCGGGCACTTACACTTTCTACGGATCCGATGTGAACGGTTGCATCGACACCAGCGACGCTGTTGTTGTCGGTTCTCCTGCACCTTTCGAAACGTTGGAGTCTCTCGTTTCTCCCACATGCTTTGGAGACTCAAACGGGGCCATTACGCTGGAAGCTCAAGGCGGTTCATTGCCGCTCTCTTATGTATACGAAGGAGACACATTGGATACGTTTAGTCTCAACATGCTCGAAGGTGGAGACTACGCCATTGACCTTTTGGACGCGAACGGATGCGTGTACGATGCCAGTGTCACCCTGACTCAGCCTTCTCAGGTTGATGTAAATGCAGTGACAATCGGCGTGCTGTGTAGCGGAGATGAAAACGGCAGCATTGTGGTCGAAGGAACAGGCGGTTCCGGAATGGGATACACCTACGACCTGGACGGCGCTGGTTTCGGACCAAACGGTGAATACTCTGACCTTGCTGCGGGTACGTACAACGTGACGGTTCAAGACGATGCCGAGTGTTCAAGCACTCTGGAGATCCCAGTACCCTCACCGGACGCCATTGATGTTGTGGTCGACGCCAATGCGGGCACCACTGGAGCTGAGGCGGATGGTGTCATCGACATCACGGTTACTGGTGGCACTGAGCCATTCAGCATTAACTGGGAAGGACCTGACTTCACTTCAGAGGACGAGGACATTTCTGGAGTTTCCGCAGGAGACTACACGGTGACCATTACCGACGGGAACGGGTGTGAGTTTGTGAGCACCACCATTGTTGTGGTCAGCGGCATCGAGGAGTTGATCAGCTTGATTGACGTCACCTTGTTTCCAAATCCAACACGTGGAATGGTTGAGGTTCAACTGACAGGTCTGAATGGAGAAGCGGTAACCGCAATCTTAACAGACGGCTTGGGACGTGAAGTTTCACGCGAAGAATTGGGCAGCTTAACGGGCACAATCATCGAGCGCATGGATTTGTCCAGCTTTGAGAGCGGCGTTTATTTCTTGCAGTTGCAAGTCGCCAACGCAGTCGAGACATTGCGTGTGGTCAAGCACTAATCTGCAACCGACATTCTTTGAAAGGGGCGGCCGCAAGGCCGCCCCTTTTTGCTGCATAAAATCTCGTTTTTGGACTTCATCCAACACGGGGTGTTGATAGTCAGCAAACATGGTGCGTTTCACGAGGGGGTTTCATGATGACTTTGGGACTGAATTGAACCAACCCTACACACATGAAGCTGCATAAGCTCTTACTGGCCATGTGCCTTTTGCCCACATGGCTCAGCGCCCAACAATATGGGCTCGAAGTCGAGGTCGTCTCTGAAGACATCGGCATTCTCGCTGGCGCGCTCGGCACGATTGACCTTACCGGTTATACTTGCTACCGTGCTTACATCACGACAGAGAACGAAACCGACTTCTTAAGTTCCATCTCTGGAGACGAGAACAACTCAACATTTGCAACCACTACTGCAGACTTTTATCATGCGGCGTTGGGAGCGGGAACGCCAAACGGCATTAACAGCCTGCTTTTTCCTGTCTACCCGGACTTGGAGTTTGACAGCTGGGTCACCATTGGTTTAGAAGGTGTGCCCAATGCGGGAGCAGGTGAAGCCACTGTGAGTACTGTCCAATCGGCGGGCAACCCATGGCTGACCAATTTTGATCCAGGTGGAGGTGTTGCCGGAGGCAACATTGAAATTGACGATCAAATTGGTGGAGCATGGTATGCTTTGAACGGCGACGTCAACGGCATTGCAGGCTCAGACCTCAGGGTGTTGGCAGGTCAGTTCACCACTACAGGAGATTTGGCACTGACGTTGTACACGCAAATCTTCATAGAAGGGGATGGGCAAAACGAAGTCTTGTCTGAAGATGGCATCAACCGTCCAACGTATGTGTACCCGGCTTCTCAAGACCCGGGTTGCACGGATGAAACAGCATGTAACTACGACGCTTCTGCCGGTGTGGATGACGGTTCTTGCACTTTCCCAACAGAGACCTATCTCGACTGCAATGGCGATTGTTTGAACGACGCAGATATGGATGGGCTTTGCGACGAGCTGGAGTCCGCGGGCTGCACCGATGACACGGCTTGCAACTACAGCGAGAATGCCACCGACGACGATGGTTCATGTGAATTCACAAGCTGCGTAGGTTGTACCGATGCGATGGCGTGTAACTACGACGCAAATGCCACGGTATCCGACAACACTGAGTGCACCTATGCAGAGGATTACTATGACTGCGATGGCAACTGCTTGAACGACGTCAACGACAATGACATTTGCGACGAGAACGAGGTGTTTGGATGCATGGAGCCAGAGGCTTGTAACTATGACATGAACGCCGACGCCGACGACGCGTCCTGCACCTATCCTTTGGCAGATTACCTCGATTGCGATGGCAACTGCTTGAACGATTCGGACATGGACGGCCTTTGCGATGAAGAAGAGGGTTGTTCAGATGAAGAGGCATGTAATTTCGACCCTTCGGCAGTCGCTGTTGAAGCCGACTACTGTTTGATCGTAGATACGGTACAGGTGCACACAGAAGGTGATTTGGCGGGCTTGACCACCTTCCGCTATTACGTGAAGTGTGCCAACCCTGCTGACTTTGTGAGTTCAGTATCGGGGGACAACAACAACCCCACTGTGGTGACCACCACGACCAACTTTTTCCACGATGCGCTTGGCGGATCGACACCCAATGCCATTGCGCCTCCTTTGTTCGGGACTTATCCGAATCTTCAGTACGACTCTTGGGTTACCATTGGTTTGAGCTCTGCACCCGACGCCTCTTCCGGAGAAGCAGCGGTTTCGACAATTCAAGGAACATCAAACCCTTGGCTGTCCAACTTTGACGGTGGATTTGGTGCTGCAGGTGGAAACATTTCCATCGACGACGAAGTGGGCGGAAGTTGGTTTGCACTGAATGGCGACGCCAATGGCATTGCTGCCAACAGTGACAACAACCAAGTCCTGATTGCCCAGCTCACGACCGACGGCGAAGTGGAGGGCAACTTCTACGTTCAGATTTTCGTCAACGGAGTGGGGTCAGACGACTTGTTCTACAGCTTCAACATTGGAGACGCTTGTACTGCACCAGACGAGGATTGCAATTACCCCTTGGATGTTTATGGGGTAGACTACGTGGACTGCGATGGCAACTGCCTCAACGATTTGGATATGGATGGCGTTTGTGATGAGGAAGAAATCCCAGGATGTACCGACATGGATGCCTTGAACTTCATGGCAGATGCGACGGATGATGATGGAAGTTGCGCGTACCCTGCAGCCAGTGTGTTTGACATCATTGAATCTAGCGAGGTGCACACCGTACTTGAAGACTTGCTCGTGGCCGCTGATTTGGACAGTCTCTTGACCTTTGGTGGAGACTGGACTGTATTTGCGCCAACGGATGGTGCCGTGGCGGCATTGCCAGAGTCTGTGGTAGACGCATTGTTGGCCGACGCAGAATTGTTGGCGGATGTCTTGACCTATCATGTAACAGGTGGCGCTGTAACCAGTGACATGCTGAGCAATGGTCAGGTCATTGAGATGGCCAACGGCCAAAACGCCACCATCACGTTTAGTGGCGGCGGTATTTTTATTGAAAATGCGGAGGTCATCATCGCAGATTTAATCGCAGAAAATGGCGTCGTCCATGTAATCGATGCCGTGATTGTCCCTGTGATTTCTGGATGTACGACTTTGGCTTCCTGTAACTACAATCCATTGGCGGACAGCGACGATGGCTCTTGTGAATACAGCTCTTGTTCCGGGTGTTTGGATGTGGAAGCGTGCAACTATGACAGCACCGCTACGTTGAATGACCTTCCCAGTTGCTCTTATCCTGCGGACCTCTATGGTGCGGATTACTACGATTGCCTTGGCAATTGCATCAACGACGCCGACATGGATGGCATCTGCGATGAAGCGGAAGTTGATGGGTGTGTTTATGCAGAGGCTTGTAACTACAACCCGGAAGCCACAGAAGATGATGGCAGTTGCGATTATGAGTCCTGCGCCGGATGTACGGATGACATGGCCTGCAACTACGACGAGACAGCCACCATTGACAATGGATGTCAATACCCCTTGGACTTGTATGGGTCACCCAACGTGGATTGTGACGGCAATTGTCTAAATGATGCGGACATGGATGGTGTTTGCGACGAAGAAGAAATCGCAGGTTGTTTGGATCCAAATGCGTGCAACTATGACAGCACCGTTACGGATTACGACGTTACACTTTGTGATTACAGCTGTCTTGGTTGCATGGATGCCGATGCGGCCAACTATGATCCTACATCGACCATCGACGATGAGTCTTGTCTTTACTGCATGCTGAACATTGATGACATGGCGACCGTGGTCGATTTGCTTTGCGCGGGCGACATGAACGGAAGCATCGTGATTGAAGGGGCTAACGGAGGCTTTGGTACGGTGGAGTACCAACTCGACGAAGGAGATTTCCAAACGGGACTGGTTTTTGATCAGCTCGATGGCGGTTCCTACAAAATCGTGGCCATGGACTCTCTCATGTGCAGCGACACACTCGAAGTCATCGTAAATGAGCCAGCTGCGATTCAGTTGTTCGCTTTTGCGAGCGACTTGGACTGCTTCGGCGACGACAACGGGTCGATATTGGCGACATCCGAAGGTGGTACAGGCGTCATTACTTACGAGCTGGCAGGAACAACCAACATCGACGGTGACTTCCAAGGATTGGATGCGGGTCCTTACACGGTATTCGCAACCGATGCCAATGGCTGTGAGGCAGACATCAATGCGACTGTAGAAGAGCCCGATGCCATTTCCATTACGGTGGACACTGCAGCAGATCCAGATGGCGCCTTGAATGGTGAAGTGTCCGTTTCTGTTGCTGGCGGAACTGGGGACTACAGTTTTGTTTGGGAAGGACCAGGCGGCCCCTACGATTCGGAAGACATCGCCGGATTGGACGCTGGAACGTACACGCTGACTGTAACGGACGAGAATGCCTGTGAAGGCACTGAAACTGTAACCTTGAGCACCGTAGGTCTCACCGAAATTGAAGGCGGCTTGAACATTGCGTTTATGCCAAACCCAACGACAGGCATGCTCACGATGGACATCAATACACTGGTGAACGACGGCATCCTTGAAGTGTTTGACGCTGCGGGACGCCGGGTTTTCCGTCAGGATGCCCTGAACGTATCGGGACAACTTCAGATGGACTTCAGTTCACTCTCCGATGGAGTATACCAAGTTCGATTGACTGCGGGCAATGCGCAGGCGACCCAACGATTGATGGTTCGCCACTGACCTCTGATCCTTGCAAGGAAATGGAAACGCCGGCCTTTGGGCCGGCGTTTCTGTTTTAAAAAGATCCTTTTCGTCGTAAATTAATAGAGAAGAACAGCGACATGAATTCCTCTTGCTTATCCGTGCTCACGGCCATTTTTCTTTGTTTTGGACTTTGCACTGCGAAGTCATTGTACGCGCAAGAAGGCGATTGCTTTCCTGAGTGGACCGTCCAGTTTACCGCGGATTCCACAGGGGAGAGCAGTCCGCTCACCTTGGTCATGGACACCAGTGCCACCGCTGGTTTTGATGATGGTATAGATGCCTTGTGCCCGCCAGACTCGGTGTACAATGGGCCTTGTTTTGTAGCAGATGGCGTTCTTCTATCGGTGAGCCACACACCCTCCAATGGTGCGGGCGCGATTGAGTTTCTGATTCAATTGGGTGCAGATTCTATGCCAACGCAATGGTCGGCTGACTTGGGGGGAGTTCCACTGGATTCCGCTTCGCTGTCATGGACATCGGATACGGGCTTGGTGGTGGTCAATTTGCTGGACACCGGGCACTTTACTTTGCCAGGAAATTCGGAAGGCCTTTTGCTCACTGGAACTTTAGATCCTTACTGTGCCATTGTGGGGTGCACCGATTTGAATGCGTGCAATTTCAATGCCGAAGCAACCGAAGATGACGGGAGTTGCACCTTTCCATTTTTCTGTTTTGATTGTGATGGCAATTGCCTCTGCGACGAAGACCAAGACGGAGTTTGCGATCCTTTTGAATTCCCAGGGTGCACAGAACCAGAGGCGTGCAATTACGCACCGGTCTACACAGAGGAAGACGGAAGCTGTTTTTATGCGCAGCCGGGTTATGACTGTTCTGGGTTTTGCTTGCCAGTGGTCAATGATGAGTGTGGTTTCGCCGAGCCTTTGGCGTGCAGTCAAGTGGTGTCGGCAACGACCCTCTGTTCGGACACCACAGAAACAGAGTATTGTGACCAATACAACATTGGTGGGTATTTCCATGGGGGCATGTGGTACACCATCATGGGGACTGGCGATACATTGCGGGCGACGATGTGCTTCGAGGACACTGGATACGACACGTATTTAAGTGTGTTTGAAGGGGGGTGTGAAGATTTGAATTGTGTCGCAGGCAATGATGATCAGGATGAAGCCAACTTCTTTGCAGATCCTTGCTTCGACAATTACTTGGCCTCTTCCGTCGACTGGGAGAGCGAAGAAGGAGTGGAGTATTTCTTGCATGTAAGCGGATCAAATGCGGTTACTCCAGCTGCGGGTGGATTTGATTTTGTCTTGGTCTGTGATGGAGTGGAAGTAGGAGGCTGTTTGGATTCTCTGGCCTGCAACTACAACTCATTTGCCACTTTTGATGACGGATTGTGTGATTACAGTTTGTGCGCGGGTTGCGGTCTGCTGACAGCCTGCAATTTTGACAGCACCGCCTTCATCAATGACTTGACATTGTGTGACTTCAGCTGCTACGGCTGTACAGATTTCGGAGCCTGCAATTACAGCCCGAACGCCACCATTGAAAGTGGACTCTGCGAATATTCGTCTTGTGCTGGATGCTTGGACACGACGGCCTGCAATTTTGATGTGGAGGCCACTTTGGATGCCGACAATTGTGAATACACCTCGTGTGTAGGGTGCACTGATTCTGCGGCTTCCAATTACAATCCAGGGGCCACAGAGGAAGACGGCAGTTGCACCTTTTGCGACTTGGTGCTTTCAGAGCCGCAGGTAACCCAGGAAAGTTGTTTTGAATTGAACGATGGAAGCGCCGTTGTGGTGGTCGATTCGGCTTTGACAGATTCTGTCTTGTTCGAATTGTCTGCTCCCGGCTTTGGCCAGTCTGGCCTTTGGTCAGACGGTGTCTTTTCTGAATTGCCTCCGGGCGACTACTTGCTTCAGGTCTTTGATGGCGATTCTACTTGCGGTGCGGTCGAAGTCTTCACAGTCAATGCCGCGCCAGATCCAGCTTTGTTTTTGGTGGCTTCATCGCCCTTGTGCGCGGGAGGAATGGATGGCAGTGTTTCTGCCTTTGTGGCGGGCAATGTCATGGCGTCTTCCTTCTTGTTGAACGGAGAACCTGCCGACATTGGCGGGAATTTCTTGGGCCTTTCAGCTGGTATTTATGCCGTGGAAGTGAATGTACTCGTAGTGGGAGGAGGCACATGCAGCGATACGGCGAGCATTGTGGTTCAAGACCCCGCGGGAATGGTGATCACTTTGGATGATGTTGAAGGCGCCAATCCAGGGGAAGAAAACGGCGGAGCATCCGTAACGGTTACTGGTGGAGAAGAGCCGTACTCCTTTGTCTGGACAGGCCCAACGGGTTCTACAGGCCAAGAGGACCCCGACGATTTAAGTGCAGGCGATTGGACGTTGGAAGTCACCGATGGAGGTGGATGTTCCACGAGCATTGTGATTTCTGTACCCGTTGGAATCCGTGAGTGGCAGGCACCGAATTTTACAGTGTCACCGAATCCCACCCGAAACGCTTTCCAAATTCAGTTTTCCCAGCCATTTCAAGGTTGGATTGAATGCACTGATTTGACCGGGCGCAGGGTCAGCCATGAGCGTGTAGAATCCAGCACGGTTCAGGGGACGTTGGCCGGCAGTCCAGCAGGTGTTTATTTGATTCGGGCAGGGGATGCAACAGGCGGAAGTGCCATCATGCGTCTGGTCAAGCAAGATTGACACAAAGGATCGAATCAAAGGTCTGAAGCTGCGTATTCACGCTCCCAGAGGATTTGTCCTTTGCTGTCGTGCGCACGAAGGGTCATGACGCGTTCCTTTCGAGGACCCGCGACTTCGATGGTGCCGTAATTGCGAACGCCTACCATGGTGCCGGGCACGCGGTTGTGGTTGGGTTCGGAAGTGTTGTCGTGGGTACCACTTGTCATGGCACTGCACGTGAAGTCAATGACCTTTCTTCCGTTGCCCAATTCCACCTCGCTCAACTCGGTGCTGTGGCGGTCACCACTCAAGAACACCACACCTCGAATGTTTTCCTCTTCAATGCGACGAAGAATCGCTTCTCGCTCTTCAGGGAATTGCGCCATGTTTTCATATTTGGCGTAATCCGAGAGCATTTGCCCCCCTATGGCCACCACTTTGAATGGGGCTCGACTGGCTTGCAGGGCTTGAATAAGCCAATCAAGTTGCACTTGACCGAGGACCTGAGTTGGCTGTGTTTTGTTTTCGTGACTCACCCGGAAGTATCGGTTGTCGAGGAGAAAGAAGTCCACATCATGAAATTGGAAAGCCGTGGTAATCCCATGGCCGCCGACATCTGCAAGGCCTTGTGAGGGATTCGGCCAATAGTGGGAGAACGTATCCTCGGCCCAGTCCTTGTGAATCCAGCTACCGTCGGAGTTGTCGGGACCAAAATCATGATCGTCCCAAATGGCATAATGCGGACAGGCACCCAAGAGAGACTGGATCTCGGGCAAGGTGCGCATGTGGTTGTACCGGTGCATCATTCCTGATTTCGAAGCCCAATCCACCTCTCGGAAGTAGACATTGTCTCCGAGCCAGAGCATCATGTCGGGATCCTCTTTGGCAATGCCATCGAAGATGTCGTATCCACCGCCATAGGGCCGTCCCGGTCTGTCATATGCCGTCTCGTTGATGAAAACACATGAACCCAGCGCCATTTTAAAGGTGGGCGGGTCAAAGCGATACTGCCAGAGCGGCTGAGTTTTGAATGCCATGGCACCCGTATCCACGCCTTGTGTCATCATTTGCGACCCGAGATAAACTCGAAATCGATAGTCCGTTCCGGGCTCCAATTGGCCCAGGTCAAAAATGACGGAATTCCCTTGGTTTTGCGAAAGCAGCTGAATCTCGGATATGGACACATCTACAGGTGCACTGCCCATGGTGTCTGCCCAGTACTCTAGGTGTGCCTTGCTGCCCGATGGCCCTTGCACCCAGATTCTCGCATTGGAAAGTCCGGTATGCCCCACCATAGGCTGACATGTCAATTGACCATTGTGGCAAAGCGGAATGATCAGGAGAAGAAACAGGAAGCGAACAGAGGTGGACATGATGACGGAGATGAGGCCCCAAGTTCGGCATAGAAATCCCGCACACGAAAAAGGGAGGACCCTTTTGGAATCCTCCCTTTTCAACTGTGGAATCGCGAATGGCGAATCAGTCGACAACGTAGTCCACGCCCTCTATGGCGGGACCTACTTTCACCATGTATTGAATCTCGTTCGCTTCAATTTTGATCATCCGGAACACTTCTTTGCTGGTGGGCAAACGAAGGTTGAATGTTTGGCCATCGAAACCATCAGGATAGCGTTTCTTGATGATTTTGCGGATGGCTTGGTCGAGCTTTTCGTAGCTCACAATGCGTCGGTTGGACATGGACAAGAGTTTGGAATCGACCTCCTTTACTCGGCTGCATTCAAAAAGGTTTCATTCCACAAAACGGCGACTCGTGACATTGGTTCCATGGCCTGTCCCTCTTTATCTTCGCCAGACACCCAATGCCGAGCATGAAAGGCCTACTTGAATCCATTCAAACCCAAACCCCCAAAGCCTTTGATTTCGAATGGCTTGGGCAATGGGTAAGGGGATTGAAGCTCGAGGAAATCGATGTTGCGCCACACATCCCTTCCATCAAGGGCATGACGGACAATTATGCGCGCAACATTTTACTCATGGACCCTTTTGAAGTGGTGGTCTTGCACTGGCCACCAGGGGTGGAGAGTGCCATTCACCACCATGAGGGCTTTTGGGGGTATGTGCTTTGCGTCAGTGGTGAAGTTGAAAATGTGGAGTACCGTTATGATGCAGCCAGCAAAACACTCAAGGAAGGGTGCGCTTTGCGTGTAAGTGCAGGTGGAGTCTTGCCCGAACCCGATGGCACGATTCACAAAATCGTGAATCCAAGCCTCGACAAGCCTCTGGTGACCATTCACTTCTATGCTCCTGCACTGGAGACGTTGGATGGAATGGTCATTTTCGACGCCGAAAAGGGTTGGCGCGGTGAGTTAAACGACAAGGCGACGACGGCTTCGTTTAATCAATCAGACGCAGGCTTTCGCACACTCCAAAAAGACGCATTTGAATTTGTGCCCATTCGCGCTGTTCCGGGAAACCGCACCCATCGACTTTACCCCTTGATTCCGAAGCCCTCGGAATCGGACATTCTTTCTGCGCTTCAGGGGTATTATTCAGAACAGGCCGAGGCTTACGATCATTTGGACAAGGGCAGCGAAAAGCGAAGTGCGTACACCGATTGCATCAATCGGTTGATTGCCGAAGATTTACGTGAGTTGCAACCGAACTCTGTTCTGCACATCGCATGTGGCACGGGCAGAAGGGCGGAGGCCATTCGTTCAGCCGCTCAATTGAGCTATTCTATGGATGGCGTCGACATCAGTTTGTCGATGGCCGAACAAGCCCAAGAAAGGGGAGTGCGCACCCGAATTGGCCACTGGAATGAGATGGCCATCGAACCAAACCAATATGGTGCGATCACGTTTCTTTACGCCTTCGGACACATTCCAAACGCCGAAGAGCGTAAAAAGAGTTTGCTCAAAGTCAGTGAAAGTCTCGATGCTGGTGGACGCTTCTATTTCGACGTTTTCAATGTCGAGAATAGCTTTGAGTGGGGGCCAGAGGCCGTGCGCCTCTATGAGGAACTGGGTTTAGACCAACAAGGCTACGAAAAAGGAGATTTGTTTTATAAGCGCCACGACGGTCAAACGGTGGCTTTCTTGCATTACTGTGCAGAAAAAGACATTGTGCAATTGGTGGAGTCTTGTGGCCTTCAGGTCACGGCGGTTCACAAAATTGGGTATGTCCGACGTCCTGGTGAATGTTTGGATGCTGCAGAACTAGAGGGAAACCTCTTGATCGTGGCAGAAAAGCCCCGTTCGATTTGAACTTATTGGGCCGGGGCAGCCTTTCTTGACCATGGGGCAATACGAAGACAGAAAAGACTACGCCAAGGGGAGCCTAGATGGGCGTCTCGACAATCCAACAGCACTGTTGTTTGGGTGGCTCGACGATGCCAAAGCAGCAGATCCCCAAGACTACAATGCGATGACCTTGTCCACGAGGGGACTAGACGGAAATCCCGAGGCCCGCATCGTCCTGTTGCGCGAAGTAGAAGAAGCTTCCTTGAGCTTGGTTTTTTACACCAACTATGCCAGTGCCAAAGGGGAGGAGTTGTTGGCGCATCCGCATGCAGCGGTGACTTTCTTCTGGCGGGACATTGAGCGTCAGCTGCGAGTACGTGGGAGTGTAGCGCGTCTTTCCAGCGAAGAATCAGATCGATATTTCGCTTCCCGGCCGCGCGCCAGTCAAATCGGGGCTTGGACGTCGAATCAAAGCGCAACCATTTTGAACCGCGAGGCCTTGGAAGTTCGGAGGAAGGCCATGGAAGCACAATTCCCGAATGAGGTAAGCCGTCCGCCACATTGGGGCGGGTATCGGTTGCGCACGGAATCCATCGAATTTTGGCAAGGAAGACCGGGCCGATTGCATGATCGAATCCTTTTTAATCGTCAAGAGGAAGGTTGGGCCAGTGTCCGCTTACAGCCTTGATTTACCCGATGTGCAGAATGAGGCCTTTGAGGTAACGGGCCTCACTGTGACCAGCCATGGTGGGGTGATCTGCAGGTTGGCCAAGCCGTTTTAAGATGCGCACTTTGCGACCAGAAGCGATGGCTGCTGCCACAATCGTGTCTTCAAATAGTTGAGCGTCGACCACTTGCGAGCAGCTAAAGGTCCACAGCAGTCCCCCGGACGGCATTTTACGCAATGCCGTTTCGTTGAGCCGCTTGTAGCCTTGAACCGCTTTGTGCCGGGCGTTGCGGCTCTTGGCATAAGCTGGCGGATCTAAAATGACCACTTCGGGCAGCGTATCTACTGACTTCAAATGGTGAAGGACGTCTCCGCAAATGGCCTCGTGTCGACCCGAAAATCCGTTGAGTTCTGCATGGCGTGACGCCAAATTGACTGCAGCTTGAGAGGCATCCAAACTCACAACATGTGAACTGCCACCTCGGAGAGCAGCCATGCTAAAACCACCTGTATAGCTGAATGCATTTAAAACGGAACGGTCGCCGACCATTTCCATAAGCAAGCGGCGGTTTTCCCGTTGGTCGAGAAAAAAACCTGTTTTTTGACCGGCAATGGGGTCTACTTCATATTGTAGGCCGTGCTCTAGAAATGGGTGGGGCAGAGGCATGTCATCGTCTGACCAGAGCCAGCCGTCACTCCCGTCTTCGGCACCGGCTTCATTGAGTTTCTTGAGCAGTGATGTGCTCTTGTTGACCACACCTTTGAGGCTGGGCATGGCGTTTTTTAGGCCCGTAACGATCTCTGGCAATGCCCTGTGCATGCCCATAGAGTGCGTTTGCACGACGGCTAGACCTGCATAAAAATCGACGACAAGTCCCGATAGCCCATCACCTTCACCGTGAATCCATCGGAACCCATTGGCATTCGCTTCATCACTTCCGTAAAGCCCAGCGTGCTTGCGAACATCAAGGCAAGCGGACAAATGTCCCGTCCACCAATCTTCATTTGGTGGGGCTGGTGCGTCTTCACGGCTCAACAACCGCACAGCGATGGAGCCCGTTCCCCAATGGCCCCAACCAATAAATGCGCCGGATGCAGCGATCACGCGGACCCAGTCTCCCGCTGCCGGCTCAGCCTCATCGACTTCGATCTTTCCAATGGCACCGGAGAAGACCCAAGGATGACCCCGCATCAAACTCTTCTCTTTGCCTGGACTCAAGTGGACGTGGGCGTGTTGAATGGGTGCAGCAACGTTAGACATGAAGCGAAGGTACTCGGGAGGGTCCACCAAAGCCCCTTTATCTCTTGGGATGAATCCAAGCATCCCGCCATTCAATTTTGCCTTGGCTTCGAAGGTCCTCCAAGCGTTCGCGCACAACATCATGATGGACCATTGGAATGCGCTGCTTTAGGTCCAAGGCAGAGATGCCCGGTCCAATCCACTCGAGTATCTCCTGTTCCAAGGGGGGCGCTGGGGGCGAACAGATGTCGCAAATGCCACAGGGGTCGGCCGTGCCGCCTTCAAACCAAGCCTCAAGTTGAACCGCCCGACAGGTCGTTGTGGAGAGGTATTGCTCCATGGCTTGCCAGCGTTCTTGGGACTCCTTGACCCGGTCGGACAAGAGTCCACTGGGCAAAGTGAAGTTTGCCGCGCTTGGCCTTGCTTCTGGAAAAGAAAGGGAGACCTGTTGGTCTGCGTTCAGAAGTTCTATCCATCCGGATTCTTCCCATTGCTTCAAGCGGGCCCAACCTGCAGTGGCATTGCCGCCAGATTGTTTGGACCATTGATGCACATTGAGCGACACCGTTTCGCTTCGTTTGGGAGGGTTGTGAAGAACCAATTGTTGTCGCCAGACTTGATCATGGGCCACGGCATTGGCCCATGGCTGAATGTCCTTCGGGGCCTTTAGCCAGCCAAACTTGAGGCTGGGAGAGGTGTGATGTAGTTCAATGACACCTGCGCGAGAAAGAAGATCGACTGCAGTATGCACATGCGCTGATCGGCATTGAAGTGCACGGGTTAAAGCTGCTAAATTCACTTCGGAAGGAGTTTCCATGGCCGTTCCAACCGCCAAACCAAGTTGGTTGGCGATTCCTTGCAAAACCCCACGCACGGTGTCCATGGAAGGCCACTGGTGTCGAATTCGATCTGCAGCTTGATCTCGGGCCTGTCCATCCAAAAGCAACACGGCATTCGCGGTGTGGCCGTCTCGTCCTGCCCTTCCAGCTTCCTGCACATAGCTTTCGGGAGATTCAGGAACATGCAGGTGTGCGATGTCCCGGACGTTGGGCTTGTCTATCCCCATGCCAAATGCCGTGGTGCAGGCCAAGATGGACAGGTCTCCGGCGAGCCAGCGCGATTGATGTTCCGCTCGGCTTTCGGAGGTCATTCCGGCATGGTAAGGCGCGACAGACGAGCCTTCATGCTCAAGCAAAATGGCCATCTGTTCCGCCTGCTTTCTCGTCCGAACGTAGAGAATGGCTGTGCCTTTGACTCGTCGTGCCCAGTCTACGGCTGCCGCCTCTTTGCTGGCAATGTGCTGAACCGAAAAGGAAAGGTTGGGCCGACGCATCGCTGACCGAAGCCGGAGTGGTCTTTTGAGTTGCAATTGCGCTTCAATGTGGCCAGCAACGCGATCTGTGGCGGTGGCAGTAAGCGCAATCCAGTTGGCCTCCGGGTGCCAAGTCCGAAGAACGGAGAGCTGCAAATAATCCGGACGAAAGGCATGACCCCATTGGCTAATGCAATGGGCTTCGTCGACGGCTATGGTGCGGATGGGCATGTCTCGGCAAGCGGCCACGAACTGAGGCTGGGTCAGCCGTTCCGGCGCAACAAAGAGGAACCCACCGGGTCCATGAACATACCGAGAGAGCATCCGCTCCACCGCTTTGGGATGCAACGCAGAGGTAATCGCATCGGCTTGAACACCGGCCTTCTTTAACCCGTTGACTTGGTCTGCCATTAAGGCCACCAAAGGACCTATGACCAAACAAACGCCACCCCGATAGAGCCCCGGAATTTGGTAGCAGATGGATTTGCCACCACCAGTGGGAAGAATGGCAAGAAGGTCTCGACCTGCGGCTCCGGCGAGCACCGCGTCTTCTTGCGCGGGACGAAACTTGCGGAATCCCCAATGCCGTAGAAGCAATGCCTCCAAATCGGACAATGTGGGACTCGATGTTGCCGGCGGTGTCATTCTCTCTCCTTGGAACGGGATTGCTGTCCTTTCGGAGGCTAACTTTCGCCTTCGAATCAAAACGGGATTTCCCGAATACAAACCACCGAAATATGCTCGTAGCAGGCAATTGGAAGAGCAATAAGTCATTCAAGGAGGCACAAGAATTTGTGAACGCCTTTGCAGAACTGTCTTCCCCTATTGATGGCGTCGAACTTCTGATTGCTCCACCGGCGCCGTATTTGGCTGCAATGGGTCAAGGAACCCTGCCGTTTAAGTTGGGATCACAAAACGTTTCCGCTTTTGGTCCTGGTGCACAAACCGGGGAGTTTACAGCTGACATGCTGGCGGGTTGTGGCGTACAAGATGTGATTGTGGGGCACAGTGAACGAAGAGATGGCCATGGTGACAACGACGCCGCGGTGGCGAGCAAAGTGGATCAGGTATTGGACGCAGGATTGCGTGTGATTTTCTGTTGTGGTGAGAGCCTAGAAGACCGTCAGTCCGAGGTCCATTTCGACAAAGTGTTGCGTCAACTCGAGGCCGGAATTTTACGCTTGCCTGCGGAAAGGATGTCGCACGTTGTGGTGGCGTATGAGCCCATTTGGGCCATTGGAACCGGGCTAACGGCCTCTGCGGAGCAGGCGCAAGAAATGCACGGTGCCATTCGCGGATGGATCACTGAAGCATTCGACGCCGAGATAGCCAAGTCTATTCCACTTTTGTACGGAGGCAGTTGTAAGCCAGCGAATGCGGACGAATTGTTCGCCTGTCCAGACGTTGATGGTGGATTGATTGGAGGCGCCGCATTGGATCCAGATCATTTTCATGCATTGGCGCTTGCCGCTGGTCGCGCCATTCAAAATGGCGCAGTAATCGCCGATTGAGTGGGTTGGCTTCGCATTCTCGTTCGCTGCGCACCCGTTGAGCCAGGCAGAGACATTGCCATGGCTTGGCTGTCCGAAGTGGGATGCAGCATGTTTGAAAACAAAGGCGACGCCCTTCATGCTTTTGCGCAAGCTTCGGATTTGGACCGGAATGCGCTCAACGCACTGGAGGATCGATTGGTTCCATTGGGGCTGCAGCAGTGGCTGGTCAACGAAGTGGAAGAAGAGAATTGGAACGCCCAATGGGAAGCCGATTACCCAGAGGTGGAGATCGACCAAAGCATCCGCGTGTCCGCACCCTTTCATCACCGGGATTCCAACCAAGGTTTTGACCACCAATTGACCGTGCAGCCGAGGATGGCTTTTGGAACAGGTCACCACGAAACCACCCGCGGATTGCTTGCGGAAATGGTGGGCATGTCGTGGGACAACAAACGTGTTTTGGACATGGGGTGCGGCTCGGGTGTTTTGGGCATTTATGCCAGTCTTCGCGGTGCATCTGAGGTGGTCTTGGTCGACATCGACCCTTGGAGCGTGCGCAACACCGAAGAAAACCTCACGCTCAATCCTGTTTCCAAGGATGTGCATCACGATGTGCGAGAGGGAGGGGCTTCTGTGTTGACGCCTGCAGATCGTCATCGCTTTGATGTTGTGATTGCCAACATCAATCGGAACATCTTGCTCGAGGATTTCGAGGCCTACTTTCAGACCATGGCCGAGAATGCCACCTTGATGCTCAGTGGGTTTATGCAGCCGGATGTTCTTTCGCTGGTTACTGCAGGAAAAGAACGTGGGCTAGAACAGGTTTCCCTGCGAGAAGAAGGTGAATGGCGCGTCCTTAGCCTTCGAAAGTAAAGCTGACCACGAAGCTTCTGGTGCGAAGCTCATCAAAGGCAGCGCTAAACGGCGTGTCGTCTTGAATCAGAACGTTGCGCATGCCAAACTCTGTTTTCAGTTCCACGGAGAATTTGAAATAAGGCAGGAAAAAATCGGCGCCCGCGCCGACATCGATGCTAGAGTTGGCTTTGGCCAGCTTAAGGATATAACCGTCTTGAAGGCTCTGGTTCACGTCGGCTTGGGACTGCATGTCCCTGCTGAGTTTTCCTCCGATGAGGGCATACGGTGCGAAATTCCCTATGCGCTCGGTACGGAGCTTTAGAAGGATGGGAAAGTCCAAATAGACGGATTCCGTTCGCACATTAATGGGGGTCGCAGTGCCTTCCTCCGAACGGAAGCGATACAGCATGCCTCGGTCTTGAAAGCTGAGTCCGGGAGTAAACCGAACATGAACCACGGGGCTCACATTGAGCGAGGCGAGTAAGGCCAAATTAAAGCCCGAGAGACTGTTGTTTTCTACGCTTAAAAGGCTGTCCGCGAAAGTGAAGTCTGGCCGGAGCTTGAAATTGAAACTGCTGGAATTCCCAGACAGCAAAAAGCCGAAGTGATAGGCGCGGTAGTCAAACTTCGCTAAGTTTTGCTTGGCCGTTTGGGCCGTCGCCAATCCGCCAGTGATCATGACCAAGGCCAAAATCCATCCGCGAAGGAGAGGGGAGGAATGGGAAGACTTCATGGGCGTTGTTGCAACGGCATGTCGGAATCAAAATTGCATCGACACGGTCAAGCACGCAAGACCTGACGAAGGAAGGTCACGAACAAGGTTGTGGACAATGCAGCGGCCAGCAGTGCCAAAAGGCTAGCCGTCACGTGCCACAGCGGGTCAAATTGAAAACGCAAGCTGTCCATTGCACGTTCTCGCGTAGTGTCCCGATCCAAGTTGGCCAATTGAGGGTCGGCTTCTTGCAGCGCCAAAAAGGCCGCTTCATCGGACAATGACTGCTCGATAAAACGTTCTCTTTCCAACTTCCTCAAAGCAGTGGCTTCGGCGGTGACACCATGGTGTAACGCGCCGACGCTCAGTGCTGATAGGCAGGCGTATAAGACGGCAGGCTTCATGTTGACTTTCAATCGCCCGAGAAAATCGAGGCCACGAGGCGACAACAGATCTTGAAAAAAGACCACCAAAATCAGAAGCGCAAAATTGACGAGAGACCCAACGGCGATTCCCGTTTCAAAGGGAATTCGGCCCAATGTGGACAATCGTATTGTCCACCATACGGTCCCTGCCGCCAAGGGCAAAAACCAAGGTCTCTGCGCCAAAGCGCGCCAATCAGCCATTCATGGTGATCAGGAACTCCTCGTTGGAGTCTGTGCGGCTCATCCGATCCTTCAAGAACTCCATGGCTTCAATGGGGTTCATGTCGGACAAATGCTTTCGCAAAACCCAAATCCGCTGCAACATTTCCTTGTGCATCAGCAAGTCTTCGCGACGTGTACCTGAAGTCAAGATGTCGATGGCGGGATAGATTCGGCGGTTGGAAATGCGGCGATCCAGCTGGAGCTCCATGTTTCCTGTGCCTTTGAATTCTTCGAAAATGACCTCGTCCATCTTTGAGCCGGTTTCGGTCAAAGCTGTGGCAATGATGCTCAAGGAGCCTCCATTTTCGATGTTTCTGGCCGCGCCAAAGAAGCGCTTGGGCTTCTGCAAAGCGTTGGATTCTACACCACCGGAGAGCACCTTTCCTGAACCAGGTGCAACGGTGTTGTATGCACGGGCCAAACGGGTAATGGAGTCTAGCAAGATGCAAACGTCGTGTCCGCACTCGACCATTCTTTTGGACTTCTCCAGAACGATTTCTGCGATTTTCACGTGACGATCCGCAGGCTCATCGAAGGTGGACGCGATGACTTCCGCATTCACGCTGCGTTTCATGTCGGTGACTTCCTCCGGACGCTCGTCGATCAACAAGATGATCAGATAGGTCTCAGGGTGGTTCTCCGCAATGGCGTTGGCCACATCCTTGAGCAGGGTGGTCTTACCCGTTTTGGGCTGGGAAACGATCATGCCACGCTGTCCCTTTCCAATGGGAGAGAACAGGTCCATGACCCGCGTGGAAATGCTTCCGTTCTTGCCGGAAAGATTGAACGCTTCCTGAGGGAACAATGGCGTGAGGTACTTGAAAGGCACCCGGTCACGCACCCACGAAGGGTCACGGCCGTTGACTTTTAGCACTTCCACCATAGGGTAATACTTGTCTCCTTTGCGTGGGGGGCGAATGGTACACACCACATTGTCTCCCGTTTGCAAGCCCGCAGCTTTGATTTGGCGGTTGCTGACGTAAACGTCGTCGGGGCTGTTCAAGTAGTTGTAATCGGCACTACGCAAGTAGCCAAAGCCTTCAGGCATGACTTCCAATACACCTTCGGCTTGGGCAATCCCATCGAAGTTAAACCCGTGTTCTTCGGGCTCTCCGAGACGGTCGCGATCGCGGTCTCTTCGGTCTCGGTTGTTGTTGTTGCGATCACGGCCACGTCGGTCGCCGCGGTCGTCTTTTCCATTCCGGCGCTCTCCGCGCTCTCCGCGCTCTCCGCGCTCTCCGCGCTCTCCGCGCTCGTTTCGGTCACCTCGATCACCGCGTTCACCTCGATCACCGCGTTCACCTCGATCACCGCGTTCGCCTCGGTCACTTTTTTTCTCCCCGCGGTCGTTGCGCTCCTTGCGATTGTCGTTGTCCTTTCGGTCATCGCCTTCCTTCCGGTCCTTGCGGTCGGTCCTTGCGGTCGTCTCGGCGGCCATCCTTACGGCGGTTGTCTTTCTTTTCGTCGGCGCCGTCCTTGTCGCCATCTTGGCCACGGCGTCCACGCTGGCGGTCATTGGACTGCCCTTCTTTGTTTTCTCCGTCCTCGCTGTTGGACTCCTTTTTTGCAGCTGCACGTTGGCGGCCACGGCCCTTAGGCTTCTCTTCAGCGCTGTCATTGGATGACGCGGATTTCTCTTCTGCAGCCGGCTTCTCCTTCGGCGTGCTGTCACCACCTCCAAGTGCGGAGGGATTTACGGCTTGTTCGTCGAGAATGGCGTACACCAGTTCTTGCTTTTTGAGCTTGTCGACGCGGGCAATATTGAGCTTCTTCGCGATTTCGCGGAGCTCGGCAACCTTGCGGCTGTTCAGGTCAATGATGTCGTACATGTGGGGTGCCCACGCAGGTGGGCCTCATTTCAATTCAAAATCCCGGAGGAATGGACCCGTGGGTCCTCTGCACCCAAGGTGCATGGCAAGTTTACGACATCTTTTGCGTTTCCCACGTGCTCAACGCGTTCCAAGCTCAATTACTTCTGGATTCAAGACATTTCCTCCTTCAAGTGAGAAGCGCATGATGGTTCTCATTCGATGAAAACCCTGACGTCCTGCCGCACCAGGATTCATGTATAGCCCGCCCCAACTGGCGTCTTTTTTTACAATGAGCAAATGAGAGTGACCACAGATAAAGATGTCCGGGGCGTATCGGTGAAGACCGGATCGAATGCCGCTGGCATAGCGGCCGGGACGCCCACCAATGTGGGTCATCCAGATTTTGCAGCCTCCTCGCTCTAGGTGTTGATGTTCAGGAAAGTCACGTCGCATCAATTGATCATCGATGTTGCCGTGAACAGCGACAAGAGGGGCCACCTCGGCCAAAGCATTGGTGACCTTGAAATCGCCAATGTCCCCCGCATGCCAGATTTCATCGCAAGCAGAGAAGTGATGCAAGATGCGTTCGTCGATGTGACCGTGAGTGTCGCTAATGAGTCCAATTTGCACAGGCGCAATTTGGCGAGAGATGTGCGAATGGCCCCATCTTGGCGTTCTTCTTGTACCCTTCATTCACGACATGACGCACCGTTTTCTTGTTTTGCTCTCTTTTATGGGGTCCCTCACGTTGTTCACAGTGGGTCGCGCGCAGCCTGGCGTCCGATACCACACGGACAGCAAAAAAGCGATTAAAGCTTACGAAAAGGCGATGACCCTGGGCAGGGAAGCCATGGTGCCGAGTGCGGACCAAGCTGGATTAAAAGTGCAGGTTGAGGACGCCATTCTGCGCGCTTTGGACTTGGACCCAGGATTTTCAGAAGCGGAACGTGTCCTGGCGGCTCTTCGCTTTGAGCAAGGACGTTTTGAGGAGGCCAGAGACCGCCATGCTCACGTGATGTCCCGGCATGGCGAGCGATGGATTCGAGATCACTTGGCATGGGCACAAGCGGCGAGGTTTGCATTGGATTCAAAATCCATGTTGGAAGCCATGTCAGCGATGGTCGAGATTCCCGGAGTGTTAGTGGGGCCCGATACGGCATTGATTGAGCAAGTAAAAAGAGATGCTGTCTTCATGGCGAAAACGCTCGCTCAACCCGAAGAGGTGGATGTTCAAGCGCTGCCCTATCCAGTGTCCTCCCTCCAAGACGAGTATTTCCCAAGCGTATGGCTGGCTGGGGAGGCTTTGGTGTTCACGCGACGGATTCCCCACCCGCGGTTGCGGCAAGGCCAAGAAGATTTGTTTGTGTCATACCGCGATGGTGAAGGATGGACCGACCCTCAAGAGCTGGTCGGATTGAACACGTCGAGCAATGAAGGCGCGGCTTCGCTTTCTGGCGATGGAAACTCGGTGTGCTTTACGCAATGCCGCGAGGCAAGCCGAAACGCGTTTGGCGACGACCGCAACAACGGCAGCCACCAAGGAAGTTGTGATTTGTATGAGTCTAACCGTCTAGCGAATGGGACGTGGTCGCGTCCGCGCAACATGGGGGCGGTCAATACAGCAGGGTGGGAGAGCCAGCCTTGCTTGAGTCCCGATGGCCGCCAATTGTTTTTTACCCGGGGAAGAGGCAAAACCGGCCGCCGTCAATACGATCTGTACACCGCTTCAAAAAAGGACGATGGCGAGTGGACAACAGCAAAAAAGATGGGCCCGCAGGTCAATTCCAACGGAAAAGAAATGCGGCCATTTATGCACCCCGATGGACGTCACTTTTATTTCGCATCGGACGGCCGAACTGGAATGGGGGGAATGGACATGTTTGTATGCGTCCTCGACGAACAAGGACGAGCCGGGGAGCCTTTGAATTTGGGCTGGCCCATCAATACCCCCCGCGACGAAAACGGATTGGTTGTGGCCTCAGATGGTGAGACGGCCTTTTTTGGGCGGGAATCCGCTGGACAAATGGACATATTTACGTTCAGACTTCCCGCGGCGGCTGCGGCTGATCCTACCGGTACGCTCGAAGGGAGATTGCTGTCGGCCCGCCAAACACCCTTGCCGGGTGGCCGTGTTCGGCTGCTGGACATGAACGGTGTGCCTTTTGCAGAGGGTGTGGTTTCCGAAGGCGGGCAATATCACGTTCCTGTGCCTTTGGGGCGCGATTTCGTTGTCCACGCAGAAGCCCCGGGTCATTTGTTGTTTTCTACCCGCATAGATTCAGGTGAAGTCAAAGGACGCCAAGAGCGAGACCTTACTCTGCAACCGCTCGAAGCCGGAGCCGAAGTGGTCTTGCGCAACGTGTTTTTCGAATCTGGCAGTGCAGCTTTGAGCCCACAGTCCAATGTCGAATTGTTTCGTGTTGGCGCTTGGCTCAGCGATCACCCCTCGGTTTTATTGGAAGTGGGAGGGCACACAGACAACGTGGGCAACGATCAGGGGAACCTCCAGCTTTCAAAAGCGCGTGCAGATGCGGTAAAGTCAGCCTTGGTTGCCCATGGCGCTCGTGTTTCACAACTCACAGCTGTGGGTTATGGCAGAACACAACCCGCCTCGATGGAGGACACGCCAGAGGCCCGACGGCTCAACCGCAGAACCACGCTGAGCGTGGTGTCTGCAGATTGAATGGGCCTTACTTGACCAGAAGGGCACCGGAACCGGTTGCGGTCCACATGGTGTACCGACCTGGTGCCCAACCCTCGATGTCCAAGGAGAAGCGAACCGAAGAAACTGTGCCGTCGTAGACCGTACGCCCCGTCATGTCGCGAACAACCAAAGGACCGCCCATGGCCGCCTCGGTCACGGTTACATCCACAGAACCTTGTGCGGGGACAGGACGAATCGCGATGGGGGACACGACCGGCGACGGAATGCTCGCAGGATCAGAGATGCTGAACTCCTTGATGATGTTGGGTGGAGCACCGGGATACTGCGTTCCATTGAACGCCAAATAGAAGGAGCCCGTGTAAGGGTTGACTGCCATGTCACGGGTGCGCTGATTGAAGCTGGTAAAGAAGGCTTCTTGACCCACCACTTCGAGTCCATCTTCAGAAAGCTCAATGGCGATCAGTCGTCCAGGAAAAGGGTCATTGAATCCACCGAGAACCGACATCAAGATTTTGCCTTGAAACTCGGGGATGGCTTCGTGTGTGTAATACTCCAAGCCATTCAATGCGATGCAAGGGGTCCATGCTTCGAGAGGCTCCATGACATTCCATTCCTCGCAGAAAGACTGCTCAGAAGGCGCATTGCATGCGCCTTGAACGGTTGGCCATCCATAATTGCGCCCGGCTTCGACCAAATTGAACTCATCGTCTGAGTTTTGACCGTGCTCCGAGGTGTAAATGAACCCGTTGGGTCCAATGCAAATGCCCTGTGGGTTGCGGTTGCCCCAGGTGTAGATGTAACTGTCTGGACCGAAAGGATTGTCGGCTGGAATGGTGCCGTCGGGATTGAGGCGAAGGACCTTTCCATTCAGGCTCTCTAGGTCTTGGCTGTTGCTGGTTTCACCGGCATCGCCTGTGGTCATGAGCATGGTGTTGTCGGGCAACCACAGCAAGCGGCTTCCATTGTGGATTTGGGCGCCAGGCAAAGTCAACAGCTCCTGCTCGTTGACCAACTCAGTTCCGTTCCATTCAAAAACACTCAAGTGTTCACTAACCGAAAATTGACCGTCACAATAAACCACCCAAACCCGAGGGTCTTCAGGGAAATCGGGGTGTTGAATCATGCCCAAAAGGCCGGGTTCGCCTTGGCCATTGAAGGTGACGTTTAAATCGAGTACCGTAGTGTAGTCCCCGGAGACAGGGTCGATGCGAATCACTCGCCCCTTGCGTTCACTGCACCAAATCATGTCGTCTCCACCCCAAACCAATTCCCAAGGGATTTGACTGTCCGTGACCAAGTCAGTGGCATAGAGCGTGGTGTTGCCTACGGTAAAGGTGTCTTGTGCTTGCGCAGCAAAGGACCAAAGGCAAAAGAGGGGCAGAAAACGAAGCAATTTCATGGTGCAAGAATAGGCGGTTTCTCGCGCATAGCAGACATACTTAGCCACCATTCAAAGCCACACAACCATAAGCCGATACTCTGCGGTCTTGCATCACGCCAAGAAGTACATCGGAGCTTTCAGCCTCTGGAATGGAGATGGCCTGACTTGTAGGATTGATGAGGATGACCGTGGATTCGGAGAGGTATTGACGCTCGATGCGAAGCAATCCGCTTTCCAAAGCCGCAATTTGGGTTTGTCCAAACGTCATGCTCAAGCGTGACCGACGCAAACCAATCCAGTCTTGGACATGACGTCGGGTGTCGGATTCAGCAGCATCCAAATCGTCGAAGCGCATCATTTTGCGGTTGTCCGGGTCGTTGCCGCCAATGTCTGCGTATTCGTCGCCTTGATAAATACAAGGGACCCCGGGCATAGACAAGTTGAATGCGGTCAACATGCGCATGGCCTGATGCCCGCGCTGGCCGTCTCGGAGAATTTGCCTGGTCCAGCCTGCCAATTTGTGATCCTCGCCCCATAAGACGGTGCCTTCTGCCAAAGAGGCGAATCGTGGCCGGTCTTGGTTGCCTGTGATGGTGCCCATCAAGTGATGTGCACCGTAGGTGTCTAGTCCTTCCTGCGCCACGCGAACCAAGTCCTGAATCTGGGCTCCGTCTTGTCCAAAGGCGACAATGGCCCTGTCGTATAGGTTAAAGTCAAATTGAGCATCCAACAGACCGGTGCCGAGATAACTCGAGATTAATGCAGCACTGCCATAGGTCTCACCAATTTGAAAAACGCGACGCTGATCTTCCAAGGTGAGCGCTTTGACCTTTTTCGTGAGCATCCGCCAAAAGGAGAGTGGAATGTGTTTGGTCGCATCGTGACGAAACCCGTCGATTTTGCTGTGGGCAATCCACCATGCCGCACTGTCCGACATCGCCTCTGCGACATCGGAACGACGCAGATCCAAGGTGGGCAGGAAAGTATCGAACCATGTGGTTAGCCTCTGCTCATCCCAGAGCTGCGTGTTTTCTCGGCCATCGGGCAAGTACAAGCTGGTGACCCAATCTGGATGTTCAGCATAAAGGGGATGGTCTTCGTGAACATGGTTGGCCACATAATCCAACAGGAAATTCATGTCGCTGCTGTGGGCAGCATCGACGAGTTTGTCCAGAGTTTCATGGGTCCCGAAGCGAGGATCAATGGCTGTATTCGAAACGGGCCAATAGCCATGATAACCGCTGAATTTACTGGTAAGATCCGTAGAATCATCCGCCCAAAGCCCGAAGGCGCGATCTGGATTCCGGGTCAAAGGAGACACCCAAAGTGCGGTTACCCCCAAGTCTTCAAAGTACCCTTGTTCCAAGGCCATTTGAATGCCTGCGAGGTCACCACCGTAATCATTGGCCTTTGGATGAACGCGTGCATCATCCACTGGACGGTCGTTGGTGGGGTCGCCATTTTGGAAACGGTCGACCATCATGAAGTACAGAACTTGGGCTTCCCAGTCTTCACGCCGAAGGTCGTTGGCATTGGACAGTGGAATGCCATCCATCAATGGAATCCGGACTTCGGCACTCGGGTCGGCATCGCTAATGGCCCAGAGCCTGAGGTTCGTTCTCCCCGCACCATAGGCCCGAGCTGGGATCCGGATGAGTCCTGTCCCGTCTTGGCCCATGCGGGTGGTGGCGTAGAGTTGGTTTTCCCACCACGCCCAAACTTGGGCGCCGGGAGAACCAATCAGGCGAATATCGTGGACTTGGTTGCCGCCAAAACCAATGGCAGACAAGTCGGTTTTTGTTTGGGCACCGGGAACAGAGAGCAGCGAGTTGAATCCGCCAAAACCATTGTCGATCCGCAGGGGATTCCCGACATCTGACAACTCTTGGCCATCGACAACCAATTGATACGGGTGCTGTCCTGCGCTGAGTGTGAGGTCAATGCGCCATTGCCCATCGGCTTTTTGTTGCAGGGGATGGCTGTTTCGAGACCAGCCGTTAAAAGCCCCCATCATGTATACGGCCTTCTCAGGGGCCATGGCAGCAGGCAGGGTGTAGGTGATGCGTGTGAGTGTAGAAGAAAGCACCGGCACAGTCGCTGTTTCTCCTTGAATGGTCAGTGCCAATCCGCCCAAGCCGCTTGCAGGTTGTCCTTGAATCCACACGCCCATTGCTCCGTCGTGTTCGCGGATGACCAAGCTGTCTCCTTGGCCCCACCTGGGAATCCAAATGACAGCGTCGGGGACCGTCTGAGGACAAAAGTCAGACAAAGGGACCCAGGTGGAGTCCGGCGACAAGCGAAAGGGCATGGCCATCCCTTGAATGGGCGAGACCACTCTAGCCGAAGGGAAACTGCTGGATTCGCATCCAGAAAAAAGGCCGGCCAAACCAAAGGCGGTCAAGGCCAATAGACTGACCCGATGCCAAGGCGCCTTCATTCGCAAATCAAAATCCCCAAGCCATTGGCAGGGGGAGGGCCAGAGAACGTGTAATCCGGTTTGGTCACGTACCATCGCACCCCATTTTCTAGAGGTTCTCCTTGGTACGGGCTCTGGTCAATGTTGCTGGGTGTTCCCAAGAAGAAAGTCTCGGGAACAAAGGTGAACGAGAACATGCCTGGCTCACCGTCTATCGGGCTCATGCGTAGCTCGGGGACGGCGCCAGCGTCGAAGGGCGTGGCGGTTGTACCGTCGTCGCCGTAGGTGTACAACGTAAATGCATCCGTTCTGGCCGTTAAGTGCAAATACACCTCGGACAGATTCTGCAAGTCAGGATTGGTTTCTTGGTTGTTGTCATAAGTGAAGGTCACAAAGTCATCGGCCTCACGGATTTCCGGAAAAATGCACATCCGGCCGTTGCACAGCTGAGGCACGATGCCCACGTTCAAGTCCTCGGTCTTGGCTTCACCACCAAATTCCTCTTCGTAGGAATACCCGCTGTCAAACTTGGCAAGGCAGCTAATGCCCCGAGAGAAAAAGGTGGGGCCATCTACACCAAAGAAGGCGGTAGGAACGAAGGTGAAGCTGTAGAGCTTTTCGCTCACTTTGGTCATCTTCTGACTGTCTTCGCTGTCGCCCCAATCGCCATTTCCGGTCAAGGGGGCAGAGGGGTTCCAAATCCACAAGTAGACCTCTTCTTCCGGGTAAACGTCCAGCATTTCGCTCAAACGCTGATCTTGACACTGGGTCAAGTCGATGTACAGCGTGCATTCTGCTTCAGCCGAAGTTGGGGAAGGCAATACGTAGGCCGCTTGCGCCAGAATTCCAGAATGGAGACCAAAAGCGAGGCCAATGCAGAGGAGGGTCAAACGATTCATTGTGGGATCCGGTTGAATGTGAAGGCATAAATGACCGTCTCCAGAAAGGCACCACCCTCTCCGCAACTGCGGCGATATTCGATGGTCATTTGGTTGTCGTAAGGGCGAACCGTTGTGCCCAAGTTGTATTGCAAGGTGTCACCCTCTTGAAACAATTGCAGGAAGGTGGGGAACTCAGGGTCGTCAAAGGCCCAGCCTCCTCCAGTCCCAAAATAATCCCGCCCAATTTCCTGCACGATGGCATACGAGTCGTCGTCGTTGAATGTCAAGCGCATGGGCTGGACACCGTCCTGAATGAAGACCGAGCTCAAGTCCCGGGTCTCTTTTAGGGGGTTGTTGAGGTCTTGTTGGGTGAATGTGGCCAATTCCCAGATGCCGAGAAAGCCCGAGCGCTTGTCGATGGGCTCGCCCAATTCCCCAGTGATTTCTTGCTTGCAACCGACAAGTCCCAGAATCAGGAGGAGGGAAGCGAGGAGTAAATGTTGGATGTTCATGAATTCTCAGCTTGTGAATCAGAGGCAGCCGCCTTCTTCGTTCAAAATGAAGCCCGCCGCCGTGGTCGATGAATTTGGGAATTGCAACAATGAACCTGGACAATCCCAGGGCGCATCACGCACAGTTTCGGGTGCACCCATGACGCCACGCAATTTGAGTTGATCCAATTCCCAGCCTTCACACAAGGTTTCCTTTCGGTATTCCTCTTGAGCGGCCAAAAGCACGTCTTCGGCACTGGAAGAGGAGGGCATGTCGTTTAAGTCGGGACCAAATGCCCGGTCGCGAATGGCATTGATGTCGGCGATTGCGGTGCCCAAAGCGCCTCCATTTCGGGCAATGCACATGGCCCGCAACAGATGGAGTCCAGTCAAATGGATCACGGGGACATTGAAGTATTGTTTGTTGTCGAAGCGTGTGACCTTGTGTTTGACCCCATCTGAGGCCACCCAGTCGCCGCGGTCATCCGCTGAGTTCAGAGAAAACAAGTTGACGATGTCTGCGCTGAATGTGAGTTGCGGGTTCACGTTGTTGTCTTGGCGGAAGTTGTCGCGAAAGGCCGAACTCCGGTCATTGAGCAGACTGTCCTCTTCCACCGCGAAATAGCCCCCGACTATGCCAAAGATGGTTTCGGGATTCACCAAGTCACCTGCGAGCACGCTGTCGCTTCCCGCTTCAAAACGATCCAAGTCTGAGTCCAGCGCGTAGAGCCCGCTGTTGATCACGCGTTCCGCTTCGCTCTGGGCTGCATTCCAGTCTTGGCGCAAGCTGTGGATGTGGGCCAAGAAGCCGCTGGCCGCCATGCTCGTGGCGTAAGGGCCATTCTCGTTGGGCAAGTTGTCTTTTGCGAAGGTCAAGTCGGCTAAGATTTGCGCGTACACCTCGGCAACAGTCGCCCGAGGCGTTGGGGGCTGAACTGCGTCGAGGCGGAGGGGAACCCCCAAATGGCTGTTGTCGGCTGTGTAGCCGTATGGGTAAGCCCACATCTTCACCAGGTACCAATGGCACACTGCTCGCACAAAGCGGGACTCGGCTTCGAGCCGAACCTGGGTGGCTTCGTCTAGTCCCTCGACGAGGTCGAAACTGTCGATGACCACATTGGCTCTGTAAATGGCGTAATAAAAATCGGTGTAAAGCCCGCCTGTGGTGGGGGTAAAGAAGTTGGTCTCGCGGTTCCAAACGGCGGTGTAATCCAAACTTGAGTATGGGCGGGCCAAGTTGTTGGTGAGCAATTCAGCAACGCTTTGTTGTCGGCCGTTGAGCAGATTGGCCAACACATCGTAGTTCGAGTTGAGCATCCGCTGAAGGTCATCTGCGTTGTTGATGGCATCCTCGGCGAGAATGACATCACCCGGCTCAAATTCCAGCATTTTGTCGCAACCGGATAGGGCAATGGTCATGACTGCAGTCAATGCGACCAGGCCGAATACGCGGAAAGGGGGAAAGGATGGCATGGCGTTTAGAATTGCAGATTAACACCCAAAGTGAAGGCGCGCTCTTGGGGCGGCGTGAGGTAGGTCACATTGGGGCTCATGTTTCGGTCTTGTGCGTTTTCAAAGTCTCGCACCACCTCTGGGTCGAGTCCAGGGAAATTGGTGAGGGTAAAGAGGTTGGTCACACTCAGGTTGATGCGCAGGTCTTGAATGGCGTGCGGCCCTTGACCAATGGTGGGGATGGTATAGCCCACAGTGAGATTGCGCAAGCGCAAGTAGCTCGCGTCAAAGACAAACAAGCTGGTGTTCCACCAAGGAAATCCACTGGGCAATCCGTAGGTGGTTTCGTCCAGCGTAAGCCGAGGGAAGGTGGATTCGTCTCCAGGTTGTCGCCAGCGGTCCAGAATTTCGGTCCGCATGTTCCAGCCACTGACCACACCCAATTGGCGTTTGGATGAACTGTCAAAAATCTTGGCGCCATAGCTGAAGGTGGCCAATGCCCGCAAATCCCAGCGTTTGTAGCGGAATGTGTTGGTCATTCCACCCACAAAATCGGGCAAACCGTCACCCACATACTGGCGTTCGTTGTTGTCGTATTCAAAGGTTTCGTTGCCCTGTCGGTCGAGGTAGACAGGAAGTCCAGTTTCTGAGTCGACATGAGAGAATTCCATGAGGAAGAAACTGCCGACTGGACTGCCGGGAATCACGCGACTGTCGTTGGTTCCGCCACTCACGGCATCGGGCGTGTAGTTGCCGATGCTTTCGAGTTCATTGTCGTTTCTGGCGAAGTTGAGCTCGGAGGTCCATTGAAATTCTCCAATCAGGTTTCGGCTTTTGATGGAAAATTCGACCCCTCGATTGAGAATGGTGGCGACGTTGTCCCAACGGTTCGTGAATCCGGTACTCGGAGGCGTCGAAACGTTCATGATCACGTCTTTTGAACGCTTGTTATAGTAGGCCAGTTCTGCTGTCACACGGTCATTCCATAGGCCGACTTCGATGCTGGCGTCTACCGTTCGCGAGGTCTCCCAACGCAGGTTGGGATTGGCGGGCTGCATGGGGAACAGAATGGGCTGGCCATTGTAAAGAATGCCATTGTCTGCGGCACTGTAGGTGCCAAAGCGGGCGTAATCAGGGAGGGCGGCATTGCCCGTTTGCCCCCAGCTTGTGCGCGCTTTGAGAAAACTCAATTGTCCGCTTTCAAACCAGGGTTCATCGCTGATGACCCAGCCCGCGCTCAAAGAGGGGAAAAAACCGTATCGGTAGTTTCGGCCAAAGCGACTCGAGCCATCCACCCGTGCTGTGGCTTGGAAAAAGTATCGGTCTTTCAAGTTGTAGTTGGCTCGCCCGAAATAGGACAAGAAACTGTGTTGGGAAGGGTTGTTGACCGTGGTCTGGCCGTTGGCGACCTCGAGCAAGCTGTCGTTATCGAAAATCGGGCCGGTCACGTCGCCGAATCCAATGCCGTACCCATAACCGTCGGTCCTTTGAAATTCGGAGCCTACCAGTAGGTTGAGCTTGCTGAATTCACTCAGGTCCATTTTGTAGTCCGCCGTCAGGCTGTAGTTCCAATTCAAGACATAGTTCGCATATCGATTGGCATTGCCCAGTTCGCTGGTCAGGAAAATGCTGGGCGGGTTGTAGATGTCTTCCCTCACATGCATGTAGTCAAAGCCTCCGGAGCCCTTGATGAACAAGCGATCCGTGGGGGTCAAAATGAGGCTCAGGTTGTTGATGGACCTGTCTTCAGTGGTGATCCAAGTCTTGCTCTCCCGAACGGCTACCGGATTCTTGGTGCCGCCCCATTCGTCTTGGTACAGGAAGTAATCACCGGGCAAGGACTGAACTGTCCCATCGGCATTGAACAGCGTGTCTGAACGGTAAACAGGATAGTAGGGGAGCGCATTGGACATGGCGTCGCCCAACCCACCAGACCATGCGGCATCGATTCGGTTGTTGATGCCGCGACTCAAACTGGAGGACAGCATGACTTTGAGCCAGTCGTTGGGTGTGTAGTCGCCATTCAATCGACCGCTGACCCGTTCGTAACTGTTGCCTTGGAGGTAGCTGCCATTGTCGTCGTAGCTCACTCCGGCGTACAGGCTGTGCTTCTCGCTTCCGCTTCGGGCACCAAAGCTGTAGTTGTGCTTGACACCAATGCCCACGGTTTCGGACACCCAATCGGTGTTGGTTAACATGGCCTCTTGGAAGGCCTCTCTGCGGCGTTCAGGAGTGTCGCCCGAAGAAGTGTAACCAGGAAGCCATACGTATCCCGTTCCCCCATCATTTTCCCAAGCCTCTTGACGCAAGGTCAGATACTGTTCTGTGTTGAGCATGTTGGGTAAGGAGGCAGGGGTAGACAAGCCCATGCTCGAGCTGAATTCATAGCTCGTGCCACTCTGTCCGCGTTTGGTTGTGATCAAAATCACACCGTTGGCTCCTCGAGAACCATAAATTCCTGTGGCGGCAGCATCCTTGAGGATGTCCACGGACTCGATGTCATTGGGGTTGATGGTGGCCAAAGGGTTATTGTTGAGCGCGCCACTGTTGCCACGAAGAAAGTAATCCTGCGTAATGGGGATGCCGTCCACCACGTAAAGTGGGTCACCAGCAGCAGAGACCGAAGCCACACCCCGCACCCGAATCAAACTTCCGGCACCAGCCACACCCGAACTTTGCGAGACCTGAACACCTGCAGCTTGGCCTTGGAGGGCCGCTTCAAAACTGGGCGTACGGACGGCTGTGATTTGCTTTGAATCGATTTGAGAAATGGAGCCTGTGACTTCCTTTTTTCGTTGAACTCCGTATCCGATGACGACCACGTCGTCCATCAGGACCGCATCGGTTTCGAGCTGAAAGTTGATGGTTTTAATCTGCCCTTGAATGAGGTCAACCGACTTACTCACCTTGACATAGCCCACGAAAGAACAAGTGATGCTGTGACGCCCTTCACCAAGGGGCAAAGAATAACGCCCATCGATGTCGCTGGAGACACCTTGGGCGCCATTGGCAATGATGGAAGCACCAGGCAAGGGCTGTCCATTGTCATCGGTGACCACGCCTTGCAAGGTCTGTGCATGGACAGACACGGAGAGAAAAAGGCACAATGCACCCAAGATGCTGAGATGAAGTCGGCTCATGAGTCGTTTTGATCGCGGCCCGAGGAGGGCAAAGCGAAGTTAATCAGCCGTGTGTAAAAAGAACACGGTTTGTTTCCGGTTATGGCTGGTTCAGCCAATGGGCAGCGGTTGTTCCGTTGGGCGAAACCAAACGAATCAAGTAAGGCCCCTCGGGGAGGTTGGATGGAAGGGGCCATTGGACTGCTCCCGACGGAATTTGTTCTGTCCAGGTGATACGACCGGTCAAGTCGAGAATTTGGAGCGTCATGGCGCCAATGCTCGGGTCGGGAAAGGACAATGCACTGTTCCGGCCAGGATTGGGCGAGATGCTAAAATCGGCAACACTTTGGGCCTCGTGAATGGCCAGAATGTTGTCCGGTGTTTGCAGCGCTACATCGGTCCAAAGGTGATACTCGCCGGGTTCAAACCCGATGGCCGCACTGAGGTCTAAGACCTCTAGGCTTTCTCCGCTAAAGAAGTCGTACCAGGTTCCGACGTGCTGAAATCCCGGGGCCATTTCAAGTGTTGATGTCCCAAAATTGGCCGCCACAACCACATTCATGTTCTCTCCGTTCAAATGCAAGCGCTTGCCGAAGCCCCAAACGTCCCAATTGAAGTCTGTGGTTTGAAAGACGGGATGGTCGCGCTTCAAAGCAGCCAAGGCCGACATGACCTGATAAATGCGGTAGCGAGATGGTGCCTCCCGGTAATCCCAACGCACCGGTTTGGCCGCCACACGGCAGTCTTCAGAAATGGTCACGCCGTCGCTGCAGGTGTTGATGGAGTAATCGTAGCCCAATTCACCGAATTGCCAGATCATCTTGGGGCCAGGCAAGGGGAGGTGGAAGCAGGCGCCTGCTTCCAGTCGCGCCAAGGCCGTTGGGAGGTCCGTCACATCATAAGTCCCTTCGCTCCCGCCAAACTCGAGGTTCTTGTACATGAGCCTTTCTTCGTCGTGGCTCTCCATGTAACTGACCGATCGCGGATGGTTCCACCCACGCTCTTGCCAGCTGGCCCATGCGAGATTTGAGCCATAGCCCATGGCGGCTTCTTGGTAGTCGTGCGTCACATTGGCCCAAGTCATGAAGCCAATGTCGCTCAATGCCTTTTCTTCATTGTTGTCGGTCCAGTGCTCAAGAATCATGTAAAAGCTGGGGTCTTGATTCCAGACATGGTACCCATACTCCGCCCAGAGGTCAATTCGATCTTGGTCATAATTGCCTCCTGAACCATTCCAAGTGAAGCCTTGGGAGAGGTCCCACCTTAGTCCGTCGATGTGAAACTCCTCCCTCCAAAAGTCCATGACCCGCTTGGTAAAATCACGGGTGGCGGTGGCTTGGTGGTCATAATCAAAAAAGAAGTCGACACCATTGGCAGGAGGCGCGGTATTGAAGTAGGGATTGTCTGCTGCTGGCGCCCCGTTTTCCCACCACATGAGGATTTGCGGGTTGGGCCAGTCACTGTGGTTCATGACCATGTCCAATATCACGGCAATGCCACGTTCATGACAAGCGTCCACCAACTCCTGCAACTTGGCCTTTGGTCCATAGGCCTTGTCTACAGCAAAAAAGAAGCTGGGATTGTAGCCCCAACTGTCGTTGCCATTGAACTCATTCACGGGCATCAATTCCAATGCCGTGACGTTCAAATTGGCCAAGTAGTCCAATGTGTCGATGATGAAGTCAAAGGTGCGCTCGTCACTAAAGTCTCGAACGAGCAACTCGTAAATCACAAGGTTTTCTTGTTCGGGTCGCTCGAAACCTTCGTCGGTCCAGCCGAAGGGCGTCGGGTCTGTTTGAAAGACGCTCACAGGGGATTGTGAATCGGCTTCTTCGGGGAATCCAATCAAAAAGGGATAGGTCGAGGAGGAAATCCACGGGTCATTCCAGTAATCAAGTTGCTTTTCTGCAAAGGGGTCAGCATATCGCGCGTCGTTGGGCATGACGTGATACTGATACCGATACTCTTGGGCGGGATTGATGCCGTTGAGCTCGATCCAAAACCGATCCCCATCGGGAGACATGTTCATCAGGTGACTCTCCTGAATGTCCCAGTTTGTTGGGTCACCAACAAAGAATACGTGAGTTTTGCCCGGAGCATACAGTTGCAAAATCAGAGAGGTGCCATCACTGGAAGGGTTCAATCCATCCATCGTACCCGCAGGAGGAGAAGCCACAGGAGAGACCGCAGGCAGAACGACAATGGTCACCATGTCCATGGCAAATGCCGCTCCATTGCTGGCGTGAAACTCAACAGTGTATGAGCCTGGAGCCTCTGGAACGAAGTCCAGACTTAAATCCGTTGTGTCGTTGGCTTGAGCCAGCGTGTCCCCATTGAGAATCAATGCAACATGGGCATTGGAACTGGACGATGCCGACAATGCAACCGGCTCCCCAATGGTCCCAATCACGCTGTTGGCTTGTGGCTGCAAAAAGAGCGCTTCAAATGCATTGCTGCTGAGTGGCATAAACAAGTCACCACCATCAGAGTCTCGGCCCACCAATGACCCATCCGCATTGCGGAACACCATGGCCAATGATTCGACTTCGATGCCTTCTTCAAGGCCAAAAAAGTCCACGAGATTTTGCCCGCCAAAGTCATAGCTCCAAACGTTGTCTCCTTCCGAGGTCAAGGCCCATTGCGGATCTGAACTGCCCCATGGCATGATCACATTTTGCCAACTGGTGGGGGTGGCACTTTCAGACGTAATTAAACCCGCATGAATGTAGACCGGAGAAGCACCGTCCAATTCACCATTGCCTTCAGCGGCATTGTAATAGAGCGTAAATGGCTCGTTCGCAGAGGGGAAGGCTGGTGTTGACCAGACAACTTGACCAGAGACGGCGTTTGAGCAAAAGAAACAAAGGAAAAGAAGCAGGGTGCGCATGATTGAAACGGGCGGATTAAGAATCATCCAAGTGTCAATCTTACACTTGGCTCATTCTGTTCTACGATAGGTGTAAAGTTGGGCCGGTTTATGCAAAACACCCTCTTGTTTTTCGTCAAGGGCCACAACATCGGTCATGCGCTTCACATTTTTCCGGAAGTTCCGCTTGTCGAGGACCTTTCCTAAAATGATTTCGTGAAGGCGTTGAAATTGACCCAGCGTAAATTTTTCAGGCAGTAGCTCAAACAGAATGTTATGGTGAACCACGTCCTCCTTCAATTGCTCTAATCCCGCAGCCACAATGTCGTTGTGGTCGAATGCCAGTCTTGGAAGGTCGTCCAGAGGGCACCATTCGGCCCGACTCGCAAAGCTGCTTGGGCGCGGCTCGTATTCCGCCATGGCCACAAGGCTGTAGTACCCCACGGTCACCACTCTTCTGTTGGGGTGCTCTCGGAACCGCGTGAGCCATTCCCTGTCCTTAATGTCAAATACCCTATTGGGTGCGCCAAAAGCATGAAACTGCTTGAGGTAGATCCCCTGCAGCGAGGTCAGGTTGGACAAAATCCTTGAAGCGGCGTCCTCCAACCCCTCTTCTGGGAGCACGAGGTCACCAGGCACGGCCATGTGAAACCGGTCAAGGCCCATGTCTTCGCCAGGCAAACCTTGACGAATCAAGAGGATCTGAAGGCGTTCGCCGTCGAATCCAAAAACAACGTTATCGACGCTCAAGTCAAACGAAGGAGCGCCACTGCCCGTTCCTGGTGGAGGTGGATTGGTCATGCAAGGAAGGTGTTGGTGTCAAAAGTACACCAATTTCTTCCTGTCTTTCCACGCTGTACATTCGCACCCCCATTCATGAGTACAATGCAACGCATAGGAGTTCTTACGAGCGGCGGAGACGCGCCCGGTATGAATGCGGCCATCCGTTCGGTGGTCCGTTCTGCGGTTTTTCACGGAATCGAAGTCACAGGTGTTTTCCAGGGCTACGAAGGCTTGATCTCTGGTGATCTCAAACGGTTGCATGCCCGTTCCGTGGCTAAGATTTTGGGCCGAGGCGGCACGATTTTGAAAAGTGCGCGGTGCATGGAGTTTTACGAGGAAGAAGGACGGGCGGAAGGCGCCAAGATCATTCGTGAAGCCAACATTGATGGCTTGGTGGTCATCGGTGGAAATGGAACCTTCACAGGGGCCATGAAATTGGCGGAGGAGCACAACGTGCGCGTGGTGGGTGTGCCCGGTACCATCGACAACGATTTGGCGGGGACGGATTACACCATTGGATACGACACCGCCACCAACACGGTTGTGGAGGCGGTAGACAAAATTCGCGACACAGCGAGCAGCCACAACCGGTTGTTTTTTGTGGAGGTGATGGGGCGAGACAGTGGTTACATCGCCTTGAAAACGGCCATTGCCACTGGCGCAATTGCGGTAATGACACCGGAAGCGGGCATGACCATCGACGACTTGATCCAAATCCTGCAAAGGGGAGAAGAGTCCAACAAAACAAGTTCCATCGTGATCGTGGCAGAGGGTGATACCAATGGCGGCGCCATGGAGATTGCAGCCAAGGTTCATGCGCGATTTAACAAATACGACACCCGTGTCACCGTTCTGGGCCACATCCAACGCGGTGGCGACCCATCATGTTTTGACCGTGTCTTGGCCAGTCGAATGGGGGTTGGGGCTGTCGAAGCGCTCATTTCCGGCAAATCGTCGGTCATGACAGGCATCGTCAACGACGAAGTCACCTACACGCCTTTTGCGGAGGCCATCAACCGCAAGTCAAAAGGCCTCGACGAAGAACTTCGCGTGGCCCAAATTCTGAGCATTTAATCACATACACCCTACACAATGACCAAAGTTGCCATCAACGGATTCGGTAGAATCGGCAGGTTGTCCTTCCGTCAATTGCTCGCCAAAGACGGCGTCGAGGTTTGCGCCATCAACGACTTGACCAACGTAGATACATTGGCTCACTTGCTTAAGTATGACAGCATTCACGGGCGTTTTCCTGGTGAGGTTCGCGTGGACGACGGCAAACTTTATGTCAATGGCAAGCACATTGCGGTGAGTGCTGAAAGAGACCCCGCTGCATTGCCTTGGGGCGAAATGGGTTGTGACGTAGTGGTGGAAAGCACAGGTGTGTTCCGCGATCCAGAGGGCGCGGGCAAGCACATTGCAGCAGGCGCCAAGAAAGTGGTCATCTCAGCTCCTGCCAAAGGGGGTGTCAAAACCGTGGTTTTGGGCGTCAACGACGACGTGATCACAAACGACGATCAAATTTTGTCCAACGCCAGCTGCACTACCAATTGTTTGGCACCGATGGCCAAAGTGTTGAATGACACCTTCGGCTTGGAAAAGGGATACATCACCACCGTTCACGCCTACACTTCTGACCAAAGTCTTCAGGACGCACCTCACTCAGACCTGCGTCGTGCGCGATCTGCAGCCATGAGCATGATCCCAACGACAACAGGAGCTGCTGTCGCAGTGGGTCTGGTGTTGCCCGAATTGAAGGGCAAATTGGACGGTGTCGCTGTGCGTGTTCCAACCCCCACGGGTTCAGTGACTGACTTGGTTGCCATTCTCGGCCGTGAAGTCACCGCTGCAGAAGTGAACGCAGCCATGAAGGCCGCAGCAGACGGTCCCATGAAGGGCATCTTGGAGTACACCGAAGACCCCATTGTGAGCGTGGACATTGTGGGCAATCCACACAGCAACATTTTTGATGCTGGCATGACCTCTGCCCAAGGCAACATGATCAAGGTGTTCGGTTGGTACGACAATGAGATGGGCTACTCTAGCCGTGTTGCAGACCTCGTACAACGCATCGGCTGAGCCATGCGCATCCTGATTGCAGACAGCGGGTCCACCAAGTGCGACTGGCAACTTCTCGACGAATCTGGCAAGGAACTCGGCGAGTTCCACACGATGGGATTCAACCCTTATTTCCACACGGCCGACCGCGTGGAAGAGGTGATGAATGCGCACCCTGAAGTACAAAGCATCGCGAAGGAAGTCACACACGTCTTCTTTTATGGTGCAGGCAGCAGCAGCGCGGAATTGTGTGCCATCATCCAAGACGGATTGCAGCGCACATTCACTTCGGCGGAGGTCTGTGTCGACCACGACTTGGTGGGTGCAGCTTACAGCACCTTTGACGGCAGACCGGGAATCACCTGCATCATTGGCACAGGGTCAAACAGTTGTCATTTTGATGGCACTGGTGTCCGGGAAGAAGTTCCCGCATTGGCATACATCCTTGGAGATGAAGCCAGTGGCAGTTGGCACGGCAAGAAGTTGTTGGCCGCGAAGCTCTATCACCGATTGCCCAAGGAAGTCAACGAGGACTTCGACAAGACGTATGGCTTTGACAAAAGCGACATCGTCGACAAGGTCTACCGCGAGAAGGACCCCAACGTATTCTTGGCCAGCTTCATGACGTTCATTGCAAAGCACAAAACCCAGCCTATGTTTCAGGCCTGGCTAAAAGAGGGCTTTGGAGCTTTTGTTGATGTTCATGTCAAGTGTTTTCCAGAGTGGAAGACGCAGCCTGTTCATTTTATTGGCAGTGTAGCTTACCATTTCCAAGAAGAATTAAGGGCCGTTTGTGCCGATGAAGGCGTCACAGTTGGGGCCATCATCAAAAAGCCCATCGACGGACTGGCGGCTTATCACTTGGAGCATATTCTCCCGAAACTGAGCGCCTGATTCATGGAAAATCGGCTTGAAGCTTGTTTGTTTGATCTCGACGGTGTCATTGTGGACACCGCTAAGTATCACTTCATTGCTTGGCGCCGATTGTCCGAAGAGTTGGTGGTTCCTTTTGATGAGTCCGACAACGAGCGGCTAAAAGGGAGAAGCCGTGTGGACTCCTTGGAATACATCCTCCGAAAGGGGAGTCTGGAATTGGACAACGACACCAAGGTGAAGTTGATGGACCGTAAAAACGCTTGGTATTTGGACCAAGTCAAGCAAATGACCCCGGCTGAGTTGGCGCCAGGGGTTGTGGAGCTCATGGATGAGCTCCGGGCTGCAGGGGTCAAAGTTGGCCTTGGGTCGAGCAGCAGAAATGCACCTTTAATTTTGGATTTGTGTGCGATTGCAGATCGCTTTGATGTTGTGGTGGACGGCAACAGCATTACGTTTTCTAAGCCAGACCCCGAGGTGTTTTTGAAAGGGGCAGATGCCCTCCAAGTCACGCCAGCCAACACCGTTGTCTTCGAGGATGCCGCTTCGGGTGTGGAAGCCGCAGTGAATGGAGGGTTCAAAGTCATTGGTGTGGGTTCCCCTGATTCTTTGCAGTCCGCCGATTTTGTAATCTCGGACTTCAGGGGTTTTTCGATGGCGGAGTTGCTACGCCGGTTATCCTGAGCCAATTTCCCGTATGGAACGTTATTTGGATGTCGACCCTTGGCGGGTGGTTGAATCGGATTTTCATGCCGATCGTCAGCGAAGCTCAGAATCCATTTTTAGCATAGGCAATGGCCGCTTTGGACAGCGGGCCAACCACGAGGAGGCTTACTCTGGAGATCACTTGCAGGGAAGCTATGTGGGCGGCGTGTATTACCCCGACAAAACAAAAGTAGGCTGGTGGAAAAACGGATATCCTGAATATTTTGCCAAAGTCCTTAACGCGCCGGATTGGTCCTCAGTCGGCGTAAAAGTGAATGGAGAGACGTTGGACTTGAACGTCCAAACACCTCGTTCTTTTCGACGCGTTTTGGACATGCGCATTGGCGTGCTCACACGGTCTTATGAGGTAACCATAGGCGGTGCTGTTCTCTCGGTTAAAGCACAGCGATTCTGTAGCATGTCCGATCCGGAAACAGCGCATGTCAGATTTGCCATCGATGTCTTGGCAGGCGAGGCCCAAATGGAGTTGTCTGGCATTTTGGATGGCGAAGTTCAAAACGAAGACGCCAATTGGGAGGAACGCTTTTGGTCCACCGTAGCGGTCTCAGGCCAGGACCAAGGTGGCGAATTGGTCGTGAGCACCAAGAAGACAGGATTTCATGTGGGACACGCCATCGAGGTGTCTTTGGTTTGTGACGGTTCGCCTTTAGAAGGTCATCTTGACCTCCAGGCCAACGGTGCTACAGTAGCATTTGATGTACAGGCCCAAGCCGGCCAGAGCCTGGTCCTGGCCAAGACGGTGGGTCTCGTTCGGGGCCTCGATCATCCCAAAGAAAATTTGGGCACTTTGGCCAGAGAGAAGGCGCGCGGAGCCATGGACCAAGGCTGGCACGCTGCGCGACAAGATCATGCGATGAAGTGGGCGTCCATTTGGGACCGTGCCGACATCGAAATCGAAGGGGATGACGCGGCTCAGCAGGCCATCCGTTTCAACATCTTCCATCTCAATCAAACGTATTCAGGAGATGATCCTCGCTTGAATATTGGCCCGAAAGGGTTCACCGGTGAGAAGTATGGTGGAGCCAGCTACTGGGACACAGAAGCCTATTGCCTCCCCTTTTATTTGGGGACACACCCGTCTAAAGTCGCGAGGCAATTGCTGGTTTATCGCCGTCAACACCTAGAACGTGCCATTGAGAATGCCGGAAAGCTCGGATTTGACCAAGGGGCGGCATTGTACCCTATGGTCACCATGAATGGGGAAGAGTGCCACAACGAGTGGGAGATCACATTCGAGGAAATCCACCGCAACGGGGCGATGGTGTTTGCGATTCACAACTACATTCTTCAAACTGGAGATGAGGGGTACCTCGCCGAAGGTGGTTGGGAGGTCATGTTGGGAGTGGCTCGATTTTGGGCACAGCGTGTCAGTTGGTCTGAAGCCAAGAGTTCCTGGGTTATTCTCGGGGTGACTGGCCCCAATGAATACGAGAACAACGTCAACAACAATTGGTACACCAATCGTCTCGCTGCGTGGTGTCTAGAAAGAGCGATGACAGCCTTGGATTGGATGCGCGAACACGCACCGCAAACGCTGTCGAAGCAAAACCAGCTGTGGTCTTTTGATCCCGAATCAGAAGCTGCAGGCTGGAAGTCCATAGTGAAGGACATGCACTACCCCGTTTTAGAAGGGACTCGAGTTTTTCTCCAGCAGGACGGGTTCATGGACAAGGAGCAGCGCATGGCGGCAGACCTACAGCCAGATGAGCGCCCCATTAATCAACACTGGAGTTGGGATCGGATTTTGCGCTCTGTTTTCATCAAGCAGGCCGACACCTTACAAGGACTCTATTTTTTTGAAGACGATTACGACGAAGAGACGCACCGAGAAAACTTCGAGTTTTACGAGCCGAGGACGGTTCACGAGAGCAGCCTGAGTCCTTGTGTTCACGCAATATTGGCGGCCAAACTGGGCATGGAAGACAAGGCTGTCGAGATGTACATGCGGACAGCACGACTGGACTTAGACGATTACAACAACGAAGCCCATCAAGGCCTGCACATCACCAGCATGGCGGGAACATGGATGAGTGTGGTTGAGGGGTTCGGTGGCTATCGTGTTCGAAAGGGAGTGCCTCACTTTAAGCCCATGTTGCCCAAGGCTTGGAAGCGGTTTGCCTACCACCTCCATTTCCGAGGACGTCAGTTGAAGGTCACGGTGGACGGGCAAGGTTGTCAAGTCGAGCTCCAGTCCGGAGACCCTCTAACGGTCGTCGTACAGGACAATCCCATAACACTTGGGCAGTAAGCGCTTTCAGCATTAGTCGAGCCACAGACTGTTCGTGGCCCCTGGTGTGCCCCCTACAGCGATGGAGGCCGACCAAGTCGATGGGGCATGAGGATCCCCCTCCAGAAACAGCCTTTCCAAGGAAGGGCCCTGTCCGTCAGGAGCCGTGTCCCACTCGCCTGTGTCGGAGAACACCACCGATTCGACCACGCTGCCATCAGGTGCGCGAAGGGCAATCCATTCACCCGAATTGTTGAGCCCGCCTGAGCCCCAATCGTATACGGGGTAGTCAAAACCAGAGTAGGTCGTTGGTGCGGTCGTAACGACCACATACTGCCCTGCTAAAATCATGGCCCCATCTGGAAAGTTCATGCTGAGACCTTCGGACAAAGACCATCCGCTCAAGTCGATCGTCACACTGTCGGCATTGAATAGCTCTAAAAACTCAAACTCAGAATCGGGGCCTTGCACAGAGGCAGGGTTGTAATGGAATTCCGAAAAGTGAATTCGACCCCAATCTGCAGGCTCCGGCGGAACTGGGTCGCAATGACCGCCAAAGTGAGACAACAACACGAGTAAGTCAGGCAAGCCCACCACGCCGTCGGAATTGAGATCGCTGTCGCAGGCTGTAGGAGAAGGCGGCCAAATCGGAGAGGCATGCCCTGTTAAAGTGAAGAGGAAGGAGAGGGAGAAAATCGCAGCAAGCAGAAATCGCATAGAAGAAAGGGGATTGAGTCCCGAATCAACCACAATTCCGACCTGACTTGACCTTCTGTTCATCACCGTCGGCATTGTGCTTGCCGATGGAGGCGGCCGATTAAAGGTGCGCGTTGGCCAGATTGGCCAGGTCACTTCGTTCCCCCTTGTCCAACGTCACATGACAAAACAAGTCGCGTTCCTTGAGGCGGTCAATCACGTGGCTCAACCCGTTGGACTGTTCGTCCAAGTAGGGGGTGTCGATCTGGCGAACATCGCCAGTGAGAATGATCTTGGTGTTCTCGCCTGCCCGAGTAATGATGGTCTTGACTTCGTGCGGCGTCAGGTTTTGCGCTTCGTCCACGATAAAAATGACATTGGATAGGCTTCGGCCGCGGATGTACGCCAATGGGCAAATGGTGATTTTACCTTGGGCCTTCATCTCGTCGATGGCTTTGTGCTTCTTCTCGTGTGGTCCGAATTGACGCTTAATGAAGTTGAGGTTGTCCCACAAGGGCTGCATGTAGGGGTTTACCTTTTCTTCGGCATCGCCAGGAAGAAAGCCCAAATCCTTGTTGCTAAGAGGGACAATGGGCCTGGCCAGAATGATTTGGTCGTAGCGGTTTTTTTGCTCCAAAGCCCCAGCCAGGGCGAGGAGCGTCTTGCCCGTGCCGGCCACACCACTGATGGTGACCAAATGAAGGTTGGGGTTCAAGATGGCATGAAGAGCAAAGGCTTGTTCGGCATTCTTGGGCTTGATGCCATAGGCATACCCTTTGTCTACCCGGTCGATGGTCTTCTTTTCCTCACTGAAAAAGCCCAAGGCCGAGGCGGAGCCATTTCGGAGAATGTAGAAGTGGTTGTTCCTCCGGTTTTTGCCCAACACGGAAATCTTTCGGCTTTGGCCCGAAACGTACATTTTGCGAACCACATCCGCCTCCACATTTTCCAACGTGGTCTTGCCGCTAAACAAGTGTTTGTTGTCCTTGACCTTGCCCGTTTTGTAGTCCTCTGCCGGCAATTCAAGGGCCTTGGCTTTGATCCTTAAGTTGATGTCCTTGGAGACCAACACCACTTTCATATCGGGCAAGTCGTGTTGCAGCTGTAACGCGGCACTCAAAATCCGATGGTCATTGGTTTTCTTGTCGAAGACCTTGGAAGCGTCAAGCCCGCTTTGGTGATGGTCATCGCTCATCACGATGCGCAGCGCTCCGTTCCCTTCGTTTTCGAGGGGGATCCAGTCTTGCAGCGTATGGTCCTTGCTCATCCGGTCGATGATCCGAATGCATTCCCGCGCCTCAAAGTTCTTGGTCTCGTTTCCAACCTTGAACGTGTCGAGTTCCTCGAGCACGGTGATGGGGATGGCCACACGATTGTCCTCAAAACTTCGAATGGCGTTGTGGTCGTGAAGCAAAACAGAGGTGTCAATCACAAACACCTTGATGCGCTGATCAACCGTGTTGGTCGGCGCCCCTTTTTCGGCATCGGCCATCTTTGGCGTTCCGCTTAACGGTTGCGAAACGGCCTCAGGCCTTCTTTCATCGGCCCATTCAGCGTGAATCAAAGGAGATTTACTGGTCATCGGTCAGCGCATTGTGTCTGCACTCCACGTCTGGGCACGGGCAGGGCAGTCAGGTGAGTAAGGGTGGCCATGTTGAACACACCTCAATCTATCCTTCACTTTTGCGCAGCCCGCTGGATGGCTCAGCAGTTCTTCACCGTTGGGGTGGTACAGAAACACGAACTGGACGAAAACCACAGCAGGGCAAGTCATCCGCACTACACGGAGAAAGAATCAACGTGGAGGTCAGGAAACTCAGAATTTGATCACGCTTTGTCTTCTCCGAAATACAGGTCGTACAATCCTTCCGGCAACTCGAGGGTAATGGTTTTGCTGCCCCTGTCAACTTTTCGCATCACGGCATCGGTCATGGGGAATAGGCCTTCTACACCGTCCTTAACCGACTTAAATAAGGGGTTATTCGGCAGGTCAAGCACGGTTGCGACTTCCCCAAGGGAACCATGATGTACGTCTTCGAGTTGGTATCCGACGACTTCGTGGTAGTAAAATTTGAGGCCGTCTAAGTCGGGAAGGGCAGACGAAGGCAACAAGAGTTCGTGCCCGGACATGGCCGCAGCCGCGTCTACATCCTCCACTCCTTCAAAATGGAACACGGTCATCTTCGGACGAACCGAAACCATATTCAACGCATAGGGGACCAGCGTGCCTTGGCGGCGAACCCAGACCATGTCCAAACCCTCGTAGTTGCGAGGTTGATCAACATCCAGTTTCACACCCACGTCTCCTTTGAGTCCGTGAGGCTTAAGCGTCTTGCCGAGCAAGAACATGTCTGCGCTATCGGTCATGTGTCAAATTTGGGGTCAAAAAGAAAGGCCACCTCATGGCAGCCTTTCTTTTCGTAGGGTAGGGAAGTGAATTAACCTTCAGACCCTTCTTCTGCAGGAGCGTCGTCCGCAGCTGGCTTTTCTTCAGCAGCAGGCGCTTCTTCAGCAGCAGGTGCTTCCTCAGCAGCAGGCGCTTCTTCAGCAGCAGTTGCTTCCTCAGCAGCAGGCGCTTCCTCAGCAGCAGGCGCTTCCTCAGCAGCAGGCGCTTCCTCAGCAGCAGGCGCTTCCTCAGCAGCAGGCGTTGCTTCAGCAGCAGTCTCCACTGCGGCAGCTGGAGCATCTGCTCCACCACGGCGAGAACGGCGGCTGCGCTTGCGCTTGGACTTCGTTTCGTTGCCATACAGCTCATTGAAATCAACAAGCTCGATGATGCACATTTCGGCATTGTCACCCAAACGGTTCCCAATGCGAACGATGCGCGTGTAGCCACCCTCGCGGGCTGCAACCTTGGGGCCCACTGAAGTGAACAACTCGCTCACGGCATTCTTGTCCCTCAGGTAGCGGAAGCAAATCCGGCGGTTGTGGGTAGAATCTTCCTTGGAACGGTTCACGAGTGGCTCCACAAATCCACGAAGAGCCTTGGCCTTTGCCAAAGTCGTCGTGATGCGCTTGTGCTCGATCAAGCTGCTGGCCATATTGGCCAACATCGCCTTTCTGTGGGCGGTCTTGCGACCGAGGTGGTTAAATTTCTTTCCGTGTCTCATGGTGACGGACTTTAAGGGCTCGGATTACTCCGTGTCCAACTTGTACTTGCTGACGTTCATGCCGAATTGCAGGCCCTTGTTCTCTACGAGGTCCTCGAGCTCGGTCAAGCTCTTCTTGCCGAAGTTGCGGAACTTCAACAGGTCATTCTTATTGTAGGCGACAAGGTCACCGAGCGAGTCGATATCCGCTGCCTTCAAACAGTTCAAAGCACGCACGCTCAAATCCATGTCGACGAGCTTGGTCTTGAGCAAGTGGCGCATGTGAAGCGACCCCTCATCCAATTCTTCAGACTCGTTCTTCTCAACAAAGTCGAGCGTGATCCGCTCCTCGCTGAACAACATGAAGTGCTCGATCAAAATGCGCGCAGCTTCCTGCAGGGCATCCTTTGGGGCAATCGAACCGTCACATTGCAAATCAATGATGAGCTTTTCGTAGTCGGTCTTCTGCTCCACACGGAAGTTCTCCACCTCGTACTTGACGTTGCGGATCGGTGTGAAGATGGAATCAATGAAGATCGCATCGACTGCAGACTCCTCGTTTCTGTTCTCATCTGCAGGAACATAACCACGTCCTTTTTCGATGCGGATTTCCATGTTCAACTGCACCCCAGAGTCGAGGTTGCAAATCACATGGTCTGGGTTCATGACCTGGAAGGCTGAGGTGAACTTGCCGATGTCGCCTGCCACGAAAGAATCCTGGCCGCCAATGACAATGTTCACCACCTCGTGGTCTACATCTTCAATTTGACGCTTGAAACGAACCTGCTTGAGGTTGAGCACCATTTCGGTGACATCCTCCACCACACCTTTGATGGTGCTGAATTCGTGCTCCACACCTTCGATGCGGAGTTGAGTGATGGCATAGCCCTCCAAGCTGGAGAGCATGATGCGGCGGAGCGCATTGCCAATGGTCACACCAAATCCTGGCTCCAAAGGACGGAATTCAAACCGTCCGCTGAAGTCATCAGACTCGAGCATAATGACCTTGTCAGGCTGCTGAAAATCGAGAATCGCCATTTCGGTAGTGCTGGGTTGTGATTACTTGCTGTAAAGCTCGACGATGAGTGACTCCTTGATGTTTTCAGGAATCTGGTCACGGCTTGGGACGGCAATGACCGTACCTGCCAAGGAGTTGCCATCCCAATCCAGCCATTCGTGGCGCTGTCCACCTGAGGACAATGCTTCGGTTACGACTTCGAGGGACTTGGACTTCTCCCTTACACCGACAACGTCTCCAGGACGCACGCGGTAAGAAGGAATATTGACCACACTTCCATTGACTGTGATGTGCCTGTGTCCGACCAACTGACGGGCTCCACGACGGGTGGGGCTCATGTTCAAACGGAAAACGACATTGTCGAGGCGCAACTCACAGAATTGAAGCAACACCTCACCCGTGATGCCGGGCTTGTTCTGAGCGCGCTCGAACATGTTGCGGAACTGGCGCTCAAGAATACCATAGGTATACTTCGCCTTCTGCTTTTCTGCGAGCTGAACGGAGTACTCTGACTCCTTCTTCCGACGGCGATTCGGGCCGTGTTGGCCTGGTCCATAAGGACGGCGTTCCAGTGCCTTGTCTGGGCCAAAAATGGCCTCCTTGAATCGGCGGGTGATCTTGGACTTGGGTCCGCGGTAACGTGCCATGTTGTCTTGCTTGTTTCTTTCGGTTCCCTGGAATCAGACGCGGCGGTGCTTGGGTGGGCGGCAGCCGTTGTGAGGCATGGGCGTGATGTCCATGATCTCTGTCACTTCAATCCCCATGTTATGCAAGGTGCGGATGGCGCTCTCACGCCCGCTTCCTGGCCCCTTGACAAAGACCTTTACTTTTTTCAAACCATGCTCCATGGCTTCCTTGCCACAATCCTCTGCTGCACATTGGGCAGCATAAGGCGTGTTCTTTTTGGAACCGCGGAATCCCATCTTACCTGAGCTGGACCAGGAAATAACCTGCCCGGTAGCATTGGTGAGGGAAATGATGATGTTGTTGAAGGAGGCGTGGATGTGGGCTTGGCCCGTGCCATCTACTTTTACCTTCTTCTTCGACTTTTTGGTGGTCTTGGCCATCTTATGGGGAGTTGATCGATTCTGAGTCCCAGGTCAGGGACAGGGAATTACTTCTTCTTGTTGGCTACTGTCTTCCGCTTTCCTTTACGGGTACGGGAGTTGTTCTTGGTCCGCTGACCGCGGAGAGGGAGGCCTAAACGGTGACGGATGCCGCGCTGGCAACCGATGTCCATCAGGCGTTTGATGTTCATCTGGACTTCAGAGCGAAGCTCACCTTCTACGCGGATCTCAGAGATGATCTCGCGAATTTTGGTGATTTCCTCATCGGACCAATCTTGGACGCGCTTGTCTTCAGAGACAGCGGCCTTGGAGAGAATGTCCGCGGAGCGGGAGTGTCCAATGCCGTAGACATATGTCAGGGCAATTACTCCTCGCTTATTCCGTGGGATGTCGATACCGGCTATACGGGCCATGGCGAATGCGTTTAAGCTTCAGGTTTAACCCTGACGCTGCTTGAATTTGGGGTTCTTCTTATTGATGACAAAGAGTCGTCCCTTGCGTCGGACGATCTTGCAATCCGCGGAGCGGACCTTGAGGGAAGCACGGGTCTTCATATCGGTCTGTTTTCTTATTTGTAACGAAAGGAAATGCGGCCTTTGCTCAGGTCGTAGGGACTCATGTCCACACGCACCCGGTCTCCAGGTAGAATCTTGATGTAGAACTTTCTCATCTTACCGGAGATGTGCGCCGTGATGACGTGACCGTTCTCGAGCTCTACTCGGAACATAGCGTTCCCCAGTGCTTCGGTGATGGTTCCGTCCTGCGTTATCGACGCTTGTTTGGCCATGGATGTGTGTTTTCCGTTTCGTGTTTTGTGTGACGCCTCAATCCTCCTTCACTGCCCCAAGGGCCTCCTCAATCCATTTGAAAGTCGAAAGAACTTCTGATTTGCCTTCCCTCACAACAACGTCGTGTTCGAAGTGTGCACTGGGCAAACCATCCGCGGTAGCTATTGTCCAACCATCGCTTTGCTGCACCACTTGCTTCTTACCGAGGTTGATCATCGGCTCGATGGCAAGCACCATGCCCGCCACGAGTTTGATGCCGTTTCCTGGCCTCCCGTAGTTGGGCACTTCTGGCGGCTCGTGCAGGTTTGACCCTACTCCGTGTCCGACCAGCTCCCTCACCACACCATAGCCTGAGGCCTCAGCGTGTTCTTGAACGGCCCAGCCGATGTCACCAATGCGGTTGCCCGCGATGGCTTCTTCGACGGCATCCTCAAGGCATTCTTGCGTCACCTTGAGCAGGTGGCGCACTTCGGGCCGGACCTCACCCACCATAAAGGTGTAAGCGCTGTCTCCATAGTACCCTTCCTTGAGCACCCCACAATCGACGGACACGATGTCCCCCTCCTGCAGTGGATCGTCATTGGGAATTCCGTGGACCACGTGGTGGTTCACGGAGGTGCAGAGCGTAGCTGGAAAACCATTGTATCCTTTGAATCCTGGCTCAGCGCCATGATCCCGAATAAAGGTCTCTGCTACCTGATCCAGTTCCGCGGTGGTGACACCGGGTTGGATCAGCTTGGCCACTTCGGCCAAGGTTCTTCCGACAAGTAAAGAACTCGTTCGGAGCAACTCGATTTCGGATTCGGTTCGAACCTGTATC
>CBFHQM010000002.1:266-208221 GCA_965657965.1 uncultured Flavobacteriales bacterium | reverse complement strand
GGGGAAGTCAATCGACCACCTATATTTGCCCCCGCTTCCGAAGGGAAGGACACCCACTTGTGGAAGGGGGTATAGCTCAGCTGGCTAGAGCGCTTGCATGGCATGCAAGAGGTCCGGGGTTCGAATCCCCGTATCTCCACAACAACCGGACGGTGCGCTCCAGGCGCACCGTTTTTTTCTGGCTCCGTAGTTCAATGGATAGAATAAGGGTTTCCGGTACCCTCGATGCAGGTTCGATTCCCGCCGGAGCTACCCTGAGAAATCCCGGTGAGCGCCTGACTCACCGGGATTTTTGTTGAACTGGGTCAAGAAGTGGAGGCTCTGTTGACCTTTAGATTCAGCTTCGTTAAGAAGCAGGCAGCATGAGCGAAAGAGTCCATATCAAAAAGCAAGATTTTTTGATTCGACCAGGTGAGTCCAATGGCGGTACTTTCCTCGTCCGCAAAGGGGTTTTGAGAACGTATAAAGTCGATGCCAAGGGCAAGGAGCACATCCTGTTGTTTGCCGCTGAAGGCTGGATCATAGGCGACATTGAGGCCCAAATCAATGGGCAGTCTTCAGAGGTGTACGTTCAGGCCATTGAAGATGCGGAAGTTCATCGTTTCGAGATGCCATCTAAAGAAGACCCAGGCAATCCTGATGAAAACCATGAGGTCTTTGGGGAAGGCCATTACGATCGATTGTTGCGCAGAATTTTGACATTGGAGCAGCGCGTGATGATGTTGCTGAGCCATTCTGCTCTGGAGAGGTATGAATCGTTTTTGGCCTCCTATCCAGACTTGGTCAACCGCATCCCGCAATGGATGATCGCCTCTTACATAGGGGTGACCCCTGAAGCATTGAGCAAGGCGCGAAGAAGCCGCGTTCAGGGTGGCTTTTCTTGATGTGGTTCAACGCCGCCAGGTTTGACATGCCCGTTATTGTGCATTGTTCAACAGCAGCCAATTGACACATCAATCCCATATACCATGAGCGATTCTAACTCCAAAAGAGCCGGCGACCGTCCTGACATGCAGACCCTTGAAGAAGGCAAGACATACGCTTGGTGCAGCTGCGGACACTCCAGCAACCAGCCTTGGTGCAACGGCGCCCATTCCGGATCCAGCTTGGCCCCAAAGGTGTTCCAAGCCGAGAAGTCAGGCCCCGCAGCCATGTGCTTGTGCAAGCAAACCAAAAATCCCCCGTTCTGCGACGGTTCTCACGCAGCCTAAGCGGCGTCAAATTCCGCGGACCAAGGATTTTTATCCGGAGTCACATTCCACCGTCAGAGCCTTTAGCGGCAGCACTGTCATCCAAGCGGCCGAGGCCGACACCAAGTTGCCAATATCGGCAGGGCCCATTGAAGCAATCGGGGCTATTTTGCCCCCGATGAAGGCGATTTGGATAATTCCCCTGGTTTTTTTGGCCTGCTCCCCAATGGACCAGGAAATCGTGGGGCGGTTTGATCGAAATGCCGAAGCAGGCTGTCAATCCTGCGCCACGCGCGGCCCCTTGTGGATGGAGTTTGATGAGCCTTCTCCAACCGGAAGTGCAGGCCGCTATCGGTTTCAATTCGAGGATGAGCAGAGGCACAGTGGGACCTATCAATTTCTGTCTTTGGACACCAATGTCACGTTGACCTTGTTCCCAGACAGCAGCACCGTGCTGTACTCCGATTTGATTGGCGAAGCCATCTACACAGAGTACACCGCGCGTTCAGGTGCAGTGAGGGAACCGTGTGAAGGTTTGTTCCGCAACTGTCGATGGGATCGGCAGCCCTGAACCGCCTTTTTTGCTCCTAAGGAGCGAAGTCAAATTAATTTTGGGATTCGAATAGGAATTGAGGCAGTTCATGCGTTCAATGTGCAGCGACGGTCCTGCAACTTTTGCGGAACCGGAATTCACTACTTCGCCAAACTTTGCTCATGAAAACATGGTTTTTGGGCGCTTTCGCAGCGCTCTCCATTCTCGCCTTCGTCTCCTGTGGTGAGACTCAAGAGGCCGCCACCCACTGGACACCCAATTTGGAGCAACACATTGTTCAATACACCTCCGGTGTTATTTCGGCGGAGGAGAACATTGTCGTGTCACTTGCCGAAGACATGGGGCTCAACATGGTGCCCGGTACCCCCTCTTCAACGCCATTGTTCGACATTGTACCTGCGGTGGAGGGGCAAACCATTTGGACGTCCGAAAATGCCTTGGCTTTTGTCCCGAGTTCAGGTTGGACGTCCGGAACAGAGTATACCGTCAGGTTTGCCTTGGGTGCGCTTGCTGATGTGCCTGAAGAGCTCCGTACGTTCTCGTTCAATTTTACCACAATCGACCAGCGTTTTGAACTGGACGGTTATGCGCTCAATGGCCATTCTGATCGGGACTTGCAGTGGAATCGACTCGTGGGCACAGTAGTGTCCAATGACTTGTCGAGCATGGACGAAGTGGTGCGCCGTTTGTCCCTCAAAGGAGTAGACCCCGGTCGGGTGCAGTGGTCTTGTCCCGGTGACCGGCACATCTGGAATTTTGCTGTGGACTCCGTGGAGCGGACCTCAAGCGAGCAGAAGATCGAATTGAAGCTGGATGGGAGCGCATTCACGACCATGGCTGTGCCGCCCTTGAATGACTTTTCCCTGCTGAGTGCAAGGGTGGGGCAGCTGCCCGATCAAAAGATCACCTTGATCTTCTCCAGTCCCATTCTCAAGAGCCAGCGCCTGATGGGGCTGTTTCAATTGGACAATGAAGACCTCCATGATGTCAGGATTGATGGGAGTCGAGTGGAATGCTATCCCAATGGGGTCAAGACCGGTGTTACCACTTTGCGGGTGGCAGAGGGAATCAAAAACGTGTTGGGTGAGCCCTTGCTCAGCCCCATTGTTCAGGAGTTCACCTTCACGGTCAACAAGCCGGAGGTGGAGTTCATCGGAGAAGGCAATGTGGTGCCGACGTCGGGCTCGGCTCAGGTTCCTTTCCGAGCCAAGGGCCTTCGGGCCGTTGATGTCCGGGTGTTCCAAGTATTTGAGCGCAATACGCATCAATTTTTTCAGGACAACGCCCTTTCTGGATATTCTCGCCTGCGCCGTGTGGCGAGGCCTGTAGCCGAGCGGCGTGTCGAGTTGGGAAGTGCGGCTCGCAACCAATGGGAGAACTACGCCCTTGATTTGGAGGAGCTCGTGGAGCGGGCGCCGGGTGCCATTTACCGCGTGGAAATCGGGTTCCGGCCGGCGTATTCGAGCTATCCCTGCGAAGGTGATGTGCCCCAAGATGATCGCGTTTGGGCGTACGATGCAGATGTGTTCAGTGGCTATCAAAGCAGTCGGTATCCCAGCGGGTATCGCTATCAGGAGCGAGAAAACCCGTGTCACATCTCCTACTACGGCAGCCGGCGAACCATCGCAAAGAATGTATTGGTTTCCGATGTCGGTTTGATTGTCAAAGGCGGAGAAACGGGATGGCGGGCATACGCAACCCACATTTCGAAAGGAGACGTCCTCCCGGGAGCCGAAGTCGAACTTTTAAATTACCAAGGCCAAGTGGTGGCAGGGGGCACCACCGATGCCAATGGAGCGCTCAGTCTGGTGGCTGAGGGCGGGAAGCCCTTTCTCGCAATGGCTTCTTGGAACGGGCAAAAAGCCTTTGTAAAGTTGGAAAATGCAGCAAGTCTGTCCTTGTCTTCGTTTGATGTTCAGGGCGTCGATGTGGCCAAGGGAGTCCAGTGCATGTTGTATGCCGAACGCGGTGTGTGGCGGCCAGGAGACACCTTGTTCCTGGATGCCATTTTGGACGATCGTCACAATCCGTTGCCACCAACGCACCCCATGGTGCTTACGGTCAAGGATGCCCGTGGCAAAGAGGTGGTTCGGAGGGTCGTTGAACGAGGCGTCAAGACGATTCACCCGCTGCACTTTGTGCCCGATTCAGAAGCACCAACAGGCACATGGGTGGCCAAATTGGAGGTCGGCTCGGCCACGTTTGCGAAATCCCTGTCCATTGAAACCATACAGCCCAATCGATTGGACATCGCCATTACCAGCGAAGAGGAAGTTGTCGATGGGAGCAACAACACCTTGGATCTCCAAATCAGCAGTGAGTGGCTCACGGGTGCCAGTGCCAGTGGCTTGAACTACGCATTGAAGGGGACGCTCAGAAAGGACAACCAGAGTTTCAAAGAAGAGTATCCGGGCTTTTGTTTTTTCGATGTCACCAAATCGGCGGGGAGCTTGTCTCAACCCAACGTGGAAGGCGCGTTGGGGTCGACCGGGGTCGACGACGTTGCTTGGCCTGCCGGCTTTCTGGGCAACAACCCGGGCCCGCTTGAATTGGTCGCGCGGGCGAGGGTATATGAGCCAGGGGGACGATTCAGTGTTGCGTCGCAGCGCTTTCGGGTGGCGCCATTCTCTGCCTACGTCGGGTTTAAGATGCCGGACGCCAATGCATATGACTATTGGACGACCGAAACGGAGCAATCCATCGAGGTGGTCCGGATTGGTCCGGATGGCGCCTTAAAGCCGGGTAAAGTCAAGGTGGAAGTTTTCCGTTTGGATTGGACTTGGTGGTGGAGGCAAGGGGCCAATCGAGTCTCCCGGCTCAACAGTGCGACCAAGGAGTTGATTTCCACTCAGCAATTGAACTTGACAAGAGGTGAGGGTTCATTTTCAGTGAATTTGAATGAGGGGCAATGGGGCCGGATTTATATCCGGATTTCGGACGAGGATGGTCACCATGTCAGTTCTCGTGTGGTTCATTTTGACCATGCCTATGGGCGGAGGTCAGGCTCGGGAAATGGAGCCGATGCATCTTCAGAAGTTGTGGAGGTTGCGTTGGATAAAGCGACCTACAATGTGGGCGATGTGGCCGTGGTCGAAGTGCCTTCTTCGTCAGGGGGCAAGCTCATTCTCAGCGCCGAAAATGGGAGTGTGCAGCTTCAAGATTGGGTGGTGGCAACGACCGAGGGGAGCACGCGAGTAGAAGTCCAACTGACGCCAGAGATGGCGCCCCATTGCTACTTGCATGCCTTGGTCATTCAGCCCCACGGAAACAGCGCCAATGACCGTCCTCTTCGCATGTACGGCATCGTGCCCATCGAGGTGGCGGATCCCGCGATGAGATTGGTGCCAGAGCTCGATCTGCCGGAGGAGGTAGAGCCGAACTCAACGCTTACCGTGTCGGTCAGTGAAGCCAATGGACAGCCCATGGAGTACACCTTGGCCGTGGTCGACGAGGGCTTGCTTGGTCTCACGCGTTTTTCAACGCCGGATCCGTGGGCACATTTTACCCGAAGGGCGGCTTTGGGGGTGCGCACTTGGGACATGTTTTCTTGGGTGCTCGAAGCATTTGCGGGCAAGATTGCGAAAGTGCTTGCGGTGGGTGGAGATGGTGAAGCTGCTGCGGACAATGCTGAAGATGCAGACCGTTTTCGGCCTGTTGTCCGCCATCTGGGCCCTTTCAAGCTAGAGCCAGGGCGACAAGCCACACACAGAGTGGGCATTCAGAATTACCTCGGAAACGTTCGCGTGATGGTGGTGGCCGCGGAATCAAATGGGGCAACTGGTCATGCCGAGGGCAATGTCAAGGTCAAGCAGGACCTCATGGTCCAATTGACCCTTCCCCGGCTCGCGGCTCCCGGAGAAAGGATCGATGTGCCCGTCACCGTCTTTGCCTTGGAAGAGGGTGTCGAGGAGGTTGCGCTGTCGATTGTCGAGAGTGAAGGTTTTGATTGGGTTCAAGACAAGCAAACGCTCACGTTTTCTTCCATGGGTCAGCAAACGGTCTTCTTTCCCGGTACGGTTCGAGAAAACGTGGAACGGGTGCAATTAAAGGTGGTGGCCACCTCGCGCAGACGCAGTGCAGAGGACCAGGTGGCGATGACCATTCGAAATCCCATGTTGCGGGTCAGAAGAACACAGAGTTATGTGGTTCAAGACACCCTAAATGTGTCCGTGGTTCCATTTGGCATTCCCGCATCGCGGACGTGCAAGGTGAGCGTGACCAAGGTGCCCGACATTCAGCTCAACGACAAGATGGATCTTTTGCTCAGCTACCCCCATGGTTGTTCAGAACAGGTCACGTCCAAGGGGTTTGCGCAGTTGAATTTGGAACATTGGGTCTCGCTGACTGCAGAGGAGAAGGCGAAGACACGCGGCAACATCCGACAGGCGATTCAAACCTTGAGCAAGCGTCAGCTGGCCAATGGTGGCTTTGTATACTGGCCAGGCAATCGGAGTGCAAATGCTTGGGTTTCGTCTTACGTGGGGCAGTTCTTGATTCAGGCGAAGGATGCAGGGTACGTCCTTCCGCAAGGCATGTTGGACAGGTACATTCAGTATGAGCGCAAGCAAGCGCGGAATTGGTCGTACGATTCAGATTCGCCTTGGCGAACCTTTGGCCAAGGGTATCGATTGTTTGTCCTGGCCACGGGGGGGCAGCAGGAGGTGGGCGCCATGACGCGTTTGCGCAACTTGAGTCAACTCAGCGGGGAGGCTGCCATGTTGCTTGCGGCGGCCTATGCCGAGTTGGGTGAAACGGAATTGGCCGATCAAATGCTGGACAGTTCCTTGCCCGAGTTTGAGGGCAGACAGCGCTGGTGGTCTTTCTCCTCGCGATTCAGAAACCGTGCAATGTGGGTGCAAGCGCTGCATAAAGTGGGCAGGATTGAAGCCGCAGCGGCACAGGCAATGGGACTTGCCGAGGACATGGGGAAGGGATGGAGATCCACCCAGGACATTGCCTACGGGTTGTCGGTGTTGACGGAGGTCTTGGGGAAAGGCGATTCAGCCCCCTTGGTGGCCGACATTAGATTGGGCGCTTCCATGACGGCAGTGGCGACATCAGACCGGATTTTCAATGTGGATGCGGGGACTTTGGAAGGAGAGGAAACCCTGGGCTTGGAGCACGCCATGGAGAGTCCACTCTATGTGAGCGTTACCCAAACGGCTGTAGAGAAGTTTGGAGAGGAGTCTGCCCATTCCGAGGGGCTTTCGGTGTCTGTGAGGTATTTGGACAGCCAAGGTGATCCAATACAAATTGAAGACGTGAAGGCCGGTTCCGTGATGTATGCAGAGGTTCGGGCGGCTCGTTTCGACGATTTTTCGACACTTGAAAGGATGGCCCTAACGTATTTCGTTCCAGCGGGGTGGGAGTTGTCGAATGCGCGCTTGCAGGGTGCCGAAACCTCCACTGAGGTCGGTTATCAAGACATTCGCGACGACAGGGTAAGCTCGTATTTCAGGTTGGGTCCAAAGGGGTCGATTGTGTTGAATTTTGAAGTGGTAGCAACCTATCCTGGTCACTATTACGCACCTCCGGTGTATGCAGAAGCCATGTACAACGGAGCCATTCAAGCGTCCACCAAAGGACAATGGGTGACCGTCAGAACGCCGTGAGAAATTTGTGGCACAAACGCAGGTTTCAGCTCGCTTTGCTGGGTCTTTTCGCGGTGGGGTTGTGGGGATGGTCTGCCTCGGTCACCTTCCCCTTGTTTGACGCGCCGTATTCCACGGTGTTGAACGACCGTGAGGGGGTGCTATTGGGTGCGAGAATTGCGTCAGATGAGCAGTGGAGATTTCCTCCTTCCGACCACATCCCCGACAAATTCGTCGCTTCGCTTGTGGCCTTTGAGGACCAGCGGTTCTGGGAGCACAGTGGAGTCGATCTCTTCGCTGTAGGCAGGGCAATTCGTCAAAACTTAAGGTCCAGAAGGGTGGTGTCTGGGGCGTCTACACTGACCATGCAGGTGGTGCGCATGTCCGGGGGGCAGAAGGCGCGTTCGTTGCCCCGGAAGCTCTTGGAAATGGTCCAGGCGACACGGCTCGAATGGGGCAGAAGCAAAGAGGAGATTCTGCAACTGTACTGTGCGCATGCCCCATTTGGAGGCAATATCGTCGGGCTAGAAGCGGCAAGTTGGAGGTACTACGGTGTGCCTTCCGATTTGCTTTCTTGGGGCGAGTGCGCCGCCTTGGCGGTGTTGCCCAATGCCCCTTCCACCGTGCTGCCTGGCCGCAACGAAACCAAGTTCCGCGAGAAGCGTGACCGGCTTCTCGATCGTCTCCTCAATCAGGGGACATTGGATTCGGTCACATGGCGACTGTCGAAAGGCGAGCCTTTGCCAAGGGAGCCTTTGGCGCTGCCGAGAAGGGCGCCGCATTTGCTGGATTGGCAATGCCAAGTCATGCCTTCTCAGTTATGCAATGCCACTTTAGATGGGGTATTGCAGAACCGGGTGCAAGATGTGGTCGACAGCCATGTGGCACATTGGAAAGGCAATGAGGTGCACAATGCCTCGGCCGTTGTGGTGGAGTTGAAGTCCGGACAAATCAGGGCGTATGTCGGAAACACGGCCGTTTCGGGCGAGGAGGGTTCTGGGTTTGATATGCTCCGGGAGCCTCGGTCCACCGGGAGCATTCTCAAGCCGTTTCTCTATGCAGCTGCGATACAGGAGGGGGTCGTGACACCTCAGGCCATTTTGGAAGATGTCCCCACGCGCATCGGAGATTTCACGCCACGAAATTTCGACCGAATTTACCGGGGGACGCCCACAGTCAAGGAGGCTTTGGTGTCGTCGTTGAATGTTCCGGCGGTGCGGTTGCTGCGCACATTTGGCTTGCAAAAATTTCATGGGACCCTGCAAGGCTTGGGGTTGCGCGATTTAAAGGAGAATGCATTTCATTACGGTTTGTCGTTGATTCTGGGCAGTGCTGAGGTGCGTCCACTTCAGGTTGCCGAGGCGTACACAGCCATGTTCAGTTCGCTCACTCCAGCAAATGCCGGGGCACTTATGGATCCGCTTGGCCGCGTCTATGCCGCCAAAAAACCGGAGCGATTCGACGCCGTCACCACCCACCAAGTCAAGGAAATGATGCGGGATGTGAAGCGCCCCTTGGCATGGAAGCATTGGCAGATGGAGCGCCCGGTATTTTGGAAAACTGGAACGAGTTATGGCCATCGCGATGCATGGGCGGCAGGTTCGGATGGGCAATGGTTGGTGGTGGTTTGGTCTGGAAATGCGAGCCAAGAAGGCCGACCAGGCCTCATTGGCGTGGAGTGTTCGGCTCCCTTGTTTTTTAATGTGCTCAATCAGCTTCCTTTCGAAGGGTCTTCTTTTCCCCAGACTGTGGAGGAATTGGACGGCATCGATGCCACACTCTGCGCGGCGACAGGTTACGGAAAGGGACCGTTTTGCCGAAGCACAAGGACAACCAAAGTCGGCAGTCGGGTCCCCAGTCCATGCACGTTTTGCACGACTGTGCAGCTCAACGCGGAGGGGAAGCGGGTCCATTCCGGTTGTGCCGAGGCGTTTACGGACACGTCTTGGGTCGTTCTCCCTCCCGCCATGCAGTGGTACCACCGCAAGTCTGGTGGCCGTTTTGAGCCGATGCCGCCTTGGTCTAACGCGTGTGTGGATGCTGCTGTGGAGGATGGGCATCGCATGGAGTGGGTCTACCCCGAAGGCTTCGATGTGGTCAAGCGCCCAAGGGACTTGGACGGGGAGCGTCAAAGCATGGTCTTGGAGGTGGCGCACAGCCGAGAAGACGCCACCCTATTTTGGCACGACAACCAGCAATACCTCGGGGAAACCAGAGGGCATCATACGCTCGAGGTGTTCTTTGATGTGGGACGCCATCAAATACACGTCATGGACGAAAGGGGCGGCAAGGTGACCAGTGTGCTGGAAGTGGTGGAATAATGACGCGAGATCGCAGGTTTAGGGTCGGTTCGCCTTGTGCTACTTTACCGGCCATGGAAAGGACAGGACGATGGGCCGCCCATTTGATTTGTTGGTTGACGCTCGCGGTGGCCACCCAAGGGACGTCCGCACAAACTCAAGGTGCCACCGTGCAGGCCGACGGGGTGGGCCTGGTCGTTTTGGGCAATGTGCAAGACGGCGGGTATCCTCACATTGGTTGCGACCGCCCGGATTGTCGCAATTTGTTTTTACGTCCGTCGACGCCGCATCAGGTGGTGAGTTTGGGTATCGTGGACCGCGCACTTGGCCGTCAGTTTTTGTTCGAGGCAACGCCAGATTTGACCCGGCAGGCGTTCTTATTGTCCCAAGAAACAGGTGCCCACGTGGGGATGCCGGATGGCATTTTTCTGACCCACGCGCATCTTGGCCACTATTCGGGACTCGGTTTTTTGGGGAGAGAGGCCATGGGGGCCAATTCGGTGCCCGTTCATGCTATGCCTCGGCTTCGGGGGTTTTTGGAGACCAACGGTCCTTGGCAACAATTGGTGACCCTGAACAACATACAGCTCGAGGGGCTTCAAGCCCGTCGCACGAAAGTTCTCGGGCCAAACCTGCACGTGACGCCTTTTTTGGTGCCCCACCGGGATGAGTTTTCGGAAACGGTGGGTTACCACATTCAAGGCCCCAATAAGTCGGCATTGTTCATTCCCGACATCGACAAGTGGTCGGTGTGGAATCAAGACATCAATGCCGCCATTGATTCTGTGGACTTCGCTTTTTTAGATGGCACCTTTTACGATGCAGAAGAGTTGGGTGGGCATCGAGACATGTCTGAAATCCCACATCCGTTCGTTTTGGAAAGCTTGTCCAAGTTTGCCTCTCTGTCGGCTGAGAACCGAGACAAGGTGTACTTCATTCACCTGAATCATACCAACGCGTTACTCGATCCAAACTCCAAAGCCACACAATCAGTCCAGGATGCGGGACATCACGTTGCGCGTCAAGGGGATCGATTTGAGCTTTGATTGGAGCGCTCCTTTTCCCAAGTCAAGTTTGAGATGTGAGAAGGTGCCGGCTTTTTCACCAAAGTGAGGAGGTCACTTATCCGTGTCCGAAGGGACAACTTGGTGTGGGGTGGCGGTGCCCCAAATGATAGGGGTCCACATGCGGCGTGTGGGAAGGTTCAGGCTGTTTCGCTCTCGCTGCCCTGTCGGTAGGGGGCGGCGATTGGTAGAAGTAGTTGGTGTGGGGCACAACATGGCCGTCAAACTTGCGGTGGAATTGCGGGGTTGTGGGGCCAGAGATGGGCGGTGTGAGCCAATGCCAATCGCCTGTGAGGGGGCGGTGATTCTTCTCCTCGACTTGGCAAAACTTCTCGAATTGCGCACCGAGCTCGTGGTGGTCGCCCATGGTCACTCCAGCGCGGTCAAAACTGTGCAGAACGGCTCTATTGAGCTCGATTAGTGCCCTGTCCTTCCAAAGGGTACGCGACGATGAGGTTGTTAATCCCAAGCATTTGGCTACGTCGGGCAACACGTGGTACCTGTTTTCGTCGGCCAGATTGCGCGCGCCGATTTCGGTGCCCATGTACCAGCCATTGAACGGCGCACAGGGGTAAGTGATGCCGCCGATCACAAGGGCCATTTCACTGATGGAGGGGACGGCGTACCATTTGAGACCGAGGGTTTTGAAATCGGCAAGCTCAGGGTGGGTCAGCTCAACCTCATAGAGCCAGTCAGGGCGTTGAGCGAAAACATCGACGGGCGCATGTTCTTGGTCGTTTGTCCAAATGGACCAGGGCAGGGGGACAAATGCACCGGGAGCGCTTGGGGCACGCCAGCCTTTGTCTTGGAGATGCTGCGTCAGGGCGACTGAATTGGGGTCGCCTACCACGGTTCCGTCCGCTTGTCTAAAACCGGCGTAACGCGTGAGTTGTTGGTTGCCGATGCGCACAGGGTCCGCTTCGAGAGTGTGCTCGGGATGACGCGGCGCAAAAATCGTGATGTGGCTCTGAATTTGGCCGCCATTCCAGGCGGCCTCAATGTGGCCTCCCAAGGCTTGGATGATGTCGTCCGCATGAAGTGCGCTTCGGGCATCTCTCACGTTTAATGAGCGCCACATGTGTCTGCCGATGCAACGATTGCTGTTGCGCCAAGCCCACTGTGCACCAAAAGTCAGTTCCTCTTTGGTGTGGGCATAGGTTCCGGTGTCTTCAATGTCCTGTTGAATGTGCGCCCAACGCTGCTCTGTGTCTTGTTTGCTTTGTCCCCAGCGCGCATCCAAAGCCATGTCTTCAATGAAGTCTTTGGCGTGTTCAAGGAGTTGGGTTCTGGAAGGTCTTTGGGCGTCCATCGGGCACAATTCATGACAGGTCAGCGAAACAACAACCTCTGCGATGTCTTGTTTTCGCTTTCGTCGGTGCGGTTGGTCAAGGTCGTTTTGAATTCTTTGGAATACTTAAGCCCTTGGTCATTTCAAATGTGAGACTTGCGAAATAATTTTAGGTATGCAAGAGAATTACTTGGCCTTAGAAGGCGCAATTGGGGCTGAATTTCAGCAGTCCTTGAGCCCAGAAAATGCGGTAGAACTCCTCAAGGCAGGAGTGAAGCGTTCTATGTCGAATCAAACCAATGGTCGCAATCGTGCACAATTGCTTCAGGATGCGGCAGGTGGACAGTACCCTTATGCCGCGGTGTTGTCATGCATCGACAGCCGTGCTCCTGTGGAGCAGATTTTTGACGCTGCGTCTGGTGACTTGTTTGTGGCCAGGGTGGCGGGCAATGTGGCTTCTCCCGATTTGATTGCAAGCTTGGAATACGCCACCAAGTATGCGGGGAGCAAGGCGATTCTTGTGCTTGGGCACACCCGTTGTGGTGCTGTGAAGGGAGCATGGGCAGGACTTGAAGACGGACACCTTACCGGTCTTTTGGGTCGAATTCAACCTGCGGTAACGGCCACCAAATCTGAAACCGGAGCAGAGGCCACTTTGACGAATTTGGACCAGTGTTCTGCGGTCAACGTCAAGATGACCATGGACACATTGCGGCGCGAGAGTGTCATCCTTGCCGAGCTCGAGGCCGATGGGAAGATTGCCATTGTTGGTGGTGTCTACGACGTGGCTACGGGACAGGTAGAGTGGGTAGCGTGACCCGGCGCCGGTGCAGTGGTCTGATCATTGTGTTTCCTGAGTGCACAGAATGGGCGGAGGTCACCCTTTGCCGCAGCGCACCTTACCATCTGTTCTTGTAAAGAGGTTGAACTGGTGGGTACTCCATAGATTGCGGTCATGCAAAGACTTCAATCCAGTTTTCCTGTTGCCATTTTGACCGTCATGCTTGGGTCAGCTCTGGGCATTCATTCCCAAGTTTTGACGTGTGCTGAGGTGCAAGGAGAGGCTGAATCCAGTCCATACGCGGGGGAACAGGTTACAGTATCGGGGAAAGTAACGGTCTATTTCGGTGACGTATGGTACATCCAAGATGACTATGGCCCATGGAATGGTTTGTTGTGTATGGGCCCAAACGTGCTCATCGATCCCAATCCCCCTTGGTGGGATGCTCCGAGGCAGCCTGAAGTTGGGGATGTGTTGGAATTGACGGGAACCATTGTCGAAGTCGATGGAAACACGCAAATGATGGACATCACCGATTTCGTTTTTGAGGACTTTTGGAATGCGACCCCCTTGGGTCTGGAGGTCACGGTAGAGGAGATGATGGACGAAAGTCTAGAGGGCACCCGGGCTAGACTGGGACCAGTCACAGTCATGACAGCCCCAGAGGGCGATGTATGGTCGGTGTCCGACGCAACAGGGACGTTGACCATTGTCGGGGTCGATGTCGACGATGTTGTCGGCGACGAAGATGCAGATGGCCCCACGCCAGGCGATGTGTACCGAGTCTACGGTGCGGTGCGGCAAATTGGTGACGCGTACGTTTTAGATCTCAACGACATCGATACCTTGTCTTTGGTCACCAATGTGGAGGAAAGTCTGGGCTCCGATCCATTGAACGTTCATCCCAATCCAACCACGGGTTCGCTTCGCGTGAGTGGCTTGGAGGGCAGCTTTGAATGGGAGCTGCTGGACATCAACGGCCGCAGGGTCCAGCAAGGCCGTGCCGCAGGAGCCAGCCGCATTCAATTGAATGCGGCACCCAACGGAACTTATATTTTCTGTGCGCGCCAAGCGGGAAGCGTGGCACGGCAAGCGTTGGTCTTGGACCGGGCGAATCAGCCTTGATCCAGTGCCCTCTGGCGACCAGATCAGTCTTCGTCGAGAGACTCGATGTAGTCCAAATTGTCTTGGCGCCGTTGCATGGGATTGCCTGATTGGCGCCCGTATCCGCTGGTGGAGTTGTTGTACAGGTCAATGCGCGTGGGGCGCAATTGACGTGGCCATGCGTTGTTGGTGAGGTCGGTATCGGCCATTTCGAGGAATGGATCCAAAACGATCTTGGTGGCTGCTTTCGGTGTCACAAACACTTTGGTGACTTCCGAGCCGCCTTTCCTCCAGATTTCGACGGGCACCCGTCGCACATCCGTAGTGCCATCGGTGTAGGTGAACTCCACGACCAATGGCATGACCAAGCCACCGAGGTTTTCTACCGTTAGTTGGTAAAAGTGCTTCCCAGAAGACAACAGCTTGAGCTCATCCTCGTCCAAAGCCGCGAGGTACTCTTGGTACTCGTTGCGTTCGATTTCCATGACCTCAAAGGGGTCCACTGTGGTGTAGTGGTCGTTGAGCTCCGGCCGATTTTCCAAACGGCTTTCTGCGATGAATTCGCGGTCCCGTTCAAGTGAAATGTCCATGGGTGCATCGTCCTTGCGCGCCTTGTCCAATCCCTTTTCTACATCGGGGTCACCCGAGGAGATTTGGTACCATTCAATGTCCTTCAAGGACAAGTCCACTTTGTCATTGGTGTAGAACCAACCGCGCCAAAACCAGTCTAGGTCTACGCTGGAAGCGTCTTCCATGGTGCGGAACAAGTCTGCGGGCGTGGGACGCTTGAATGCCCAACGGCGACCATACTCTTTAAAGGCGAAGTCGAACAGCTCGCGTCCCATGACTGACTCGCGAAGGATGTTGAGCGCAGTAGCGGGTTTGCCGTAGGCATTTGGGCCAAATTGGAAGATGCTTTCCGAGTTGGTCATGATGGGCGAAATGCGCTTGGGGTCTCCTCCCATGTACCCTGTGATTTTCCTCGCTGGGCCGCGTCGAGTGGGGTAATTGCGGTCGAATTCTTTTTCGGTGAGGTACTGTACGAAGGTGTTCAGGCCTTCGTCCATCCATGTCCATTGGCGCTCATCCGAGTTGATGATCATGGGATAAAAGTTGTGTCCCACTTCGTGGATGATCACCGAGACCATGCCGTGCTTGGTTCGGGCACTGTACGTTCCGTCGGGTTCAGGCCGTCCTCCATTGAAGCAAATCATGGGGTACTCCATGCCAATCCACTTGGTGTGGACGCTAATGGCAACCGGGTAGGGGTATTCAACGCTAAAGTCAGAATAGGTTTCCAAGGTCTGGGCAACGGCTTCTGTGCTGTACTGCTCCCAGAGAGGGTTGCCCTCTTTCGGGTAGTAGCTCATGGCCAGAGGTGTGCTTGTTTCTAGAGGAACACCCATGGCATCCCACATGAACTTCCGGCTTGATGCGAAGGCGAAGTCGCGTACGTTGTCGGCTTTGAAACGCCAGGTCTTGAGGCCCTTCTCCTTCGTTGTTTCGTTTTCACGTGCTTCTTCCTCCGTTACAATGAGCACCGGCTTCTCCGATGTCTTGGCCTCTTCCAATCGCGCGCGCTGGGCAGCTGTGAGCACTTCTTTGGGGTTTTGAAGGACACCTGTTGAGGCCACAATGTGATCGCTTGGGACTTGAATGCTCACGTCGTAATCGCCAAACTCAAGGGTGAATTCACCGTTGCCGAGGAACTGTTTGTTTTGCCACCCCATGCGGTCGTAGTAAGCACAGAGTCGAGGGAAGAATTGAGCGATGGTGTAGAGGTAGTTGTCTTCCTCTTCAAAATGCTCGTAACCGCTTCTTCCGCCAATGGCCAAGCGGTCATTGATGTTGTACCACCAGTTCACTTGAAAGGTGAACTTTCCGCCAGGGGCCAATACCTTGGGCAAGTCCACCCTCATCATGGTTTGGTTGATGGTGTAATCCAAGGCCTTCCCACTTCCGTCTTTGACCGCTTCAATTTTGAATCCGCCGTCGAAGTCGGGCTCCATGTTTTCGATCCGCTCAAAGGTCATGCGCTCTTCCATGAACCCTTCTTTGATCATGTGGCTGTCGCTGTCCAAATCCCGAACATTCTGATCCAGCTGCAACCAGAGGTAGCGGAGTTCGTCAGGGGAGTTGTTGATGTAGGTAATCGTCTCCTTGCCGTCGATGCGTTGTGTTGCATCGTTCAGCCGAAGGTCCATGACGTAATCCACTTGCTGTTGCCAGTATGCGTGTCCAGGAGCACCGCTTGCGGTGCGGACACTGTTTGGCGTCGGCAACACGTCGTAAAGCTGACGAAAGGGGTTGTCGTTTACGTTGCCCTCGAGTTGTCCAAAAGCAGTGGGGCTAACAAAGCAGAAAGCCAACAGGAAAAGCAGTGTGTGAACGGATACGCGCATCGGGTAAACTTAAAATTGAAGTGGCCTGAAAGAAGTCTTCAGAATCGAGAAAGTTACGACCTCCTCTTGAGGTAGTTTTACCCCATGATTCGAACGTTTTTCTTGGCCTCACTTGTGGCCTTTTTTTTGACGGACAGCCTTGCGTGTTGGGGCTCAACGGGACAGGAGCCCACGGAGTTGGTTCATCCTGAACACGGTGCGCCATTTCCAGAGCAGCTCTCCGGTCAGTGGATTCTAGACAGCGAGAGCAAAAACGCGCAGCGTCTCCGTTTTTATGAAGACGGCCGGTTTGCCTACTTCGGAGGCAAAGAATGGACCGCTGGGTCTTATTTCATTTTGCGCTCCGACGAGCGCCAAAAAGGTGTCCTGCGTTTGGAGTATTACCTCGACGGCAACTTGCATTTTGAGGAAATCCGTTGTGAAATCCACTTCGAAACCCATACCGATGATCATGCGCACGAGGATGAGACGAGCGAAGTGCATCACCACGAGTACTTGCGTGTCGAAGTGCTGCCCGGTGCGGAACAAGCGTTGAGTATGGCCGGAGAATACCTTCACGTGCACTAGTGCACGCTGGGCATTTGGGTTTTGGCGCCGCGCATACAAGCGGACCAGCCCAGTGCCAATGCCAGGGTGTAGAAGCCAGCTTGAATGCACGCGTACTCCTTGAGGATGTCCATGCTGTCGTAAGCCATGTTTCCAGAGCCAAGCGGGCTCCAGTTGAGCCAAAGCCATCCGACAATCAGGATCAAGTGTAGAACGTCGAGGCCAAATGCCAAAGATTGACGTCGCAAGTGCGGGAAAATCCCAGACAGGGAAGACGCGGCTACCCAGGGAATCATCCACAGTGAGAGCCACCGCATGGCGGGCAGCATGTTCGACCATTGGTGCCCGAGCATATGCGTGACCATCTCGGTGGGGATGGCAAACAGCACGAGGCAACCAGTTGCGGTAAGTGCAGCTATGCCCAAGGCCCATCGCATGTAAACGACTGGAAGTACTGCTGGGGCGATGTCTTTGAGGTGCCGGAAAAAGACGTCGTTGACGCTCCGAATCAACAAGCCAGAAGCCGCAGTCAAATAAGCCAGAGCCGTTCCCACCTGTCCTACAAAGTCACGCGAAGCACATTCGAACAGAAAGAGGACCAGGCAGGCATTGGCAGCCATGGCAAGTAGGTTAGAGGGGGTGGTGAACCGCAGGTAATCCTTGTCCATGGCCCAGGCCTCCCTTCGATTGGCCGCAGAGGGGAGGAAAGAAGGGGACGCGTCCTTGCCAAAGGCACGCCACGCGAGAAGTGCAGTGAACCATTGTCCGAGCACGCGGCCGACGATGAGTCCTGTGTGTCCCAAGCGTGCAGTAGCAAAACGAAGCAGTTCTCCTGTCGTGCCGCCAATCGCTCTGTATTGAGCCACAGCGCCAAAGGCCTTGTCTCGGCTCAGCCATGCTGTGAACAGAGCACCCATGCCCAAGCTGGTCACGCCGAGAGGGAGTGCAATCCAGAGGTAAGGTACTTTGCCCATTTCCATGCCTCCCCACTTGAGCCCAATGGCCAAAACGAGTGAAACGGCGGTGGTCAAGGCGAGTGCCTTAAGTCCATTTTGGAGGGCGGCTCGGGCGAGAAGTTGGGTTTTGTGCTGCACCACGGCCAAGTCCATGCGGGCTGTGGCAACGGCACCCAGAAGCCCCGCCAATTGCGAGTACAACGCAAAGTCTGCAAAAGCTTCGGGGGTATAAAAATACCTTTGGAGGAAGGGAAGAGCCAGCAGCGCTACGCCTTGAACGCCTGCTGCTGCGAGTGCAAGTTTCAAAATGTCGGAACCGACACGCGAGAAGGGCTGGCTATTGGTGGACCGATGGGTCATGTCAGACGCGTTGCCTCAAAGAAACAACCGAACGGCCCGTCTCAAATCATGAGGGCATCCACATCAACTTCCGTTGGAAGTCCAAGCGCGGAACAGTCAAGACATAAATGCCACTGGGTATGCTCAAGGTGTTGAAGGCGTTCAGCTGTCCTTGAACAAGGAGGCGGCCCGTTAAATCTCTGATTTCGAACCGTTGTCCGAGGGGGTCAACACCTTTAAGAGCGAACCCGTTCTGGGTGACTTGAATCGAGACGTTGGACTCGGGAATTGCATTGAGCCCCAAAGTGGCATCGGCTTCTGTGGGCGAAGTGCCATTGAGAATTTCTAAAATGTCGCAGAAGCCATCTCCGTCGGTGTCTGTGGCGTCAGGAGAACAAGGGTCTAGATTGTCCGTGCCCATCAGGTTTTCTTCGATGTCACACCAACCATCTTCATCGGTGTCCAAAGTGATGGGCATACAGGGATCTAGGTCGTTCCATCCGTTGGCTTCTTCAAGCCCTGTGCACCATCCATCACCATCGAGGTCCAGACCATTGGGGATGCATGCATTCAATGGGTCCCAGCCCGACAGGTCCTCTTCGATGTCACAGAAACCGTCCTCGTCTGTGTCTTGATTGTAAGGTTCACAAGGATCTGAACTCGATGTTCCAATGACCGCTTCAACTTGATCACACAGTCCGTCGCCATCGGAGTCTGTTCCGTAGGGGTCGCACGTATTGTTGGGGTCCGTTCCCGAAGCAATCTCCTGGCTATTGCAGAGGCCGTCCAGGTCGGAGTCTAATCCGTCTGGGCTGCACGGGTCATTGGCGTCCGTTCCCATGATGGCTTCTTCAGAGTCGCAATACCCGTCACCATCCAAATCTGAGGAGGCCGGCGAGCAAGGGTTGAAAGGGTTGGACCCCATCAGCTCCTCCTCGAGGTCGCAGAATCCGTCGCCATCGCTGTCCACTCCTAAAGGGTCACAGGGGTCACTGATATCGGTGCCCGACAAGACTTCTAAGGCGTCGCAATGGCCATCTCCATCTGTGTCGTCGGCGCCCTCCTCTGTGAGGTCACATGGATTAAAGGGGTCTGTTCCCCACAACAATTCAGCCTCGTCACAAGTGCCGTCGTTGTCGGAGTCGAGTGCGTTTTCGTCGCACAAGAATTGGGACTCGGTAACCAACAAGCACTGCGCATCTTCGGCGGTAGGCTGGTCAAGCATGCCTTCGAGCATTTCACGGTTGGATTGCACCCCAAGGAAGGAGCCGAACCAGTTGGCCCGTGTGACCACTACTCCATCACAATTGATGACTGCCAATCCAGCAGGTCGAAGGAAAAAGTGAGAATAAATCAAGTTGTTGGGGGAGTCGATGAGCATGTCATCGAAAGGAAAATGCCAACCATTTTGCGTCCCTGGCCCCATGACATCGATGACCATTTGCGCAGCATCTACCCTGTCTTGAACTGTTTGGTGCTGCCAGAGATACTGTCCGTTGGGTCCTTGAATGGGAAGGTCAGGACAATTGGAAGGGCAATTTTCGGTATCGATGGCATGCGCTTCGGCTACATACACTGGAATCCAATTGAAGTCGTTGATGTGGCCCAAAACCCAGTCAACAATCTCACCCGAGAGGTTAAGGTTCCAATCGTTCTGGAAACGAATGCAACTCGCTGAGCCGTCAAAAATAATGGTGGGCTTATCCGGTGAAACCTCGTTAGACAAGAGGTACTCCTCTCCGTTGAGGGTCCACAAATGGAAGTCTCCAACGGTGTCTCCCACATTGTATCCGCCTGAAAAGTCATTGGCTTCGCCACTATACGGGACCATTTCAATGCTGTCCTCCGGCATGGGCATGGCGTCTAGGCCAAGCCAGTTGAAGTGCTCGTTTTGGCCCAATGCAGGCTGAACAAGCATCAAGAAAAACGTAGAAAGAAGGAGTACATTTCTCATTCGGCGGCGAAAAAACAACAGAAACCTTAAAACCGTTGCACGGGAATACAACCTTTTCGTTAAGGTTGTGTTCAAATCGAGGCGAGGTCCTTGGCTTTTACCCATCCGGTGTTGCCGTTGCTGAGGCGGATCTGACGCCACTCACCTTCATTTCTCATGAGTTTGACCACAGTTCCTTCGTGCAACACGAAAAGGTTGGGCTGTTCGCCCCCTTCTGCTGGGGCACTTTTGACTTCCACCCTCGGGACCATGATGACTGCACCGTCCTCTGCCACGATGCGCTGATGGGTTTGCTTACTCAGTATTCCCAAAGACAAAGCCACCAAAAGAACCAGGGGGGCGGTAAGGCCCAAGGTTCGGCGGATGCCCACTTCTGTTCTGAAAAGGCGAAGCGCCAACAGTGCAAAGCCAAGTAGCCAGAAGAACAGAGAGGCGGCAATCCAGCCGCTGAGTTTTTCCTCAGAAATCAGCTCTCTCCAAAGGGGGGTGAAGTCGATTTCGGGCATGTCTTCCATGCGGTCAATTACAGCGCCTTGGGCCAAAAGTAAATTGGCATTCAAGTCGTCATCGTTGGGTCGGAATCTGCGGGCGCGCTGGTAGTGCAGAATACAGGAGCCAATGTTGCCGGCCTTGTAGTGAGCCCCGCCAAGGTTGTATTCGAGTTCGAAAGAAGTCCATTCTTGAGCGGCTTCTTCGTACGCTTCAATGGCCAAAGCTGGATCTCCCGCGGTGTAGGCGGCATTGCCTCTTTGAAAAGCTTCTAAAGCGGCAGCGGGTTCCGGAGAGGCTTTTGCGTTCAGCGAAAGCCCAGTCAAAATCAAAATGCCCAACGTACGCAGGGTGCTTTTGGACATTGGTTTGGACCTGACGTCCATTCTTTTCATGGCCTGTTCAATTTGTGTCGCCAAGTCGCGGGGCTCAGGAGCACCGGGCGCAAAGCGGCCCCTGTCGAGAATGTCCACAATGTCGAGCCAAGCGTTTTCAAGATCGTGACCGCCCCGGGAATAAAGGGCTTGGGCATAGCGCTGTCTGTCGGCCTCACTTTGGGAGAGGTCAAGACGCGCTTGGAGGAAGTCATGAACGGCCGTGCCCAAAGCGTCCAAGTCCAATTCTCCAGATTTGGCTTTGGTGAGGGCGGTTTTCATTTTGCGCATCGCAGCCTTGCGCTGCGCCACGCGTGGATCCTGTGCACCTCGGTCGCGTTTCCGTTTGAGAAAAGCGAGCAGCAAGAAAGCCAAGGGTGGCAGCGCCCATAACAACCGATGGAGTCCACCGCCATAAAAGCGACCGGAACGAGGGCGCAATTCCGTTTGCGTGCGAATAAAACGAACGTCTCGGGTGAGGATGGTGACGTCTGACTTGCTGTTGAAACCAAATGCAGGGGCATTGGTCTCGTCTCCTGCGGCCACAGTCAAGTGGATGGGAGGGGGAGACAGTCGTACGAATCGGTCCTTTTCGAAGTCGAAATAACTCAGATCGGGAAGGGCGATGTCAAATTCCCCTTCGGATCGAGGAATCACCAGATAGGTGAGGGTTCGCTTTCCCTTCTGCCCGGAAACGTTTGTGCGAATTCTGTCCTTGATCTCTGGGTCGAAGGCCTCTAGGTCTGTGGGCCAATCCAACTCGGGCGCACCGATTAGGCTCAAGTTGCCTTTGCCATTGAATTCGAGGGAAAGGTTGACCGCTTCGTTGACTTTGGTGCTCGTGCTTCCCTCGGCTCCCCAGCGGACTTTGAGGTTGCCAAACGTACCCAAAGAGGGGGCCGGTGGTACGGTGGGCAGCGGGTCCACCTGAATTTTGACCGTTTGAGCACTCGAATTCAAGGGCCTAGAATTGAAAAATGAAATGCGTGCTTGCGCATTCACATCAAATCCACTGAGAACGAGTTCCCCCGTTTGCGTTGGGTACAATAGGTCGGTTCTCAAGGTCGCGAATTGAAACCGTTGGCCTCGAATCACCGTGTTTTCCCAACGTGGGTCTTCACCTTCGACCGTCTCCTTCCAAGCGCCAGAGAGGTCCGGAAATGTGTAGTTGCGGATGTCGACACCATCAAGACGGTTGTAAATGCGGTATTGAACGCGCACCGGTTCGCCCAGGAAAACGCGCGGCTTGTCTACCTCGATGACAGCTTGAAACTGTGCAGAGCCCGCTTCCTTCTTGTCGCCAGCTTTGACGACCTTCAGCGTGATGGGTTTCGAGGCTAAGGTGGTTTTTCCCACCTTGTAACTGACCTTAGGGATGCGCAGCGTTCCTACGCGATTCACCGAAGCTGTATACGTAAAGCTGCGGGTCGATGATCGCGAGCCATTGATGATTTGGGTGCTGTTTGAAGTGGAAGGTCCGTTGAGGTACCTAAGCCCTTCAATGGCCGGCGGACCCTGAAAATCAACGCGCACATCTTTGAATTCGAAGGTGATTCGGAAAGGCGTATTGGCGACGATGGGATTGCGGTCTACAGTCACAGAGAACCCCTGCGCCATGGCGGCTGAAGGGAGCAAAAGCAGGAGGAAAGCCAAGGTCCGCCAAAGGGCCGCAGGGGCCGTGGTCCACCATTTTACTCTTGACATCACCAGTCTTTTTCAATTTTTTGCCGATTGGCTTTGCGCCGTTTGGCATTCTCCTGAGCCTGCAATTTGGCACGCAATGTGGCTTCGCTTCTCTCAAGCATATCCAATATGCGCGCCGCTTCTTCCGGCTGGATTTCGCCTGGCCTTGGCTGAGTAGGTTGGTTTTCGTCTTCCCCTCCTTCGGAACCACTCTGTTCTCCTGATTCGCTCTCTTTGTCCGAGTCCCCTTCTTTTTGCTCCTCGCCGTCTTTGTTCCCTTCTTGCTCTTGGTCTCCGTCCTGCTCTTGGTCTCCGTCCTGTTCTTGGTCTCCGTCTTGTTCCTGGTCTCCTTCCTGTTCCTGGTCTTGCGCTTGCTTCATGGCGTAAGCCAGATTCAGGTTGTAGCGCGTTTCCGCATCTGCGGGGTCCAGCCGAAGGGACTGCTGGTAAGCACCAATGGCGCCCTCCAAGTCTTGATTGCCCATGAGAACGTTGCCCACATTGTTCCAAGCATCGGCTTGAAGTTGAGGGTTAGACGATGCCGATGCAGCGTTTTGAAAGGCGCGCAATGCCTCGTCATTTTGACCGGCCGAAGCCAACGCCATGCCTCTGTTGAGTGCCATTTGGCCTTCGGGTCCGCCGGACCAACTTTCGGCAGCGCGAAACAAACTGTCCGCTTCAACAAAAGACCGCTTGGCCATGGCTTCTGACCCAGCCACAGCTTGAGCTTTTGATCCACGGGCAGGCATTTGGGCCTGCAAGCTCAAGCCCGAAGCCAGCAGGATCACAATGGAAGCACTTTGTTGTCTCGAAAGGGAAATCGCTTTGGTGGGCCAGATGCCTTCGACAATCAGCAGCAGCAGTCCAATCAAAAAGAACAGGGGGTATTGGTGTTCGTAATCGGTGTAAGAAACAGTCGAGCCTTGGGCGGTGTCCAGTCCCTCTAAACTGTTGGTGAACGGATTGAGGTCCACGTAGCCTTGGTTGGCGCGAACGTAGGTTCCCTTTCCTGCCTCAACCATGGCCACCAGCATGCGCTCGTCCAAGGTGGACACGATGGGTTGGCCCGCTTCGTCAGTTTTGTAACCGTTGGCCCGCCCATATCGGTCGTACACGGGAATCGGACCGCCAGCGTCCGAAGCCATGCCAATGGCGTGGACGGCAATGCCATCGTTGGCAGCATCTGCGGCGCGCGCCAATGCGTCGTCTTCGTGGTTCTCTCCGTCGGTGATGATCAAAATGACCTTACTCGCTTGGCTTTCTGCATCAAAGGACTCGGCGCACAAGGCGATGGCCCTTCCTACCGCTGTGCCTTGCAGAGGAATGGATGCAGGGCTGGCAGCGTCCAGAAAGAGCTTGACTGCAGCCAAGTCTAAGGTCAGCGGAGCTTGCACATAAGCGTCCCCCGCAAACACGACGAGGCCAACACGGTCTCCATCAAGTTGCTTGACGATGCGCTCGATGGTGCGCTTGGCCAGATCCAAACGAGACATGCTCAGGTCCTCTGTCAACATGGACTTGCTCACGTCCATGGCCACCATAATGTCCACACCCTCGGATTCCACCTCTTCCATTCGGGTTCCCCATTTGGGATCAAGCATGCCCAGAGCGAGGATGGCCATGGCCGTTCTCCAGATCAAGAATTTCCAAACGTGTCGACGCGGGCGGGCATCGGGCCACAACGAGGCGCTCAAATTCAAATCCACCACAGAGGTCATCCTGAGCTGTTTCCATCGGTAATGGCGAGCGAACAGGGCCAATCCCAGGGCTGGGAGCAAGAGCACCGGCCACGCTTCGGGCTGATGAAGGTCCAGCTGGGGTGCGGCCTTTCTCAACAAAATGGCCAAGCCGCCCAAAGCCGCCCAAAAGGCCACTTCAAACAGGATCAAACCCGTAACGTGGGCAAACACCTTGTATGTGGTCAGATGTTTCACGGGAGACTGCGAATAAAGACGTGACGCACAACGGCTTCAAGGCCAAGACATAGAAAGGCCAACCAGCCTAAGAAGGGGTACTCTTCGGTGCGTTTATTGTAACGAAAGACGTTGAATCGCGTTTTCTCGAGGATGTCGATTTCCGCGTAAATCTCTTTGAGTTTCTCTCCGCTCGTGGCACGGAAGTAGCGTCCGCTGGTTTCTTGTGCAATGGCCTTGAGAGCGGCCTCATCGATGTTGACTTCTACCCAGTCATAGATGTAGCTGCCATCTGGTCGTTGGCGTACCGGGCTTTTCGCCTTTCCCACGGTTCCAACGCCAACGGTGTAAACACGGATGTCTTCGAGTCGCGCAAGCTGGGCAGCATCGAGTGGCTCGATTTGACCTGCGTTGTTCTCTCCGTCGGTGATCAAAATGACCACCTTGCTCTTGGCGTCGCTCTTGCGCAGGCGATTGACCGCGGTGGCCAGGCCCATGCCAATGGCAGTGCCGCCTTCTACGCGTCCAGTTTCGAGGGCGTCTAAGCCGTCGATCACCACTCTATGGTCCGTGGTCAGGGGAACCTGGGTAAAGCTCTCTCCCTCGTAAACCACCACGCCAACGCGGTCAAAAGGCCGGTCTTCCACAAAAGCTTTGGCGACTTCTTTGGCCGCTTCAAGCCGGTTGGGCCGGAAATCCTTGCTCAACATGCTGGCAGAGGCATCCATGGCCATCACAATGTCGATTCCCTCACGGGTCATGTTCTCGATGCTGGAAGAGCTTTGTGGCCGAGCGACCACCGCCACCAACAGTCCCATTCCGACGGTGCGCAGGAAGTCGGGCGTCAGGGGGATCCACTGGTCTCGTCTCGGTGGGCGCAGGTCCAGGTGATTCAAGTTGATTTGAAAGGTGGGCGATGCAATGGGTAGGATGACACGCCAAACGCTCCAGGCAACAACCAAGCTGCCCCACCAAAAGGCAGTTGGGTCCGCCCATTCGTACTGGCCATTGAAGGCGAGGAAACTGACCATCAAAATGGACCACGCCATCAATTGGACGATGGCCTGTCGCACACGAGGGGCGGAAAAGGCTTGGGTGGACGCTTTACCCATGATCCATGGTGGATTGATTGGGGGAGGACTCCTCTTCGGAAGGCGCTGGTTGTGGGCGTGTGCGCTCTACCCAGTGAATGGCGCCATTCACGGCGTTCATGTGTGCATCGTTGCCCATCGATTGTTTCGCGAACTTGACCAGGTCTGATTGTCTCAGCAATCGCGTGAGCCACAGAACATCTTCTGGTTCGATGCCGCGTGTTGCGCTCTGGTTCAATTGTGCGGCGAGCTCTTCCGTTGCGCGCTCCAGTGCCTTCACTCCAAAGGTGCCTTGCAAATGAAGGCGTACCGCTTCCGAGAGCTGGGCTTGGGTCTCCTTGCCATCTCCATTGGCCCAAGGTTGATTCTCCTTTAGGCGATACAACATTCTCAAAGCCAAGACGTGCGCGGGTTCCAATGGCACCACGGGCTTGTCAGTCGGGAGATGCGGTATTTCGCGTTGGCGCCATTTTCGAATGGCCCAAAACAAAAGGCCGATTCCAGCCAGAATGGAGAGAACCCAAGGCAGTACGCGCGAGATCCGCTCCCACCAGGTCCAAGCGAATGCGCGGTAGCCCTGAAGTGGCTTTGGCGCAGGGTTGGACTCTAATGTGGCTAACCCAACCTGGAGCAGCTGGGGCCTGCTCGACGATGTTGTACCGCTGGCACTTGTCAATTGAAAGGGCTCAATCACCTTAAGCCCAGTGTCCCAAGACAAGACAACAATGCTTTGCGATCGGCGAATCCCGGCATCGAGGTCCGGCGAAGTAGTGCTATCTAAGGCTCCCACCGAAAGGATTTCCCAGCCCTGAGGCAACGTGTCACCGCTTTGCAGTTCTGGCCATTGCCAGCGCTGACCACCCGAAAGAGGTTCGTCGGAAGTCAGGGTCAATGTCAAAGGCTCCCCGAGGCCCACGCTGTCTTTCTCGATGGCGAGGGTGAGGGCCGCGGTTTGGGCAACCATTCCCAAAGCAGAGCACCACAGGATGGCAAGGATGGATGAGCCACGCTTAACCACGACGATCAAACAATTGCATGAGGGGTTGCACATACGGCCGGTCCGTATGCAGCATGGCGTGATCGACGCCTGAGCGTTTCATGTAGCCTTCGATGTCTTCTTGATGCTCGCGCACCGCTTTTTCGTAGCGTTTTCTCCAACGCAGTGATCCCGTTCCAATGTGATTGAGTGTGGCGGATTCTGGGTCCCAGCCAGCCAGCCAACCCAGTTTTGTGGCTCGGCCTTCGATGGCGTCGTGGATTTGCAACGCAACAAGGTCGTGGCGCCGAGACGTTCTCTTGAGAATGTCTTCGAAACCGCGGTCTTGGAGATCGCTGATCAAAAAAGCAATGGTGCGCTTTTTCATGGCGCGGCCAAAGTGCTCCAGCGCCTGGGTTATGTCTGTTCCTTTCCCTTTGGGTTCGATGTCGATGACCTCGCGGATGATGCGCAGAATGTGACTCCGGCCTTTTTTGGGGGGGATGAACCTCTCTACGCGATCGGAAAACAGCAAGGCACCAATTTTGTCGTTGTTCTGGCCCGCCGAGAAGGCAAGAACGGCCGCCAATTCTGCGGAAAGTTCTCTCTTCGTTAGACCTCTACTTCCGATTTTTCCTGAAGCGCTCACATCGATGAGGAGCATGGCAGTGAGCTCCCTTTCTTCTTGAAACACCTTAACGTAGGGTGCCCGCATTCGCGCCGTGACATTCCAATCGATGGTGCGGATTTCGTCGCCGTGCTGATATGCGCGGTTCTCGCTGAACGCCATTCCGCGTCCCTTGAACGCGCTGTGGTATTCACCGGAGAAGACTTGATTGCTCAGGCCTCTGGCGCGAAGTTCTACCCTGCGCACGCGTCGAATCAGCTCGGCCGCTTCCATGTCAGGGAACTTGAACTTGGTCGAGAATTTCGGTTACGATTTGCTCTTGCTGAATTTCCTCGGCTTCGGCCTCGAAGGTGAGTCCGATTCGGTGGCGAAGCACATCCATGGCTACGGCGCGAATGTCTTCAGGAATCACATATCCCCGATGGGCCATGAAGGCACGGGCTTTGCCCGCCATAGCCAAACCAATGGATGCGCGGGGAGAGGCTCCGAAACTGATCAGTGGTGACAGGTGCCCCAAACCGTGGTTTTCTGGACGGCGTGTGGCGTGGACCAAATTCACGATGTAGCGTTCCACTTTTTCGTCCATGTAAACTTCGCGAACCAGCTCTCTCGCGGTTCGGATTTGCTCCGGCTTGACCACGGCATTCACTTTGGGCTTGGGTCCGGATGCGACTTGCGACCGAAGTATTTGTTGCTCGTCCTCAGGTGTGGGGTAGTCAATCACGGTTTTGAGCAAAAAACGGTCGACTTGTGCCTCGGGCAAGGGGTAAGTGCCTTCTTGCTCCACCGGGTTTTGTGTCGCCAGAACAAGAAAGGGCTGTGGCAGAGGAAAGGTCTCAGCTCCAATGGTCACCTGTCTTTCTTGCATGGCCTCGAGCAAGGCGCTTTGGACCTTGGCCGGGGCTCGGTTGATCTCATCGGCCAACACGAAGTGAGAAAAAATGGGGCCTCGGCTGACCGTAAAAGCTTCTTCTTTCTGGTTGTAGATCATGGTGCCCACAACGTCGGCAGGCAGTAGGTCTGGTGTGAATTGGATGCGGTTAAAGTCAACAGCCACGGCTTTACTCAAGGTGTGAATCGCCAAGGTTTTGGCCAGGCCTGGGACGCCCTCGAGCAAAACATGACCATCTGCGAGCAATCCGATCAGCAAGGTGTCGACCATGTTTTTCTGCCCCACGACCACCTTGCCGACTTCGTGACGCAATGGGTCCACAAAAGCGCTGGCTTGTACGATGCGGTCGGTCAGCGCTTGAATGTCGGGGTGACCATTTTGTGGCGCCTCAACCGAGCTGGGGTGGGATTGACTTTCCATGAAGTATTGCTGTCGATATGTGTTCCACGTGTGAGCCAACGCGGGTTGCAAAAATAAACCCGAGACTGAGGGTGGTTAGAGCGGGGCCGGTTAAAAGATGTTGGCCATCTTGTTCCCATGACTTTACAAGATGGATTGAATGCAGTGGAGCGGTTCCATTCCACCTTTGGGATGCGGGTGGAAAATCAGCCCAAATTGAACATTCCGGAGGGGGAAATGGACCTCCGCCACCGGCTCATGGCCGAAGAGAACGATGAGTACTTGGAGGCTGTCAAAGCCGGGGACATGGTGGAGGTGGCAGATGCGTTGGGCGACATGTTGTACATCTTGTGTGGCACGATCATCACACATGGCATGCAGGATGTCATGGCCGATGTTTTTCAAGCCATTCAGGACTCAAACATGTCCAAGCTGGGGGCCGATGGTCAGCCCATCTATCGCGCAGATGGCAAAGTGATGAAGGGTCCACATTATTTCAAACCCAACATACAAGGGGTTCTTCAAGAGGCGGGTGCCCTTCCTGTTCAATCCGAGGGGAAATGAACGCATACGTCGCAAAACGCGCAGATGCTGCTTTACTGGCGGCAAAGGAGGGGAGTCCCAAAGCATTGGATCGGCTTTTGCGCATGGCGCTGCCCTTCAATCAGCCTCACCGAATTCGGATTTCTGCAGTCACATCAGCCGCGGTAGAAGTCGGACTTCCCGAGAGGCGTTCCAATCGTAACCACTTGGGGGGCATGCACGCTTGTGCCATTGCCACAGCGTTGGAGTTTGCCTCGGGTGCGTCCGTGATGATTGCCGTAGGCATGCGTGACTATCGCATCATCATGTCGCGGATTGAAGTGGATTATTTAGCCAAGCCCAAAGGGAATTGCATCGCCAAGGCCTCGCGAAACACGCCGGAAGTCGAAGGACTCACCGGCGTGTTGGAAGAGGTGGGCGTCGCACGCGTTACCCTCGTTTCTGATTTGTACGACGCCCAAGGCGAACATTGCGCCCAAGCTCACGTGCATTGGCACCTTAAGGCGTGGGAGAAACGCGCGTAACGGCGAGTTCAGGTCTGTGGCGTTCGTAGCCAGTCAGGGCCCACCGTTGACCGTCATACTGAGCGGTTAGGGTCACGTCACCTTGCGATTTCCCGAGTCGAACGTAGTCGGAACCGATGTATCCGCGGACTTTCCCGATGCCGGGGACTTCGACCACAACAGGTGTCCATTCCACCTCGTCACGGCTCACAGTCCAGCGGGTATGGTCAATCTCTCCGGGAAGTAAGCCTTGGTCGAGCATGGCAATGATGCTTCCCGAGCTGCCCGCTTCACGGCGCAGCTTGACGCGATTGCCCAAAATGTCGAGGTGGTGGGACCGTCCTCTGGCTCGGGCGTGCAAGTTGACCATGGTGCCGTCGGGGTCCATTAACGCAAATCCATCGGCAAATCGAGCAATGTCTCGGCCCACTTGTGTCCAGCCGAATCGCGTCGCCTCGGAACCAAACAACTCTCCAAACCCCACAGGTTTGCAGTTGGCTTCTGCGACAATTTGGTCGGAGAAGCAGTCTTGAATCCGCTCAGGTACTCCGCTTTTCGCCTCCATTCTCACGTGATGAATGAAGTGGTCGAAATCCCGAAGGTCTTGCGGAGAAGCGAATGCGGCTGCCGGTAAGGCCACGATGGCCAGTGCAAAAGCCGCGCGAGGAAAGGATGGAAGTTGTGCCATGATTGGACGTTTTAGTTGGGGACAGGACGGGGGCGATCCTCGTCTCTATGGGTACAATGCAAAAGGGGAGGCCGTTGGTATTCCGTTGTCCGCAGTGGCCTCGGGATTTGACATCCTTTTGGAACTTCGAAACGGGAGAGGTGGGGATTATCTTTGCCGCCAATCCAGTTCCAATGATCAACATCACTCTCCCTGATGGCTCCGTGAGGCAAGCCGAAGACGGCTCAACCGCAATGGATGTGGCACGTGGCATCAGCGAAGGCCTCGCCCGAAACGTGCTTGCAGCCGAAGTCAATGGCGAAGTGCAAGACGCGCAACGACCGCTCACAGGCGATTCGGCATTAAAGCTGTTGACTTGGGGCGACGAAAATGCACAAAGCACGTTCTGGCACAGCGGAGCTCACCTCATGGCAGAAGCGCTGGAATCGATGTACCCAGGGGTCAAGTTTTGGGTCGGTCCATCCGTAGAGGGCGGGTTCTACTACGATGTCGATTTTGGCGACCACGTATTCAGCGACAAGGATTTCCCGGTGGTCGAAAAGAAAATGCTGGAATTGGCCAAGCAGAAAAGCGAATATGTGCGCAAGCCGGTGTCCAAATCGGAAGCGGTGGCCTACTTCACTGAAAAGGGAGATGAGTACAAGCTGGATTTGCTCGAGAATCTCGAAGACGGAACAATCACCCTGTACACCCAAGGCGGGTTTACCGACTTGTGCCGTGGTCCCCACATTCCACATACCGGTCACATCAAGGCCGTGAAATTGCTGGCTGTTGCGGGTGCGTATTGGAAGGGCGACGAGTCAAAGAAGCAGCTCACCCGGATTTATGGCATTGCATTCCCGAAAAAGGCGCAGCTAACGGAGCACCTCGAATTGCTTGAGCAGGCTCGTCTTCGCGATCACAGGAAATTGGGCAAAGAGTTGGACCTGTTCACCTTCAGCGAAAAGGTGGGGCAGGGCTTGCCATTGTGGCTGCCCAAAGGAGCAGACCTGAGAATGCGGCTCGAATCATTCCTGAAAGATGCCCAGCGCAAAATGGGATACGAGTCGGTGATCACACCGCACATTGGCAACAAGGAGCTTTATGTGTGCAGTGGTCACTACGAGAAGTACGGAGAAGACAGTTTCCAGCCCATCAAAACGCCAGCCGAAGGCGAGGAGTATTTGCTGAAGCCCATGAATTGCCCTCACCATTGTGAGATCTTCAAGAGCCGTCCGCGCAGTTACCGGGACCTTCCTGTTCGCTTTGCTGAATTTGGAACAGTTTACCGTTATGAGCAGAGTGGAGAGCTTCATGGTCTAACACGTGCTCGTGGGTTTACTCAAGACGATGCGCACATTTTCTGCACCGTAGATCAGGTCAAAGAGGAGGTCGGCAAGGTCATCGACCTGGTGTTGTACATTTTCAAGACGCTCGACTTTGTGGACTTTGTTGCGCAGGTCTCGCTTCGGGATCCCGAAACGCCGGAGAAGTACATCGGCGAAGACGAAAACTGGGACAAGGCCGAAAAGGCCATCGCCGAAGTGGCGCAGGAAAAAGGCCTCAAGACCATTACTGAATTGGGAGAAGCGGCTTTCTACGGTCCCAAACTTGATTTCATGGTCCGCGACGCGATTGGACGGAAATGGCAATTGGGCACGGTTCAAATCGACTACAATCTGCCAGAGCGGTTTGAGTTGGAATATGTGGGAGCAGACAACAGCAAACACCGTCCTGTGATGATTCACAGAGCGCCTTTTGGCTCTATGGAGCGATTTGTTGCGATTCTAATTGAGCATTGCGCGGGTAAATTCCCGTTGTGGCTCACTCCAGAACAGGCGCGAATCCTGCCTGTTAGCGACAAGTACAACGACTACGCACAAGTAGTTTCAAAATCCCTTCAAAATCGCGATATTCGCGCCCTCGTTGACGACCGCAGTGAAAAGGTTGGGAAGAAGATCCGCGAAGCGGAACTCGCAAAAGTCCCTTACATGCTGATTGTGGGAGGAGATGAGGCCGAACAAGGAACCGTTGCCGTGCGAAAGCAAGGCGAAGGGGATTTAGGAGGTTTGAGCATCTCGGCATTTGCCGACCAAGTTGAAAGCGAGGTCGAGGAAATGCTAGGAGGAGATGAAATGATTGAACAACCAAACTGATAGCACCATCGCTATTCGACGCAGACGATCCCGAGGCCCCGCCCGGGTGATCAAAAAGAACCCGCATAGGACGAACCGAGAAATTCGGGTTGCCCAAGTGCGTTTGGTAGGAGACAATATTGGCGATGCCGATATCGTCGAATTGGACGATGCCATTAAGATGGCTGAAGCCCAAGAGTTGGACCTCGTGGAGATTTCTCCGAAAGCGGATCCTCCGGTATGCAGAATTCTGAATTATCAGAAGTTCCTGTATGACCAGAAGAAGAAGCAGAAGGAAATCAAAGCGAATCAGTCAAAGGTGACCCTCAAGGAAATCCGGTTCGGCCCGAACACGGACGACCACGATTTCAACTTCAAGGTGAAGCACGCCAGGAAGTTTTTGGAGGAGGGCAACAAACTGAAGGCACACGTATTCTTCCGCGGAAGATCGATTGTCTTTAAGGAGAGAGGAGAAATCCTGTTGTTGCGTTTTGCGCAAGAGCTCGAGGACGTAGGATCAGTGGAGTTGATGCCCAAGTTGGAAGGAAAGCGGATGTTCATCACAATCCGCCCGAAAAAGTAAAAAATTGGAGAGGGGAGACCCGAACCGCCAGATACGGACGACATGCCGAAGATGAAGACCAAAAGCAGCGCGAAAAAGCGCTTCACCGTGACCGGAACGGGAAAGTTGAAGCGCAAGCACGCGTTCAAGTCGCACATCCTGACAAAGAAGAGCACAAAACAGAAGCGCAACTTGACGCAGTCTGGATTGGTTCACAAGTCGGATACGCCGAACATTAAGACCCAATTGGGCATCTGAAAACAAATCAAAACCGGCGTCCAGCCCCAAAGTGCCCATCAGTGTGGGCCGCTGTCCGCCAAACCCGATAAACAATGCCTCGTTCTAATAATGCCGTCGCGAGCCGTGCCCGCCGCAAGAAAATCTTGAAAATGGCAAAGGGCTACTACGGTGCCCGCAAAAATGTCTGGACTGTTGCGAAAAACGCAGTCGAGAAAGGTCTCCAGTACGCTTACGTCGGCCGCAAGCTGAAGAAGCGTCAATTTCGCTCCTTGTGGATTCAACGAATCAACGCCGGAGCTCGCCAACATGGCATGAGTTACTCTCAATTCATGGGCAAGTGCAGCAAAGCTGGAATCGAGCTGAACCGCAAGGTGCTGGCTGATTTGGCGCTGAACCACCCTGAAGCCTTTAAGGCAGTGGTGGACCAGGTGAAGTGATTCCCTGGTAACCTCCAATGAAAAAGCCGGCAGAAGCCGGCTTTTTCATGTCTTCATTTTTCGAAATGCAGGTCATGGATTGGAAAGGACGCGTCCCTTGGCCACTGCGGCTGGGGTATACCCTGGTTCCAGGTCCAAGGCCGTATTGTACGCTGCGAGCGCGGCAGATGTTTGGCCTTGACTTTCTAGACAAAGTCCGCGATTGTAATGCGCCTGGTGGTAGTATGGCAACCGAATAATGGCTGCATTGAACCAGTATTCAGCGCTGTCATATCGGTTGAGGTACTCGAGAAAGACAAACCCCTTGTTGAATGCGGCTGACGCGTTGGCTTCGTCAAGGCTTAGAATGCGGTCGTAAAGGTCCAAGGCGTTCTGATAGCGCTCGGGTTTGTTACTTCCGTGCTCTTGAAGATATATGGCTTGATCATACAAGGCTTCTACACTGTTGGGCCGAATGTCCCGTGCTGTCTTGAAGTATTCGAGGGCCAGGTCATCATGAGCAGATGCATAGAGAAGACCCAATTGTATGAAGGCGTCGTATCGGGTAGGGTTGACTTCAATGGCGGTTTGGAATGAACTCACGGCAGTCACTGTATCGCGTGTCTCGAGGTACAAGCGTCCTTTTAAGAAGTAGGCCTCATCCAGTTTGTCGTCGACGCGCAACGCTTGGTTGATTTTAGTGAGCGCAGGGTCGTATGCGCGGAGGAGCAGATCGACTTTGGCCAATGATAGGAGTGCGGGGACATGATCCGCATCCGTATTCAATGTGGCTTCCCATTCTCGAACCGCGCCTTCGAAATCTTGGATGTCAAAGCGCATTTGTCCCAGTTGGTGACGAATGTCCAATCGAGAAGAGTCTGCTTTAATGGCCAAAGCGAAGTCCTCCATGGCTGCACTTCGATTTCCATCTCTCAGCTGGAATCGGCCGCGCTCAATGTAGCCGTTTGCTTCTGCTGGGTTGGCCAGAATTTGGTCGCTTAGCCAGGCCAACGAGTCTTGAACGGGAACAGAGGCTTCATCTGAGGGGGGCGCCGGTGTGACGCACCCCCCCAATGAAATGATCAATGCGGCAAAGGCCGCGAGACGTCCGATTGATGTGGTCACGCCTCTTCTGTCTCCAAGACCTCGGTCTCGACTTCAGGAGCCAAACTGGCCTTGATGCCTGTTTCGAGCTCCTCCATGAGTTCAGGGTTGTCCGAGAGCAAGTTCTTGACAGCATCGCGGCCTTGTCCCAAGCGGGTCTCTCCGTAGCTGAACCAAGACCCCGACTTTTTGATGATGCCGAGGTCGACACCGAGGTCAATGACTTCGCCTACTCGGCTGATGCCTTTTCCATACATGATGTCAAACTCTGCACGGCGGAAAGGAGGTGCGACTTTGTTCTTGACGATCTTCACTTTGGTGCGGTTGCCCATGACAACATCGCCGTCCTTAATCTGGCTGCTCCGGCGGATATCGACCCGCACAGAAGAGTAAAATTTGAGTGCGTTTCCACCTGTTGTCGTCTCGGGGTTGCCAAACATGACACCAATCTTCTCGCGAAGCTGGTTGATGAAGATGCAGCAGCATCCCGTCTTGTTGATGGTGGAGGTGAGCTTGCGCAGCGCCTTGGACATCAAACGGGCCTGAAGTCCCACTGAGGAGTCTCCCATCTCACCTTCGATCTCTGCCCGAGGCGTCAATGCGGCGACAGAGTCAATGACAATCAAATCGATGGCGCCGGATCGAATCAGGTTGTCGGCGATCTCCAGAGCTTGTTCTCCATTGTCGGGCTGCGAAATCAAGAGGTTCTCGGTGTCCACTCCGAGGTTCTCTGCGTAATACTTGTCGAACGCGTGTTCGGCGTCAATGAAGGCACAAATGCCACCCGCTTTCTGAGCTTCGGCGATGGCGTGGGTAGCCAAGGTGGTTTTACCTGAACTCTCCGGGCCATAAATTTCAACGACTCGGCCACGTGGAAAACCACCGATGCCCAGGGCGATGTCTAAGTTCAAAGAGCCAGAGGAGATGGAGTCGATGCGCTCAACAGCCTCGTCTCCGAGCTTCATGACGGTTCCTTTGCCGTACGTTTTGTCAATGCGATCCAACGTGAGTTGGAGTGCTTTCATTTTATCCTTGTTGTCTGCAGCCATGTCTGTCTATTTCGAGTGAAGCGAGAGCAAAGTAGAAGCTCCGCTCCGTAAGGGATTTACGTTGTGACGTGTTTTTGTACACGGAGGGTCAACTTTCGCCAACGAAAGCCGCCAAAACCTCTTCGGCATGCGCTTTTACCTTGGGTTTTCTGATGATGGCGGTAATGTTGCCCTCTTCGTCGATGCAAAATGTGGTGCGGTGGGTTCCGTCGTATTCGCGTCCCATGAATTTCTTGAGCCCCCAGACCCCATAAAGGTCTTGCAGTGCATGATCCTCGTCGACCAAAAGGTCAAAAGGCAATTCAAACTTGCTGATGAATTTCAAGTGTGATTGGGCGTGGTTGATGCTCACGCCGAGCACTTTGATGTTGCTGGATTCCAATTGTGCCATCCCATCCCTTAAGCTGCAGGCTTGGTTGTTGCATCCGGGGGTGTTGTCTTTTGGATAGAAGTAAAGGGCGAGCTTGTGCCCTTTGTAATCTTCGAGTCGATGCGGCTTGTCGTTTTGGTCCAACGCTTCAAAAGCGGGGGCGGGGTCGCCAATGTTCAGATGATGCATGATGAGAAAACCACCAATGTACCATTGTGGTTCATGTCATTGTGAATGTTCGTCACAACCCCATCGGAACGGGTACTTTCGTTGTCGAGATGTTCGTGGATGTTATTCTTCCGTTGGCCTTGCCTGGTTTGCTTACTTATGCGGTTCCCGAAGAGGTAGGAACACGTGTCAAAGTGGGGTGTCGGGTGATTGTGCCCCTGCGGGGGAAGCGTCTGCATACGGCTGTGGTACGCGAGGTGCACGAGCGAAAACCTGAGCACGCCACTTTGCCATTTGTCTCGCTATTGGACACCACACCCTTGCTGTCCATAGAGACGTTGAAATTCTGGGATTGGATGTCCAGTCATTATTGCTGTGGTCCGGGCGAGGTGGCGCTTGCAGCCTTGCCTTCCGGAATGCGATTGGCGAGTGAAACCAAACTTCAATTGGGCCCAGAGGCAGAAGAACTCGATGAGACGCAACTGAACGACCGAGAGTTTCAAGTGGTGGAGGCGTTGAGATTGAGGGGGGGGATGACCTTTCGGGACGTTGGAGATGTGCTCGGCATTCAAGATCCGGCTCAGGTTCTGCGTCCTTTGGTAGAGACAGGATGGGTGCATTCATCGGAAGAGATGAGGAGCGGCCCCGGCAGAAAGGTGGTGGCCGTCGTTCGTCTGTCGGAGCGCGCTTCCCAGGATGAAGGATGGCTCGAAGAGCAATTGGACAGATTGGATGCCCGGGCTCCTTCGCAGTCGAGGGCCATGATGGCGCTGTTGTCCCATGACCAATGTCGGTCTGGTGTTCCCCTCTCAGAGTTGACCCAAAGAGAAGGTGTCGACACCGGGCTGTTTCGAAAGCTGGTGGAAAAGGGGTTGGTGTTTAAATTCAATCAAGACCCTTGGGCAATGGGGGTCAATGATTTGCCCATGAAGTTGGCGGAATTGAGCCCGTCGCAAGAGACCGCCAAGACCGCCATTCAAAAGGGATTGTCAGAATCGGGCATTGTGTTGTTGGAGGGGGTCACTGGTTCGGGCAAGACCGAGGTCTACACACACCTGATTGAGTCGGTTTTGGCTTCGGGCAAAGACGCCTTGTTTTTGGTTCCGGAAATCGCGCTGACCACGCAACTGATTGTTCGTTTACGGCGGTTCTTTGGCCAACGATTGGAAGTGTATCACAGTCGGTTTACGCCAAGAGAGCGCACGACAACGTACCGACGGGTCGCCCAAGAGCAGGGGAGGGGACGTCTTTTTGTGGGGGCGCGAAGTGCCATTTTTCTGCCTTTTCGCGATTTGGGCTTGATCGTGGTGGACGAGGAACACGACTCGAGTTACAAGCAGCAGGATCCCGCGCCGAGGTATCAAGCGCGCGATGCCACAGCGGTGTTGGGGAAGATTCACAATGCACCGGTTTTGTTGGGGTCTGCTACGCCATCCTTGGAGTCGCGATGGGCTGTGGATTCAGGCAAGGCGGTTCGCGTAGAGCTCTCAGAGCGCTTTGGTGGAACTTCTTTACCGGTGGTTGAATTGGTGGACCTCAGGAAGGCCCACAAACAGCGCGCAATGGAGGGGCATTTTTCGAAGACGCTGCTGGATGCTTTGGCCGAAACGCTGGAAGAAGGAAAGCAAGCCATTCTGTTCCAGAATCGCAGGGGATATGCGCCCGTTACACAGTGTCGAACGTGTGGATGGGTGCCCGAATGTGCCCGGTGCGATGTGTCCTTGACCCTCCACAAATACCTCAAGGACTTGCATTGCCATTATTGCGGGTATCGGGAGGTGGAGCCGACCACCTGCCCTCGGTGTGGAAGCGAAGAGGTTCAAGCCAAGGGACTCGGGACCGAGCGAATTGAAGAGGAAATTGCCGCGCACTTTGAGGGCATATCCACCGCGCGAATGGACCTGGACACCACAAGGACCCGAACCGGGCATGAACGGATCATTCGCGATTTTGAGTCAGGCAAGGTGCAGGTGTTGGTGGGGACCCAAATGGTGACCAAAGGGCTGGACTTCGAGAAGGTGGGACTTGTGGGCATTCTACAAGCCGACAGGATGCTCCACTATCCAGATTTTAGGGCGTTGGAGCGGACCTTTCAACTTTTAACACAAGTCGCGGGTCGTGCAGGGCGGCGAGCCGAACAAGGGCGAGTTTTGATTCAAACCTTTGATCCAGAACATTGGGTATTTGATCACGTGGTCCGTCACGATGCCATTTCGATGTCCAAAGCGGAGATGCAAGAGCGAGAGGCCTTTGGCTATCCTCCCGTGGTGCGTTTGGTTCGTTTGGTGCTCAAGCACCGCGATCCTCATTTGGTTCGATCTGGAGCTGCTGCCTTGGCAGGCCGGTTGCGCAGTCGATTTGGCGGACGAGTGGTGGGGCCGGAAGAGCCGCCCATAGCACGTGTGAATGACGTGTACCAAAGGAACTTGTTGTTGAAGGTGGAGCGGGAGGCGGCGCCCTCTGCTGTAAAGGCTGCCCTTTTGGAGGACATTGCGGCGTTCAAACAGGTGGATACGTACAAGGCAATCCGTGTAATTATTGATGTAGACCCATATTAATGGGTTGAAAGTTTTTTTCGTAGTGATTAATCTGTATCTTTGTGTCATGTTCATGATTGAGACATGTTGTTGCATCTGTTGTCCGGAGTTTTCCGGCCCGGTGCTGTCATGCTCGATGGACTTCTAATTCCATTTTCCTTTCAAGACAGAAGCGCCCGGCCCCAAAGCCGGGTTTTTTATTGCCTCACATTTTTGACCATGATTTCTCCGATTGCCCTTCTCTCCTCCGCTCGCTCTACATCTCCAGCTGTTCACATACTTCACGAAAATGGAACTTGGGTAGAGCCACTTCGTCGGCACCTCGACGCACTCGGTGTTCCGTTTCACGAGTGGTTTCTGGACGACGTCGAGTTGGACCTGTCCTCCATTCCGCCAGAAGGGGTCTTCTACAATCGGATGAGTGCCAGCAGCCATACACGGGATCATCGTTATGCGTGGGAGGCCACCCGCGGTGTCATGGCTTGGTTAGAAGCACATGGCCGTAAGGTGGTGAACAACCGCAGGGCGACTGCACTTGAAGTGAGCAAAGTGGAGCAGGTGATTGCCCTTCGCGACCATGGCCTTTTAACTCCGCATACGGTGGCGGCCACAGGGGTGCAAGCCCTTCGCTCTGCGGCAACGCGTTGGGATCGACCTTTTATCGTTAAGCCGAATCGGGGTGGAAAGGGAACGGGTGTGACGCTTGTCCGAAATGCCCAAGAACTGGAGTTGTTGGCTCAGGATTTTGAGTCATATACACTCGATGGAACCGTGGTCCTACAGGAGTACATCCAGCCAGCCGAAGGCCGTGTGTTGCGTCTGGAATTCATTGGAGGTGAGCATTATTACACGGTTTCCATTGATGCGGGTGGAGGGTTTGAGTTGTGCCCCTCGGACGCTTGTCAGGTGGGGTCGTCGTTTTGTCCGGCAGACGGTCGGAGTCGTTTTGAGATACTCGATGATCACCATCCCGAAGAACGCGAGCGCTGTCAGGCTTTTTTGAGCGATGTCGGCATGGAAGTGGCGGCGATGGAGGCGGCAGCGAATGCCCAAGGACAATTGCATTTCTACGACATCAACATCAACACCAATTACAATGAGAAGGCGGAAGCTGCAGCGGGAAATGCCCGACAAGGCATGCGGGCCATTGCCGAATTTCTCGGTGCGGAATTGGCCAAGTTGCCCGTGGTCTCTCACAAAGAATCAGCGCAGTCATGACCGGATTAGCATCACCATTTAGGGCCGTTCCAAAGGGAGGCGGAGGCCGACATGTAGCCGTGGTTGGCGGTGGCGTGATGGGCGCATTTACCGCGGCACATCTTCGAATGATGGGCGCAAGTGTGACCTTGTACGATCCGCACCCTATGGGCACAGGACCGGGCGCTTCGGTGGACACGGGCCGCAGCTTTCGCGTGCATTATGGCCAAGACGAAGGGCTGGTGAACATGGCGGTTCGAAGTCGAAGACTTTGGTCGGAGTGGTCTGTACGCCTAGGGCGGCCTTTGTTGCATCCAACGGGGAAGCTCTTGGTTGAACGGATCGAGGCCGATCAGCATGCGTTCGAAAGTTGGAGGACCATGCGAAATCTGGGGCTCAGGGCGGACCGTTTGGGCGCAAAAGCAGTCAGCCAAGAGTGGCCTGGGTTTCGGGCGAACCGAGCGACAGTCGACCGATTGGGGGGCGTTTTGGATCCTCAAGTGGTCTTGCAAGGGATGGCGGGATGGCTTGCACAAGCACAAGTCAAAAGACGTGGCGAGGCCATGGAGGTTACAGCCAATTCGGTTCGTTGCGCCGAGGGGGTGCACCCATTCGATGCCGTGGTGCTGACTTCAGGGGCATGGACACAACGGTGGTTGAATGTCCCAATGGAGGTCACGCGCCAGCAACTGGTGTATTTCGACGCGCAGGCTCTGGGAGATCGACTGATGAACCTTCCCGTTTTTAGTGATTTGGGCAGTGGTTTTTATGCCATTCCCACAGTCAAAGACGGGCGAATTAAAGTGGCGAACCATCACCCTGGGCCTCCGGGCCACCCAGATGGAGATGACCGCAAGGTCACTTCCTCTTTTCGGTCCGATGCTCGGGCTTTCCTCGCAGCTCACTTGCCCGAATTGGCGCAAGCAGATGTGGCATGGGAGCACGTGTGCTTCTACAGTGGAACCGCGGATAGGGATTTTATTCTTGACCGGACTGCCGACGGCATGATTGTTGGCGCGGGATTCAGTGGGCACGGATTCAAATTCGGTCCGTTGGTTGGGCGACTTCTGGCACAATTGGCCATGAGCCAGTCGACCGATGTAGACTTGACGCGATTTTCCATGCGCCGTTCGGCACTTTCAAAAAAGAGCCACACGTTGGCCGTTTGATGCGCCACAGCTGAACGGCTCACTGTTTTTCCTCTGGAGTGACAGTGGATTGCACCCAGAGTCGAGAAATGACCACCATGAGCAGGGTAAAGGCCAGGCCGCAAGCCGCTGCGTAGCCCCACGTGCCTTGTGGGTCGGGCACATCGAGGCTGTCTTTGGCGAGTTGAGCGACCCGAAGGCGGGCATTGAAAATGATGTAGTGGCTTCCATAGGTGACCAGGGGCAGCAAAATCAACCATGCCCTAAACCAAGGCTCATAGGGGAACATGGAGGGCTTCATCGCTGTCCAAAAATGGCGCTACCGATGCGAACCATGTTGCTGCCTTCGTTAACTGCCACGCGCCAATCGCCACTCATCCCCATGGAGAGGGTGTCCCATTTTCTGTCCAGTCCATGGGCTTCAAAGTGCCTGCGCAAATCAGAAAATTCTCGCCCCACCTGAGTTTGATCAGGAGTGAAGGTGGCCATGCCCATCAATCCTCGGATGGATACATGTGGCCATTCTCCAGCATCGAGTCGGTCTAAAAGCGGGCCCAATTCTTCTGGGGCGAAGCCGAATTTGGTTTGCTCTTTTGCGATGTGTACCTGAAGCAACACGTTTTGAGTCCGATGGTGTTGGCCGGCTCGCTTGTTGATTTCGCCGAGCAGAGAGGGTTGGTCCACCGCGTGAATCAAATGAACGAAAGGGGCGATGTACTTGACTTTATTGCGCTGAAGTGTGCCAATTTGATGCCACTCCAACCCTTCAAAATCAGCGGGTCTTCCTGTATCACTGTGGGTCAAGCTCTCGTGTTTGCCTACCAATTCTTGTACCCTGTTTTCGCCAAACATACGTGCGCCAGCACCGAAGGCTTCCACCACAGCTTCTACTGGCTTGGTCTTGCTTACGGCGACCAAGGTGACTTCTTCGGGGACCTCCTCTCTAACCGAGGTCCAGGCGTTTGCGATGTTGCCCATGTCGGCAGAAGTTATGGGGTTGGGCCGAAATCGTACAGGGCAAGTCCACTGCGTAATTTGGGGGCGATCCAGGTGCTTTTCGGGGGCATGAATCGGCCGGCGTCGGCGACAGATTTTAACGCGTCGAAGTCCAGCGGCGGCAGCACAAAGGCAAGCCGGTCGTCTCCAATGGTGCTTTTAAGGTTGGACCATTGATCGTCCGTGAGGTAGCGCAGCCTTCTGTCTGTGCGTGGCGTCTCAATGCCGAATACAGGACCAAAGACACATTCTTGTAGCCACTCAGGCAAAGTCAAGTCAAATGGAGCCAAGTCAACATGGAGATCCAGGTTGACCGTGCCCCGGAGTTGAATGCAATGGGGGTTTGCGGCGTCGGACGATTCAGGAGATAAGGTGACCTCGGGCAGTGCGCGCATTTGATCCAGGCACGCCGCCATGTCCCAGTCTCCTTGATTGGTTTGCAGGACCCGGTGGTATCCTTTGAAGACCAACTGATCACCTGGCACAAGCAATGTCATAAAGGACTGAGCCGCTGCGACTGTGGGGTTGGCTTCGGCCAGGCGAAGACTCGAAGCCACCCGGTGGTGGCCGTCGGCAATGTAAAGGGCTTCCATTTCGGAGGTTGCCTTTGCAATGCGTTCTGCCAGAGTACCAGAGGCGCGCCACAGCGCATGTCGGACCCCATCGGCGGTCGTAAAATCGTAGGGAGGCGGTTGCGAAGTGATGCTGTTCATCGCTTCGTTCATGTTGTCGTTGGGCTCGTGAGCCAGTAGGGTAGGCTCCGCATTGAGGCCCACTTGCGCCAAATATTGCGCAAACAAAACCTCTCGCTCGCTGAGTGTGGACTCATGAACTTTTACAGTTCCGTGCTTGGCAGCCAGCGCCGGAACTGTGCCGAGGATTCCGGTAATCACACCCAAATCACTGGACTGACGCAGGACATAATAGGCCGGCTCATCATCGCGCTGCAACCAGCCGCGTTCCAAAAATGCCAGATAAGCCGAGCGGATGTTAGACATGTCCGCGCCATGTGGTGCGTGCTCTCCACTGGGATGGATCACGTGCAGATAGCTAAACGGGTTGCGGGCGAGCTTGTCTTTGAGCTCGTATTCGCTGTACGTGAGATAGCTTCTCGTGGCGACGAGGTGGGCTTTGTCAGGCGGTGGCAGCACGGCCTGAAAAGGGTGAATGAGTCCGGGCTTCGTGATCATTGAACGCAGCTCCAAACCGGTTATGCCGGTCGGTGAGGGAAATTAACGCAATTCGAGAATGCGCTCGACAAGTTCGTCTCCGATGCGGTCTTGCGCTTCGAGTGTGGCCGCTCCGATGTGAGGGGTAAGCGCCAATCCTTCGGACTGAAGCACCTCTGGGTTCGGTGTGGGTTCTCCCACAAAAACATCCAAAGCCGCCGCCCGCAAATGCCCGGATGCCACAGCACTGGAAACAGCAGCTTCGTCCACCGTTCCGCCGCGTGCGGTATTCACGAGCATGGCGCCAGTTTTCATAGAGGCCACGCCTGCTGCATCCAAAACGGGTGAGCCGTCGGGTTGGGCGGGGACGTGGAAGGTGATGGCGTCTGCAGTTTGGAGCAATTCGCTCAATGGGACAAGGGGGACGTTGACCTCAATCTCCTGGACTTCTGTTCCTCCCAAAGGCACTTGAATTTTAACGGTCCGGGTGGTGCCTACGCGGTCTGAACCAATCACATGCATGCCGCATCCAAGAGCGTATTGGGCCACTGCAGTTCCAATGCGTCCGAATCCGACAATGCCCAGCGTTTTGCCGCGGAGCTCGATTCCCTTTGCGAATGCTTTTTTGAGCGTTTTGAATTCGGCCTCTCCGCGGGAAGGCATGTCGCGATAGCTTTTGTGCAAAGAGCGTGACATGGCGAACAGATGGGCCATGACGAGTTCCGCTACGCTTTGTGAGCTGGCTGAAGGGGTGTTAAAAACGACCTTTCCTTGCGATCGGGCATACTCAACGTCAATGTTGTCCATTCCGACACCGCCCCGACCAATGAACTTGAGGTTGGGGCAAGCGTCGATGATGTCTTGCCTGACTTTGGTGGCACTGCGCACCAAAATTCCTGCATAGCCCACTTCGTTCAGTGTATCAATCAGGTTGGTTTGCTCTACATGGTCGGTAGAGACTTCGATGCCTTGGGCTTCCAATTGGGCCTTGGCTTTGGCAGAAATGCCGTCGTTGGCGAGAACTTTCATCGGAGAGGGGTCTGGGGTAGAGTGCGGGTTAACCGTGGGTGCGTTCGAATTCTTTCATGACGTCCGCCAGCACTTGAACACTGCTGAGGGGCAGAGCGTTGTACATCGAAGCTCGGAAGCCGCCTATGGAACGGTGTCCTTTGATGCCGTTGATGCCAGCAGATTGACAGGCATCTAAAAACAAAGGCGTGTGGGCCTCGTCCTTGGCAGTAAAGGTGGCATTCATGACACTGCGCGAGGATTCTTGAGCAAATCCTGAAAACAGGGCATTGCGGTCGATTTCGGAATAAATGCAGTCGGCCTTGGCGGCGTTGCGCTTTTGCATTTCACCCACACCCCCTTCGGATTTTAGCCAGCGCAATGTGAGCATGCTGGTGTAAACCGCGAAGACTGGCGGCGTGTTGAACATGCTGTCCTTATCGGCATGGACAGTCAAGTCCAAATAGCTCGGGATGTCGCGGCCAGTTTTGCCTGCTTGATTCTTGTCGTAGATGTACAACACGGTCCCCGCAGGTCCCATGTTCTTCTGCGCGCCGGCGTAAATGCAGGCGTATCGTTCGATGTCGATCGGGCGAGAGAAGATGTCCGAGCTCATGTCGGCCACAAGCGGTTTGTCGATGCTGGGGTCGCCCGCGTATTGCGTGCCAAAAATGGTGTTGTTCGTAGTGATGTGCACCGCGTTAGCATTGGAGGTGGCTGGCAACGTTGGGATGCGATCAAATGTGGTGTCCTCGCTTGACGTCAAGGCTTGTGCTTGCCCCATCATTTTGGCTTCCTTCAGTGCTTTTTTCGCCCAAGTGCCGGTGACAGCATAGTCCATGCTCCCGTTGTGGGGAGTGAAATTCAGCGCGGTCGTCAAAAACCCCAGGCTCGCACCGCCTTGCAAAAACAGGACCTCATACCGGTCCGGCAAGTTGAGCTCGGAGCGCACCAAAGCGCGCGCCTCTTCCATCACCGCAACAAACGCCTTGCTGCGGTGCGACATTTCGATCAGGCTGAGGCCGGATCCGTCCAATTCGCGAACGGCATCGGAGGCCTGTTGCAGGACGCTTTGAGGCAAAATGCAAGGCCCTGCGGAGAAATTGTGGAGGAGTTGAGTGGTGGTGGACATGGTCCTGTAAAGTTGGGTAGAAAACAGGGGAAGCGCGGTGTTGGTTCAGTCACCAGAAAGGGGAGTTGTTCCCATTTTGTGAACGGGTCACCGCTCACGCGTCCACCACAAAGTGAACGCCTCACGGTAGTAGGAGGTTGTGAAATTCTGATCCAATGACCCCACAGCTTCGAGGTCATGAAAGTTCGTTTTTCGGATCAAGGTTAACCGTCGATTTTCGTCGTCAAATGAGCCAAGTATTAACTTTAATGAACTGGTGCTTAAACATTGACCTTGAATCCATTGCAATGAAATATCTTCCCGTTTAGATTCAAAGGGTATGTTCTGTAAGAGCGCCGCGAAATTGACGGAGTTGGCATGGGGTGTAACAGGGAAACATCCCTCAGTTGGGCTGGACCAAGCCGCCACCAACGTGTCGTTTGAGGTCCGCCAGTTGAGGCCTGTTGAGTCCGCGGAGACCACCACGGTTAAGCTGTCTCCTAAGCGGGGCCATTGCGTTTGAATTTGCGCTTGGCCAAGCGGGCCTTTTGACCATGCAGCCACAGGGTCGACTCTGGCAAACCGATGCCAAGTGCTGTCCCAAGACATGCCCTCTAGCGAGGTTTGGATTTGCAGGCCCATGCCATTGGCCGGTGTGGTGTAATGGGGTGGTAGCCAGCCCCTGACCGTTAAACTGTCCTGTGCCTCGCAAACAAGACCACCTAAGGCCCAAATGAAGAGGGTCAAAGGGAGACCAATGGAAGTCAAGAATGAAGTGGAGCGGCGACACATAGCGGCGGCAAAATTAGCCCTGACTCGTCAACCGATGTTGCCTGGGTTTCCCCATCGAGCCTTGAGGGGGGCAAATGGCAAACGCTGAGCCAGTTGAGCCAGCAAATCTTGGTTCCCAGCGCGAAACGTTGCGGGTCTGAACCACGCCAGTGCAAAGCTGAGTAGGAAGGACAGGGTCAGGCCCAGTCCGAGGCGAACGAGCCAATGGCCTTCGGTGAGTTGAAGCGCAGGCAAGCTGGCGACAAGTGTGACCAATCCGAGTCGAAGTCCAGGCAAGGTCAATGAAAACAGCACACGCCACTTGAATTGAATCAGACGTTGGGTCAACGTCATCATGGCCAAGAATTGGAGGAGGGTGGCCAAGACAATCCCTGTCGCAAGGGAGCGCAAGCCTAAAGTCAGTCCGAGGTAGGCCGATCCGGCAATCAAAATGCAGAATCCCGCTTTGATGAAAGCGGCCGAAGCAATGGCGTCCACTGCCCTGACCACGGCATCGCAAATTTTGATCCAACTCCTGAACAGGATGGCCAAGGTCAGGATGCGGGCAATGGGCACTGCACTCAACAAATTGGGTCCAACCAAGACTTGGATGATTTCCGGTGCAAACAGGGCCAAAATGACAGATCCGGGAAGGACCAGAACGGTGACGAGGTAGGCTCCACCGTAGAAGATGTTGCGGAGTCTTTCGGTTTCGTCTTGAACACCGCTCATGCCGCTAAACAGGACGCTGTCAGAGAGTTTGCCGAGCACGGTCACTGGCGTGTTCATCATGTAAACACTGCGCTCATACACGCCGACTTCTGCTGCACGGCTGACCGGAAGGAGGCGCCCAAGCACAAATAGATCTGCTTTGCTCGCCATGTAGTTGAGCAGGTTAAAGACGGTGCTGGAAAGCCCATACTTGAGCATGGTTTTCGCTTCTGCGATGTGCGGCTTGATTTGGACTTTCAGCTTCGATCGCCACCAGTAGTTCAGGCCTAGAATTCCGTTTTGGATGAGCAGTGCCCCAACGTACGCAAACACGCCCCATCCGTTGGATGCTGCCCAAATGCCAAACACACCATTGCCCAGTGTCATGGCCACCAGAGAGGACCAGAAGAGGCTGCGAAAATCCATGCGACGTATGAGCATGGAGCGGGGGACCAAGGCAAAAGCCGCCAGAATAAAGCTCAGTGCGACCCAATGCAACAAGGGCTCCATTTCGGGGCGTCCATAAAAGGCAGAAACATGCGGGGCCGCGAGATAGACCAGGGCCGCAAAGGCCCCTCCGAGCAGCAGGGAGAACCAGAACGCCGAGGAGACTTGGCGTTGGGTTAGCTTTTTTCGTTGAATCAAAGAGGGGCCCACACCCAATTGCGCGAAGATTTCAATCACCCCCGCAAAGGCCAGTACAAGGCCCAGAAGACCCCATTCTGCTTTGGATAGGTATTCCCCGAGATACCGAACAAAGGCCAGTTGAATGAGCACTTGAACCCCGACACTCAGGGTTTGCCATTGCACAGACTGTCCGAATCGGCCCTTGGGGGAGGGGCTCATTTTGCCACGCTCACCGCTCGGGTTTCCCGAATCACGGTCACTTTGACTTGACCTGGGTAGGTCATTTCGTTCATGATGCGCTGAGAGATGTTGAAGGAGATTTGCTCTGCTTTCTCATCGTTGACTTGGTCGCTCTCTACCATCACGCGGAGTTCACGGCCCGCTTGGATGGCATAGCTCTGGGTAACGCCGGGTTGCTCGAGGGCAATGTTCTCCAAGTCTTTGAGGCGCTGGATGTAGCTCTCTACAACTTCTCTTCGGGCGCCCGGTCTTGCACCGGAGATGGCATCGCAAACTTGCACAATGGGCGAAATCAATGACGTCATTTCGATTTCATCGTGGTGGGCACCAATGGCGTTCAAGACATCGGGGCGTTCCCCCGCCTTTTCAGCCAGTTTCATGCCCAGAATGGCGTGTGGCAGCTCGCTCTCCTCGTCGCTGACTTTTCCGATGTCGTGGAGCAGTCCGGCGCGCTTGGCGGTTTTGGTATCCAAGCCCAATTCAGCGGCCATGGTGGCGCACAGATTGGCCACTTCTCGGCTGTGCTGGAGTAGGTTTTGTCCATAGCTGGACCGGTACTTCATTCGGCCCACCATGCGGATCAAAGCGTTGGCCATGTTGGGGATGCCCAAGTCAATCACCGTGCGCTTTCCGACTTGGAGGATTTCCTCTTCAATTTTCTTCTTGGTCTTGGCCACGACTTCTTCGATGCGGGCCGGATGAATCCGACCATCGCTTACGAGTTGGTGAAGGCTCAAACGCGCTACTTCTCTGCGAACGGGGTCAAAGCAACTCAGAATGATGGCTTCAGGCGTATCGTCCACTATAAATTCTACACCCGTGGCCGCTTCCAAGGCGCGAATGTTCCGGCCTTCTCGGCCGATGATCCGCCCTTTGATGTCGTCGCTGCCAATGTTGAATACCGATACACTGTTCTCGACCGCGTGCTCGGTGGCTACCCGTTGTATGGTCTGAATGACCACTTTTTTGGCGTCCTGATTGGCCCGGCTTCGGGCCTCGTCCAAGATGTCTTGCACTTCTTGGGCCGCCATGGCTTTGGCGTCACCAATGACCTGTTCTTTGAGCTTTTCTTTGGCCGTTTCCACCGACATGCCGGCGGCGTCAGCGAGCATTTTTGCAGATTGGGCTTGCGCCTTTTCAAGTTCCTTCTGCTTGGCTTCGCTGGCGCTCAGTCTCGCTTTGAGCGTTTCTTCATCCCGGTCGAGTCGCTTGCGACGGTCTTTGATTTGTTGCTCGTCGCGCTTCAGGTTGCGCTCTTGATTCTTGAGTTTGTCTTCGAGGCTTTGAACTTTAGCATTGCGAGACTTGATCTCTTTGCTGTGCTCTTCTTTGAGCTTCAAAAACTTCTCTTTGGCTTGAAGGATTTTCTTTTCCTTGATGTTTTCGCCTTTTTGCTCGGCTTCTTTGATGATGCCAGAAGCTTTGCCCTTTAGGGCGCCATTGAGTGCGGCATAGGCCAGTCCAGCTCCAAGGAGGAGTCCGACGAGTCCGCCAATGATATACGGGAGGAATAATTCCATGGGTCAAGGGTTGTCTTCCCCTGCGTCCTCTTGCGTCAAGCCCGCTTGGGCGAGCAACGAATGAATTTCTTCAAGTCCGTCGAATACCTCTGCGGGGATGTGGGCGTTGTCCTTGTCTTTGGGCGCAGCGGGTGTGTCGCTGAGCAATTGCAAAGCGGCCATGGCAATGAGGTCTTGGCGATCTGACACGCCATAGTCGCGCTGAAAGCGCTGAACGAGCTCATCAATTTTGCCAGCGGCTTCGCGGACACGCACGGCTTCACCTTCTGCCACAGTGAGTGGGTAGGTTCTGCCTGCGATGGTGACTTGAATGGCCGATTCGTTCATGCGGAAAGCAATTCGGCTGTGGCCATGTCACGTGCGTGGGGCATCAAAGCGATGCAGGCATCGATTTCTTCGACGAGAGCACGGATGCGCTCGCCGACCACAGGGTCGGGAGAGGGTACAGGGGTGGGTTGGGGTTGGGGCGTGGATTCCAATTCCGCTAAGCGGGCATCGCGTTCTTCCAATTTCGCTTCCAAATCTTGCAAGCGTTGGGTCAATTGCACGCGGTCATCGATGAGTTTTTGGCGCTCGGCAATGAGCCGAGCTGTCTTCTCTCGAATGTCCTGAAGCACGTTGCTCAATAGAGCTTGTTCCGAAGGTTGGTTCGTTTCCACAGTCTCAAATTTAAGGATTGGCAGACAGGCGTTCACTGCGGTGGGGTAATTTGCGAACATGCGACAGGGTATGAGTGAGGAAGTCAAGAAGAGAAAGAGGGTGTTGGTGTGGATGATGTTGTGGGCGGCGGGCTTTCTACCTGCTCATTCTCAGGTAGATACATTGCATTCTCCCTTGAGTATCCCCTTGCGGTTCAGTGGGAATTTCGGGGAGATCCGAACTGGACATTTTCATACCGGACTGGACATTCGGACAGATGGAAGAGAAGGTGTGCCGGTTCTGGCGGCGCAAGACGGGAGAATTGGAAGGGTAAAAGTGTCCCATTTGGGATACGGACGCGCCTTGTATCTCAATGGAGAGGGTTTGACAACGGTGTATGCCCATCTGTCCGCTTTTCATCCAAAGGTGGAAGCGTGGTTAAAGCAAAAACAATACAGCGAGGAGTCATGGCGCTTTGATGGTGCGCCAGACGAGGTGCTGGCTTTTGAGGCGGGTGACACCATCGGATGGAGTGGGAATTCAGGGCGCAGTTTTGGTCCGCATTTGCATTTTGAGGTGCGTGACCAAAAGACACAATGGCCCATTAATCCGCTGCATTGGGTCATGCAAGGAGCCGGTGTTACTCAAGATGCCGTGCCGCCTGAATTTAGAGGGGTTTGGGTCATGCCAGTGGCGGGAGGAAGAGTGGAAGGGGAGTCGGGTCGTTTTCGCTGGGGCCCGGCATACGGCGGCGGTGTTCACGTGGCAGGTCCATTTCGATTGGGTGTGGAGGCGTTTGACCGCATGGACGGGGAGCCCTTTTCTCATGGGCCGTATGGCCTTGATGTGTGGCTCGATGGTACGCGCATATACAGTCATCGAATGGACACCTTGAGCTTCTCCACCAACGGGGACGTTTCGGCGCACATCGATTTGGCTGCATGGCAGGACAGGCGGTCAAGGGTGCACAGATTGCATCGCTTGCCCGGAAATCGCCTTGATATTTATACTCAGATTGGCAGCATGAAACCGCTTGAAGTTGCGGCCGGAGACACCGCCTTGCTCGACGTGCACGTATCGGACATGGCGGGCAACCTCACACAAGTTCAAATGGGGCTGTATGGCGACAGTGCGACGCCCCAGAGTGACAGCTTGTTTCTTCCAGTTTTGGACCGGAATCGGCGCCATCGTATCACAGAAGGACGGGCGGCGGCAGAATTTCCTCCAGGCGCATTGTATGGCGATGTCGCCATCACATTGGAAGACGATTCCAGTGGCCGTTTCAAGGTCCAGTCCGAAGCCCGGATCACCCGAAAGGACTACACTCTGTCTTTGCCCGTCCCCAATCGGTGGAAAGGGTCAGGAGAGGCGCTGGTTTTGTGCGCTTTGGACGAGAACGGAGAGGTGGATGGTACATGGGTGTCCGACGAGCATGGAGGATACATCGGGGTTAAACTGGATCGCTTTGGGACCTTCGAAATCCGCCCGGATACAGTGCCTCCAACTTTGGGTGAGCCCCGGGTTGAAGGCGGTTCACTCAAGCTGAAGGTGGCGGATGATTTGTCGGGCATCTCCAGTTGGGAAGCCCGATGTGGGGACCAATGGATGCGATTGGCTTTTGAAAAGGGCGTGTTGCACTACCCCATGACCGACGGCATTTTGGTTGCAGGTCAAGCTGTGCGTGTATGGGCTGTAGACGCCTCAGGAAACTTGGGGCATCGGACGTTCACTTGGCCAGAGGATTGATGGAGTTTCCTGGTGCCTTGGCTTTTTTACTTCACCGCCTGCCTGTGATGTCGGCGTAGTCCAAAAAGTAAATGGCCTTGATCGAGAAGCTGTTGCGGTGGGGCACACGCAGCACGTCTTCTAGGTTGTCGGCGTATGTGCTGGGCAACATGTCGCCTTGGCTCTCGAGTAGATTTTTCCACACGATAGACAGCTCGCTTCCTGGAGCGAAAATCCAGCGGTAGACACAGTCAATGGACCAGGCGTTGTAGCTGATGTCGTACATCGACTCTCCGCTGTCGTCCAAGCCAATGTCGTTGGTGGGGTCGAGCAGGCCCTCGTTATCCAAAAAGTAGAAACGCCCATTTTCGACACGGCTCCAATAGTGACGGAGGCGAAAGGTGATCCCCCTTCGATTGTCTAGGACGTAAGACGCGTTCAGCACGTGGGTGCGGGAGTAGTTGTTTCGTTTGGCCCACACACTTCTCGTTGTGGGCAGTGGTGTGCCGTCGGGGAGGTTGTCAATTAAGCCAGACCAGCCTCTTTCGTTGTATTTGTCCTGGTGGCTGTAGACATGGCTCACCTTAAAATGGTCGTTGGGTCGCCAAATGGGCTCAATCCTGAAATTTCGTTCTTTCCAGTCCGGGTACAATTGTCCGCCTGCGCTCCAGCCGCCGATGTCCAAGGCAAACTCTCTTCGGTAATCTGTGCTCACAAAAGCATCCCAAGACCACCATTTGGGGACGCGCCAAAACCGGTCCTCAAGACGCGGAGCGAAATAGTCGCGTCCGTCATAAGGCATGGTGCTGGCGCCAATTTTGATGAAATCAAAGCTGGCCAGAAAGAGGCGCCACTCGAGGTCGTACGTCTGGCTTACAAAAGACCTTGGAGTGTGCAGCATCTCTCTTTCGACCTCCAATTGCCAGCTCATTCTATTGAACCCGATGCCGCCTGCCTTGAATGGGGTAGGGATGCGGTACTCAACCCTCGCATAATCCACAGCGGCATTCGGCGCAGAGAGGAAGCCGATGGCGTTGGGGTCGTATTCAGGTGTTTCGGTGTAATGTCCAGCCGTCCACTGCAATCGCCCTTTGATTCGGCTGACTTCCAGTGACCAAGAATGTCCTTCCCCTTCGCCATTGTTCATGTCGGATCGGCGGTTGACTGCACTTTGACCGTAGAGCGACCAACGTTGCAGTGAATCGCGAACCTCGAAGGCGGCACTGCCAACCCAATCGTCACGGCGGTCGCCTTCACGCACCACCTGCCCACTTTGAATCGAGACAAAGCCATTGTTGGGTAGGTTTTGGTCGACAACAGCCACTGAAAAGTCGGTGAGTGACCCGTTGCCATCTTGGGAAACCGCATTGAGCAGCCCCAAGCCGGTTCCACTTGATGTACGCCCGGTGACTTTGGACGCATTGAGCAATTGCTCGCCTGCACCCACGCGTCGACTGTAAAAGGTGCCGGTCTTGTTAAAGAGCTCTGTTCCTTCGGTGAAAAACTGTCGGTTTTCGTTGAATTGGACCTCGTAAGGGGTGAGGTTCAAGACCAGATTGTCTGCCACGACTTGCCCAAAGTCGGGCACCAAGGTCATGTCCAAAGTGAACGCGTCGCTCATGCCGACTTTGAGGTCAAGACCGCCATTGACGGCCACAGCGGTTTGCCCATCTTCCATGTTCACGTAAGTGCTGGCATAGGGATACAGACTAAACCGAGGCGGGGGAGTGATTCCTTGAATGCCGGTTAAAAGTCCGCCCTGATTCATGAGACCTTCTTGGTTTGGGTCCATGGCGCGCCACACGTAGTCCGCACGATAACGTCGGATGTATCGGTAGAAATTCATGCCCCAAACTTGTGGGGCTTCACCTGAATCGTTGAACCTAAACACGGACCAGGGGAGGGCCAATTCGGCGACCCAGCCGTCGTTATCGATGCGGCATTCCGCAGACCACACCGCATTCCAGCTGCCATCGGAATTGTCACTGGCCAGCAATTCGTCGGACTGCACGCCGTCGGGGGTCACGGAGAATCGCACCCCATTCACGCCATCGTCGAAGCAGTTGAACCAAATGCCGAAGACATCGGTATTGCCGCCACCATCGCGTTGAATGAGTTGGTGCAAGATGCTGTCTGGAGCAGTGTCCCACATGCGAGCCCCGATGTAGAGCGCGCGATCGTCGTAAGCGAAGCGCACCTCTGTGTTTTGCTTGGGAAGAGAAAAAGGAACGGGCTTGAATTCGCGCAGTTCGGTCTCTGGCAAAATTTTGGCCCATGCATCGTCATCGAGGCGACCATCGACTTGGATGGCACCATCGGCCACACGCTGGGCGCTGGCTTGGGGTTTGCGCAAGAGCCCTTCTGGCCAGGACTGGCCCCATGCGGTGGCATTGAACATCAAGCCCATGAGGCCCAAAATCAAGATGCGCACAGGATGCGCCCACGTGTCTCCTCTGTTCATGCGGACGCGAAATTACGCAGGCAAGCGAGAAGCGCTCTGTTATCGGTACACACCCTGTCGATCGAGGGCACGACGGTAACGTCGGGCATTCTTTTCATGCTCTCGGTTGGTCGTGGCAAACGCGTGGTATCCGCTAAAGTCCTCGCGGGCACACATAAAAATGTAATTGTGCTCCTTGGCGTTGAGTACGGCCTCCAAATAACCGGGCTCGGGATAATTGATGGGCCCAGGTGGCAACCCGCTGTTGAGGTAGGTATTGTAGGGACTGTCAATCTTGCGGTGCACGTTCAGGACGCGCCGAATGGAGGGGTCTTTCAATGCGTAGATCAGGGTTGGGTCTGCTTGGAGCCTCATGCCGCGCTTGAGGCGATTGAGGTACAGGCCCGCCACGGTTGGCGCTTCGTCCATTTTGCTTGTTTCGGCCTTTACAATGGAGGCCAAAATGCCCACTTCAGTGGGGCTCAACCCCCACTTTTCGGCTTTGTCCCGGCGTGCTTCTGTCCACCACCGCGCCCATTCATTGGCCATCTTCTTCACCAGGTCTGGGGCGGAGAGGTCATACCACACTTCGTACGTGTTGGGGATAAAGCGGGTGCGCAATCCGTCCAAGGAGACGCCCTGGCGCGCGGCAAGGAGGGGGTCGTTCATGGCGGCCATGAGGCTGCTGCTGTCGAGGGCGAGCTGAGGCGCAATGGCCTTTGCGAGATCGCTGGGTTGGCGCACGCTGTTGAACTGCAAGGACACGGCTTCTCGGGACCCCGAGCGCAACAAGTTGGCCAAGGTTCGGTTGTCCAAATGCTCAGGAATCAAATAGCGTCCCTGACGGAGGTCTCCATCTTGGGTCCATCCGCGCCACTTGAGGTACCGTTTCAAGGAGCCCGGGTTTTGGATTCGGCCTTGCGTGGCCAACGCATGCAGCACAGAATCCACAGGTGTGCCTGAGACCACGACAAAACGTGTGTCCGAAGAAAGGGTGTTGGGGCGGAGAGCTGTTCCCCATACATGCCAAACGGCCACGAATCCCAAGGCGCCCAAGACCAAGATCCATCGGGTTGCTTTTCGTTTCATTCCGCAGGAGGGGTCAAGATTTTCTGAAACAGCACAACGTTGTTCCAACCCGAGGGAGTGAGCGTCCAGTCTTGATATTCCCCAATCTTTTGGAACCCCACAGAGGTGAACAAGTGAAGGCTTCCGGAATGATCGGCGTGAACTTCTGCATGCATACTGCGCAGCAACAAGGCTTGCGTCGCATGGCGAAGTGCAATGTTCAATGCCCGTTGCGCAATGCCTTTTCCTCGGTGATCTGGGGAAACCAGGATGCCCATTCCGGCCCTGCGGTCGCGGGCTGAGAAGTTGTACAGGTCTACTGCGCCTGCAGTTTGTCCTGAATCGTCAATGATCCAGCGCAATTGCCCGGCGCTGTATATGTCCTGATGTCCCATGCAATGGGCTTCAAGTGCAGCCCGTGAGAAAGGGGCAGAGGTGCCCGTGACCATCCAATGCTCGGGATCATTTTCCCAAGACATTACGGCATCGATATCGGCAGGCTCCAAGGGGCGAAGCCGCGTGGAGCCTTCTTGAAGCAAATCAGAAGCAAGGGCCATGTGTGGTCGAAAATACTTGGACAATCTCGGAAACCCTCCTGCCGCATAGAGGGGGGGAGGCTTAATTTTGTCACATGTGGACGCGAAAAGTTTCTTGGATTTGGGTTTTGCTGGTGGCAGGGAGCGTTTTGAGTAGCGGGTGCACCATCAATCGGAACATTATGTTTCGAACCCCTGCTGACTATGCTTTTGATTCTTTCAACCCCATTGGAGATGTCAACTATCGCATTGCACCCAACGATTTGATCAGTTTTCAGTTGTACGCCAACAAAGGGGAACGTTTGCTTTCCATGACTGCAGGAACGAACGCGGGTGGCAACTTGGGCAATGGTGGCGTCATGAACGGGCAGATGATGAACCAAAACAATCGGTTTGTTTATGAAGTGCGCCCCGATGGAACCATTGAGCTGCCTGAATTGGGAGATGTTTCTCTGGCCGGGCTCACCATTAAGGAGGCGGAGACCACGTTGGAAAAGGCCTATTCGGAGAATTACAATGACCCACTGGCGCTCATTGAGGTCACCAACCAACGTGTTTTGGTTTTTCCGGGAGAAGCTGGAGTGGCTTCTGTCGTGACGCTGGTCAATCCCAATACCAGCTTGCTTGAGGTGTTGGCTTTGAGTGGCGGCATTCGCGGCAGGGGAGATGCGCGGAATGTGAAGCTCATTCGAAGAGGGGCTGAGCGACAAACCATCCATCAATTTGATTTGTCCACCATCGACGGGCTACAGTACGCCAATACCACCGTTCAAGCCGGTGACATCGTTTATGTGGAACCCTTGCCGCAATTGGCCAATGAGGTGTTGGCCGATTTGACCCCGGTGTTGAGTTTGATTACCACCATCAGCAGTTTTATTGCACTGTTGAGCATCGTCTCAGGAAGCAACTGACATGGCCCATCCTCTTGAAGTTCAGTCCGGGCCCATTGACGGTCTTTTGATGATTCGCCCGCGGCAGTTTGGTGACGATCGCGGTGTTTTTTCTGAAACGTGGCGGCATGCCCATTTCGAAGAGGCCCTAGGCCATTCCGTCAGTTTTGTCCAGGACAACGAGTCTGTTTCTGGCCTTGGGGTGCTGAGGGGGCTGCATTTTCAAGTGCCGGAGCGTGCACAGGGAAAGCTGGTCCGTGTGGTGCAAGGGTCTGCATTGGATGTCGCTGTGGATCTTCGCAAAAGCAGCCCGACATATGGTCAGCACCAAACGGCAATGCTCTCGGGAGAGAACCGCTGGCAGTTTTGGGTTCCGCCTGGCTTCGCGCACGGCTTTGTGACCTTAGAACCCAACACGATATTTTGCTACAAATGCACCGACATCTACAGTCCCAAACACGAGCGGTCTTTGCTGTGGAATGACCCTGCGCTGGGCATTGATTGGGGCGTGCCCAATCCCTTGTTGTCGTCCAAGGACGAGCAGGCGCCTTTGTTGGTCGATTTTGATTCTCCTTTTGAATGAATACATCGCGTTTTCTGGTGCGCCTCACAGTGGGTTTTTGTGCCATGGCCGTGGTCTTTTTGGCCACATCATTGTCTGTGAGCAGCACGCAACCTGAGGGGTGCGATGGGGCAGGGTCTGCACATCAGCAACCGCCTCAGCAAGTGTCTCCTCCCCGCATTAACGAGGAGGCCTCCTTTGCAGGGGTTGATCTGCCTTTGGGACGTTTGGGCGTGCGGGAGCGGATGGAAAAGGAGTTGTTGATTGGTACGTTTCGCCACAGCAGCAGCTTATTGACACTCAAGCGGAGCGGGCGTTGGTTTCCTTTGATTGAACCCATCTTGGTGGATTCAGGCATTCCAGTCGACTTTAAATACCTCTCAGTGATTGAGTCGGGGTTGGCCAATGCGGTGTCTCCGTCGGATGCGCGCGGGTTTTGGCAATTCATGAAGCCGGCAGCTCAGGAATTTGGTTTGAGGGTGAACCGAGATGTCGACGAGCGTTATCATGTGGAAAAAGCCACACGTGCGGCTTGTGCCTATTTAAACAAGGCACATGAGCGCTATGGAGATTGGATCTTGGCGGCAGCCAGTTACAACATGGGCATGTCTGGCTTGTCCCGGCGGATGAATGAACAGCAGGGGGACAGTTACTGGGACCTGGTCCTCAACGACGAAACAGCGCGCTATGTTTACCGATTGTACGCCACAAAACAAGTCATGGAGCAACCCGAAGCGCATGGGTTTAGGCTGCGTGCCGACGATTGGTATTCCCCCATGTTGAGCCGCGATACGGTCTTGGTGGACGCCGTGGACGACCTGTCTGAATTCGCCAAGTCCGCCGGGACGAGCTACAATGCGCTCAAAACCCTGAACCCGTGGATGAGGTCCGGTAAATTGCCCATTGGAGAAGACCAATATTACGTGGTCAAGTTGCCGTTGCGGTGAACTTGAAACGCCACTTGACGAACGTGTCGGACGGGATGGCCTTCGATATGGAAGTCGGCGGTCATGGCTTTGCCGGTGGTACTGGAAAGGGCTTCTTCGACAGACTTCAATCGCCCCAAAGGGACACCCAGTTGAATTGCGCTTTCGGTTAGCTCCGAGGCATCGAATCGAGAAAATCCAGGGGCGAGCAGATCAAACAGGACGCTCCTGTTTTCGACGCGTAGCGCATTGGTCTTAAATCGTTTGTCGGCGCTCAGGTTCGCCAGGTCAAGCTGCTTGCAGAGCAGCGAAAATTGCCGGTCGTTGCCGATGGCCGTGACCACGTGTTGCCCGCATCGGCATTGAAACGTTTCGCCGTAGGGCGCGATCTGAGGGTGCAGTGCGCCCAGCGGCTTTGGCGATTGACCGGCCACCAGGTGCTCTGTTGCACGATTGGCGAGGGCACTGAAGCCCGAGGCGTCCAACCAAGTCTCGACATAGGCACCCAGTCCCGTCTTTTCCCGCTCGTAAAGGGCGAGCAACACGCCAGAACGCATTTGATGGGCAGCCAAGATGTCCATGAGGGCCACAGGCATTCGAAAGGGAGCTGAGTTGGGTGGGGCATTGAGCGACATGAATCCCGTCTCGGCTTGAACGACCATGTCATACCCGCCCCTGTCGGGGTTGTCCATGAACCCCTTGAGGTGAAGGTGGATCAAGCGGGGGTGCCTCTTGGCCAGTTCTGTTGGGTCAACCCCGAGTTTAACCAAGGAAGCTGTTTTGAAATTTTGAAGCAGGATGTCGGTCTCTTCCAAGGCGGTCTCCAAAGAGGCTTTGCCGGCCTTCGACATCAAGTCTAGCGTCAATATTTGCTTCGGGCCGTTGGCGGCGGCGTAATAAGCAGAGGGGCCAACGCTGGACTCTGCTTTTGAGCGCCACGATCGGGTTACATCGCCTTGGATGGGGTGCTCTACCTTGGTGACCGTGGCACCCAGTTCGGCGAGAAAAGTGCCGACCAGAGGGCCAGCCAAGACCGAGGCGAGTTCCAAGACCTTGATTCCCTGGAGGGGGGAATTTGTATGTGAAGGCTTCGAATTCAGGGCCATGCCCCGAAGTTAGGCCCCAGCGAGGGCGGCTTTGTAAGTGTCAATGGCCCTTTGACGTGCCATTTTGTGCTCCACAATGGGCGCGGGGTAGGCCGGCGTGCCCCACTCGGGCACCCATTTTCGGACATAGGCGCCAGTGGGGTCAAATTTCTTGAGTTGACTCTCGGGGTTGAAGACCCGGAAGTATGGCGCGGCATCACATCCGCTGCCCGACGCCCATTGCCATCCCCCCACATTGGAGGCGAGTTCAAAGTCGAGCAACTTTTCGGCGAAATAGCGTTCTCCCAGACGCCAGTCCAGCAACAAGTGCTTGCAAAAAAAGCTGGCCACCACCATTCTGACTCGGTTGTGCATGAACCCTGTGGCATTGAGTTCCCTCATTCCCGCATCCACCATTGGATAACCGGTCTTTCCCGCACACCACGCAGCAAAATGGGCGTCGTCGTGGCGCCAAGGGATGCGGTCGTATTTGGCGCGGAAGGCGTCGGATGCACTGTGGGGGAAGTGGTGCAGTATGGCTTGATAGAATTCCCTCCAAATCAGCTCGGTGAGCCACTTCTCGCTGGTTTTGAATCCCTTTTTGGCCAAGGATCGAACCGATACTGTGCCAAAACGAAGGTGCAGGCTCATGCGTGCGGTGCCGACAATGCTCGGTGTGTCTCGTTGTTCAGCGTATTTCTCCAGCACGCGAGTGTCGGGTGTCCTGAGCTCAAATGCAGACCATCCCGAAGGATCGGCTGCAGTCGATTCAAATCCCATTTCGGTCAAAGTGGGCCGGTTTTCCCATGGAGAGGCGAGTGGAGCAAGGCGATTAGAAAAATTCACTTTTGCCTCTGCCAGCGGGTCGTTTTTGGCGGCTTCCAGTGCTTTGTGCCACTTCTTGCTGTAAGGTGTGAAGACTGTATAAGGCAGTCCGTCGTCCTTGAGCACGGTCTCTGGCGGCATCACCACATGGTCGTCATGGGTTTGAAACTGGATGTCCTTCGTCACGCACCAGTTGGCTACTTCTTGGTCTCGGCGCACAGGATAAGGGGCGTAATCGCGGTTGGCATGAATGGCCTTCACCACCCAACCATCCTCAGCCAGACGCTTAACCGTGTCCTTTAATGTGTCGAGCGGCGTGCCATACTGGGTCAGGAGGGTGCCGCCCGCACTGCGGTATTCTTCCCCGACACGCTGAATTTCGTTGTGAATGAAGCCAGCCCTGCGGTCCTCAGAGGGAAGGAGGTCCAGAATGCTGCGGTCATAACAAAAGAATCCAGCGAGGGGATGCCCAGACGATAGTGCCGCGGCCAGTCCGACATTGTCGTGGGTTCGGAGGTCCCGGCGGTGCCAAAAGAGAACAATGGGTTTCATGCAAGAGGGGGATGCGATTTTCTGGAAAATGAGACGGCCCGGGTTTGTGCCCAGGCCGTCAGCAAATCAAACGTGATCATTAACACCTTACTGATCATGAGCCCCTCGTTCGGGGACGGAATAACAACATCGAGGCCCACCTCTTGTTCAAGCCGATGTCGATTTTTTTTGGTGCTAATGTGTCGCTTTGCGGTTTGGGATGTCAGATTCAGGGTTCGGACTTAAGAGAGCGTTCAGTGCGCCACCCAATTCAGGATGCTCAAAAACAAAACCCGAGGCCAGTGTGCGCTGGGGTGAGATGCGGTGGGAGGCCAACAAGGCATGGGCCGCTTCGCCGAACAGAAGTTGCAAGGCGAGTCGGGGTACGGCGGGTAAAAAGTGAGGGCGGGATAAGGCCTTGGCCAAAGTTTGACTAAAGTCTTTTTGTTGGACAGGATAAGGGCTCACGGCATTGTATGCCCCGGACCATTTTGGATGGAGCATGGCGTGGACAAACAAATCTGTGAGGTCATGGATGTGAATCCAACTCTGCCATTGGGTGCCTGGAGCCAAAGGAGAACCTAGTCCGAATTTGTACAAGGGGAGAAGGCGCTCCAGAACGCCGCCATGAGGAGAAAGAACCAAACCAATGCGCAAGCAGACGTTTCCCCCACCCAATTCGCCCAGTTGGCGAACGGCTTGCTCCCAGTCTCTGACCACGTCTTCTATGAATCCCTCTCCAAATTGGCTTTGCTCGTTTTGCACTGCGTTGTTCGAGGGGTAGCCTCCGATGGCGCTCGCCGAAAGGACCCGGGGGGCAGTTTGTTGTTTCTCGCATTCCGATCGAATGAGATCGAGGGCGGCAATGCGGCTGGTGCGGATGTTGCTGCGAACAGAGGGAGACCAACGTTGCGCCACAGTTTCTCCAGCGAGGTGGATAACACAGTCTACGCCTGCGACGGCTGCGGGGTCGATATGCCCTTTGGATGGGGCCCATTGGAAGGCCCTGACGTGGTCACGTCCGATCTGAATGGAGGGCTCAGGTGACCGGGTGAGGATGTGGATTTCAGTTTGGGGAGACATCGTCCGGATTTTCTCCACGAGTGCCTTTCCAACCAGTCCAGTTGCGCCAGTCAGCAATGCCCTTTTGGGGAACACCACGGGTCCGCCATCGTCCTTCATCCTTGGGATAACCGATAAAGGTCACAATCGGTTCATCCGGGTTCGCAGATGTTTTGCGCGCCCATTTCGACGAAACGCGTAAAATAGACGATGAATTCGTATCTTTAGGGGAGAATTCACATTGTGCACGCTTTTTGTTCCCTCCTTGCTCGCTTTTTTCTGCTCAGCGCATGCTTTGCGCTGATGGGGGACGTGGTTGCTCAGGGCAAGTGCATCAACGGTTGGCTCGAAGGTCAATGGCCATGCGAAAAGGTGGAATTGATGGCCCAAATTCCAAACATGGATACGGGCGGATTCAATGCCAATGATGTTTGGGGTTGGACGGATCCAGAAGACAACCGAGAGTATGTCTTGCTCGGGAAGCGAGATGGCACGTGGATCATTGAGGTGACCAACCCCACGACACCGCGAATTGTGGGGAACTTGAGTACCACAGGATTGGCCAACAGTTTGTGGCGCGACATCAAAGTGGTCGGTCATCACATGGTGGTGGTCAGCGAAGCTGTGAGCTCGCGGCTCCAGGTCTTTGATTTGACCCGGTTGCGTGATTTCACTTCGATGGCTGCGCCCATCACCTTTTCCACCGATACACTGGTGGCGGGTTTTTCTAAGGCACACAACGTGGCTGTGGCCAATGAAGATTCGTTGGTGTTCGTTTGTGGTCCCAACGCGATTGAAGGGCTTCTGGTCTACAATTTTGCCAACCCGGAGGCACCGGTTCTGGCGGGCAGTTGGAGTGAAGGGTACGTTCACGATGCCCAAGTGGTGATGTACAATGGCCCCGATATCGCGTACCAAGGGCATCGCATTGCTTTGGTGTGCTGTGAGAGTGTTTTTCGCGTTCTCGATGTCACCGACCCCACTGACATACAGGAATTGTCCTCCGCAGGCCATATGCCCTTTGGCTACATCCATCAGGGGTGGATGACCCAAGACCAACGCTATTTTTTGCTCGGAGACGAGTCGGATGAAACAGAAGGGCTTGTTTCGGGCACCACGACCTACGTCTATGATATAGAAGACTTGGATAATCCTTCACTTGTTTCAGCAGAGGATTTGGGCACAGAGGCCACCGATCACAATCTCTACACCATGGGGGGCTTTGTTTCCGAGAGCAACTATCGCGATGGATGGAGGTTGTTTGAGTTTGACGAAGCAGCCGATCAAATGTTGTCTCCCAAGGCGTTTTTCGATACGCAGCCCGAGATGGATGGGCCCGGTTTTGAAGGATGCTGGAGCAACTATCCGTATTTTAAGTCGGGAACCATTGCGGTGTCGGATCAAACGGAAGGCTTGTTTTTGATTCGGACCAGCTTCATGCGGATGTGGCCCGAATTTCCCGCGGTGTGCCCATCGGACACCCTTCACCTTCTCGTGACGTTGGACGACTGCATTTCGGGGCCTGTGGCATTGCATTTGCCCGACAACGTCACCTACGCGTCGGTCGACAGCCTGCCGGGACCCGGGACCTATACCGTTGATTTCGCCGGTTTTGGCTGGTCCGGTATCGAGGGGATGACCGTTACAGCATCGGGCAGTGGTGTCGTCCATGCGTACCGCGTGTTTGTGAATGTGGTGGACAATGCGGTGCACTATCCCGATGTCGATGGAGATGGATACGGGGTCTACGATGGCGCAGTCTACGGATGCAATTCAGCTCCAGGTTACGCACACGTTGGTGGGGATTGCAACGACAACGACGCCAGCATTCATCCAGGTCGGCTTGATGCGTGTGATGGGGTGGACAACGATTGTGATCAAAGCATAGATGAGGATGGGGAGTCGATCCCTTTCTACTTGGACCTCGACGGAGATGGTTTGGCTGGGTCAACTGTTTTCGAGTCTTGTACTCCGCCAGCATCGGCCATTTACCAAATGGGTCCGGATTGCAATGATCTCGACGCGACCATTTACCCTGGAGCAGAGCCCACGTTGTCGGGGGTGGACAACGACTGCAATGGCTACATCTTGGGCCTTGAGCAACTCGATGGTGGTTGCCCGGGTGACCTGAATCACGACGACGTTGTGAGCATTCAAGACCTGCTGGGGTTCTTGAATTTCTTTGGGGACATCGGTTGGTTCGAGGCCGACTTGAATTACGACCAGCACGTCGGGTCCTCAGACCTTCTGATTATCCTGAGTCTGCTGGGCAACAATTGCTGACGTTCAATCGTCCGCTTCTGATCTTTGTTGCCTCTGGTTGAGCTCTGAATAGAGGCCTCTGGCGGCCAAGAGTTCATCGTGGTTTCCACGCTCAACAATGTGTCCTTCATCGATCACCAGAATGAGGTCGGCAGTCTTTACCGTGGAGACCCGGTGGGACACAAGAATGGACGTTCTGCCCTTCATGATGCGCCGCAAGTTGCCTAAAATGTTGGCTTCAGTTTCGGAGTCGACAGCCGAGAGACAATCGTCAAAAATGAGGATGCGAGGCGCGCGTAGAATGGCGCGGGCAATTGAAATCCGTTGTTTCTGTCCACCGCTCAAATTCACGCCTCGTTCGCCGAGAAGGGTCTCGTAGCCGTCGGCAAACCCCACAATGTTGTCGTGGACATCGGCGTCTTTCGCTGCTTGCTCCACTTGGACGTGGTCTGCGTGGTCGACCCCAAAGGCGATGTTGGCGCGGATAGAGTCCGAAAACAAAAAGACATCCTGTGGGACATAGCCAATGGCAGATCGAAGCCCTTTCAGGGCGTGATGTGGCAGCGGTGTCCCATCGATTTCTACGGTGCCTTCGGTTGGGTCGTACAGCCGTGCAATCATTTGGGCCAGGGTGCTTTTTCCGCTGCCCGTCCGGCCAATCACAGCCAAGGTTTGTCCGGGTTCCAGCGCAAAGCTGACGTTTTTGAGGGCCACAATGCCTGAATCCGGATAGGTCAGGCTCACATTTTTGAATTCAATTCGCCCCTTCAATTGGCGGCTCGGAAAGTCGCCGTCTTTGATGTCGGGTTCAACCTCCAAAAAGGCATTGATGCGGGCTTGACTTGCCGCTGCTTTTTGCACCAAAGAGGTCACCCATCCTACAGAGGCAAAGGGCCATGTCAGCAAATTGACATAAAAAACAAATTGAAAGATGTGGCCCAACTCAAGGTCCCCAGACAAGACCCGAAGACCCCCAACATAAATGGTCAGAATGGTGCTCAAGCCCACAAGCATTACGATGATGGGCATGAAGAGAGCGTCGACTTTGACCAAGTCCAATGTTCTCATTTTGTATTGATCAGCCTGAGACGCAAACCGCTGTTCTGCGCGGTGTTCTCTGCGGTGTGCCACCAAGACCCGAATGCCAGAATAGGCCTGTTGCACCATGGAACTCAGCAGGCTTTGCTGTTTTTGAACGGCATCACTCTTTTGATGAATCCGAGCGCTGACTTGATAGACGCCGAAGCTCATAAAGGGAAGAGGAGCAAGGGACCACATGGTGAGCACAGGGTCGATTCTGAGCATGACGCCCACGGTCAAGAACATCATGGTCACCAACGTCAACCCATACATGACCGCGGGGCCGAGGTACATTCTGACTTTGGATACGTCTTCCGAAATCCGGTTCATCAAGTCTCCAGTAGCGTTCTGTTTGTAGAAGGCCAATGGAAGGCGCTGGTATTGTTCGTAGATGCTGGCTTTGAGGTCGTATTCGATGAACCGGCTCATCACAATGATGGTTTGTCGGGTCATGAACGAAAACACCCCTTTCATGAAATACGCCAAGAGGTACAAGAGCGCTTGCAGGGCCGCAATGGCGGAGATGGCCACAATTACGTCGTCCTTGGAGGCCATTGGGCCAAAAGCGCTTTCAGTTCTGCCCATCCATGCAGCGATGGCGCTCAAGGTCTCGGGAAGTTCGATGCTCGACCCATCAAATACCACGCTGGGGTCTTCGCCTGCGGAAAGTGGGGAGAGATAGCGCGTGTAAGCGTCCTGCAGTGCGTTGATTCCTTCGCCAATCACCACAGGGGCGAACACAGAGAAGGCGTTGGTCAAAAAGACAAACAGAAAACCCAATGCGAGTCTTCCACGGTATTTCCAGAAAAATGGATTCAGTGCCGCGAGCGCGCCCATGGTGCGAAGTTAGAACTTGAAGTTCCAGGTCACGGAGGGAAGTATGGGGAACAAGCTCACTTGGTAAGCCTGCACGTCCAACGTGCCTTCTGAGAGGTCTCCATCGTTGCCGAAGTAAATGAAGTAAGGATTCTGACGGTTATAGAGATTGAAGACAGAAAACACCCATTGTCCGTGACGCACTTTTCCCTTTTTGGGTCGGGGAGTGTGCGTTGCGCCAATGTCTGCTCGATGGTAGGCGGGCATTCTGAATCCATTGCGCGGTCCATACACGTCGAGAAGCGTACCGTCGACAAAGTAGCGTTGGGCGGGGACGGTGATGGCGTTGCCTGTCCCGTAGATGAACGTGCCTCCCAATTTCCAGCGGTCATCGACTGTCCATTCTAGGATGAGGCTCAAATCGTGCCTTCTGTCGTACCGGGCAGGGAAGGGGAGGCCGTTGTTCAGGTCGGCGAATTCGCGGTCGGTTTTGCTCCAAGTGTAGCCCAACCATCCTGTCCATTCTCCACGGCGTCTCTTCAGGAAAAACTCTGCGCCGTAGCTCGTTCCTTGACCGAACACGAGGTTGTTGTCTACGTTGTTCCTCACGTTGTCTTGGGGGCTACTGCCCTCGCGGTAGGACACCAAGTTGGTGAGCCATTTGTGGTAAACCTCGAGGGAGAATTCAATGTTCCGATCGGCACCAAAGTCGCGAAACCATCCAGCGGATACTTGCGTGCCCTCTTGTGGGTCTACTCGGTCAGAACTGGGCAGCCAAATGTCGCCTGGCAGGGAGGTTGGAGAGAGAGAGGCGAGGTGGATGTATTGCAGGTTGCGGCCAATGCCCGCCTTGAAGGAGCTTCTTGGGCCGGTTTTGAGGCGAAAAGAAAGTCGGGGCTCGAGCCCACCGTGTTGAGAAACAATGTCGCCGGATTTGTAGACGACTTCCTCGGGCGCGGTGGTCGCAGACAAGGGGTCGTCCTCGGTCGACGGGATATACCGAGTAAAGGGTCCGGTTTGAATAAAGGCACTGTACCTCAGGCCAGCATTGATTCGAAGGGCGTCGGTGACGTCAAACTCGTCTTCGATGTAAACACCCAATTCATGGCTGCGGTTGCGCACGGCGTCGCCCAAATCAAAGTCGATTCCATTTGAGCTGGCGTAAAATTCAGTGGGAAGAAAAGTGTGATAGGTGTATTCCACACCGGCGCGAATGGTGTGGCGCACATTTGGATACAGGGTGAGTCTGGACTTTAAGCCACGGTCGTCGATGCCGCTTCTAAATCCAAAAATGAAGCTGTCCTGACGGGCTTCAAATGCGAATTCGTAATCGCTGTACGTGGCAGTTGTGGTCAGAAAGGCCTTGTCGTTGATCACGTGGTTCCATCTTCCGGTCACCGTGGCATTGCCCCAAGGAATGCGGCTGCCGAAATCCGCTGCACTCGAGCGGAAGTCAAATACATCCTGTCCAAAGTATCCACTCAGGTAGAATTGATTTCGCCGCGAAGCGCGCCAGTTGACTTTGGCGTTTAAATCGTAGAAATAGTAGCCAGAGCCTGCAAAGGCGCTTTCGGGATTCACAAAAGGCTTGGCCAGTACATCGATGTAAGTTCGCCGGCCACTGATGATGAAGCTCGCTGTGTCTTCTACAATCGGGGCCTCGACAGTCAACCTTGAGCTAATGAGTCCCAAGCCGCCACTCACAATGGGCTCACGCGCATTGCCCTCTTTGAGACCAATGTCCAGAACCGAAGAAACCCTTCCTCCGAAGCGAGCGGGCATGGTGCCTTTGGTGACATCAATGTCTTTCACCGCATCGGGATTGAACACACTAAAAAACCCAAATAAGTGGGAGGCATTGTACACGACAGCGTCATCGACGAGAACCAGATTTTGGTCGGGCCCTCCTCCTCGAACATAAAATCCGCTGTTGCCTTCACCGGCACTTTGAATGCCCGGGAGAAACTGAATCACTTTCAAAACGTCCACCTCTCCGAGCAATGCGGGGAGTGATTTGATGGTCTCTACACCCACCGAGACCTTGCCGAGATCGGTGCTTTCTGTATTGGCGGATTTGTCGGCTTCGATCTCAGCGGCAGCAACGGCAACGACATTGGTGCCCAACTCCACGTCCAACGTGGCGTCTCCCTCCATTTGGATGGTTTCTGTCTTGGTTTCGTAGCCGATGAACGAAAAGTTGAGTCGGGTCGCCCCAGAGGGCAACGAAAGGCTGTAAAATCCAAACGTGTTGGTCGCTGTGCCGATGGAGGCGCCGTCCACAATCACGGTTGCGCCAAGGATGTATTCTCCTGTGGCAGCATCGATCACGCGCCCGCTCAGGGTAAAGTCCTGAGCATGTGATGCTTGTGGTGTGCACAAGGTGGCGCAAAGGGAACAGGCCAAGAGAAGGGTGGACAAAGGGGATTTCATGTCTTGAAATAGTACAACCACACTCCCTCTCGGAAGTTTAACTTCTGCGCATGTTTGCACGGAACAAAGGCCGTTTTGGTTTTGCGCCCCTTTCCATGGTGTTGGCCCTTGCGATGATCCACGCTTGTGCATTGCCCGGGCCTTCGGAATCGCCACTGTCTCTTCTGACGTACAACGCTTCCGACGGGATTCGCTCTCTCGATCCAGCCAAAGCCACCGACCTGGAGACCATGTGGGTGGTGGATCAGCTCTACGAGGGACTCTTGGAGCTCGATGCTCAGCTTCGTGTGGTGCCCGCATTGGCGGAAACATGGTCGGTTTCCGAGGATGGTCTGCGCTACGCCTTTGGTTTGAGACAAGCCCGGTTTCATAACGGCACGCCTTTAACCGCCCAAGATGTGGCGGCCAGTTTTGCGCGATTGCTGGATTCCCAGGCCGCCTTGCCAGGCCGTTGGGTTTTGAAGGACCTTTTGAGTGAGGGCGGCGTCGAGGTCATGGCTTCCGACAGCCTGCACCTTCATTTATCGAAGTCCAATCCTGTTTTTGCCAGTTTGCTGGCCACACCGCAGGCCAGCATCTTAAGCGGGGGCGGGAAATCCGGAGATCCGGACCGCGAAGACCTGGGCACTGGCCCCTTCATCCTCAAAGGTTGGCTGCCCGAAACCGCCCTTGTGCTGCATTCATTTCCTGACTATTGGATGAGGGACAGTGTCGGCCATCGGTTGCCTTATCTCGACGGAGTTCGCGTAGAATTTAACCGAGAGGAGGGGGCCGAAATGTTGGGCTTCAGGCAAGGGGATTACGACTTTGTGTCGGCACCAAGCGCCGAATGGATGTCCGTCTTTTTTTCAGAAACTGGGGATTGGAAACCCCAGTGGGTGGATCGATTTGAAAAGCATTCGACTCCTTACTTGAAAACAGATTACATCGGGATTCTCTTGGATTCAATGGCTTTAGAAAAGCAGGGCTTTCGTGTGTTGCCGGCCGAGGTTCGGTTGGCTTTGAGTTTGTCTTTGAATCGCCGTCAATTGGTACGAGAGTTGCGGGCAGATGGCGCCGCACCAGCCGTTGGATTTGTTCCTCCGGGTATGCCGGGGTTTGATCGCCCTTCGCGGGCGCCCTTGCCCAGTGTGAAATTCGACCTCGATTCGGCGAAGCGCTTGCTGTCGAAATGGGGAATTGACCCTACGCACCGACTCGGTGGCCTCACCTTGGGAACCAAGCCGGCCACCGCGGATTTGGCCGCTGCTTTGCAACACACTTGGGCTGCCTTGGGGGTTGATGTAGACATTGATGTGGCGCCCAGTGCACTGGATGCGGAGCGGGTGGCCAAGGGTCAGGTGCCGCTGTTTCGAAAGTCATGGTTGGCGGATTATCCCGATGCCGAGAATTTCCTCGGGCTGTTCGATGCGACCAAGTGGTCTCCGAATGGTCCAAACTACACGCATTACTCAGACCCGGATGTGCAGGATTGGTTGGGCGAATTGTCGGCTGTCCAAGAGCCTCTCGAGCGTCAGGCCCTGCTCCGGAAAATTGAAGCCAAAGTGATGGGGTCAACGCCGCTGATTCCACTCTGGCACGATGAGGTGCTTCACCTCGTTTCCAGGCGTTACATAGGGTGGCAAGTGAGTCCCACGAATCGACTCGAACTTCGACGCGTTCGGCTGTCTGCGCAACCTTAACTTCCCCTCCAATGTTGAAGATCGATACCCACACTCACATTATGCCCAAGCAACTGCCGGACTGGAGCAGGAAGCTGGGGTATGGGTCTTTCATTCATCTTGAACATCACAGAGAAGGCGCAGCCCGCATGATGCAGGGAGATCGCTTTTTTCGAGAGGTGATGGCCAATTGTTGGGATCCCCAGATTCGAATCGAGGAATACGCCAAATCGGGCGTTCAGGTGCAGGTGATTTGCACGATCCCTGTTTTGTTTGCCTATTGGGCCAAGCCAAAAGACACAGCGGACATCGCGCAATTCCTTAATGACGACGTTGCGCGCACGGTTCAGGATCACCCGCAGCACTATGTGGGGCTGGGTACTCTGCCCATGCAAGACACGGAATTGAGCCTTTTAGAGTTGGAACGTTGCAAGGAGATTGGCTTGCACGGCATTCAAATCGGGTCCAACATCAATGGATACAATTTGTCTGAACCTCGTTTCAATCCCATTTGGGAAGCTTGTGAGCGTTTGGGGCTGGCCATTATGGTGCATCCATGGGACATGATGGGCAAGGAGATGATGACCAAGTATTGGTTGCCTTGGCTAGTGGGCATGCCGGCAGAAACTTCGCGCGCGGCCTGCTCCATGGTGTTCTCTGGAATCTTCGATCGTTATCCGAAGTTGCGTGTCATGTTCAGTCACGCATCGGGCGCATTCCTAGCCACGTTGGGTCGAATTGAGCATGGTTGGCGTTGTCGTCCAGACTTGGTCGCGGTCGACAACCCCAATAACCCGAGGTCTTACGTCGGTAAGTTTTGGGTGGACAGCATCACGCACGATGCGCGCCTCATGGATTATGTCTTGGAGTTGCAGGGTGCCGACAAAGTGGTCATGGGTTCAGACTATCCCTTCCCTCTTGGAGATTTGGAGTTTGGCCGATATCTGGAAACAGAAATGGACCTTTCCGAAGCGCAGCGCAGCGCCATTTTCCACGGTGCAGCCTTGGATTGGCTGGATTTGGACTTGGCCCGTTTTTCGGGGTGATTTTCCGTGCAACGAATCAACCAAAATTCGCGTTACGTTCAGGATGGCCTCGTCAGAAGAGTTGTTGAAGTTGATTGATGGGTGCAAGGCGCAGCGGCCTTCTGCCCAGCGTGCTTTGTATGCGCGGTTCAGCGGACAGCTTTTTGCCACAGCCATTCGGCATACCAATGCCCGAGAAGATGCGGAAGACGTGCTTCAAGACAGTTTCGTGAAGATTTTCAAGCACATCTCGAGCTATCGAGATGACTTTTCGTTTGAAGGTTGGATGCGGAGAATCGTGGTGAATACAGCCATTACCCATTACCGTCGAAACCTCAAGCACACTCACCATCATGACATTGATGAGGTGCATGCCACACCAGGGGACCTTCAAAACAAGAACGATGCGGAGTTCACGGCCGCTGAGTTGGAATTGGCCATATCGAAGCTGCCTTTGGGATACCGCACTGTCTTTTGCATGTATGTGATTGAAGGCTTTAAGCACCAGGAGATTGCGGATAAACTGGGTGTGGATGTGAACACGTCCAAGAGTCAATTGAGCCGGGCCAGAAAATATTTACAGAACGTCCTTGCAACCCTTTCGGCAAGAGCGAAGTCTATACCCAGCATGGGCCTAGATCAAGAGGTCGATACACCATGAAAGAAACGTTCCAGAATAAAGAGGGCAGTCAGGCTGCTTTTGATGCGCAAGTCCGTTCCATGTTGAGTGGAGCTTCTGTGCCCGCACCGGCACCGCGCGAAGGCTTGTTTGCGCCAGCGACTGCAACTGTGGGCGCGTGGGGCAAGCTGGGCATTGCAGTGGCATTGGGTGTTGTTTTGTGGGGTGGATTGCAATTTGTGGAGGGAGATCAAGTCAATTCTGTTCAGCCGCAGGCCTCACCAGAACAGACAGCGCAGCCGCAAGTCGCACCTGATCAAGGTGACATAGAAGAAGCTGTAGTGACCAAATTTAACGGTGGCGAGGCGCCGAACTCTTTGGATGGGTCAGCGCATGCTGAAGTGGAAATCGGGCCCGAGGAATCCGCACCTGATGTGCAGGTTACTTCTTTGGAGAAGACGATTGAAACTGCAGTATCACCAAGCTCGAGTGAAATTTCAGGGGCAACGCCACTGTCTTCTGCGCCTCCGCTGCAGACAGAAATGGTATCCGGCAAAGAAGTCGAAGTCGAAGCCGTGGAGATGTCCAATCCCTTGGAGACGACAGAGGAAGCTTTTGATTCAGAAGCTGAGACAGGCTCGAAAGAGGCGTCCCCGACGGATGTCCAAGCCCCCGAGGCCATTTCGAATCCGGAGAAGGGTGAAGAAGAGGAGGAGGGCCCAAAGCAACCCACCCTGACCCTTCCGTTGACGCTTCCTTCTGGTGGTGGCCATTAAGTCCCCACGACAAATAAAATTGTCAGTTCCCTCTTTGGAGCTGAATTTGAAGGCCGGATGAAAGCGCGCTGGATCTTGTTTTTCTTGGCAGTGGTGTCCCCATTCATGGCCCGTTGCTGCAATCAAGACTCCATTACGGTAGATGGCGTTCCCCTTGCATTGGGGCTTGAGGTTCGCACTTCGCCTGAACAAGAGGAGAGCAGCCGGCCGAGCGTCAAGAGCGGTGTTCTAAAGCCCACCATCATCACAGGCATTGCCGTTACCGGTTGGCATCAAATTGCCGATGCTGCGGGATCCTCTCTGGCGCAGTTTTCAGGGACATCGGTGCAGCCCGCATTGTCTGCCAGCATGGGCAGCATCTGGCGCACGGAATCCAAACAATGGAAGTTGGAGGCGCAATGGGGTCGTTTTCGGTGCCTCACATTGGACATTCTGAACATCGATGATAGCGCCTTTGCATTGGCGCCCGATGGGCAAGGGGGCGTTGAACAATGGGTGCAGCGCACCTACGACTTGGGTGTTGAGTTGGATACGTTGCCTTTGGGGTTAGAAGCCAGGGCCATGCAAATGGCCTCTGTTTCGTTGAGCATGGGCAGTCGGGCAGATGGTCGGAACCGAAAGAAGTGGAGTTTTTGGGGCGGCCTTCAGGCCAAGTGGAGTCGATTGCTTCGGTCTGAAACAGAAGTGGAACGCATCTCGAGAAATGGCTTGCCGATGGAGAAGGATGTTCTAGGCTCCTCACGTCAGGATTGGGTGCCGATTCAAACTTGGGCTCTCGGCGCTCATGGAGCCATCGAACGGCACTTGAACCCGAGGTGGTCAGCTTTGCTCTGCGGAGAGTGGAATTCGGGCCCGCGCTCTCACTGGGCATTGAGCCTCGGTGTGTCGCACCGTTGGGTGCATTGACATTCATTAGCACCTTTTGGGAAAGGGCGAGGCAACAAAAAAGAGAGCCAATGCGTCTTTAATGTGCAGGGCGCGATACCCTGTAAACGCAACGAAGATTTTGGTTCAAGTTGTTTTGGTTAAGGTGAAGGAGCTCCGAACGCGGGGCTCCTTCTCGTTTATGTCCAATTTCTTCGGTATTTTGCAGGAATGCGTGTAGGAGATTTGGGTACGAGAGGGCGCAATTTGTGTCTGAAATGCAGTTGGGTCTTGGTTCTGGTTACAGCCGGTTCCTTGTCTTCTGCGCAGCTCGTTAACCCTGGCTTTGAATCGTCTTTGTCCATGCCGTCAGCACCGGGAATGTGGCAATTGCTTCCAGGATGGAACAACGCGCTCAGTGGTGTGTCGACACCGGACTTCTTCCATTTGGACGGGGAGCTCGGAGGTGACCTCCCCGAAACCCCTGTGGCATGGGTCGATCCAGCCGAAGGTCGCGGGGTTGCCGGCATCACGGCCATCAAAAGGAACAGCCCTGGCCAGCCTTTGTCCAGGGAGTACCTGGTCATGGAGTTCGGTTCGTCACTGCAAGTCGGGCAGCACTACACATTGTCGTTTCAAGTCACCAATGGAACTTGGTTGCCGACCTCCGGCGCTGGTTTGGCGGTCAATGGTTTGGGGGTGGCGTTCTCCACCGAACAGCCTGTTCAAATGGGCAGCCAAGAGATGCAGCTCCCGCCGACCTTCCAGTCGTCTTTTGCCCGTTACAGCGCAGAATGGGAAACCGTTTCCTTTGCTTTCCAAGCTTCGGCACCCTCTAGATTCATGACCATCGGGGTTTTTGGGGCAGATGCCGATTTGGATGCGGAAGTTGTGATGGGGGACAACCCAACCATGGCCTATTATTTTTTCGATGATTTTGTTCTGAATCTGTTTGACCCTGTCGAAGGCTGGGTTTCTGACAATCAGGAAGAAAAAGGACCGGCGTTGGAAGTGGCGCAGGAAGTTGACTTTGAGTTTTATGTCCCAAATGCGTTTAGTCCAAACGGAGATGGCGTGAACGATGTGTTCATTCCAGAAATCGGTGAAAACCGTCCGCTTTCCTGTGAGATTTACTCTCGCTGGGGGGAGCTTTTGGCCCGTTTGGATCCGCAGTCTCCGCGGTGGGATGGACGGGACATGCGCGGAGAGCTGTTGCAGCCTGGGGTTTATGTATGGCGAATCGAGTGGCCGCGGGGCGTTTCCTTAGGAGAGTCCAGTCAGCAAGGAGCGGTCACAGTACTGCGCTGATTGCGTTACAATAAAGTTCGACAGGATGGCGCAACCTAGACCCGTTCGTCGGGGTCTTCCGCTCATGGAGACCTTGGCCTCAGATCACATTGTTCGGAAGTGGTGGGAGGGCAGATTGCCCGCATCCAAGGAGGTCATTTGGCCGAACAAGCCCACAGAGAAAAACCTCTTGGAGCTTAGGGCTTCAATGGCGCGTAGTGTGGAGCACAGGGATTTGTTGGTCAAGTCGGTGTCGGCGCAATACCGAAGGGCCGGCATGTCGGTGCCGGAGAGGGTTGCGGCTTTGGGCCGAGACGATACGCGCACAGTGACCACAGGGCACCAATTGTGCTTGGCGACAGGTCCGGCCTTCACTTACTACAAAGTGCTGAGCGCAGTGGTTTTGGCGAAGCAAATCGAGGCCCGTTGGGGAACCCCAGTGGTGCCTGTTTTTTGGTTGGCATCGGAGGATCATGATTTCGAAGAGATTCAGTCGCTTTGGGACGGCCATGGTTGGCAGGATTGGTCACCGTCGCAGACGGGTGGGGCGGTTGGACGAATGTCCACGGAAGGTCTGGAGTCGATGTTGTCTGCTTGGTCGGAGAAGGTGGGACTGGAAGAAGAACGAAAAAACGCGGTCTTGGGCGCGTGCTCAGGGACGCTAGCCAACGCCATGCGCGGCTGGATGCACGGTGCCTTTGGGCAAGAACAGATTGTGGTGGTCGACGGAGACGATGCGGCATTGAAGTCGGCCTTTGCTGAGTCCATGTTGAGCGAGTTGTCGGAGCAAATTGTATCGCAAGAGGTGAGCAAAGTCAATGCCGTTTTGCACGCCGCGGGCCACTCTCCGCAAGTCCACGTCCGTCCGGTTAATCTGTTCTATCTCACCGCGGGCAGTCGGGCACGGATTGAACGCAAAGATTCAAAGTGGTTGGCTGGAGATCGGATGTGGTCGAATACCGAGTCTGTCTTAGAAGAGCTCAAGGGTCAGCCTGAGCGGTTCTCCCCCAACGCACTCTTGCGGCCGGTCTATCAATCCTTCATCTTGCCCGATGTCGCCGTTGTCGGTGGATTGGCCGAGGTGGCTTATTGGTTGCAGTTGTCTTCGGTTTTCCCGGCGTTGGGTGTGGTACAGCCAGCCTTGGTGCCACGGGACGGGGTCCGGATATTGCCAAGAAAACTGTCGGCTTTGGCCCGCGAATTTGGCATGGATGAAGCGCAGTTTGGTGAGCGATTGGAAGTTTGGGAGGCCCGTCATGTGGCTGAATCAGATCCGCCGGACACCCGAGATTGGCGGAGCGCTGTTTCGAGGGCGTCTGCAGAAACGAGCGCGGTGTTTGAAGATCTCGATCCGTCGCTCCTTTCGAGCGTGGCGTCTACTGAGGCGAAAATGACCAAGCTTCTCGACAAATTGGATGAACAGGCGCGGCGGGCCATACGGCGCAAGTCTCAGGTCAGCTTAGATCGCTTGGCCAGGTTGCATGCGGGGTTGTTCCCCGACGGGAGGGCGCAGGAAAGGGTGGTCAACTGGCATGTTTTGGCTACGCAATGGGCCGCGGGTTCCCCGGAAAATGGCGCTTTGGAGGCGGTTTTAGACGCACATTTTCAGCAAGGGCACGATGTGTCAAATTGGAGTCCTCTTTTGCACACGCTTGTAACGGATTCAGATTAGATTTGGCTTGGAAGGCAATGACCCTTTCGCGAAAAGCGCAAACCGTCATGCCCAAAAACAACCCCAACCCCTCGCTTCAAGCCGTCCAAGATTCGGAAGGAAGAGAAGCGTCCCCTCAATTGCCCGAAGAAGTCAAGAACTTCTTGATTGACATTGATGGGACCATCACAGAGGATGTCCCCAACGAACAGCCGGAGCGAATGGCCACATGTGCGCCTTTTCCTGATGCGTTAGACACACTCAATCGCTGGTATGATGAAGGTCACATCATTACCTTTTTCACCAGCCGCACAGAAGAGCATCGGGTGGTGACTGAGGCTTGGTTCGCTGAGCATGGATTCAAGTACCACGGTCTCCTCATGGGGAAGCCGCGTGGCGGGAATTACCATTGGATCGACAACCATGTGGTGCGTGCAACCCGTTATGTGGATCGATTCACAGATTTGGTCAAGACCACACGCGAAATCGAGGTCTTCAAGGGCAACGAAGACAGCGGCAAAGGCTGATTGATCAACGCGCGTCCAAGAACCGTTGCAAGATCAAGGTGGCGGCAATCTGGTCAATTTGACCTTTGGCTCTTCGCTTTGACTTTCTCATCCCAGAATGCACCATGGCCATTGCGGCTTCTTGGCTGGTGTGGTCTTCGTCCACCAATTCCACCGACAGCGTCGGGTGGCGTTTTTTTAACTGAGCGACAAAAGTTTGAATCGGCCCAGTGCTGTCTGTGATCTGGTCTGTGAGCAACCCCGGCATGCCGACAACAAAACCAGCACAGGGCTCCGCCTCAAGAAGACGTTGGATTTGTCTGTCCAGCTCTTGGGGGGAGTACGTGCCCTCGGGCGCTGCAATCATGGCGCCAGAGTCTGTTACAGCAACCCCAATTCTCCGTGTGCCGTAGTCGAATGCAATGAATCGCGCCATGATGCAAATTTACCGCCAACCTCGATTGGCTCGGGTATCTTCGCCGCATGGAGAAGGCGAACGACAGGGAGACCACACCACAAGTTGAATGGGCATCGGTCCGAAAGACCATTGAATGGGCATGGGATTCGCCTGAAAACCGCCAAGCTGAGGCGGCAAAAGAGGCGGTCAATTCGGTCATTCAAGGTTTAGACCAGGGGCGCCTTCGTTGCGCAGAACCGATTGACTCGGGTTGGCAAGTGAACGAATGGGTCAAAAAAGCGGTGGTCATGTATTTCCCCATGCGCGAAATGACCGTGGAGGAGGTTGGTCCGTTTCAATTCCACGACAAGATGGCACTCAAGCGCAATCATCCGGAGGCGGGCGTACGGGTGGTTCCCCATGCGATTGCGCGGTATGGCGCTTTTCTTGGTCGCGGCGTGGTGATGATGCCGAGTTATGTGAACATCGGCGCTTTCGTGGACAAGGGCACCATGGTGGACACTTGGGCCACTGTGGGGTCGTGTGCTCAAATTGGAGCCGATGTTCACCTGAGTGGTGGCGTGGGCATTGGTGGTGTTTTAGAGCCACTTCAAGCTGCACCCGTGATTGTGGAAGACGGCGCGTTTATTGGGTCTAGGGCCATTGTTGTAGAGGGTGTCCGAATCGGCCGCGAGGCGGTTCTGGGTGCGGGGGTCGTGCTCACGGCAAGCACGCGAATTTTGGATGTGACTGGAGACGAAGTGGTGGAGCACTTTGGCGTTGTTCCGCCCCGGGCAGTTGTGATTCCAGGGACCCGACAGAAGTCATTTCCCGCAGGAGATTTTGGTGTCCCTTGTGCTTTGATTGTGGGCCATAGAAAGGAAAGCACCGATCGGAAAACTTCGTTGAACGACGCCTTGAGAACCCACGCAGTGGCAGTATGAGTCAGCCTCTTGCGCACCGTTCCGGGGGACTTCTTGTTCTTCAGCCAGCTTTTTTGGGCGATGTGGTGTTGTCCACGGCGTTGATGGAGTCCTGGCACAGGCAATTTCCCGAAGATCCCGTTCGGGTGCTGGTTCGCAAAGGCGCGGAGGGGTTCTTTGAAGGTCACCCTTTTGTAAGCGAGGTGTTGGTTTGGGACCGAAGGGATTGGAAGAAGTATGTTCGCCTTTTGACCATGGCCCGGGCCGTGAGAACAGGCGCAGCGGATTACGTGGTCAATTTGCACCGTTTTGGCAGCATGGCTTGGGTGTCGCGTTGGTCTGGGGCGACCCGTAGAACGGCATTCCAAGGCGCACCTGGCAGCCGAGGGGGTCGGGTGCAGGCTTTTGCTCACGGTTTGGGGGACGGTCATCACGAAATCGAGCGCAATCACCGTCACATTCAAGACGCTGTTGGGGAATTTGACCTCACTCAAGAAATGCCGAAGTTGCATCCGCAGGCTGAGCACATGGCTGCCGCTTCAGCATGGCCGTCCGGTGCAGTTGTGCTTGCACCTGGCAGTGTTTGGGCAACCAAACGCTGGCCGCCTCACCAGTGGACGGCCTTGGCCAACGCGGCCTCTGCCCGTTGGCCCAATGTGCCTGTGATTTTGATCGGGGGAAAGGGAGATGCCGATCGACTGGAGACCATTGCAAAAGCGTGCAGTTCACCGCCTTTGGTTTGCGCCGGTGAACTGTCCCTTTTGGAGACTGCAGCCTTGATGGCCTCGGCCAAAGTCGCAGTCAGCAATGACAGCGCGCCATTGCACATGGCGGGAGCGGTGCGATGTCCGGTCGTAGGGGTGTTCTGTAGCACGACGCCAAGTTTTGGTTTTGGCGCGCTGCCCTTGGCCATTAGCGAAGGGTGGGGGTGCAACGTTGAATTGCCCTCGAAATCAGTAGAGCTGGAGTGCAAGCCGTGCGGCGTGCATGGTTTGAGGCAGTGCCCACGTGGTCATTTTCGCTGCGGCGAAAACTTAACCGTCGAAGCGGTGCTCAAGGGAATGGTTGGCGTTAGCAGCCTTCCATCCTGATGCCATTCAGCTTAGAAAGCTTCAACACACATGTTTCGCTCACAAACTCGACGTATTCTCGGTAGGTCTGGTCGTCCACTTTGAGGACGATTTCGACGCCAATCAGAAGGCCGTCGGGACGGAATTGAAACCCGCCGTAATGGAAAGTGTGCCCCATGTCCTCCAAGGAGATGCGCGTTGCGTTGAGCACCTCGCGTGTCAAAGGCCCCTCAATGCTGGCCAGGATGGCGTCGGGCTCGCCGGTAACACTGGCCTCTTGGGCTTGAAGGCCTGCAGTGAAAAGTCCAAGGCTCAAGAGAACCATGCAAGCACATCGTGAAAAGGCGATTTTCATCATGTCCGGAAAATAGGCAGGAAGCTTGGTTTGTGCAATGCAATGGTCCCCTTTGGCAGTGGTTGGCCTGTTGTGAAAAAGTGACAGAGAATTGAGCAGGCCGGGGCCACGTCTGCATGTATTTTCGATGTCCATTACATCCGAATGCAGTTCATCGTATCCAGTACCGCTTTGCTTCGCCAACTTCAGGCCATCAGTGGTGTGCTCAATAGCAGCAACACGCTTCCCATTCTCGACAATTTTTTGTTTGAGATCGCTCCGGGGAAAGCCTCCATTAGTGCCAGTGACCTCGAGACAACCATGACCACATCGGTCGAGGTGACCGCCGAGGAAGAAGGCGCCATCGCGATTCCAGCCAAAATGTTGTTGGACATCCTCAAAACGTTTGAAGATTTACCCTTGACCTTCAAGGTGGATCCCAAAACATGCGGGGTGGAAATGACCAGTGAGGCGGGCAAGTACAAACTGGCCGGTGCACACGCCGATGAATTTCCAAGAACTCCTGAACTCGAAGGGGCAGCTTCTGTGACGTTGGACTCCGACACCTTGGCCGAAGCCATTAGTCGAACGCTATTCGCTGCGGGCAGCGATGACCTGCGTCCGGTCATGAGCGGCATCTTTTTCGAATTGCGAAATGACCATTTGAGCTTTGTGGCGACCGATGCCCACCGCCTGGTACGTTACGCTCGGAAAGACGCTTCGGCGCCGGAAAATGCAGAGATGATCGTGCCTAAAAAGCCGCTGAACTTGCTCAAGGGGACCCTTCCCATGACGGATGAAGTGGTGGTGTCGTTTAACGAAGCCAATGCGCACTTCAAATACGGAGAGATGGATGTGGTGTGTCGTCTGATCGAAGGCAAGTACCCGAATTATGAGGCGGTCATTCCAAAGGACAATCCGAACTGCATGACGATTGACCGGAAGGACTTTCAACGCAGCATTCGCCGTGTGGCCATTTTCGCCAACAAGACCACGCACCAGGTGCGTTTGTCCCTTGCAGGCAGTAGCCTCACGATCAGCGCAGAAGACGTGGACTTCGCCAACGAAGCACGCGAGAACTTGGCGTGCAGTTACACCGGGGACGACATGGAAATCGGGTTCAACAGCCGGTTCCTTTTGGACATGCTCAACAACCTCGATGCGAAAGACATCACATTGGAATTGAGTGCACCCAACCGCGCGGGCATCATTCGTCCACAGCAAGAAGGTGCTGCCAGTGGTGAGGACATCCTCATGTTGGTGATGCCGGTGATGCTCAACGCCTAAACTCTCCTTCTTTTTAGGACACCTGCGGGGAGTCCGAATGGAGTTCTTCGTCCTCCTCTTCGTCCACAGGGATCGGGGGGCGTTGAGGGCCTTGTTTTCTCCATACAATGGCGAGTAGTCCACCGAGTGCAGCGCCGGAGAGGTGTCCTTGCCAACTCACGCCGGTTTCAATGGGGAAAACGCCCCAGACAATGCTCCCGTAAAGGAAGGCCACGACCATGGCGACGCGAATCAGGTGCGGGTGCATCCGTATTAGCCCACTCAAAAAGAGAAAGGAAGCCAGCGCGTATACCACACCGCTTAGCCCAATGTGGTTTCCCGGTGCTCCGCTCAACCATAACAGCACACCAGCACCGAACCAAGTCCAAGCCAATACTTTCAGGCCGACACCTCGGTAGAAGTAGATCAGCATGGCGCAGAGGGTGAAAAAAGACACGGTGTTGCCCCACAGGTGTTTGAAGTCTCCGTGTAAAAAAGGCATCGAGAAAATTCCCACCAGGCCGTTCCATCTCAAGGGGCGATTGCCAAACCGTCTCCACTCGAGGTCAAATTGGAGGTCAATGAAAAAGGCGCCCCAAACCAAAATCAACAGACCTAGGGTCACTGTTAAGGCCAATTTGATTCGTTTGCGGTCGGCTGCAAGTGTGGTTTCATCGGGCCTGCCGTTGGGTCTGGATGGTGGGAAACGACGATGAACACGCCACGGCCGAGCCCCAGGCGCGATACCGACATCGCCTGGTGGATGACTTGAGTTTGAAGGCGAAGGTGCTGAGGATGAGTGAGAAACCTCCCCGAATTGAGGGGGAGGAGTTGCATTCACATCGTCGTTTGAATAAGAAGCCACGGGTGCAAAATAGCGCGAACAGGTTCAGGATTAATTTGCTGTCACACAAACCGTCTGGTAATGAGTGTTTCCGAAATGCATGCCCTGATTTCCCTCCTGGAAGACCCAGATGAGGGCATTTACACGACTGTAAAGCGTGAGCTCGAACGCATTGGAGAAGCTGCAGTGCCCGAGCTAAGGCAAGCTCTTGAAGAAGAAGGGCACGGCGATGTCTTTCAAAATCGGGCGAAAGCGTTGCTGGACCAATTGGCCACGGATGAGGTGCGGTCTTCCTTCGCAGATTGGGTAGAATCTAACGACCACCATTTGGCCGAGGCCATGGTGCTGGTGGACCAGTATGTTGATCCCGCAACGGATTTAAAGGCGTTGCGAGAAGATGTACAGCGCATCCGTCAAGACATTTGGTTGGAGCTGAACGACGACATGACTGCGTTGGAGCAGGTCAAAGTGATCAACCGGATTTTCTTCGAGCACCATGGTTTTGAGGGGACACGTGGAGGTGCTGCGCGCACCACCCATGCCTTGCCCGGAGAAGTGATCAGGCAGCGCAAAGGGAATTCATTGGCGCTGGGTGCACTCTATTTGGGCATGGCCCAGGAATTGGGGCTGCCCATCCACGGTGTGAATTTGCCCAACCACTTTCTTCTTGCGTATTGTGATGGGGGGCATCTGGGGGAGTTCACCGAAGGCGGTAGTCCCGGAAGCGTATTGTTTTACATCAATCCATTCAATCAGGGGGATGTGATTCATCCTGGAGAAGTCAGTGCTTTTCTCGGCCATTTGGATTTGCCAGTGGAGCAGCAAAGCTGCGGACCGTGCCATCCAGTCGACGTTTTGCGCCGGTTGATTGGCAACTTGGCGTACGCTTACGAACGCCAAGAGGATTTGGCACAAGCGGAGCGACTTCGAGAGTTGCTCTTCTTTGTGGAAGGGTGTTCAGCCCCGCAGAACGCCGAGCGTTCGGAATAAGATGGCCAAGTCGCCCGCCAAGGTGCGGTTCGCGACGTAGTCTACCTGAATGGCCAGCTTTTGAGGCAAAAGGGTGTCTCGGTAATGTTGGTCCGCATCCGGGACTTGGGACAGCAATTCACCTTCGTTGCGGAAGGCCAGAGCGTCTGGCCCTGTGATGCCGGGGCGCACGGAAAGCACACTTTTCCAAGCTTCACTTTGGACATCCACGTAGGATGCCACCTCGGGTCGCGGCCCGACAAAGCTCATGTCGCCTTTCAGGACATTCCACAATTGAGGAAATTCGTCCAATCTGCGTGAGCGCATGCGCTTTCCTGTGGAGGTAATGCGTTCATCTCCATCTCCCGAGGTTACCGCCAAGTCGCCGGCTTGCTGGAGACGCATGGTCCGGAATTTGAAGATGTCAAACGGCACACCGTTCCGGCCGATGCGTTCCTGTCGAAAAAGCACGGGAGCCCCATCTTTCCATCTTATCCAAAGGGCCAGCCCGACCATGATGGGGCAGAGAAGGACAAGCAATGTGGCAGAGGCCAAAATGTCCATGAGTCGTTTCATGCCGTCTCTGATCCGGGTGTTCGTTGGTCAATCAGGCGAGTGTACGCGGATTTTACTGCCTTGATCACACGGTCTACATCGTCAAAAGAGAGGTGCAGGTGCAATGGAAGACTCACCTCGCATTTGTACGCGGCCATAGATTCTGGGTGGTCTTCTATCCGGTGTCCACGCTCAGCATATGCGGTCAACATGGGGAGGGGTTGAAAGTGCACATTGGTGGCAATCGCGGCCATTTTTAATTCCTGAATTAGTGCATCCCTTTCGTGCTCAGACAATTCAGGCATCCTCAATGCATAAAGGTGGTCGGAGGTCTGTCGGCGAGCATCGCGTCGCAGGGGTATTCTTGCCGGAGGCCAATTTGAAAAAGCACGGTCGTAACGGTCAGCCAGTTCATGTCTCCTTTGAAGGTCTTGGGCATAGCGCGCCAAGGCCACCCTGCCCATGGCTGCCTGGATGTCGGTCATGTTGCACTTGTATCCGGGCGTCACAACGTCGTATCGCCAGGCGTCACGTCCGGCCGAATTGTATTTCGAAGCGGCGTCTTTGCTTTGGCCATGGAGGCAGAGCATCCGCAGGGTTCGATGGACCGAGAGACTGTCGAATGTTGGAGGAAGGGAGAGGGTCACAGCACCGCCTTCGGCCGTGGTCAGGTTCTTGACGGCATGGAAAGAAAAGACGGACAGGTCCGCCTGTGCACCCACACGATGTCCATCGATGGAGGCGCCCAAGGAATGTGCGGCATCCAACAGCAAAAGGGGCCGTCCCAATTTAGCCTGTACGTCGTTTGTTGCTTGAAATCCGTGATGGTGAACCCAGTCTTGGAGTTCCGTCTTCCAATCTCCGATGGACGTTGGCCAGCCTCCGATGTCCACCGGCATGATGACTTTGGTCCGGTGGCTGAGGTGGGGCAGGATGGAGGCCCAAGTCAGGTTAAAACCATCCTGTCCTGTGGGCGCAGGAAGGTCGACCAAAATGGGGGTGGCCCCTCGGTGAAGAACAACATTGGCTGTTGCGCAATAGGTGTAGGAGGGCAAAATCACCTCGTCTCCAGGTCCTACGCCAAACCAGTCGAGAATCACACCTGCCAAACCTGTCCATGAGCCACCGCAAACGGCAGCATCGGCTTCGCAAAAGGTGGCGAGTTCCTGTTCAAATGCCGCAGTTTCGGGGCCTGTGGTGATCCACCCCGACCGCAAAACACGCTCCACTGCACGGATGGTGTCATCGTCGATAAAAGGCGGTGCAAAGCCAATTGGCGTGTTGGCCTTTTTGGGTGAGGAGGAGGCGTCCATGACTGCGAAGTTGGGGTTGTCTCGGCAATTCCCATCGCCTCTTCCTACATTCACGTCAGAAAGCACAGCAAAATGTGGTTGGAAAAGGACAATCGGCTCGTTCGAGAATTTCGTTTTAAGGACTTTCAGGAGGCTTTTACGTTCATGACTCGGGTGGCTTTTCTCTCGGAGCAGCAAGGGCATCATCCCGCCTTGCACAACGAGTTCAGTTACGTTCGCATCGAACTGCATACGCACGATGCGGGACACATGGTGACCGACCGAGACCGGAAATTGGCAGACGCCATCGACCAACTCTTACAGTAGGTTGTTGAAGAAACAAGTGGGCGTTGTTGTCCTTCGGACTGTGCGGCTTACCGGCAGTACCGAAAACGAAAAAGGCCCTCATTCGAGGGCCTTTTTTCGTGAATGAGAAAGTAGACTTACTTCCCCGCGTCCTCGGTTGGAGCAGGAGTCACGTTCGCCGAGATGGTGATCCGGGTTTGCTCCGGCATCGTGTTGGCATTGATGGTGACCGTTTTGGTCTGCTTGTTCTTCTTGCCTTTGGAATTGAACTTGACTTCAATCACGCCTTCCGCGCCAGGTGCGATGGGCTCTTTGGGGCACTGAGGGACTGTGCAGCCACAGGATCCTTTGCAGCGATCCAAAATGAGTGGGGTGTCACCGGTATTGGTGAATTTGAAGTTGTGGGTTACCACATCTCCTTCGTCAATCGTTCCAAAGTCCCAGCTGTTTTCAGCAAAGGTGATGGAGGTGGTTGGACCGACGGGCTTTGGTGCTTCGGCGCCTTCACGGGCGGGGTCCATGTTGGATTCTGGCTCCGCAGCTGGAGCTTCGGTTGAATTTCCTGCGTTCTCGGGGGCATCGACAGCGCTGGTGTCAGCGGTGTCTCCGCATGCGACAAGAAGGGCTGGGATAGCGAACAGGGAAAGGGTACGTGCGATGTTCATTGTATGGGGTCGTGTTGACAGGTCAAAATTAACCGCCGAAATTCAGGCGTTCGACGGAAGTGATGCGGATTGTTCCGGTCGGCTCGGTGAATTATTTGTGCCCGACACCTGAGGCCTTGTAGGTGCCGTCTTCAAGCACTTCCAGGGCCTTCCGGTAGACAGGGTTAATCGGATTGAATACCTCGTAAAATGCGGTGGTGTCGAACAGGGTACGGGCCAGAATCGCCTTGAGCCTCAATTCAATGGCGTAAAGGGAAGTGTTCCAATCTTCTTCCACGAATTCAATTTCTTCTTCTTCACCCAACGCGATGAGCCCGTCGAGGAGCGCTTGTTCGAGTTTATAGTTGGACACAAAGTCGCTGCGGTCCGAAAGGTCTTTGTCCAAGCGCTTTCGGTTGCCATCTACATATTCGAGCACAGCTCGATTGAAGAGGCCGCGGCGGAGCAAGTCTGTGAAGTAAACACTGTTGTAGCTGGTGTCAAGGGGTACAAATACGTCGGGCAAGATGCCACCTCCACCGTAGACAGTGCGGCCCAACACCTTGGTGCTGTATTTGAGGCTGTCTGGCAGGTCCAAGCTGTCCAACGACATCAGTTCCCCTTTTTCAAAGCGGTCGTATTTCTCTCTGCGGTAGGCATCGACGCCTTCGTCGTAGGGCTTTTGGATGCACCGGCCGGCAGGGGTGAAGTATTGCTGAACGGTAAGGCGCACGGCACTGCCATCGGGTAGGCGCACTGGGCGTTGGACCAACCCTTTGCCAAAGGTGCGTCGTCCGACAATCAGCCCGCGGTCCCAATCCTGGATGGCGCCACTCACAATTTCACTCGCCGATGCACTTGACTCATCCACAAGCACCACTAAACGGCCTTTTTCAAAACGGCCTTCAGTATCCGCTACGCGGTCTTCTCGCGGAAAGGAGCGGCCGTCGGTGTATACAATCAGTCGGTCTCCGGACAGGAACTCATCCCCCATGTCAATGGCGGCGTTGAGCATGCCGCCTCCGTTGCCTTGGAGATCGAGAATCAGGTCTTTCATCCCCTCTTCTTTCAGGGCGTCAAGCGCGGAATTCAACTCCGCCATGGTCCCTTTTGAGAAGCGGTTGATCTTCACGTAGGCCGTCCGGTCATTCACCATGTAGTGCGCATCCACGGAGTAGATGGGGATTTTGTCGCGCTCAATGTCAAAGAAGAGCAAGTCCGACATGCGCCCTCGGCGAATGCCCACTTCGACATGGGTTCCCTTGGGGCCTTTTAGGCGTTCCATGACCCCCTTATTGCGGATGCCCACACCGGCCACCTCTTCGCCATCTACCTGCACAATTCGGTCTCCCGCCATGATGCCGAGTTTCTCGCTAGGCCCTCCTGCAATCGTAGACACCACCATGATGGTGTCCTTCATGATGTTGAACCGCACGCCAATCCCCTCAAATTTGCCATTGAGTGGCTCATCGGCTTGCTGTAAGTCTTCCGCGGGGATGTAGACGGAGTGGGGGTCGAGCTCTTCGAGCATCCCTCGGATGGCCGTTTCGACCAGGCCGTCCAAGTCTACACTGTCCACGTACATGCGGTTCATGTAATAAAGCAGGGTATTGAATTTTTCGCCCTGTTCTTGCACAGGTTTTTGGGCCGTTCCGAGAGCGGGAATGGCGATGCAAGCCGCCAGAAAGAGCGGGAAGAGAAGAGCGGGGGCGCGGAGCGTCTGCGTCATGTCCGAAATATACGGGGTGGGCATGAGCCTTGTACCCGGGATGGCGGGAACAAATGCCAAAAGTGGGACCTTGCGCATGTGCCGACTATCTTCGTTTCGCTGCGGTCTAGCCCCACAGAAATAACCTCGCTTTACATGACATCTCGTCCCCTCTATTCCCCGTTGTTACTCTGTTTGATTTTGGTGGTCTCATGGGGGGCCGTTGGTCAAACCGACAGCCGTCCTTGTCCGCAAGATTTGCTGTTTGCACAAGGCAGTCTCACCGAAGTTTCGGCGCTGGATTTAGATGCTGCATGGGAGAGGGCTGAAAGGGAAGAGAAGGCCATGGGTAAGCATTTGTATGGCATAGTTCAGTCGCAGTCGCTGGACCTGAGTCCCATGAATGAAACTGGATGGCATGTGGTGGGTGTACATTCCGCATCGGCCAAGGGGATGGCCCTTCACTTTGACGACTTTCATTTGCCACCGGGCGCTGAATTGTGGGTGACCGATGCCACAGGAGATTGGCAAGAAGGCCCGTACGATTTTCGAGACAACGACGCGCATGGCCGCTTGGCTACTGGGGATGTGCCTGGAGAAACTGTGGTGTTGCGGTTGTCCGTGCCTGCTGGTCTGGCGTCAGAAGTGCGCTTGCACATCGAAGGTGTCGCGACTTTGTTCCGTGACGTCCATGGCGCTCGGGGCGGCAGTCAGCCTTGCCAAGTCGATGTGGCTTGTCCCGAGATTCAAGGTTGGGAGTGCCAAAGAGACGCGACAGTTCGCCTGTCAATCATCGAGAGTGGCGGTTCGTACCTGTGTTCAGGCGCCATGGTCAACACCACGGCCTTGGATTGTCGCCGCTACATGCTGACGGCATTGCACTGTGCAAGTGAAGTCACAGACGATGAGTTTGCGCTGTTTAAGGTGTACTTCAACTACGAGCGACCAGAGTGTGGCGAAGGGAATGGAATTTTGAATCGGCGCCGCACCGGGGTCATTCGACTGGCTGACTCCGACGACATCCAAGGCAGCAATTTTCAAGGGTCTGACTTTTTGCTGGTTGAGATTGAAGACGAAATTCCCTCGAGCTGGACCGTGTATTACGCGGGTTGGGATGCCAGTGGAAGTGGATCGGGATCGGGTGTGGGCATTCACCACCCCTCGGGTGATGTGAAAAAAATCAGCACGTATACCCAGTCCACATCGAGCATCAGCTTGGGTGCATTTGGGTCTCACTGGCGGGCCAAATGGACGGAGACGGCGACCAATCATGGCGTGACGGAGCCGGGCTCCTCGGGCTCTCACTTGTTTAACGAAGAGGGCTTGTCCATCGGCACCTTGTCTGCAGGATTGTCTGCTTGTTCCAATGGTGGGCTCGGCGCGGGCACTGGGCCCAACGAAGCGGATTACTACGGCAAAATGTCCTACCACTGGGACGACAATCCGAACCCTGCCGACGAAAAGCTTGAATTGTGGCTCGACCCTACGGGCAGTGGTCAAACGATTTTACACGGGGCTTACCCAGACATGGAGGCTGCAGTGCCTTGTGGGCCAGACCAGGCGTGTGAAGACATTGTGGACGTGGCTCAAATTCAGCTTTCACAAGACTTCAAGGTGGCGCCCAATCCCGCAGTAAATCAGTTGCATGTGCGCTTGGCCAATGGCGCTTCATCGTCTCCTTCCAACATTGTGGTGCGAGATGTCCTCGGCCGGGTACTCTTTGCTTCAGAATGGTGGGGAGGGGCCATGGTATTGGACACTCAGAATTGGCCGCGTGGCGTTGTTTACGTTACGGTGGCAGCAGGAGATCGGGCAAAAGTCACACGCAGGGTAGTGTTGGCTTAAGCCACTGTCAACGCACCCAAATCAAGTCTTCCAACTCTACCCGGGTCTTGAACTCGCCGAAGGCCACGGTGGCTCGGCGTCCTTTGATGTCCAAGACTTCTCCGCGTTGACGGCCTTCCTTGAGGCGGACGGTACTGCCCACTTCAATGCGGTCGACGTATTGTTTTGACCGTGCCTTCTTTCTTTTTCCGGCATTCAATGCCTTTTTCTGGGCGGCCGCTTCTGCCTTCTGTGCCACTTTGGTCGCTTCTACGGACAGGTATTTTCGGACATCTTCAAGCAGGGTTTTGTTGGCCTGGCCCGACTTGAAACGGTCGATGAATTGCTGAAGTTTTTTGCCCTTGACCAAAGCGGAATTTTGAGACTCACCGACCTGCTGTACTGATTCTTGTCGCTCTTCTAGCCGTGCGGCCTTTCGTTCGAATTCGCGCCGGGCTTCTTCGGCAGTGTGCTCGGCTTTCAGTTGGCGATCATTGAGACGCGCGTGACGGGACTTTTCTTTTTGAAGGCTGGCAATTAAGCCATCGAGTTTGACTTTGTTCGGGTCCAATTTTTCTTTGGCTCGCTTGAGAAGTGCGGTGTCAATGCCATTGAGCTCGGCCACTTCAAAAGTGAAGGAGCTGCCCGGTTGCCCGAGGTCTAGGGTGTAGGTTGGGGATAAGGTTTCGCCATCGAACAGCATGCTGCCATTGATGGCTTGAGACATATTGGTGGCGCGGGTCTTGATGTTGGCGTAGTGGGTGGTGATCACGCCAAACGCCTTTTTGCTGTATAGTTCTTCGAAGAACACTTCCGCAAGCGCACCTCCGAGCTCGGGGTCACTGCCGGTTCCAAATTCATCGAGCAAGAGCAGGGTGTTTTGACCTGCAGTTCCGAGGAATCCTTTCATCCTCTTGAGCCGGTAACTGTAGGTGGAGAGTTGATTTTCGATGCTTTGGTTGTCTCCAATGTCAGTCAGGATTTGCTTGAACAGTCCGAAAGCGCTGTTGGAGTGAACGGGAACCAGCAGTCCACTTTGGACCATGCATTGAATGAGCCCCACCATTTTGAGGGCAATGGATTTTCCGCCGGCATTTGGACCGCTGATCACCAGCATCCGCCGTTCGCGGTGAAGGGTCAGGTTTTGGGGTTCAACTCGGATGCCTTTGTTGCGGTGGGAAAGGAGGAGAAGGGGGTGATACGCTTTCAAGAGCTCAACCCTCAATTCTTTGACAAGGTGCGGTTTAACGGCATCCATGTCCAAAGCCAATTTGACTTTGGCTTGCAGAAAATCAAACCTCACCAACAAGCGCTGTTGGGCTTTAATCAGCGGCGTGTGCTTGCGAATGCGTTGGGTCAGCTCCCGGAGGATGCGCACAATTTCTTTGCGCTCGTCGTCCCGGAGCATTTCCAATTCGTGGTTCCCTTGATGGCATTCAGCAGGCTCAATAAAGGTGACCGACCCTGTCTTGGATGTGCCCAAAGCCGTGCCGCGGACTTTCCGTTTGTGGGTGCTCGCAATGGCCAGAACCCGACGGTCATTTAAATATCCTTCTTGGGTGTCGGCGAGCCAATTCTGTTTGGCGCAATTGCGCAAGGCTTTGTCGAATTGACGATTGACCAGCCTCCGTCCAGTTTGCAAGTCGATTCGAATGCGTCCAAGTGCGGGTGATGCCGAGGATCGAACGCCGCCTTTGGGGTCGAAAACAGCTTCAATTTCCTTGACGATTTCCTGATTCTCTTGGACGCTGCCCAACATGCTGCAGAGGCGGGGGAAGGCCCTTTCTCTTCCGAGCAAAGCGGCCACGATGTCATTCACCAAACGGGTGCACTGCAGCACGCGCATGAACCCGGCTTCTGTGAGCGCGGATCCGGAGACTTCGAGCAGTTTGATTTCGCCTTTGATTTCCTCGAAAACCAAAGTGGGAAAGGTGTAGCCTTCTACACGGATTCGGCGCAATTCATCCGTCGATTCTAAATCGTCGAGGACCGCGGGACGATGGGCAGATGGGACCAAGGTGCGTGCACGGTTTTTGGCCGTGTCCGTTTTGCAATGGCCCTCAAGAATCAGGCGGATGTCGTGGAATCCGAGGTCGTCGATGGACTGATCGTCAAAGTCCACATGGCCTTTTCGACGGGAGGGCTCGGGGCTAGAGGTGGCCATCACGCTGCAATTTCAAGGCCAGGGACACACCGTTATCGGGTTGTCTTGCATCGATCCAATGCACATCGGGTTGGCGGTGAAACCAAGTGAGCTGACGCCGGGCAAATTGCCGGGTGGCTTCTTGAATTTTTCGGGTCGCGGTCTCCATGTTTGTCTTGCCTTCAATCAAGTCAAACAACTGAGGGTACCCTACGGTTTTCAATGCGTTCAATTCGCGGTAGGAAAGAACGCGCTCGGCCTCGCTCAACCACCCTTCTTCGAGCATGATGTGGACCCGGTCATTGATGCGATTGTGCAACCAATCTCGAGGCGCCCCAAGGCCGATGGTCAGGGTGTCCCAAGCCCTTCGGGTGTGTCTGGCCCAGCCGCCGGGGTGGACGGTCAGTTGGGCGGCGAAGTTGCGGCGAAGGGCGCTGTAGGCTTGGCCTGAACAACGGCAAACTTCCACCGCGCGAATCACCCGATGGGAGTTGGCCCGGTCGACCTCCGCATAGTGAACAGGGTCCTTGGACTTGAGTTCTTCGAGCAGTGGTGTCAACCCCTCTTGGGCCACCTGCGCATTCAATGCCGCCCGCACAGCTGGATCCGAAGGGATGTCGTCGAATCCCGAATGGACGGACTGAACGTACAGTCCGCTGCCGCCGGCCATGACCGCAATGGGGGCGAGGCCAGCTTGTTTGCGAGATTCAAAATGCTGTTCCAACCATTGGGTGGCATCGGACTCAAAGGTGCCGGAACTGTAGGTGTCTTGGATCGACAGAAAGTCGACAAAATGATGCGGAACCATGGCCCTCTCTTCTGCTGAGGGTTGGGCAGTTCCAATGGGGATTTCACGATAAAATTGACGGCTATCCGACGACAAGATTTCGGCGCCAAATGCTTGGGCGATGCGAATGGCCGTGCTGGTCTTTCCAATCGCTGTTGGACCGACCACGGTAATGAGCAGAGGGGCTTCCCCCCTGGGAATTACAGGCAAAACGACATCAATATGAGAGGTCGTCCAAATCGTCGAGGGAGGTAAAGCTTGGGCCGCTGTCCTCTTCGTCCTCTTCGCCGGCGAGATAGGCGTCGAGCTCCGGGTCTCCTGTTTTCAAGGGGCCGGAGTCGTCCGGTTCGGGTGTCGCCAGCTCTTCTCCCAAATCCACTTCTTTGCTGTACTGGTCTGGTGCCGTCCCGAATTCTTCGGCAAGCAGCGGATATTCGGGTGTTTCGCCTTCTTCGAGCCCCACAATCTCCACATAAAAACACCACATGCGCAGGAAGTCGTAGACATAAACCATCCTGTCGTTGGCGGCTTGAACCACATCTTCAACTGCGGTGGTGCGCATGGAAGGGTATGGGTTTCCTGCGTCGTCCATCCCCATGTCCATCAGAGGGATCTCCCTTCCACGGCCCCAATCTTCGTCGGATTGGAAAAAGGAGGCCATTTCTCCCTCTCCGAATTCGAATGCCGCAAGAATGCCGCGGTGCAGTTCTTCAAGAGAGGACGTGCGTCCGATGATGATGTCCCGAAAGACGTCTTCTTCAATGTCAACAATGACACGGAGGCGAATGCGATTCATGGCGAGGGGTCGGATCAGGATCTGCGCAAAATTAAACCATCTCTGCGGCGGACGCGTTAGTTTCGCACAGCAGACCATTTGGGTCGGCCCCATTGCAAATCACAGCCATGAAGTTTCCGCTCGATACCCGTGTTCTCAAGTTTGGACTCGCCGCCAGCGCAGTCGCGTACGCCGTTCAATTGTTTGTTTCCGGTCATACTGGAAGTGGTGTAGGCATGGTTTTGTTGGCCATTGTGATTGGCCTGACCGGCTTGCGCAGCTTGCGCATGGTGATGGTCGCTCTGCGGATCCAGCAGCAAAAGATGGACAAGGCGCGCACTATGCTGGCCAGCATTAACCCTCAACACTTGTGGCCTAAAAACCGAGGGCAATACTGGTTCTTGAAAGGCAATCTTCTTTTGGAATCCAGTTTGTCGGAAGCGGAAAAGGCCTTTCGTCAAGCCTTGGAGGTTGGGCTGAAGCGGGACGAGGAAAAGGCAGCAGTCATGTTGAACTTGGCGGCCATTCAAAGCACAAAGCGCCGGACCAAAGAGGCCAAGGCGCTGTTGGTTCAGGCGAAACGCTTCGACAAGAAAGGCATGCTCAAGGCGGACATTCGCACCATTGAACAGGCCATCAACAATCCCCAAACGGTGATGCGCCGTCGCTAATTTCTTGGGGGCCCCAGCGCGTAAGCGGTTGGGACAGAATCAAAGGCACTTCTGTTGGTTGGTTCACAATCCAGTCTTCAATAGGACAGCAGGCTATCCAAAGCCGATGACAAGTCAGCTTTTGCCAGATAGTCGTCTTCCAAGTTGGCGGCAAATGGAACGGGCGTATCCAACGAGGCCACACGTTTGACTGGAGCATCCAAATGCTCAAAACAGACTTCCTGAATGCGCGCGGTGAGTTCACCGCCAATGCCACCCGTTAGGTTGTCTTCGTGAAGAACCAAAACCTTGCCTGCAGACTGAGCGGCATCATACACCGCGTCCCAATCCAAAGGCGCAAGGGTTCTCAAGTCGAGTACACCGATGTCCAGGCCTTCTTCTTCCTTCCGACGTTGGGCTTCTTCTAAGCCCCAGTGCACGCCCATTCCGTAAGAAATGATGACGGCATCCTTGGGCTCCCCCATAAGACGGGCCTGTCCAAAGGGCAGGCTGTAGTCGTTTGTTGGGACTGGCCCAGAAAGGCTTCGGTACAAGGCTTTGTGTTCGAAGAACAGCACGGGATTCGGTGCGTCTATGGCCCGTGCCAGCAGGCCTTTCGCGTCTTCTGGGAACGCTGGATAGGCCAGCATCAGGCCGGGAACATGAAAGAACCAAGCTTCGTTGCTCTGGCTGTGAAATGGCCCCGCTGCGACACCAGCACCCGTGGGCATGCGCACCACCACATCGGCATTTTGCCCCCATCGCCAGTGGAGTTTGGCCAGGTTGTTCACGATTTGGTTGAACCCGCAGGTCACAAAGTCAGCAAATTGCATCTCCACCATCGCTTTGGCTCCAGCAATGCTCAATCCAAGTCCGGTGCCAAGAATGGCGCTCTCGCAGAGAGGGGTGTTCCTTACGCGGTCGGCTCCGAATTGATCGGCGAAGCCATCGGTGACTTTGAAAACACCTCCGTACTTACTAATGTCTTGGCCCATGAGGACCAATTCTGGATGCCGTTCCATGGACTGTTTGAGGCCCTCGGAGATGGCGTCAATCATGCGGAGCTCTTGGGTTTCTGTTCCCGCTTCTCGCAATACCGCGGGATCTTCCTTAAACAAGCGCTTGAGCTCCGCCTCTCGGTCGGGATGAACATCGGGCTCGGCCTCGGCGGCCTTCAGTGCAGCCGAGATGGACGCTTTGTGGCGGCTCTTCTTTTCTTCAAGTTCAGCGGCAGTCAAGTGCCCTTGGTCCATGAGGAAGTCCACAAACCGATCAACGGGGTCGTTTTTCTCCCAAGCTTCGATGAGGCCCTCGGGGTAGTATTTGGTTCCGCTGGCTTCTTCGTGTCCTCTGCGTCGAAACGTATCGAACTCCAGAAGAATGGGGCGGGGGTTTTCTCGAATGGAGGCCGCCACGGTGGACACCGTCTCGTAGACCTCCAAGATGTTGTTTCCGGTGACCCGAATGGCGTCAGATTCAGGAATGCCATAGCCTGCGGCCTTGTCAATGAATTGCGCGCAACGGAATTGTTCGCTGCTTGGGGTAGACAGGCCCCAGTGGTTGCTTTCGATGCAGAAAATGACCGGCAATTGCCATACTGTGGCGACGTTCAAGGATTCGTGAAAGTCGCCCTCGCTTGTGGCGCCATCTCCAGTAAAAACCAAGGTGGCTTTGCCCGAATTGCGCAGTTTGCTTGCGAGTGCAATGCCGTCGGCAATGCCCAATTGAGGACCAAGGTGACTGATCATGCCCACGATGTGATGGGGCATGCTGCCAAAGTGAAAACTGCGGTCGTGTCCTTGAGTGAATCCAGAAGCTTTGCCTTGGAATTGGGCAAAGAGTTGGGTCAATTCAATGCCGCGGGTGGTGAATACACCCAAATTGCGGTGCATGGGCAGAATGAACTCGTCTTCATTCAAGGCTGCGGCGCAACCCACGGAGATGGCCTCTTGACCCATGCCGGAAAACCACTTGCTGATGCGGCCCTGCCGCAATAAGCTGAGCATTTTCTCTTCAATCAGGCGAGGCAGCAAGAGGTGGTCAAGCAATTCGAGCATGCGTGCCGGGGACAAGCCACGGTCGGCAATGCGGAGCTGGGGAACGTCGGGGTTCGACATGTGTCAAATCTAGTTCTTGGGCCTGCCTGTAATGCAGGGGGTCTCGGTGTAATTTGCCCGTGGAAATGAACACTTCTGCCAACAACGCCAATCCGGCGGAATCTGAACGGTCTGTGATGTTGCGGTTGCCGCCGGAATTGGCGCGTGACGCCCAAGCCATTGAACGCGCATTGGCCCGGCAATTGGGGGAGGTTCCGAAGTGGACCGTGTTGAGGCGGAGCTTGGATGCGCGCCCAAATCCCGCTGTGGTGGAGTTGAAGGTGGGGTTAGGTGACCACGAAGTCAATGTGGTTCGTGGCGCTTGGAAATCGGTTCATGACCGTCCTGCTGTGCTGGTGGTTGGTTCAGGACCAGCTGGATTGTATTGCGCACTGCGCCTGATTGAGTGCGGTATTCGGCCGCTGGTCTTAGAGCGTGGAAAGGGGGTCCGTCAGCGTAGACGAGACTTGGTGGCCTTGATTCGAGAAGGCGAGGTGGATCCAGAGTCCAATTATTGTTTTGGAGAAGGAGGAGCGGGGACGTATTCCGATGGCAAGCTCTACACGCGGGCGAAGAAAAGGGGAGCTTGGTTCAAGGCGCTGGGTTGGCTTGTAGAGCACGGTGCCGACTCCGATATTTTGGTGGACACGCATCCGCACATTGGAACCAACAAATTGCCGGGCATCATCGAGGCCATGAGAGAAACGGTTCTTTCCTGTGGAGGAGAGGTGCGGTTTGGTGTAAGGGTGGATGGCCTGCTTCGGTCAGCGGAGGGTGATGTGATCGGGGCCAAAACCACGGAAGGCGATGTGTTGGCTTCCGCCGTTGTGTTGGCTACAGGGCATGGTGCGCGCGATGTTTTTGAATGGATGGAACAAGAGGGGTTGCCCATTGAGCGAAAGCCTTTCGCACTCGGTGTTCGGGTGGAGCATCCACAATCTTGGATCGACCAAAGGCAGTATCGACTGCGGGGAACGCAAGTGGCGGCAGACCTGTCGTTGCCCCCAGCATCGTATTCGCTCGTGACACAGGTTCCTGGGGGTGGTGTGTTTTCGTTTTGCATGTGCCCTGGGGGCATCATTGCGCCATGTGCCACAGAAAACGGAGAGATTGTGACCAATGGCTGGAGCCCATCAAGGCGCAACAATCCTTGGGCCAACAGTGGGCTGGTGACCACCATTCAGGAGGAAGACCTCGATGAGGTGGGACATACAGGTCCATTGGGTGCACTGAACTTTCAGCGCGAAGTAGAGCAAGCTTGTCACGCCGCCGGTGGAGGTGGGCAGGTGGCACCCGCGCAACGGCTGGTGGACTTTGTAAAGCGCCGCCAGTCAAAAGACTTGCCAAGTTGCAGTTATCTCGCTGGTCTCAAGTCCGTGGATTTGACCCGCGTTCTCCCCGCGTTTGTGGTGGACAGGCTGATTGCCGGCATCCTCGACTTTGAACGGAAAATGCCGGGGTATTTGCATCCCGATGCCATTGTGGTTGCGCCGGAGAGTCGGACTTCGAGTCCAGTCCGCATGCCGCGCGACCCAAAGACATGTGAAATGCCAGAGGTCAAAGGGCTTTTTCCTTGTGGAGAAGGCGCGGGGTATGCCGGCGGCATTTTGTCGGCAGCCATGGACGGCATGCGGGTTGCCGATGCTGTGTCCGAAGCTCTGGTGCCTTTGAAAAATCAGTCCTGACCGAGCAGGATGATCGCTTCAGCAACCGGAACCACCCTTCCTGCGACATCGCCCACCACAAACGCGTCGGCAAAGCCTGCAGCTTGAATGGTTGGCAAGGCCTGTTTGGCCGAAGCCATGCTCGGGTATTCGCCTTGCAGATAACGATGCCATCCTGGCGCGGAGCGGTGTTCGACTTGACCAATTGTCAAAAAGGCATCGAGCGCATCTGTAGAAACTTGCGCTTTCAAAGCGCCCAATTGAATGCGGAAAGTCAATTTGCTCACGTCGAACTGAATTTCGTTCTCCGCGGACTCACGATGTTGTGCGTCGCGGCTGGTTGACTCATCCTGACCATGGGTGGTCAAGAAGGCCCCAATGAACCCGCGTTCTTCCATTTTCAATTTGTGAAGCTCGGCGTCAGAACGGTTGGAGAATGCAGAGGACACAATGCGCGTTATGCCGTCATCCCCTTGAAATTGGACCACTTTTAATCCGGCAAAAAGCGCATCCAGTTCAGCGGATTTGGGCGCATGGAATGCACCAAGCTGAACACGGTAGTGGACGGCGGGAACAACGGGTTCGGGCGTTGTTTCGATCGCAGCACTCGGCGCTTCTATGGCAACAGGGTCGATGATTTCAGCGGAGAGCCCATTGGCTTCCAGCTGGTTCGCTGCACGGTTCGCTGCATCGGGGTTTGGCCCCACGCGGACTTCCATGGCTTCTGAAGTCTCTTTGAGGTGAGAAAATGCCATGAGGGATTTCTGCTCGGCTTGCGTCCAGCCGGCTTCTGGTTTCGGCACCCGAAGTGTAAAGCTGGCCAAGTCGGCAAGATCAGAGATGATCTGTCCACGGATGGTGTCCCAGTCCTGAGTGGTGACCATTCCCCGGTTGATTGCGATGCCGTCGGAATTGACGAAGGTGTGTCGAGACAGAGGCTCCTTGTCCCTATAGTCAGCATAGCCGTCACCATCGGAGTCCACTGCGCAACCGTCTTCGTCCACTTGAGCGTTGTCTGGCGTGCCTGGACAACGGTCTCGCAAATTGTTCACGCCGTCGCCATCGGTGTCCATGCTGGCCAAAAGGGCTGCGTCGGTCGCCGTGAAGCCAGGAGTGACTGGGACTGGTGGGAGTTTCTTGCTCAATTTCCCCAATCGAATGCCCAAGCCGAAAAAGCCGGTTGCAAGCGCGTCTCCCGATGCGATGCGCCCGGAAGATTGCCCGTCAATGCGATCGGTCAGTCCCAACCATCCGCTCACGCCAAAGCGAGCGCGAACCCTTGGGGAAACGTCGAGACGAATGCCAAGCTGGGCAGGGATGGCCAAGCTTTGTCCGCTGCCGTGGGTGCGTTGCATGTCATTGAGATCACTCTCATAGGCATAGTCCCTGGTTAAAATGTTGGCGTTGCCAGCGTGGTCTCCAGCCTCATCTACATCGCGGAGTGACCCGTCGGACCAGAGGTGGTAACGTCGGCCAGAGGCGTCTTCAAGGTCTTGTTTCATCATGTGGTCGACATGGGCCAGACCAATGCCGATAAACGGCTGAAACCCGTTCGTCATCCTCGCGTTTCGTGTGCTTGCACGTTGTGTCTCTCTGCCACCCATGGTGAAGTTCAACAGAACAGCGGCACTCTTGATTTCGGTTTGAAGACCGTTCAATGCTCCGTCGTCGGCCGTCACCAAGCTCTGGCTTCCTTGGAATTCTACCTCCCAAGGCCCGTTCCACCTGGATTGGACAGTCACGGTTTGCCCAAAGCCTGTGTTGCCCAGATGATGCGCACCCAAGGCTTGCGTGCGTTCCGAAAAAAGAGCGGCAGGTCCGACTTGGAATCCGGCATGCAAAGAGGCGCCAGAAGCTGTTGGGCTCTGACCGGACACAAATGCAGGTGCCGCGGTGAAACAACAAAGGAGGAGCAAGGTGCCGCACAGCCAAATGAGGCTGTGGGTAGCGGAGGGACGGAGGGAAATCGCGTTGGGCATGACGTGGTATTCATGCCCCCTTACGCCCAGCTCAAGAAAAAGGTTACTCTGCGCTCAATTTCTTTGCGAGCTCCTTGCCCACACCACATCCAATGGCCACACCCATGCCGCCCATCCGAACGGCGTAATGGAGTCCTGGTTGGGTTTGACCAATCAAAGGACGACGGTCTTTTCCCACACCCAGCCAACCCGTCCACCGGTGAGAAATGTTATGAATGGGGCCAATCCAGGACTCCGCCGTGCGTTGGAGCCGCTCATCCCATTCGCAAGGGGTGTTCGAGCCGTATCCGTCCGATTCTGGTGGCGCAAGGTTCCAATGGCGGCCACCCCCAAACAGCACCCGGTTGTTTTCCAGTGAACGCATGTAGAGGTAGCCGCGGTCTAAGTGGTAGGTGCCCAAGGGCAACACGCCAGGCTGGACTTGGCCCACAAACACCCGATTGGGAACGGGTTGGGCATCCAGATTGGGAAGGAGGGCTTTGGCCAAGCCATTGGTGCAGATGGCCACTTGCGTCGAGGCCAATTCGCCTTTTGAGGTGTCAAGACGCCAGTCATTTGCGGAACGCTCAAGGTGATTCACCTCAACGCCGTGTAGCCGCTCAATCCCCGCTTGGTTCAGGGCTTTGTGGAATGCGGCTACCATTTTTCCCGTGTGAATCATGCCTTCCCAAGGAAGAGAAACCGCCGTTCGGGCACCGAGAGCGCTTGCCCTTTTGGGGTCCAATTTGGCCGCGTCATGGTTCGTAAGGAGGGGATGAATGGGGCCCAAAGTGGTGCTTAAAATTGGCGTTACAGCCGCGTTGATTTTCGGCAATGCCTGAATAACGCGCTTGGAAAGGTGTTCGTCTTCAGGCGCCTGACCAAAGAGTTCCCAGCCGCCTGTCCACTCCAGTCCAATGGATTCTGATCCCAGCAAGTGCAGCAGTTCGGCAAGCCCTTCCGTCCGATTTCGAACCAAGGACTTGAGTTCCTCCATTCCCAGGGTTTCGAGATCATCGAGCCATTCGCCTGCACTGCCAAAGCAAGCAAAACCGGCATTCCGCGTGGTCCCGCCCGAAGAAAGGGGGTCTCGTTCCACAATCCGCACACGGGCATTTGGCCGATGTTGCTTGAAATGAAGGGCTGTGCTCATGCCTACGATTCCCGCACCTACAATGGTTAAATCGGCCGGTTGAAGCAAGTATTCACTTTCCCAGTATCCTATGGGCATACTTTTGCGTAAGAGGTGAGAGGAAAGAATGGTTCATTCAATTGAATGTCCTTTATTCGAGTAAGTTAGATTGCAGCGAACAACAAAGATGGATGGGATCATGACATCGGGGAAATTCAAGGGCTTGGCGTGCCTGGCGTTCTTGTGTTTGTTGTCTGTGACCGCATGGTCGCAAGCTGGCATTGAGGTCAATGGCGCTGTCAGAAACAAGGACACCAACGCCAAACTATCGGGTGTGCGTGTGGAGGTTTTCCAAAATGGTCAGCCCTACGATGCCGTTCAAACTTTGGGCAATGGCAAGTATAGCTTGTCACTGGATCATGGTTTTGACTACGAATTGAGGTTTAGTCTCGATGGTTTGAGTGACCGAATGGTTCAGGTTGAAACGTCCACCATTCCAGAAGACTTCCAGAGCAAGCCGTTCTTTCTTACGGTAGAGATGAGCTTGTTTGAAGTGCCAGACGGGTTTGACATGGCATTGCTCGAAGAGCCGATTGGCATCGTGAGCTTTGATGAGCGCAAGCAAGAACTCGGTTGGGATGGGGAGTATACATCTCAGATGCAAAAACGGATTCAGCAGGCCTTGGAAAACGCGGAGTCTGATGGAGACGGCGAAGCTTCTGAGGTGGCTTCCAACAAGGTCTACGATGAGCACATGCGCAAGGCCGAGGTAGAATTTGGTCGCGGGCGTTGGGAGCAAAGCATCAACTGGCTCGAACGCGCCCTGACGGAAGTCCCTGGGGACAGCCGAGCCGAAACCATGGTCGAAGAGGCACAAACAAATTTGGAGAAGGCGGAGGAGGAAGCGGCCGCAGCTGCGGAATTTGACCGTTTTATCCGCGAAGGGAAAATCAAGCTCAAGAAAAAAGACTGGGCGGGTGCAAGGGGGGCGATTGAAGGGGCGCTGGACATCAAGCCAGACGATGCTGAGGCGATTGAATTGATGGCCGAAGTGAACGCAGCCACGGCTGAACCGGAGGAGGAAGAACAGGAAGAAGAGGCCGTCGAACCTACTGAGCCAGAGGAAGACCTTGAGGCGCAAGCGGAAGCGAAAGCGGCGGAGGAAGAACAGCGGAAACGGAAGGCGTACGATCGGTTAATTGACCGAGCTGACCGGGACTTCGATAAGCAGAATTATGCCGCAGCGAAGGGACTCTACGAGGAGGCTTCTGAGCTGTTTCCGAATGAAGTCTACCCTTTTGACCGGATCGCTGAGGCGGAAGAGCGGATTGTGGTGTTGAGCTTGCCGGACGAGACAGAAAAACAGACTGAGGTTCAGGCCGATCAAGCCGCTTCGGACCGGGAATATGAAGACCGAGTGAGGGAAGGGGATTTGGCTTTTGACGCCAAAAACTGGCCAGTTGCGAAGTCGGCTTACGAGTCAGCTCAAGCCCTGCGCCCCTCGGAACGGTATCCCAAAAACAGGTTGCGACGTCTTGAGGGCTTAATGGAGGAGGTCACCCTGGACGTCGACCTTGAAGTGGACACGGAGGCCTTGTTGAATGAAGACTCAGAAAGCGCAGCCCTGGCGGCAGAAGAGGCACGTCTGTTGGCCGAAGAACAGCAGCGGCTGATCGAAGCCGAAAAAAGTGCTGCTGAAGACAAAGAGGCCCAACGTCGGGCAGAAAGTCAGCGAGACTCGGATGCGGAAATCGACCGAAGTCGGAATTACATCTCAGCTCGACAAAACACAGTCCAAGACGATGCAGAAGCGTATTATCGAAATGCATTGTTGTCCGAGATTCGGGCCAGGGCGCAAGGCGTAGAGTTGGTGGCCGATCGGAATGAGGATCAGCTGGACCTTTGGACAGGAAATCACACTGGACGCCGCGGCTCGAGTTGGATGGACATCCAGTCAAAAACAGAGCGCGATTTAGATGCGGAGCGCGTCTCCGCATCAAGGCGAACAGATCGGATTGTAGACCTCAATACAGAGGTGGAAGTGCATCAGGAATACAACCAAGACAAGCAGGCGCAGGCCAATGCATTGCGTCGAGATCGAATGATGACGGTCGACATCAAAATTGAAGACAACGCAGCGCTTCTTTTAGACCGCACCAAGCGCTACGCTGTGTTCGTGGACAGTTTAGACCGTCTCCTGAGCGGATATGCGGCATTCAATCAAGACCTTCAAAAAACTTCCGTCGATGCCCGCATCATGCGTTACGAAGGGGTTCAGCGCAAGCTGAAGACCCATTCTGTTTTGGGCATGGGAGAAGCGCAACGTCGTATGGGCAACTGGGTGGACATCAGGGCGGTCGAAAGACGTGATTTTCAATCGAAACTATCAGGCCAGGGAGGGCTGAGGGTTCGGGCTTTTGGCGCGTTGCAAGACGTCCATAGTCAATACAGCGGAGCCCCCTTGACCTCGTCTGACTTCAAAGATGTCAAGGCCAAAGAGGGCATCCGGGTAGGTGTGGAAGAGCGCAGTTTCGAGCAGGGCAATGCCCTGACCGTGGAGAGGACTGTTCGCGTGGACAACGAAGTCAACGTTTACCGGAAGTCGGTGACCAAGCACGGGGTCTATTACTTCAAGAACGACAAGTCCATTACCAAGGACATTTGGGTGCTTGAAACTTTCGAGATTTCAGATTGATTACTCTCGCTTCGAGGCATCTTCGTTTCGGCACAGTGCAGGACTTACTGGGGACATGTCTACGGCATGGATCGCACAGCTCTGCCCGTTCTCGATGGGCGTGCTCAGGCCACTCTGAACCTGAGGCCAACCCGTTGGCCAGCTCCAACTTTGGCCGGAGATGATCAAATCGATGGGCATGCCATTGCAAGTCAGGTTGATTGTCCCTTGTGCCCAGTCGCTCCCCCAGTTTCCAAAATGATTGAAGCCACCTGTACAATGCAGGGCAAGGGCCTGCAGGAATCGAAGGTGAACGTCGTTGTCTAAAAACACGTTCCACCCGCCGCCACTCTCGGGGTTCATCATCAGCACGCTTCGGTTGGCCAATATGCCGATGTCATTGTCTCGAAATTGATTGCAAATGACTTCGAGACGCTGCGATTTGGAATGAATGGCCACGTCGAGACGCTCAAAATCGGTGGACTCTACCCTGAGTGTTCCTCCTCTGGATTCAAGGCCCACCGGGCCATCTTCAAATCGACTGTCTTGAATCACGTTCGGTCCCGAGGCAATGGGAGCGGTGTGGTAAAAGGGGTGCGAAAGGAAATGGGCATTGGCCAGATTGATTTGGCAATGGTTGTGATGGTTTGAGCCCCATCTAAAGGTGCTGTGGTGCGCGTCCAAACGCCCGTTGTCCTGATTCAATGTCAGGCCTTGACAATGGTGGTGGTCAAGCCACAAATCCCCTTCAATCCACAACGAGTCTGAAGGGTTCCCTATCCATTGGGAAGACCAGCGGTTCAAGCCAGGCAGGGCCATGTGAAATTGGGTGTTTCCCATGAACCTGAATCCGCAACCCTCGGCTTCCCAACTGGACAACCCAGTCACGTAGAGCGAAGCTTGTTCATTCAACGTCCAATGTGTTTCGCTCTCTAGAGCTTGGAGCTGGACACTGGCGTCGGGTTCTCCGTGAATCGTGAGCGAAGTGGTCGTTTCGATCTGCGCCCCCGAAGCCAGGTGAATCAGCCATTGGGCTTGGCTCTCAACTTGAATTGCGCCATTGAGCCGTGACATGCTGTAGGGGGCCTGTGTCCAAAGAGTGTGGCCATTCAGGGTGATGGCTGCTCCGTCGTGCACAAGAATTTGCGCGTTGGATAGAAGGTGAAGTTGACCGGAGAAAAGGTTGAGCTTGGCACCGGGCATCAATTCAATTTGGCTGCCCGCAGAAACCACCAACTGCCCATAAATGTCCATGACCGCATGCGGCTCCAAAATCAAGTGGGCTGTAGAGGCTTGTTGGCTCCATTCTGGTGCCCAACCAAGTTCGAGTGCGCCGTCTTCTTGAATCACCAGCGGGCCAGAACATCCTTGCATGCGGAATTCACCGTGGCTGTTGTCTGGAGCGTTAGAGGGCGCGAATTCTGAATCGGAAGATTGAAGTCCAACGCGTCCATGTATGCTGATTCCGGGCAGCTTCCATATTGATCCTGCGGTCACGTTGGTGTCGGCCAGGAGTTGACCGGGCAGGAGCGGGGAGGCCACGGCGTCCAATTGTTGGAGTAGGAAAAATATATTCGAGGGATTGACTTGGCTATGGGGCTCATTGGCAACGCCGATGTGAACAGCGTCGAAAGGCGAGTTGAGCAGAAATGTGGCCGGCAATGGGGGCGCTGGCCACGGAGGTGGAATCCCCAACGCGCTGGCCGTTGGAATAAAGCTGTGCAGCGGTTGATGCTCTTCGGGAGAAATCGGGGAAATGCAGAAAGGCCAAGGCAAGTCTGCGTCCTGTGCAGCGCCGTTGAAGGCTTCGACAAACTGTCCGAGCGATGGGCGCGTGCCTCCGGGCAGGTGGTCTAGGCCACTGCCCCAAATGGAAATGTCGGATGCGATTCCATGTCCCACTTCGCAATCGAGCGGCCAGGGGAATCCGCTCTCCGGTGGCGCTTGAGCATGCGCGGTCAACGGGTTGCCAGACAAAGAAAAAGGGTGATTGGTCACGCCTGGATGAGGTTGGATCTCCAAGCGAAACAAAGGGGCGATGTCCCCAAGGACACCCGACTCGAGGATTGCGTGTTCGTAGTCGAGAAGAGGGGCGGATTGCCCGGGCATTGCAGTGGTTGAACCATTGGCAATGGCCACGTTTCGACAATATTGAGGGAGTCCGAGTGCATCCAGGTTGTCTTGGTAATTGATGCGTGGCGTCAATCCAGAAACCTGACGCAGCAGCAGTTGTCTTGCTGCAGGAGAATGAAGGGCTTGGACCAGCTCCGAGAGGTCATCTTGCCCCTCGGAATCGTTGGCGAGGAAGTGAATCATCTGTTGCAAGCCAAGCGGAACATTGGAACCTTGGTGTGGGCTGTCCAGGCTGATGTAAAGTTGAGTGCAATGGGGCTCGCCAGATTGCTCGAGCTTTTTTAGTGCGATGCGCGACAGCTGTCCGCCCATGCTGGCGCCAGAAAGGACCATTGGTCGAGGATCTGTCTTGTGGTCTCGTAGATGGAGAAGGATGTCGGCCAACAACTCGGCATTGATCATCAAATCGGCTGTTCCATCATCAAAGTCGATGAGTACAGGGGTGAAGCCCCTGTGCATGAGTGAATCAAGAAGGACAGGCATCTCCGCCATCATGGGGTAGGCAGCGGTGTTACATCCATTGAACTCGGACCATCCAAAGTTGCCATTTCGAAGTGCGGTGTTTTCTGTACCCAGTCCGAAATCAATGCCCTCAACAAACACAAAGGGTCGGCCGAGCTGCCCGGATGTTGTTGGCATGACATAGACATGGGCCGCTGCAGTGGTGCCTTCGGATGACCAGTGGTGTTCGTAGGGTTGGGCGGGGATGGACAGCCAAGGTGGAGAAAGCGGAACAGGCGGAGGGCAGGGTTGTCCCAGGATGCGAAGTGCGCACAGCAACATGAGGGCCAAGGCCAGTTGCCTTTGATGAAGTGGGGGAGGGAAATTCAAAGTGTATTGCATGAATGTGGTTTAGCTGGCCTTCCCTGCACAGCAATGCCCATCCATCCAACAAAAGGGGGGGTACCCAGCGGGCGAAAGGATCAGTTCAGTGCGGACTTGAAATGGGATTGTTGCATAGAGCAAGGATGAGAAAGGACCACGTTGGTCAAGTTGCCGGCTATCCATTGCCAATCGGCGATGACAAAACACAAAGGCGACCTATTTTCGACAAATGCAGAAGAAGGGGCTGGGGACGTTTGCTGTTTTCATGACGGCGATCTCGACGATTCTGGGGGCAATTCTCTTTTTGCGCTTTGGTTTTGCCGTGGCTCATGTTGGATTGCTGTGGACCATGGCCATCATTGTGTTGGGCCATTTGGTGACCATTCCGACCGCTTTGGCGGTGGCCGAAATCGCGACCAACCAGAAAGTAGAAGGAGGTGGAGCCTACTACATGATCAGCCGGTCTTTCGGGTTGTCCATTGGCGGGGCCATCGGAATTGCGCTCTTTTTGAGTCAAGCCATCAGTGTGGCCTTTTACATCATTGCCTTTACGGTGTCCACCCGAGACCTGTTGTCGTGGCTCGACACGAGCTACGGTTTGGTGGTGGAGCCGTGGCAGGTCAATTATGGCTTTATGACCTTGCTGACTCTGCTCATGCTAACCAAGGGCGCGCAGGTGGGTGTCAAAGCGCTGTATGGCGTTGTGGCTGTCTTGGTGGTGGCCCTCCTGAGTTTCTTTGTCGGAACAGGAGAGCCTCAGGCTCAATTGGACATTTTGCGGACCATTCCAGAGTCCTTTACGCTCGAGGAAAACGGCGTTCTGCGGACCATACGCCGTTACAGCTTCATTGAAGTGTTCACGTTCATCTTCCCTGCATTCACAGGAATCGCCGCGGGATTGGGTCTGAGCGGAGACCTCAAGGAGCCTGCCAAAGCCATTCCGCGGGGGACATTGTGGGCCACCATGGTGGGCATTGTGGTTTACATCATGGTGGCGCTCAAGTTCTGGGTCAGCGCATCGCCTGAGCAGTTGGCCTCCGATCAACTGTTCATGGAGTCCATTGCGATTTGGCCGCCATTGATTCCGCTTGGCCTCGCTGCTGCCGCAGTGTCGAGTGCGCTTGGCAGTGTGATCATCGCACCCCGTACCCTTCAAGCGTTGGCCTTGGATCGGATTTTCCCCAAAGCCATTGGCGTTCGGCTCAAGCGCGGAAGAAAGTCGGACAACGAACCGGTTGTGGCGAGCATTGTGACCTGCATCATCGGATTCTTCTTTGTTTCGCTTGGCGACATCAACGCTGTCGCAGAGATCATTTCGATGTTTTTCATGGTGACCTACGGTGCGATTTGCCTCGTCAGCTTGTTTGAGCATTTCGCAGCGAGCCCGAGCTATCGTCCCACCTTTCGGTCTCATTGGTTGTTAAGTCTGGTGGGGGCTGTGACCTGTTTCTATCTGATGTTCCTCATGAATTTCACCTATGCCTTGGGCAGTTTGGTGATCATGGGTGCGATCTATGCGGGATTGTCCAGAAGAGGGGAGCGGGGCATGGTGGCCTTGTTTCGAGGAATGCTGTTTCAGTTGAGTCGGTATTTGCAATTGACGTTGCAGCGCAGAGACAGGGCGGAATTGGACCGCAAGGATTGGCGTCCCATGGTGTTGGGTGTGAGCCAAGACACCTTTCGACGTCCAGGGGCCTTTGACATGGTGCGCTGGCTTGCACACAGGCAGGGATTTGGCACATACGTGCATTTGATTGAAGGCCGTTTGGATGCCCGCACCTTCCGCAGTTCCATCCGCGCCAAACAAGGCCTGGCCGACATGGGGCGGGCTGTCAAGAGTCGCGTGAGCATTTCCACCATTGTTTCGCCATCCTACACATCGGCCATTGCACAATGTGTTCAATTGCCGGGCATTAGTGGGCAAGGCAACAATGCGATTTTGCTGGAGTACATCGACGAGCAACCGCAGAGCGCACAGGAGTTGGTGTCGAATTACGATTTGCTTCGGGGGTCACAATTGGACCTTTGTTTGCTCCGATCGAGCTTCAGAGGTTTCGGTGAGCGAAGGGCGATTCACGTCTGGATTACCCCGGAAGACAGTGCCAATGCGAACCTGATGATTTTGATGGCCTATGTGCTTCAAGGCCATCCCGATTGGCGCGACTCCCACATTCAGGTTTTCTCCATCTACCGAGACGGAGACCGAGCGGCAAAGGACCAAGCTCTGCGTGATTTGATTCAGGCTGGCCGTGTTCCGGTGAGTGAGCAAAACATTGAAATGGTAGAGGAGATGCCCGGTGACCAACGCGAGGCGCTCGTGGATGAGCGCAGTAAATTTGCGGATCTCACATTCATCGGGTTCAACGACGCCGACATCCGGAAGGATGGGGTTCGCATTTTTGAAGCCCACCATGGGATCGGCAACATTTTGTTTGTGGACGCCCACGACGAAGTTGCCCTTGACTAACGCATCCTCGATGAAAAGCATTCACATCGTCAACGGTCCAAACCTCAACTTGCTTGGCAAGCGTGAGCCCGATCAATATGGGAGCGTCAGTTTCGAAGCCCACTTTGAGGGGTTGTGTTCAGAGTTCCCTGGCGTGAATGTCCACCACTTCCAGTCCAACGTGGAGGGGGAGTTGATTGACCATTTGCATCAAGTGGGATTCGACTCGGATGGCATCGTGTTCAATGCAGGCGGATACACACACACCTCGGTGGCCTTGAGAGACGCCATTGCCGCCATTGCCGCGCCGGTGATCGAGGTGCACATTACCAATGTGCATGCCCGCGAATCGTTCCGTCACGTGAGCCTGTTGAGTGAGGTCTGCAGTGGGGTCATTTGCGGTTTGGGACTGAACGGGTACAATGCCGCTGTCCGCTCCCTTATTGGGGCCCATTGAGGGCCAGTTGAGTCAAACTGCGGGGGCCGAGAGTCGTTTGCAGGCGGCGACCATCATTTTGAGCAAAGCGTCTGCATCGCGTTCGTCGAGCTGCTTACCCAAGACCATGGTTCTTTTTCCAGAATCAAATTGGAGGGTCTCACCGCCCATCGACCAAAACGCCTTTTCGAAAGTCCTGAGGATTTGCTGAGGGTTCTCTTGAATTTTCGAAGGCAACCTGTACGTGCCATGCGCAAAGAAGTCCGGCAGGCCCCGTTGGCCAAATGCCAATGCGATAGACAAGCCCTTGCGGTCCACTGTGATGACCTCTTGCCCTCGGGTTCTCCATAACCACACCTTGCCTATTCGGAAGGCGAAAAACGCCCAGAACGCGCTGTAAATGCCATACCCGAGCCATGCATTGCCTTGGGCGGGATCTTGCGTCCAGAAGTACAAGACGATGGCTTCCAATCCTAGCCAAACCACCAGCCAAGCGGTCAGCAAAGACATTTGTGCCGAAGGGATGTGCTGTTGGATTCGAATCCGCAAGCTGTCCTGATCCTGATCAAAGGTGATGCGCGCCCCGATGCGCCCATCTTTTCTGCGGGTATTCGTTCCCATTATTCGGCAATTTCACTTGGGAGAATCCGAGCGTACGCGGCGAGGTACGTGGGCAGCACTTTGCGAATGTCAAAGGCAGAGGCACGATCCTTGGCTTGTTCACGGAACCGCGAGAGGTTGGCAGGGTCGAGGAGGAACAAGGCGTGCTTGGCCATGGTTTCTACGTCGCCAATGGGCGCCAGCATGCCGCTTACGCCGTGGCGAATGACTTCGGGGAGCCCGCCAGCTTCAGTGGCCACGACAGGAACGCCACAGGCCATGGCTTCAAGGGCAGACAGACCAAAGCTCTCGCTTTCCGAAGGGAGCAAGAAAAGATCGGCGATGGCCAAGGCCTCCAGCGGATTTTTGAGCTTGCCCAAAAAAGCAACGTGTTCGGCGACCCCCAATTCTCTAGCCAGTCTTTCGGCCGCTGGGCGATCCGGGCCGTCGCCCACCATCATGAGCCGGGCGGGTCGCGCCGCGGCAATCTTGGCGAATGTCTGAATCACATCGGGAATCCGTTTGACCGGTCTGAAATTGGAGATGTGACAAATCAACGCTTCGTCGGCTTGAGCAAAGTCATCTCGGTGGTGTGTCCCGTCGAGGTTCATGAAGTGACTTGGGCAGATGAAGTTGGGAATCACTTCGATGTCGGCATTGATGCCAAAAAGCTTGTAGGTGTCGCTTCGGAGGCTCGAACTGACGGCGGTAACGGCGTCGCTTTGGTTGATCGCAAAGGAGATCACGGGTTCGAAGCTCGGATCTTTACCAAGCAGGGTAATGTCGGTGCCATGGAGTGTGGTGATCACTGGCAAATGGAGCCCGCTTGCTTCGAGAATGCGCTTGGCTGTGTATGCGCTTGAGGCGTGTGGAATGGCGTAGTGCACATGGAGCAAATCCAACTTCTGTTGCCGGGCCACTTCCACCATTTTGGAGGCCAAAACCAATTCGTAAGGCGGGTAGTCGAACAGCGGATATTTCGAAATTCGCACTTCGTGGTAGTACACGTTCGGTCGAAAACTGCCCAGCCTCACGGGTTGATCATAGGTGATGAAATGCACCTCGTGCCCTTGGGCGGCCAGCGCCTTTCCCAGTTCTGTTGCCACAACACCACTGCCCCCAAAAGTCGGGTAGCATACCATTCCTACGCGCATGTGGTGAAGTTAAAGAGGAGAATCGGCACTCGGCAAAAAGGCCCTTTCATGGAGCAAAGCGAAAGGGGAGTTGAAGCGCCTCTTGCACAATGCTCAGTGCTTTGGTGCGAATGTCTTCGCTGATGAGGGTGCGGTTCTCTGGATCGGGGTTGATCCTGTTGCTCAAGAACACAACGGTCCACTCCCCCTCTGGGTCGCTCCATGCGAGCGTGCCCGTGAAGCCACTGTGGCCAAAACTCGACCAGCTTCCCGCATCCCCGCTTGCACCGGTATCGGGTTTCAATCCTGGCTTGTCCCATCCAATTCCCCGTCGGTTGTCCTCCTCTGGAAATGCACGTTGGTTGAACTCGGCCCATGTTGAAGGTTGGACCAGGCAGAGGCCCTTTCTTGTACCACCGTGTCGAAGGACTTCCATGAGCAAGGCTAGGTCATGGGCGTCAGAAAACAGTCCGGCATGTCCCGAAACCCCGCCCATCATGGCCGCGCCTGGGTCATGGACCGTACCCCGCACGTGGGTCTTGCGAAAGAGCGTATCCAATTCTGTAGGGGCGATGTCTTCGAGGGCCGCCCATTTGAGCGGGGCATAGCCGATGCGATTGAGCCCCAGCGGTGCATAAATCAGGCTGTCTGCCAGGGCGTCTAAGGGGTGTCCCCAGCGGTCTTCGAGAATCTCTTGAAGGAGGTAGTAGCCCAAGTCGCTGTACCGATAAGTTCCGACTGGATTGGGCTCTGTAGCACGTATTCTGGAGGCAATGGTGTCGGCCCAGGCGGGCGCCATGCAGCGCTCGTCGCACAAGGCCACCCAATCGGACATGGGGGTGTCGGGATCGGCAAGTCCCATGCCTGTGGTGTCGTCGAAGGCAAGCAGGTCCAAGTAGAATGGGATCCACGCCGGGAGTCCAGAGCGGTGTGCGAGCAGGTCTCTGATTGTACGTTGGCCCAATTCGGGATTTAGAGGGGCATTGGGGTCTTCTGGGACCAATTCCGAAAGCGGTTGATCGAGTGAGAGTAGGTCATTTTCGACCGCCATCATGGTCAGCAGGGTGGTGGAAGCCACTTTGGTGATGGAGGCGAGGTCATACAAATGGTGTCGCTCTACAGGCGTTTGGTTGGCGTCCCCCAAGTGGCCGTGACATCCGTCGTATCGGATAGAGTCTTGAGCGACAACCATCAAGCGCAGACCTGGGGTCGCCTCCATGTCGATGGCCGCTTTGGCCAGACTGTCCAAACGCCGGGTCAAAGACGACCGGGCCGTGTTGTGTGACCGGGGCAGACGGTTGGCGGTTGTGGGAAGGCCTTGTCCGGAGGTCCAGTCGCCAACATCCACAGGCAATTTTCCTCGGGCATCGCCTTCTCCGCACCATGCGGCAGCGACGGCTTTTTGGGTCAAGTCGTCCTCGTGATAGGCCAGCATCCAAGACGTGCAGGCATTGCTGTCAAAGTATTGAAGGGCATAAGGACTGGTGAACAAAGCCACGCGCAATGGTCTCGTGCTTGTTTCCTCCGAATGGAGTGCGTCAAGAAGGGCTTCGGAACCTGCGGGTAAGCCGAACCGACGGGCGGGTTTGTTGCTTTCGTCTAAGAAGGCCACCAAGACTTGCTCTGCACCTTTGCACGCGTCCACCAACTGGGCTTGGTTGGCGGCAGTAATGGGCGCCTTGCCGTGCCGAATGACCTTGAGATTTGGTAGGCTCATATTGAGCCGGTTTTCTAGCGATTGGCCTTTGTTTCCAATGATCACCAAGGCCGTTTTCTGACGGAGAACCACCGGAGAAACCGCACCGAGCTGAGTCAGCATGGCCTTGCGTAGGTCTTCTTGAAGGCTGGAAATGGGAGGGAGAAGAGCGTTTGCCTCAGCAAAGGAATGCTGTGTCCATTGTTTGGCCAAGAGCACTTTGAGGCATGCGGAATTGATGCGGGCTGAGTCGAGTCGGCCATCGGCCAAGGCGGCCGAAAGGCTGTCTAAAACAAGTTGGGGCTCAGAAGGGAACAACAGCATGTCGTTTCCGGCCTGCAGTGCCAAAATTTCGCGCGTTCCGGGAGGTACGGGAGCGGCCACGCCTGCCATGCCCAAAGCATCCGTGATCACCAGGCCTTCGAATTGGAGTGTGTCCAGGAGCAAGTCGCGGATGACCCGAGGAGAGAGGGAAGTGGGCAAACCCGTTGTGCTGTCCAGCGCGGGAACGGAAAGGTGGGCCGTCATGATCCCTTCAACACCACCTTCAATCAAAGTGCGAAAGGGGGGAAGCTCGGTACTGTTGAGGGTGGCGCTGTCAGATTGAATCAATGGCAGGGCCAAGTGAGAATCCAAGTCGGCATCTCCATGACCCGGAAAGTGCTTGGCCACAGCCAAGACACCCGACGCACGAAGTCCCTGTGCCCAAGTGAGTCCGAGTTGCCCAACCCGTTCGGGATCTGAGCCGAAGGAGCGGTTGCCAATCACGGGGTTGGCCGGATTGCTGTTTACGTCAACAACGGGAGCAAAGTCCATGTGAATGCCCATGTTGCGCAGCTCTTGGCCAGCATATTGTGCAGAGGCATGCACCAAGTGGAGGTCTTCAATGGCTCCTAGGGCCATGGCCTTGGGAAAGCGAAGTCCGTCGGGCAGGCGCATGGAGGCGCCCCATTCGGCGTCCATGGCCGTAAGCAGCGGAATGCCCGATGTGGATTTGGCCAGGCTGTCCAATGCGCCAAGGTTGGAACGTGTGGTGGATTTGTCGCCTTGCATGGCAATGATGCCACCAACCCCGAAGTTTTCAACCCACTGGGCAACTTCATCGAAACTGCCTCTTTCCCCAGGTCGGGAATAAAGCGGAACCATCATCAGTTGGCCCATGCGCTCGGTCATGCTCAGGCCATTCAAAGTGTGCAGCGCAAGAGCGGAGTCGCCGAGAAGGAATTCAGGCCGCTGAGGAGGGGTGTCGGGCTGGAGATCGTGGCCGGAGATGCAGCCCACGGTCATCCAGCTTAAAGTCAAAACACAAAGGCGAAGCAAATCAGCCATTCAAGGTCTCCTGAATGAGGGCCAGCATGTGTTCAAACTGTTGGTCGATGGACAAGTCGCTGTTGTCAATCACAATGGCATTCTCGGCTTTTTGCAAGGGGCCATGGTCTCGAGTGCTGTCGATCCTGTCCCGGTCCATGAGGTTTTCTTTGACCTGGTCAAGTGTGACTTCTCGTCCTCGCTTCTGTAGCTCTTTGAACCGCCGTTCACTTCGGGCATCAATGCTCGCGGTCATGAAAAACTTGACTTCGGAATCGGGCAAAACCACCGTTCCAATGTCTCTGCCGTCCATCACAACACCCCCTCCATCGGCCATCCTCTTTTGGGCACGGACCAGTTTTTCGCGCACAGGGGAGACCTTGGACACCACACTCACGTGGCGCGATACCTCGTGGGTGCGAATCTCTTTTTCGACGTTGCGTCCGTTCAGGCAAATCTCCCCGCGTCCCGAAGCCGGGTTGAATCGGAAGGTGAGGAAAACCCGATCCAGGGCTTGGATAAGTCCTTCTTCGTCCAGCTCCCCTTCGTGATTCAGGAGCTTCTCTCTCAATGCAAACAAGGTGACAGCTCGGTACATGGCACCTGAATCGATGTACAAGTAGTTCAACGACTTGGCCAATCCTTGGGCCAGGGTGCTTTTTCCTGAGGCGCTGAGGCCGTCGATGGCAATGCGGATGCGTTTCATGGGGCGAAGGTCATCGGTCGGTCAGACGGGTTCGAATGGCAAAGTGGGTGGAGGCCCCTGCCGTATGATATGTGTTGCGGGCAATGGCCAATTGGAATCGGCGCACTGTAAAGTCCAAACCCCAGGCAAATCCTGCTGTTCCAGGGGCGTTGTTTAGGCGGAGTTCTTGACGGCGACGGTGGTGATAACCAAACCTAAATTGCAGGCCATTGCCCAAATCGAGTTCAGTGCCAATGGCAAGGTGGCGCAAGAGACGGTCTCCGAATGCCCACGTTCCGTTGGCTACTGTGTCTCCTGTTAATGGATCGATGGTGTCATCGTAAAGTCCTTCGGGAGAGATGTCCCACGTTTGGAGCTTGTCGTAGGTGGCCGTCAAGACAAAAGGAGCGTTGTCGAAGCCTTTGGAAAGTGAGAACTGAAGGTTGGAGTCGAAGCGGCCAGTCCCCCCCGTACCATTGACGTTGGTCATGGCGCCCCATGGTCGCCAAAGTGCGGCCAGGCGGAGTTGTCGGTTGCGGCGGAAGTAGGTGAGGCCCAGGTCGACTTGAGAGAAGCTCGAACGTTGATCAGCCAGCGTGCTTTGCCCCAGCCAAAGTGCGGCGCCAAACGTCAAGTTGGTGTCCAAAGGAATGGCCGCACCAGAGACCCAGGCTGCATCCGAAGCTGCGAATTGTCCGGTTTCTGTGCCAGCAGGGTCTCGAGCGGTAAAGTCTCCGAACCCAAAGTTGCGCAATCCGGTATGCCACACCCATCGGCGTCCTTGAGGCCGGCGGGCATAGATGGCTGCAGCTTGCGCAGTACCCGAGAAGTAGTCCATGTAGCCCAAATGCAATTGCCCGGCGTGGGTAGTGTCCAGCAGGGCAGGTTGAGCCAAGACGTCTCCCAGTGTAGCCTTGAGCGGTGCCCCCATACTCTCGGCAGAACCGGCCAGCCTCGCCGACAGCGGCAGCTCGAGCAATGCGGGCCTCGGGGCATCCTGCGCATGGCCGCTGAAGGCGGCGAGCAACAAAAGACCAGAGACGAGCAAGGAAGAGAGCTGACGGTGCATCATGAGGTCACTTGGAGTGGGGAATCGACTTTTTCTTTGAGCAGAGCACGGTCCACGACTTCGGTCATGTTGCTGACGTAATGAAAACGCAATCCTTTGAGGTATCGTGCCTGTATGTCTTCCACATGCTTTCGATTGGCTTCGCACAGCACAATTTCCTTGATGCCTGCGCGTCGGGCTGCGAGAAGTTTCTCTTTGATGCCACCCACTGGAAGGACTTGGCCGCGGAGGGTGATTTCGCCTGTCATGGCCAAAAATTTCCGGACTTTCCTCTGGGTAAAGATGGAGGCCAATGCGGTGAGCATGGTGATGCCGGCCGATGGGCCGTCCTTCGGAATGGCGCCCGCGGGAACGTGGACGTGTACATCCCATGTGTCAAACACTTTGGGGTCGAGGTCCAGTTCTTGAGCGTGTGCTTTCAAATATTGGAGGGCGATGACGGCACTTTCTTTCATGACATCGCCAAGGTTGCCGGTTAGGGTCAACTTTCCTTTGCCTTTGACAATGCTCGTCTCGATGAACAGAATGTCTCCACCGGCGGGTGTCCAAGCCAATCCTGTGACCACGCCTGCAACGTCATTTCCCTCATACCGTTCTTTTTCGTGAGAAGGGCCGAGGATCACATGGAGTTCATCGGGGGAAATGGAGATGTCGTGTGGCACGTCCATTGCGATTTGAACGGCGCGGTGTCGTACGACTTTGGCAATTCGTTTGTCCAATCCGCGAACGCCACTCTCGTTGGTGTACTCTGCACAAATCTTCTCCAACGTGGCATCGGGAATTTCAATCTGTACCGAGGTGATGCCCGTCTCTTCCACGTGTTTTCCAATCAAATGGCGCTTGGCGATTTGCACCTTTTCTTCCACTGTATATCCGGTCACCTCGATGATTTCCATTCGGTCGCGCAATGCGGGCTGAATGGTGGCCAAAGAGTTGGACGTGGCCAGGAACATCACCTTGGATAGGTCGTAGTCCAGTTCCAGGTAGTTGTCGTAAAAAGCGCTGTTCTGCTCTGGGTCGAGGACCTCGAGCATGGCGGAGGAAGGGTCTCCGTGCAGGTCCCGGCTGAGCTTGTCAATTTCGTCGAGGACGAAAAGGGGGTTGGATGTGCCCGACTTCTTGAGGTTTTGAATCACACGCCCGGGCATGGCCCCGATGTAGGTTTTACGGTGACCTCGAATTTCGGCTTCGTCCCGCATGCCACCCAAAGACATCCGGACGTATTCACGTCCTAAAGCCTTGGCAATGGACTTGCCGAGCGATGTCTTTCCAACACCGGGAGGGCCATACAGACAGATGATGGGCGACTTCATGTCGCCCTTCAGCTTGAGCACTGCGAGGTGTTCAATGATGCGGTCCTTGACCATTTCCAGACCGTAGTGGTCCTCGTCCAAAACCTCTTGAGCGTGGCCCAGGTCGAAGTTGTCTTCCGAGGTGATGTTCCACGGAAGATCGAGCAGAAGGTCGAGGTAGTTGGATTGCACGCTGTACTCGGCACTCTGCGTGTTCATGCGCTCGAGTTTACCGAGTTCTTTGGCAAACGTCTCGGCCACATTGTCCGGCCAGTCCTTGATTTCGGCACGGGCCTTCTTTCCGGCAATGTCTTCTTTGTGTGGGTCGGAGCCGAGTTCTTCTTGAATCTGCTTGAGTTGCTGATGAAGGAAGAATTCCCTTTGCTGCTTGTCGATGTCGGTCTTGACGCGACTCTGAATGTCGTGCTTGAGTTCGAGAACCTTGAGCTCCTCTCCGAGCAGCTCCATGACTTTTTCCACGCGTCCCTTGAGATCGGGGACTTCGAGAAGATTTTGCTTTTGTTCCTTTTCGGCATTCATGTTGGCCGCAATGAAGTGGACCAGAAAGCGCAAGGAGTCAATGTTCTTGATGGCAATGGCAGCCTCGGAAGGAATATTCGGGCTGTTTTGAATGACCTCCATGCTCATCTCTTGAAGGCTTTGTTGAAGGGCTTCTTGCTCGGACGCCTTCCACTTGTTTTCCGAGTCGGGAAAGGGCGAGATCTTGGCGCGTAGGTAGGGGGTTTCCGTCACCGCTTCTCCCATTCTACATCGGCGCTTGCCTTGAATGATGACGGTGTTGGACCCGTCGGGCATGCGCAACATTTTGACAATGCGGGCTACCGTTCCAACGTCGTGTAGGTCATCAGCTGCTGGATTTTCGATCTCGCTGTCCTGCTGCGTCATGACACCAATGTCGTGTCCTCCCTTGTGGGCCTCCTTGAGCAACTTGAGGCTTTGGTCGCGACCCACGTTAATGGGAAGAACCACACCGGGAAACAACACGGTGTTCCTCAATGGGAGGATGGGGAGGTCTTCAGGCGTGGATTCGCGCTCCATGGCGGCCTCGTCCTCTGCACTCAACAGGGGGATGCTGACTTGGTCGTCGGAATCTTCAGAAAGCAAATGGTGGAGGGGAGGGGCTTCAGACATGGGGAAGGCGAAGTTCACAAATCGGGCCGGAAGGCCGTGCAGGAGGATCAGGGGACAAGTTGTCAGCTGCGTCAGGTTTCGTCCGACCGTGTCGCATGCAGTGCTGACAAATTGGCCTTTGATTGGGCACTCAAGGAGGCGTTTCTTCTGGCCATGACTTTTTCTGCAGTGCCCATCATTTTATTTAGGTCTTGAAGAGTGGACTCGCCGGTCTTGGCATTGAGCCAGCTAAAAGCTGGGACGTGCTTGGGAGGGTATCCGGCATCAAATATGACGGAGGCGGGACCCATTACCGTTCCCGTGTTGAAGGTGGTTCCAATGCCACACTTGGAATGGTCGCCCATGAGCAGTCCACAAAATTGCAGCCCGGAGTTGCGCATGGTTTGGCTTGTTACAGACCATTGCCGGACTTCTCCGTAGGTATTCTTGAGGTTGCTCGTGCAGGTTCCCGCACCGAGGTTACACCATTTGCCAATCACGCTGTTGCCAAGAAAACCATCGTGAGCCTTGTTGGCCCAACCTTGAAAGTGGACGTTGGAAATTTCGCCGCCGACTTTACAATGCGGTCCAATCACCGTTGCCCCCTTCACGCTTGCCCCCATGCGGATGGTGGCGTGTGCGTGGATGAGCACAGGGCCTTGGATGTGGCATCCGGCTTCGAGTGCGGCGCCCGGACCAATGACGATGGGGCCGTGTGTGGCATCCAGTGTAGCGGCTTGTATTTGGGCGCTGTCCGAGACGAGAATGTCGGACGGTGTTCCAAAGACGTGGGTAGGTGCAACGGGCGTGTAGGGCTTCAAGTCCCAATCTGATTGAAGTCGTGGTAGGTCACTCTGCAATTGGTCTTTTAGGCCAGTAAACAAGGTGTTGGCATGCTCCAGCATCGCGGGAGTGGAAGCCAGCGTGCGCTGGTGAAATCCGGAAATTTGATCAGGAGGTAAGGCCGAGGCCAAAAGAACGTTGCCGTGAACGAGCGCAGTATTGGTGTCCAAATTTGACAAAACCTCCAATGTGTCTTCATCGGGGACCCATCGCGCATTGATGTGGAGCACCTTTTGGACGCGATTGACGTCCAGTTTAGAGGCGACATTTGACCAACGTTCCCGCTGGGTAAATGCCCCATGACGCATCGCCTCAACTCCTTCTATCAGGTGAAAAGGGTAGAGGTTTTCGGAGTGCTTGTCTTCGAAGAGGGTGATTTCGGGCATAGGGTAAACCTCTGGGGGCCTGTCAAAACTAGGGGTCAGTTCATCTTTACCGTGAACATCTTCGGTTTAGAGTTGTTCAGAATTTCGTGAGTCAAGCCGTGCAGGAATTTTCCATCAAGGATCTCGAGCATTTTACCGGGATCAAAGCGCACACCATTCGGGCGTGGGAGCAGCGATATGAGCTGCTGAAGCCGCGTCGTACCTCAACAAATATTCGGTTCTACACATCCGAAGACTTGAAGCTGTTGCTCAATGTGAGCTTGCTCAACCAAAATGGCCACAAGATTTCACACATCGCAGCGATGGGTGATCTCCAAATGCGAACCGCACTCCAAGATTTGGAGGCTGGAGCAAACAAAGAAGAGCATTGGTTGGGTATGCTCAAGATCAGTATGCTCAATTTCGATGAGCAACTGTTCAGGAGTGTGTCCAAGACGTTCGAAGACGAGCATGGTTTGAGTGCCCTTATGTTACAACTGTATCTGCCCTTCATGGGGCAAATCGGCATGTTGTGGCTGACCAGCGCCATCTGTCCCGCGCACGAACACTTTGTAAGCAACCTGATTCGGCAGCGTTTGTATCGGGCGGTCGACGAACTCGAGCCAACCCCAACAGCCTACAACGGAAAACTCTTCGCCATGTTTCTTCCGGAGAGGGAGATCCACGACATCAGTTTGCTGATGGTGCATTATCTCATGCGAAGCGCGGGATACAAAAGCTTGTTCTTGGGGCAGTCTGTGCCTTTGGAGGATTTAACCCAATTGGATAAGCAATTCCCTGGACTGAACTGCGTCGCGTATTGCACCACGTATCCCTCGGAGGTTGGTGTTAACGACTACTTGGCGAGGGTTTTAAGGGAAAGTGAGGGGACCTCTCTCCAGTTTCACTTCGCAGGGCGAGTGTTTGACGGTGTCGATTCTCCACACGACAGGATGAACTGTCACGGCAATGGCCAATCGTTGATTGGTGCATTGATGAACCTCTGATTTCTTTTGTTGAACAAAATGAGGACGGGCGCTTGTTGTCCTCATTTTTGATGCGTGCACATTGCGCAATCCCGCAGTGTGTAGGGTTTTCGTTGTGTTCATTGATTCAGGAGAATGGGTGAACATTCCGGCCAAAAGCGGGGCTTTTAAGGCTTATTGTTTATTGTTTGGGTAAAATAGTTGAACAGAATTTTGGTAGCACGGAATCTTTGTTCAATCTTTGGACCTCAACGCTGAACAAAATGTCATCTATCGAATTCAACCAGCTCTTGACCTCGCATCAAGATTTCCTTTCCGGTTTCGCCATGGGCTTCACACGTGACCGTGAAGACGCAAATGATTTGGTGCAAGAAACCTTTGTGAAAGCGTTGCGATACAAGAACAACTTTAAAGAAGGCACGAACATCAAAGGATGGTTGTACACCATCATGCGGAACATCTTCATCAACAACTACAAGCGTAAGCGCTTTCAGAATACCATTGTTGATCAAACAGAAAATCAGTATTTCTTGAACGCAAGTCAAGACTATCATCACGATTCCGTGACCACGCTGATCAACATCGATGACATCCAAACCGCCATCAACCGGTTGAAGTACGATTTTCGAAAGCCGTTCACCATGTTCCTAGATGGATTTCACTACGATGAAATTGCCGATGAATTGGGCATCCCCATGGGAACAGTGAAGAGCAGAATCTTTCACGCCAGAAAGCGGCTCAAGGACGAGCTGGGAGAGTTTGAAGTGAGGTAATACCCTTGTTTTTCGTTGAATTCGCAGAGAAGGCGAAAGGTTGCGCAACCTTTCGCCTTTTTTGTCGTCATATCACAGGTAAATTGCGGTAACCATGAATCAATTCCTGAGTCAATTGAACTTTCGCCGGATCTCTTTTTTGTGCGCTTTGATGGCGTTTTCGGTGGCCTCCACGTCTCAAGTGGAAGTGAACAGCACCTTGACGCCGGATGAATATGTAAATGACGTCCTGCTTGGATCGGGCGTCGTGGCCACCAACGTTGTCTACACAGGTAGCCCTGTTCAAATTGGCAACATTACGGGCTTTGACCCTACAGAGTTCCCCATTGAAGCGGGACTCATCCTGTCCACTGAGGTGGCCAACAATCCGGCAAATGTGGATGATGGCTGCATGGATGCATTTATCGAGGACAACCTTGAAGTAGCCGGAGATGCAGATTTGCTCGCCATCGCCAACAGTGTCCCGCCTCTGATTGGACAAAACTTCAATGTCAGCAGTGTGAATGATGTTTGCGCCATTGAGTTTGACTTTGTCGCGACAGGGGACACGGTTCGATTCAACTACGTGTTTGGCTCGGATGAATACTTGGCTTGGATCAACAGCCAATACAACGACATTTTCGGTTTTTTCCTTAGTGGCCCTGGCATCGCGGGACCTTATGCGGGAGGCGCGATCAATTTGGCAGAAGTGCCAGACTCTGATCCTCAACTCGCCATCACCATCAGCTCGGTCAACAATGTGACCAATGCGGCTTACTACATCGACAATCCAGCCAACGGTGTCCTCTGTCAGAATGGATACACAACCAAGCTGACCGCAGAAAGTGAAGTCGAGTGCGGAGAGACCTATCACATTCGCCTCGCCATCGCCGATGGTTCGGATACGGCGTTGGAGTCCATCGTGATCTTGGAGTCCGGCTCGTTTGAGTCCAATTCGGTGGTTGAAGTGGACTTGAGCATCGATGTTGGCGGGCCCGAATCGAACATCATTTATGAGGACTGCGGAGAGGCCTTGCTTACGTTCACTCGTCCGCTGGAGACCATCCTCGACATCGAGGAAATGGTCATCATTGACTATTCTGGCAGTACGGCCACCAACGGCGTCGATTTCACCCTGCTTCCCGACACCGTGTTTTTCCCTCCTTACGTTTCTGTTCAGCAGTTCCCATTGGATGCCTTTGAAGATGGCGTTGTAGAGGGTACGGAAATTGTAATCATGGAGATCCTCAACCTTGCAGCGTGCAATGGGGGAGGTCTAACAAGCTATTTTGAATTTGAGATTGCCGACGAGCCAGACCCGTTGGTTGTCGACGGGTTTGACGCCACCCTGTGCGTCGGGGATTCTGTTTTGCTCGAACCCATCATTGAGGGGGGCTATGGCAATTACCATTATGACTGGACCTGCAACCCGGGCATCGACGAGCCCACGTTCAACTACATTCCTGCCGCAGCAGGGGAGTATGACTGCGTTGTGACCGTGTCGGATACATGCGGCATGCCGGAAGACCCCGGTACCTTCAACGTTGTGGTGGAAGAGTATCCCGAACTGACCGCGGAGATTTTGGGCGGGGATTTGGTCCTCACGTGCAACGGTTTCGCCGAAATCTTCGCGCAAGGTGGAGGAGGCAACCCCCCTTACGAATACACGTGGACCTTCCAAGACAATATGCCGGCATTTGGTTTTGGCAACAGCCTGTTTGTGAGCACCTGGAACAACGCTTCCGAGGTTCACGTCACCGTTGAAGACGCGTGTGGGTTGACCGCAGAGGCCATGATCAACGTCAGCATTGACGTTCCTGAATTGTTGGTTGAGTTGGAGGAAACCTACGAGGTGGGCTGCAATGTGCCGTTCACCATTGAGCCAGAATGGTCTGGAGGTGAGCCTTACTTCGGCTGGGCTTGGCTGGACGGCTTCTCGTTTTTGAGTTTCACCGAGACGTTGAATTGGACAACGGACGAAGACATGAGCATTACGCTCGACGTCAACGACGGCTGCGGCCAGTTTGTAACGGTCAGTACCGAGGTGGTTGTAGTCAGCCCTCCATTGGAGGTCACATTGCCGGAGGTCTTGGTTGGACCATGCACAGAAGACTTTCTCCTCGCTCCTGAAATCGAGGGAGGCAGTGGAGTCTACACTTATCAGTGGGCCCAAAACTTCAATCCAGTAGGGGATCAGTCCACCTTCAATTACACAGAAGGATTGCCCACAACATTGGCGGTAGAGGTCACAGACAATTGTCAGTCGTCCGGATCGGCGAGTACCACCATCGACATTGTAAATCCGGCTTTAGAACTGAATTTACCCGACACCATTTCGGCATCCTGCATCGACAACACCTTCATTGAGGTGGAGATCCTATCCGGTGCGGGAGAGTACGTTTTCGAATGGTTGGTGGGCGGTGTCCCGTACGGGGGAAGTGACCAAGGCATTACCGTTCAGAGCTTTGAGACCACGCCTGTTTTTGTGGAAGTCACCGATGGGTGCGGGGGCGAAAATCAAACGGCGACCACATTGTCCATCCCGAACATTCCCATGACCCTGACCGTTCCAAATGACACCGTGATTTGCAGGGGCGAAGCGCTGAGTTTTACGGCGGTGGCCACTGGAGGAGAAGAGGGTTTTGTCTACAGCTGGCCGAGCATTCCCGCATTCGGTGAGAGTCAGTACGTTGCGCCAAGCAACTCCTTTAGCTATCCTGTCGAAGTCACGGACATTTGTGGAGAGACCTTGACCGATATGGTACAGGTGGAAGTTGAGTATGTCTACAGTGACTTTTACACCAGTTACGTGACGGACACCGAGGTGGAATTCATTGCGACGCCAGAGCCCCCGTGTGGGAATTGCGATTTTGACTGGGACTTTGGCGATGGTGCAGTCAGTGACGAACCCAACCCAACCCACGAGTACGACGGCCTTGGAGACTATTATGCGCAGTTAACGGTGACCAATCCAATTGGGTGTACCGACAGCGCTTACACCTTGGTTGAGGGTCCGGTGTTGATCTACATTCCCAATGCGTTTACACCAAACAATGATGGCATCAATGATGCATTCAAAGTCATCATTTCGGAAGTGACTCAATATGAATTGGACATCTTCAACCGCTGGGGTGAGGTCATCTTTCACAGCGAAAACCCAGACGAGGTTTGGATTGGCGATGTGAACGGAGGGGAGCACTATGCGCCGGCTGGCATGTACAATTATCGATTGAAGTGGAAAGGTGCACGGACAGACGCTGAAGCGATGCTCGGTACATTCGAGCTGATGCGCTGATGTAAAAATCCACCGGTGTATTGTGGACAGCCCTTGGCTTGTTGCTAATTTGCACCATGACCAACGGACAACGATTCCGAGGGGCGTTCATTACGGTGACGTCCCTCTTTTTTATGTGGGGGTTCATCACCGTTATGGTGGACGCCCTGATTCCTCGCCTCAAAGACGTCTTTGAATTGACCTATCTCCAAGCGGGACTGGTCCAGTTTGCTTGGTTCACGGCCTATGGTGTGATTTCCATTCCAGGGGGAAGGCTCATCAAGAAGATGGGCTACAAGAATGGCATTCTTGTCGGGTTGTCATTGGCCGCATTGGGTTGCCTGATTTTTTATCCGGCGGCATCGACAAGGATGTTCGGCTTGTTCTTGCTCGCCCTGTTTGTGGTGGCCTCAGGCATCACCGTGTTGCAGGTGGCTGCCAACCCGTACATCTCGGTGTTGGGTTCTGAAGAAGGGGCGTCGAGTCGGTTGAACCTTGCGCAGGCGTTCAACTCATTGGGCACAACGATTGCCCCCATCATCAGTGCGACGTATCTGCTGTCGGATAGTGTCAAAACCGGTGTGGAGCAGGCGGCAATGGCCCCTGCAGCCCTCGAGGCCTACCGGGCCACCGAGGCCAGTGCAGTGCAAGTTCCCTTTGTGGTGATTGCCTTGGCGTTCTTGGCTTTGGCGGGAGTCATTGCGATGGTCACATTGCCTCGGATTTTAGAAGGCAGCAGCAGTAGCAGAGGGTCGGGAAGTGTGCTGTCGGACCGTCGGTTGTTGGCGGGTGCCGCTGGAATTTTTGTCTACGTGGGCGCCGAGGTGGCATTGGGCAGTTACATGGTGAATTATGGACTCCATCTCGGTGTCCAGAATATGATTGATTCTACCCCTTTCCTCCACAAAATGGCTTCTTTGGCCGCCTCGATCAAAGGGCAGACTGTGGCGGGTATGGATCCCAAGGCTCAGCTGGGAGTGTTGCTCACCTTTTATTGGGGAGGGGCAATGGTAGGTCGGTTCATTGGTGCTGCTTTGATGCAACGGGTGAAGCCAGGAATGTTGCTCGGTATATTTTCGGGCATTGCGGCCGCACTCGTGCTTACCAGTATGATGGCGTCAGGTTTGACCGCGTTGCTCGCATTGCTCGCTGTGGGCCTCTTTAATTCCATCATGTTCCCCACAATTTTTACGCTGGGCATTGAAAATCTAGGAGACGCAAAGCCTCAAGGCAGTGGCATTTTGTGCACTGCGATTGTCGGCGGAGCCTTTATTCCGCCAGCTTTTGGTGCATTGGTGGACGCATCTGGATTTTCTCTCGCGCTTGTTTTGCCGATTTTATGCTACCTGTACATTGCTGGATTCGGGTACATGTCTTCTTCTAAAATCCCGTCTACTGCGGCTTAGAGGGCTTTCCTGGTCGATTGAAAGCACTTTTATCTTGTGCAAAACCGAGTTGGAAACTTTCACAATTGATTCATGAGGCCTTGGACAATGGGAAACTCTGTCTTTCATTAGACAACTAAATCAGGGCTGACCTGTTGTTTAGAAGAAGCAATCGTTATGGCGAAGAAGAAAAAGACCAAGGAGCTACAGCCGAACATCAAAGTGAGGTTAGACGGAAGAACGGTAATCACGGTGCGTGATCCGAGTAAGTTGGATTTCTGGCGGGAGAAATACCCCAAGTTGGAAATCCTTGAAGAGAACTGATGGTTCTTTTCTGGTCAATCTAGAATTGACCTCAACGAAAAAGGCCTCCACTGGAGGCCTTTTTCGTTGGAAACAGACAGGCCATTACGCCAAATGTGCGTAGCTGTCGCTCTTCACATTGAGGGCTTCACGGCCTTTCTTGGTGAGCATGTATCCACTCTTGTTTTGAATCAAACCATCGAGGTAGAGGCGGGTAATGCGTTCTCCAATTCTGGCTTGGCCCACACTCAAAGTCACATCCCCTTCAATGCGCTTCCAGAAGTTGCGCTCCAAGGTGGCCAGTCGAATGTGTTCTTGCTGTTCACGCTTGTGCTGCTGAACGATATCGAGAATCATAAGGTCGTGCTTGTCCATGGTTGTGAATCGGTGAAGGTGAGTGAGACCAGCATCTGTCTCATGTTGCAAAGTAGAGTGGAACCACGTCGTAACATGGACTTTTCCTCATTCAGATATGGACAATTTTTCAACGCGGCATTTCGCCTTCTCCAACCATCTGATTCTCGGCAGAATGACTCAGAATTCGCACGATGTAATGGATGGTCCGTCGTGAATGCGGACCGGGTTTAAGCGGGGTGTGGATACGGATTCTTCTGGCCACTGAGTCCAGAAGGACGAGTTGAATGTTGGCATTCATGTCGATGGCGCATTGGACGGCCTGTGCGATGGACGGCGGAGAAGTTGCAGGCAAGCTGTGGCAATCCTGCATTGGGTTGGAGGACGAGTTTGCGCGGGCCTGTTGGTTCAGCTTCAATTCAAGAAATGAAGTCATGATCGTCTTGGACTCCATGGCTTTGCTCAGGAGGAGACAAGTCTTCTCCCCCGGTTTGGGCAACGGACCTTCGACTTTCCATCCTCTCAATTGATGCCACTGCCAGAGGCATCGAATCCAAGTGTGTCTGAGGAAATTGGGCAAGAGAGCGGAGGTCATACTTCTGAGGCAGAATCAAACGCCCAAGTTCCGCGTTTTGTGGGGGCGTTCATACAGTGCTTGAGGGTGTCCAAAAAGATGTCCCGTGGCACATGGGTGGCACCCAGCGTTTTGAGGTGGGGATTCATGATTTGACAATCGATGCACTCCATGCCCCATTGCTCCAGTTGACGCGCCAACTGCACAAACGCCACTTTACTTGCGTTGGAAGACCGTGCGAACATGGATTCTCCGAAGAACATAGACCCGAGGGAAACGCCATACAGTCCGCCGACAAGTTCGCCTTTTTGATTCCAAGTCTCGACGCTGTGGGCAAACCCCAACGCATGCAATTGGGCATACGCTTCCACAAAATCTTCGGTGATCCAAGTGCCTTCGTCTGGGCGGTGCGCGCATCCTTCCATGACCCCACGAAAATCCTGATCGAATGTGGTCTTGTACTCCCCTCTATTGAGCACGTTGCGCATGCTTTTGGACACTTTGATCTGAGCAGGCGGCAAAATGGCGCGTGGCTCAGGACACCACCAAAGCAAGGGGTCCTCTGGCGCAGACCAAGGGAAGATGCCCCGCTCGTAAGCAAGCAAAAGGCGATCGGGGGAGAGGTCTCCTCCAATGGCCACTAGCCCGTCGTCTCCAAAATGCTCAGGAGGCGGAAACCAAAGTTCTGATCCCAGTTGTAACACAGCAGGACAAAATTAGCCCGGAAGGCGCATGCATGGAAGAGGATGGCAACACGACCTTTGCAAGGCATGCTAAAACGAATTCAAATGGATTGGTTGGCTTGGGAAGCTGCGGCCTTCCCTTTGCCTGGAGTCGACGCGCATTTGGAGTTCATGCCCTACGGAAGGACCTCTGCCGAAGAAGCGCGCAGTCGAGGTCGAGCGGGCATTGATTTTCGTGAAGCCGCGGTGTTGATGGGCTTGGAAGCAGATGGACGCATGGTGCTGATTGAGAGGACACCCTACGAAGGGGTTCACGGGGGGCAAATGGCGCTGCCAGGCGGCGCGCGAGAAGAGGGAGAGACATTGCTGGACTGTGCCATGCGGGAGTGGAGAGAAGAGCTGGGGCTTGCATCCGATTGGAATGCGGACGCACGGCCTATTCCGCTCACCGAAATCCACGTAGCCCCGAGTGGGTTTGTTGTTCAACCCTTTCTGGCGCCGGTGTCATTGCCCAAGGATCTTTCGCCAGATCCAAGGGAGGTGGCGAAGGTGCACAGGTTGCAACTGGATGACCTGCTTCACTCTGAGCATCGGGTCGAGGAAAAGATCCGGGTTGGGGGCAAGGGACAACAGTTGACCCTGTCTGCTCCCGGCTGGCGTCTGGCGAACGTACCCTTCGTTTGGGGGGCAACCGCGATGATGCTTGGTGAACTGGCCGTGATCTTGGCGGAATGGCGGGAACAGGCCGGCGATTAACTTTGTCTCATGGAACAGAAACGGTCACAGGTCCTTGCCGAGTTGCACGCCTCTCTTCATTCTCCAGTAGCGGAGATGAGGGATGCGGGCTTAAAGCGCGTAAAGGACGAAGGTGATTTGTCGACAGTGGCAGAGTTGGTGCGACTCAGAAGTGAGACCGACGAAGAGGCTGTTCGAAAGCAAGTCGACGACATTTTACGCGGGTTGAAGCTCGAAGGGGCTGGTGAAGCCCTGCTTGTTGCAGCACTTGAGGCGGACAATGCCGACCAAATGCCGGCGTTGCTGGCTTGTCTTTGGGAATGTGGAGGTACGGCAGAGGGACACCTCAAGACACTGTCGACCCGTTGTGTCGAAATGGGCATGCCTGTAATGGTCGAAGCGCTCACCTTGATTGAGGCGTTGCCTGAATTGGTCGAAGACGAGGCTGATCTGCTGGAGGCCATGATGGTCTTGCAGCAAGGCATCGAAGCCCGAAAAGGAGGGAATGCCGAGGCTGAAGTTGCCCTTCTGGCCATGATGTGGAAAACGCTTTCAGGCCGAGAACGGGCCTGAGCGTCACGTTTGCATGACACCCGTGGTAAACGGGCCTTCTGCCGGTGCGCCATCCATAGCAGCAATGCCTTCGGAAATCCAAGTTCGCGTTTCCCGCGGGTCAATGATGGCGTCCACCCAGAGTCTGGAAGCTGCGTAATAAGGAGACACTTGCTCTGCATAGCGCGCCTCAATGGCCTCTCGAATTTCTTTTTCTCTTTCAGGGGTAATGTCTTCGCCCTTCTTTTTGCGTGTGGCCACTTCAATCTGAAGCAGCACCCCTGCGGCTTGAGCGCCGCCCATGACAGCGAGTTCGGCGGTGGGCCAAGCGACCATGAGTTTGGGGTCATAGGCCTTCCCGCACATGGCATAGTTTCCGGCACCATAACTGTTTCCAACCACAACCGTGAACTTCGGGACCACGGAGTTGGCCATGGCATTGACCAGCTTGGCGCCGTCTTTGATGATGCCGCCTTGCTCACTTTTAGAGCCCACCATGAATCCAGTCACGTCTTGCAAAAACACCAAAGGCAACCCCTTTTGATTGCAGTTCATAATGAAGCGTGCGGCCTTGTCTGCACTGTCGGAATAGATTACGCCACCAAATTGGGTCCCGGACTTGGCGCTTTTGACCAGCATCCTTTGATTGGCAACAATGCCCACATTCCAGCCGTCAATGCGCGCGGTGGCGCAGAGAATGGTCTTTCCGAAGTCCTTTTTGAATTCGGTGAATTCCCCTTTGTCTACGAGCGCAGACAGGAGGTCACGCGTGTCGTAAGGTTGACGACGTGATTCGGGCAGAACCCCCAAAAGTGCATCGGGGTCGCCTAGAGGAGGGGCGGAGGTCCCCCTTCCATAGGACCTCAGGCTTGGACGGTCGGCACGGTGAAGAACCAGCTTGCGCAAGAGAGAGATGGCTGCTCGGTCATCCTCAACAACGTGATCGACCACACCGGAAATGCTGCCGTGCATATCTGCACCACCCAATGACTCGGCATCGATGTCCTCTCCAATGGCCGCTTTGACCAGGTAAGGCCCGGCCAAGAAAATGCTACCTGTACCTCGGACGATGATGCTCTCGTCGCTCATGATGGGCAGATAAGCCCCTCCTGCAACACAGCTCCCCATGACAGCAGCAAGTTGCGGAATGCCGGCCGCGCTCAGTTTGGCGTTGTTCCGGAAAATGCGCCCAAAGTGCTCCTTGTCCGGGAAGATTTCATCTTGCATGGGCAGGTAGACCCCTGCGCTGTCCACGAGGTACAGGATGGGCAGGTGAAACTCAAAAGCGAGCTCTTGGGCACGCAGGTTCTTTTTGCCTGTAATGGGAAACCATGCGCCCGCTTTTACTGTGGCATCATTGGCCACTACAATGCAACGCACCCCCTCCACTTGTCCAATCACCAGAGCGCAGCCTCCACCGGGACAGCCACCGTGCTCCTTGTACATGCCGTGCCCAGCCAAGGCGCCGATTTCCAGGCGCGGCGCCCCCTCGTCAAGCAGCAAGTTCAATCGCTCTTGCGCGGTGAGTTTGCCTTTGGCATGTTCTTTTTCAATGCGCTTGATTCCCCCACCAAGTCGGGCCAGATCGAGCTGATTGTTGAGCTCTGAAAGCTTGAGCTTCATGGCGTCCATCTTTTGTTGACGCTCGATTTCTTCAGGGGATACTGGCATTTCCGGTCGTTGCGGGTACAGCGCGAATTTACGGCCTTCCGGCCCGCTTACTTTTGGGGCATGGAACGGTTTGTTTGGAGGCACCCAATCGAATGGGCAAGGTCAAAAAAGAGGGCAGCAGGTGCGCTTGGTTTTGCGCTGGGGTTGAGTCTCTTGGGGATCTGGGGGTGTGGACCGTCTGCGTCCGAGGAAAGTAAAGCCACCCAGGTGCGTCCCGAATCCGATTCGATTCGTTGGGCAACAGGGTTTGGCTTTTCCGAGGGCCGCGCCACCCTGTGGATTGCGGGTGATGTGCCGGGAGACACTGTCTTTTGGACCAAATCCAACGTTGAACTTGGGTCCAAGCTGGGTGCCCATGTGCTCCCGCAAACTCCGCTCAAATTGGCCACTTGGTCGACGACACATGTACCTTATGTGCTGGCTCTGGGTGCGAACGGTCAATGGGTCGGCAGTGGGTATTTGGAACGTGTTCGGCAAGGAGATGACGTTGAACGGGTGAATTTGGGCGGTGATGCGGGACTCTCAGATGAAGCACTTTTGGCCAGCGATGCCATGCTGCTCACTTCGTATCCTTTTGGTGACCCCATGGTCGGGGTCGAGAATCGGACCGGCATTCCCGTGCTGTCTTTCTCCGAATATGCAGAACCCCATGCGCTTGGCCGGGCAGAGTACATCAAGTTGTTCGGCTGGCTGTTGAATCGCGAATCGCTCGCAGATTCATTGTTTGTCGGCATGGAGTTGCGGTATCAAGAATTGGCCAGAATGGCAAAGCTTGAAGCCGATAAAACGGGTTGGCCCACGGTGTTTACGGGCAGTGAATCCGGGGGGAAGTGGACGGCGCCGACCGAAGCGGGATTGGTGGCGAAAATGGTGCGTGATGCCGGTGGTGATTATGCCTTTAGTGACGAGACTGCCGAAGCCTACGGACTGCACCGTTCGGGTTCGAATTACGAAGTGGAACTGGAGCAGTGCGCTTTGATTGCCGAGAATTGTGATGCTTGGGGTAGGGTGGTGTATGCCCGAGAGGGTTGGACCATGAAGGAGGTGCAGGCTGAGGCGCCGTGGTGTGATTTTTCTTCGAAGCTGGTGTTCCATTGCAACACCGCGGAGGTGGACTATTTCGGCAGTGCCGTTTTGGAGCCCGATCGAATGTTGCGTGATTTGATTTCGGTTTTGCATCCCAACGTCGCTACACCTTCGGAAGCGCCGTATTTTAGGCGCACACCCAGTTCCCCATGATTTCACCGCGGCTTTGGACCCTTCTTCTTGTGGCCTTCGTGGTGCTGCTTTTTGGAGTTGGACTGTTCTCCGGGCCGGCAGATTTGAGTTGGTCTGAACAGAGTTCTGCACTGCTCACAGGAGAGGGCGTGGCCGGCACCATTTTATGGCGGCTTCGGTTGCCGCGGCTTTTCATGGCTGTGTTTTCGGGCTCGGCTTTGGCGATGTCGGGGTTGCTCATGCAAACGTATTTCCGCAATGCATTGGCTGGACCAAGTGTCTTGGGCGTGACTTCCGGCGCAACGTTGGGCGTGGCTCTGGTTTCTTTGGGTGGCTGGGCTGTGGGGATGACTTGGGGATGGACATCGGCAGTTGTAGGTGCATTGCTGGGCGCATGGGGCGTCATGGTGCTGCTGGGCGCAGTCGTCGGCTGGTTTCGGTCTCGGACCGCGCTGTTGATTTTCGGACTCATGGTGGGGTATTTGACCGGGGCCATGGTGACTGTGCTTCAGGCCGGTGCAGAGGCGCAGGCTTTGCAGGCATTTGTAATCTGGGGTATGGGGTCTTTCGGGCAGTCGACCTGGTCGGGAGTCGGGGTGCTGGCTTTGATGTTCGCGTTGGCTTCTTTCTGGACTTTTCGCATGGCGGCCGTCCTGGACATGTGGACGCTGGGGAGGCTCACTGCTCGGTCCATGGGGGTGAACGAAAAACAACTCACGTGGGGGGTCCTGGGCACCACCGGAGCCCTTGCTGGATTGGTTACCGCTTGGTGTGGCCCCATCGCTTTTTTGGGTTTGGCGACACCTCATTTGGTCCGCATTGTGCTGCCCAAAGGGCGTCATCGCGGTTTGCTTTTGCCGGTCATGTTGACTGGATCAGCATTGGCTTTGGTTTCCGACTTGGCCGTTCGCTTTGCAGGGATTCCGTTGAATGCTGTTTTGAGCATGATGGGGGCACCCGTCGTATTGTGGCTGTTGTTAAAGAAGCGGTCAAACCATGCAAGCCATTAAGGGGATGGAGGGCAGATTGGACATCGAAGGATTGCAGTTGATTCGGCCTCAAAAGGGGGCCGGTGCATTGAATTTTTCTCTGCATGCCGGGGCCGCAGTCGTGGTCGTGGGGCGCAATGGGGTCGGCAAATCCACTTTGCTGCAAACGCTGGCAGGTTTGCTTCCGGCCCGACAGGGCAGCGTTCATTGGAATGGTGAGGATGTTCATCGAATGTCGCCAGAAGCCCGAGCAGGATATGCGGCTTTGGTTACCAGCACGCCGCCTCGGTCGTCGGCCATGACGGTGGCCGATGTGATGGAATTGGGGCTCCGGGCTGGCGGCCGTGTTTCAGGTCCAGAACAAGTGCAAATGGCCATGGACACTGCGGGCATTTCACAGTGGTCGGGTTTGTCGCTGAACGCACTCAGCGATGGCATGGCGCAAAGGGTCATGATGGCGCGTGCAGCAGCTCAAGGGGAGGGCATGCTTTTGTTGGATGAGCCCACGGCCTTTCTCGATGTTGTTGGACGCAGGGACATGCTTCATCAAATGGGAGAGTGGCGATCTGAAGGTCGAATTTTGTGGTTGGCGACCCACGATTTGGAAGGGGCGGAAGCTGCAGGTTGGGTTACCCATTGGCTTCATTTGGAAACTGGTGCCGATACGGTTGGCACCTTGTATCCAGGACCTTTTGTTGCAGAAGTGGCACGTGCAGCGTTAATGCGACAGTAAAGGATGAGGTATTGTTTTGCCCCAAGCTTTGCCAAAGTTGAACTCAGGGTCTACGACGCGGTTAATTTCGCGGCATGCCTTCTATCGCGCGCATTATTTTGACATCGCTCATTCTTTTGGGCATCCTTGGACTCATCGAGTGGGGGGGGTATCGCAACATGCAACGCATGTGGTCTGGACATGCGCGCTTCAATGCCATGAAGTGGACATGGAGAGCGGTGAGCATTGTGCAGTTGGTTTGGACCATTGTCTATTTTTTTCGTTGGTCACACTGGCGAGAATTCAGTCCGGAATGGCTCTTGTTGACACATGCGGTGCTCATTTCGCTGCTTGTTCCCAAGTTGGTGTTGTCCATGGTGGAGTTGGTAGAAGGGCTCCGGTTTTCCTTGCAGTGGTTGTTGACCTCTACAGAGGCCAGACCCGGCGTGCCGAGGCGGACGTTCATTACGATCGCGGGGCAAGCCTCGGCAGGATTGCTCTTTGGGGCATTTGCCCATGGCATGACGTGGGGCAGGCGAGGCTATCATGTTCGGCGCTATGATGTGCCGATGACCAATTTGCCCTCCGCTTTGGACGGCGTCCGCATCGTTCAAATTTCAGATGCCCATCTCGGAAGCTTCTTAGAGCAGTTTGAGACGGTAGAGCCCGGGCTGGAAATGGTTCGGCAACTGAATCCAGATTTGCTTTGCTTCACTGGAGATTTGGTCAATGACCACAGCGATGAAGCGGAACCGTGGATTTCTCGATTCCAAACACTCAGCGGACGTTACGCCAAGTTGAGCATTCTGGGCAACCATGATTACGCAGACTATGCCCGCAGGACGGATGAGGAAAAGGAGAAGATTCGCAGGCGCACACGAGACATTCATGGCGAAATGGGTTTTGACCTGCTCCTCAACGAGCACCGAGTGGTGGAGATCAACGGAGCTGAGTTGTTGTTGGTTGGTGTGGAGAATTGGGGTCAAGGTTTTCGTCAGTCTGGCGACTTGACAAAAGCCATGGCCGGCGCAAATACCAAACTGCCAACGGTGCTGTTAAGTCACGATCCAACGCACTGGGAGGAGCGCGTCATGGGAGACAGGGCGCCAATCGAATTGACCTTGTCGGGGCACACACACGGAATGCAAATGGGTCTGGAAATTCCGTTTCTCGGCATTAAGTTTTCTCCGAGTCGTCTCCGCTACAAGCGATGGGGCGGATTGTATTCCGAAGGGCGGCAGCATCTGCATGTGAACCGCGGTTTCGGTGTGCTTGGATTTCCTGGACGAATCGGAATGCCACCCGAAATCACGGAGTTAACCTTGAGAAAGGCCTGACTACCTTTCCCCACCAATTGCGACAACCATGAGCGACGACAAAAAGGTCATCTTTTCGATGGTCAAGGTCAACAAAACGACCCCGACCGGAAAGCACATCCTGAAAGACATCTACCTCTCTTTTTATTACGGAGCCAAAATTGGCATCATCGGAACCAATGGTTCGGGTAAGTCCACAGTGATGCGGATCATCGCTGGACTTGATGAAGCGTACCGTGGAGAGGTGGTTTGGGCCGATGGTTACTCGGTAGGGTATTTGCCACAAGAGCCAAAGTTGGATGAGTCTAAAACCGTTCGGGAGGTGGTCGAAGAGGGCACCCAAGAAGTGGTGGCTGTCCTGAAGGAATACGAGGAAATCAACGCGAAATTCATGGAGGACGAGATCCTCAATGATCCCGATAAAATGCAGGCGCTGATGGACAGGCAAGCGTCGGTTCAAGATCGGATTGACGCACTCGACGCATGGGAGTTGGACACCAAGCTCAGCATCGCCATGGACGCGCTGCGCTGCCCCCCAGACGATCAGAAAATCGCCGATCTATCTGGTGGAGAGCGCAGACGGGTAGCACTGTGCCGTTTGCTTTTGCAAGCACCGGATGTGCTTTTGTTGGACGAGCCGACAAACCACTTGGATGCCGAGACCATTGATTGGTTGGAGCAGCACTTGGAGCGATACAAGGGCACGGTGTTGTGCGTGACGCACGACCGTTACTTCTTGGACAATGTGGCCGGATGGATTTTGGAGCTGGATCGGGGCGAAGGCATTCCCTGGAAGGGCAACTATGCGGAATGGCTCGAACAGAAAACAGCACGCTTGGCGCAGGAGGAAAAGCACGAGAGCAAGCGCAGAAAGGAATTGGAGAGAGAGTTGGATTGGGTTCGTCAAAATCCAAAAGGTCGGAGAGCCAAGAACAAGGCACGACTCGCCAACTATGAGTCCATGTTGGCGGAAGGGACCAAGGAGAAAGAGGCGCGTCTGGAAATTCCAATTCCCAATGGCCCACGTTTGGGCAACAAGGTGATTGAAGTTGAAGGCTTGCAGAAAGGCTTTGGAGATCGATTGCTGATTGAAAACTTAAGTTTTTCTCTGCCTCCTGCAGGCATCGTGGGCATCATTGGTCCTAATGGTGCAGGAAAGACGACCCTGTTCCGCATGATGATGGGAGAGGAACAGCCCGACGGAGGTTCGGTGTCCTTTGGCGACTCAGTTGAAGTGGGTTATGTGGACCAGCGTCACAAAGAAATTGACGCAGAAAAGACCGTTTGGGAAGTGGTCTCTGGTGGCCATGAGCAGCTGGACATCGGTGGAAGCCTGATCAATTCGAGGGCCTACGTATCGAAGTTCAACTTTGGAGGCTCGGACCAGCAAAAAAAATGTGGTGTCTTGTCCGGGGGAGAACGGAATCGCTTGCACTTGGCCATGACGTTGAAAACAGAAGCCAATGTGCTGCTGCTCGACGAGCCCACCAACGACATTGACGTGGGGACGTTGCGTGCACTCGAGGAGGGCATCATGAGCTTCGCAGGATGTGCAGTGGTGATTTCACACGACCGTTGGTTCCTCGATCGGATATGCACGCACATTCTGGCTTTTGAGGGCGATTCGCAGGTGGAGTGGTTTGAAGGCACTTACTCTGAATACGAAGCCAACCGCAAAGAGCGATTGGGGGACACAGGCCCAAAGCGAATCAAGTACAGAAAGCTGGTGCGCTAATGGGCTCCGGCGGCTACATCGGCCGCTTTGCGCCATCGCCTACAGGGCGATTGCATATGGGCAGTCTTCTGGCAGCAGTGGCTTCGTGGTGCGACGCACGCCACTGCGGTGGCACGTGGCTTGTACGTATGGAAGACCTCGACCCACCCAGAGAGGTCAAAGGGGCCGCGCAAGACATTCTCGACACGCTCGTTGCGTTGGGCCTGCACTGGGATGGTCCCGTCGTGTGGCAGTCAAAACGGACCTCTCGGTACGAGGGTGCGCTCTGTGACTTAGAAAGTCAAAGCCGCGTTTATGCTTGTTGTTGCACCCGTCGGGAGCTTGCCGGACAGGCGGTTTACCCGGGAAATTGTCGGGAGGGCTTGCCCCCTGGAAAAGAGGGGCGATTGAAACGCTTCAGAATGGAAGAAGGTCACGTGGAGTGGGAAGACCTTGTTTTGGGTGCCATGTCCATGAATCCCCTCGCACTGGGGGACTTCCCCGTTCTGCGCGCCGATGGTTTTTGGGCATACCAACTTGCGGTGGTGGTGGACGACATGGAGCAAGGTGTAACCCATGTGATTCGAGGTGCTGATTTGCTCGACAGCACACCAAGACAGATGCAAATTTGGACGGCCCTTACTGCCGAACGGCGAGGGGTTGGACGCTCGATTCCTGTCTACGGTCACGTGCCCATTGTACAGAATGAATGGGGTCAAAAATTAAGCAAGCAAACGTTTGCTCAGCCAGTGAGGATCGACACAGCAGCGGCGCAAATTTTGCAGGCTTTAAAGTGGTTGAATCAGGACACACAAGACGATCGTCTTCTCCGTTGTGCTCAAGCAAATCAACCCGCAGCGACATTGGACAGGGCAGCGGAGTTATGGGACAGGTCGGCCATTCCGCAGGCTCCAATTCAGTGGCAGGGGGGGCAACTGGGCTGAGATTCACTGCTGAGCCGACCATTTCCGTCCCGCCAAGCGATGTTGTCGCCGAGGGGCAGCGCCTGCATCCAGTCAAGCAATGCTTCGTGAACGCGGGGGTCGACCAAGGCGGTGCTGCATACCCGGTGTCCTCCTTCGCATTCTGTCCAAGTGCTGGCCGCGTATCCCGCTTCGATCAACGAATCGGCCCAGCATAAGCCCCCGCAGAGCATCCAAGCGCCTGGTGATTTTGGCGAGCACTGACGGTGTAGACTTTTGCGGGACGGTACAACCGGGTCGCAGGCACCATGAATGGCAAAAAGAGGCGGCGCGTTCTCAGGTACGTTTAGTTGACCATCCAGTGCGCCAGCGAAGCTCACGACGCCCGACCAGCTTTCCGGAGAAGACTGGTATCCCGCCCACAATGCAGCTTCAGCGCCTGCGCTACTCCCCACTGCAATCCAGTGCCGAGGCAATTGCAGATCGGCTTGTTGCGTGAGCCAGTTTTTCGCAGCCATTAATTCTTGGCCGGCCAATCGGATCGCGGTTTGTTTTTCAGAAATGGGGACATCACAGCCAAAACCTCGGCCTTTTCGTGTCAAGGTGTACGAAATAGACGCGCTTGTGATGCCCTTTGACGCCATGCTGTCGAGGAAGCATTGCACGGGAGGGGCATCTCGACTTCCAGTAGAGAAGCCGCCGCCATGGACAAAGATCAATCCGGGTTGGTCTGGATTGGTGACATTGGAGCGCCGCAAGTCCAAGTACAGCGGAATGCTGTCTTGTTTGTAGATGTGGGAGGAGAAAGTGGAAGAGGAATGCTCCAGTCTTTCACTGAATGACCAAAATAGACCCCCGAGCATGAGGGTAAGGAGCAGAACTGGAAGGGCTTTATTCAAGCCTTTACGCTCCGGGGATGGTAACGCTCCATTTGCTCTCGCAGGAAGCGCTGATCGAGGTGGGTATAGATCTCAGTGGTGCTGACTGAGCTGTGTCCCAACATTTCTTGGACCACACGAATGTCTGCACCACTTTCCATCAAATGCGTTGCGAAAGAATGCCGGAAGGTGTGAGGGCTAACTTGCTTGCGGATGCCAGCTTCGTGTGTTGTTCTGCGCAGCATGGTAAACACCATTTGGCGGGTCAACTCTCTTCCGCGGCGTCCCAAGAATAGGGTGTCTTCGTAGTCCGGTTCGATTTCCACGAAATTCCGATACTCTTCGATGTAGCGAGCAATGGTGTCTAACGCAAGCTCCCCGATGGGAATGATGCGCTCTTTGTTCCCTTTGCCGATGACCTTCACCATGCCTTCGACTTCGTCAACACAGCTCATGCGAAGACCCACAACCTCTGAAACACGAAGGCCACAGCTGTACATTGTCTCTAGGATGGCCCGGTTCCGGATGCCTTCTTTTCTGGAGAGATCAATGGCTTCTATGATGGACTGAATTTCATCCACACTCAAAACATCCGGCAACTTCCTCTCGGGGCGAGGAGAATCCAGAAGTTCGAGTGGGTCTCTTTCGAGGATGCCCTCTAGCAAGAGATACTTACAGAAATTCCGGACACCACTGAGAATTCGGCTTTGGCTATTTCGGCTCAATCCTTCGTCAAACAACTGAGCGACAAACCCGTCGACGTGCGCGGGCTCGAAGGATTTCGGCTCGAAGGGTGGTGAAGAGAGGTTCTGAGCGAAGAATGAAAGACGCTGAACGTCTCGGAGATAAGCTTCTACTGAGTTTGAACTCAATCCGCGTTCCAACTCTAGCCAACTGCGGAACCCCCTCATGCAAGATGTCCATCCTGCTGAAGAAGAATCAGTTTTGGTCGTTTTGGTAGAATCCTTACTCATTGCGTCTCGTATCTCCTACTCCTCATGGCAGCCATGTTTGACGGGTTAGGGTAAGCGCTTCCTGAACGGATATGCGACGCTCACCTTTTCTCGCCACCACAAAAGGCCCGTGGAAAGCATAGGCTTTCGTGAGCTCGTTTCTGTGGTTCCTGGCCTCCTCATAGCGATCGTAGCTTTCGTAGGTGTATTTGACCCAGTGCTTAGATTGCTCTTCTCTCGTTGAAAAGCGAAAATTCAACTTTCGTTCGAAATAATCGGTAACAACGGGTTTTTTCGTTGCAGCGATTTGAATTTCAAAGGCTACATCCATTGGTTGATGCGGCTCAACCAGTGGCTCTAAGCCTTGTTTTTTCGCTTCCAATTCCTGAATTACGACGAATTTTTTGGAAGCATCCTCGATTACACATGATAATGTGCCGTCAAAATTTTGAGGGGACGATAATCGGCAATTGTTCAACTGATAAGTCACAGACCCCACGTGAGCGTAGTCAAACCACATTATACTCAGTTCTGAGCCATTGACCTGGGCTACTCCCCCAGCAGCATCTAATACCTGGCAGGAGCAGCCTGGAGAAATGTGTTCAGTGAGCTTGACAAACCCACCCTCTGGTACACGGTCGAGGTTAAGGGTAACCCTAGTGTCATTCCCGACCAATACGGCAGAGCGCGTGGCCGAGGGGTGGGGCCGTTGTTCTGCTTGTTCAGAAGACGGGTTGTGGCGCGTTGCCATTGCTGTGCCAGGTCCGAAGTGCTCTTCTGCATCCAAAACATAAAAGATGAATGGGGCGGGGTGCACAGTGGCGCGATCGTTGTTGCGAATGAAGCTGAATTCCCAGTCGACTTCTCTCGGTCCGGGGGGAGCCTCAGGTGCAACGGACAGTTTAAATTCCAGATTAAACCTCTCCGGGTCAGGGAGCTTGAGCCAACTGATGACCGCCACGTGCTCGCTTTCGTCCCAATGGTAGCTGCCACCGAATAAAACGGATGGCTCTAAGCGGCAGTCCTCAGGGATGTGGAGCATCATTCGTCCGAAATAATCCAGACCGCCTTTACTCACGCTGATGGTCATAGGCGTTGTTTCGCCAGCTTTGGCTGGCTCAGTCAATCGTCCTTCGATCACCACGCCACCGGGGATGGCCATGGCTGTAATGGCAACGAGTGCAGTTAGAATGAGGGGTATGCGGTGCATCCGCGGCATTCTGCAATTTCAACGATGAGCCATGGAGCGGAGAGGGGGCGAGGTGGTTAGTGTCGACAATGAAATGTGAATGGACTGGGGTAAAAAAGAAAGTCCCGCAGTGACGTTTCACTGCGGGACTACTTAACCAAATTATCACTTGATGCTCAGCTAGCCTGGGCTAGCCTTCTCACTTAAAACCGCTGCAATTTACTTTTTGATTTCCGATTCTAAGGCCTTTGGTTATACAGCTTGAGTTGTTGATTTCGCACTGCGGCGGCTGTATTTAGGGCGGAAAAGGGGGTTCTGAAGTTGCTTTTTAATGGGATTGGTTTTGGAGAAAATCCGAACTATTTTTGTCGCCGCATTAGATATCGCCATGAAAGAAGGAATCCATCCAGACAACTACCGCACAGTCATTTTTAAGGACTTGACTGCGGAATGGCGTTTTCTCGGAAAGAGCTGCGCCGAGAGTAAAGAAAATGAAGCTTGGGAAGACGGAAACGAATACCCGGTAATCAAAGTAGAAGTCAGTTCTGCAAGCCATCCTTTCTACACAGGAAAGAACACGCTGGTTGACACAGCAGGTCGTATCGACAAGTTCCGCACCCGTTACGGAAAGCACAAGAAGTGAGTTCAAAACTCCTCCAACGAAAAAGCCCGGCAATTGCCGGGCTTTTTCGTTTTAGCTGTTTCGAAGCCTAATCGGTGATTCAACTGGCTCGAAGGGGCAGTACTTCTGAAATCTCGATGCCGTAGAGGGACATTCCTTTGGTGACTTTAGCGGTGTCGCTGATCAGTTGAAGGTTTCGAATGCCGAGGTCTCTCAGGATTTGAGCGCCGAGACCATAGGTTCGACCATGGCGTCGTTTGAGTTCGGCTTCCCCCACGCCCACTTGTGTGGGGTCTGCCCCGACTGCCCCTTCGGGCAAATCGTGGACTGCACTCCATGGTGAAGATCCATTTTCGAGATAAACGAAAGCGCACTTTTCCATTTCGGCTAGTCTTTCCAATGCCATTTGCAGGACATCTCCCCGCCCGAAGTTGGCCGTGTTCAATAGGTCAAATCGAGGTTGGCTCGCATGGACACGAACTGGAATGGGCTCTCCCTCTTCCCATTCGCCCCGAATGAGAGCAAAGTGCTCCTCGTCGCTTGTGGTTTGACGATAGGTCACCATTGTGAATTCACCATGGGCCGTCTGGATTTGCTTTTGTCCTGTTCTCTGGATCAGAGTGTCATTGGCCAGTCGATAGGCAATCAAGTCTTCGATGGAGACGATGCGCAGGTCGAATTTATCGGCCATTTTGAGCAATTCCGGGAGGCGGGCCATGGTGCCATCGGGGTTCATGATCTCCACGATGACCCCCGCGGGCTCCAGTCCCGCGAGCCGGGCCAAATCAATGGCGGCTTCGGTGTGGCCGGCGCGGCGCAAAACACCTCCTCTTCGGGCGCGTAGCGGGAAAATGTGCCCCGGTCTCCCCAGTTCGTCGGGATTCGTTTCGGGGTCAATGAGGGCCTGCACTGTTTTGGCTCTGTCTTGCGCAGAAATGCCCGTTGTGCAGCCTTTGCCAACCAGATCCACACTGACCGTAAAGGGGGTTTCAAACGCGGCGTTGTTGCGGTTGACCATCAATTCCAAATCGAGCTCGTCACATCGGTCTTCAATCAGGGGAGCGCAAATCAAGCCTCGGCCTTCTACGGCCATAAAGTTGATCAGTTCGGGCGTTGCAAATCGCGCGGCCGCTACAAAGTCTCCTTCATTTTCTCGGTCCTCGTCGTCCACCACGATGATCAATTTTCCTTGGCGAATGTCCTCGATGGCCGCGTCAATGCTGTCCAATGGTCGATTCTTGTCGGTCATGAGACAAAGGTAGTCCGGGGAATGGCCTGAAGTCCTCAAATTTGCACCATGATATTACCAGTTGTGGCTTACGGTGATCCTGTTCTCAGGAAAGAAGCAGACGAGGTTGAGAAAGCGCAGGAAGGACTCGCGATTCTCATAGAAAATATGTGGGAGACCATGTACAAGGCCGAGGGGGTTGGATTGGCTGCGCCGCAAATTGGTCGGTCTCTTCGCCTGTTTGTGGTCGACGGTTCGCCTTTCGGAGAAGGGGACAAAGGCGACGCAGGATGCAAAGATTTCAAGCGGGTCATGATCAATCCTGTGCTCTTCGAAGCGTCCGAGGATTGTGATGTGATGGAAGAGGGATGCTTGTCCATCCCAGGTGTGCGAGAGCCTGTTGAGCGTCCGGTCTCGGTGAAGGTGGAGTATTACGATGCCGATTGGGTGCTTCGGGAAGAGGCGCTAAGTGGCATTGCGGCGCGGATTGTTCAGCATGAAAACGACCATCTCGATGGCGTCATGATTCCGGATTACGTGCCCATTTTGAAAAAGGCATTGCTTCAAGGAAAGCTCAAGGAGATCTCTGCGGGTAAGGTTCCTTCGGATTATGCAATGCGGTTTCCCGGCAAGCGTGGGCGACGATGAAATTGTGGAGTGCACTGGTTTTCTGCGCGTTTCTTATTCCGGGTTGTGGATTGGGAGGAGACGTCGATGTGGTCGCCTCTCGAATTCAAGGCAACGAACGTGCACTGCGACCGTTGTTGGTTGAAGACGAGCTCGACGAAGCCGGTCAGGCTTTGGTGGCTGAATTGTTGCGCGATTATGCGCGATATGCCAACGTCCATCACGGAGATTCTCTCGCGGGTGTTTTTCTCATGCGCAGGGCAGATTTGCTTCAGGGCATGGGAGAGCACGAGGCGGCTGTCGAGCAATGGGTGAATGTGGCTGAAGGTGGTGGTTCACCGTTATTGGCGGCAGAGGCTGTTTTCAGGGTCGGGTTTGTTCGTGAGACTGCGCTAAAGGACACAGTGGGGGCTATGAAGGCCTATGGCGAGGTGGTGCGGGTTTATCCAGAAAGCCAATGGGCGTCTGCGGCGATAGAAGCGGCCAAGTGGTTGTCGTTCAGCGAGCGTGAAATGTTGAGGGCGTTGGAGGGCGAGTCGGATTGACCTAAAGAGCTTGAATCGGGTGGATTAAAATTTGACATCCGATTGGGGGTGGTCGGTCAAGTCAGGTGCTACCTTGCGCTCCTTAAAATCCACGCAAAAGATGTCCCGTTTCCGACCAGGTGTTCTTCATGGCGCCGAAGTAGCCGAGCTTTTCAACGATGCACAAGCCAGGGGGTATGCCCTTCCTGCGGTGAACATTACTGGAACCAACTCCTTGAATGCCACCTTGGAAACTGCAGCGGCGGCAGGGTCGCCTGTCATTGTTCAATTGTCCAATGGTGGCGCTGCTTTTTACGCGGGAAAATCTTTAAAGCTGGATCAACAGCAAGCTGCGGTACTCGGCAGTGTGTCGGCAGCGCTACATGTGCATGAGTTGGCCGAAGCTTATGGAGTTCCCGTGGTCCTGCATACTGATCATTGCGCTCGGAAATTGTTGCCATGGATTGATGGACTTTTGGACCGTGGCGAAGCACACTTCGCAGCCACAGGGAAGCCCCTCTTCTCTTCTCACATGATTGACTTAAGCGAGGAGCCGCTGGAAGAGAACATTGGCACTTGTGTAGAGTATCTCAAGCGCATGGCGCCATTGGGCATGTTCTTGGAAATTGAATTGGGTGTGACCGGTGGCGAGGAAGATGGTGTAGACAACACCGACATCGATGCAAAGCACCTTTATACGCAGCCCGAAGAAGTGGCGTACGCTTACGAGCAGTTGAAGGCGGTGAGTGATCAGTTCACGGTGGCTGCAGCGTTCGGAAATGTGCATGGGGTTTACAAGCCGGGCAATGTTGAGTTGACTCCCGTCATTCTCAAAAACAGTCAGGACCACATTGCAGCCAAGCACGGGACAGGCCCTCGGCCCGTTGATTTCGTTTTCCATGGCGGTTCCGGCAGCAGCGTAGAAGAAATACGTGAAGCCATTGGATATGGTGCTGTGAAGATGAACATCGATACCGACATGCAGTGGGCCTTTTTGAGCGGTGTACGTGACTACGTAAAAGAGTGGAGCGCATACTTGCAAACCCAAATTGGAAACCCAGAAGGTGCCGATCAACCCAACAAGAAGCGCTACGACCCTCGGGTCTGGCTTCGTCAAGGGGAGCAAACCTTCGTTAGCCGATTGACTCAGGCATTTGAAGACTTGAATTGCATCGGCCGCAACGCGGACTAACCGCCATCGACAATGCACGAATCCGGTCTTTCTCCATTCGATTTCGAAGCCGCGGCTTCTCGGCATGGGCTCCAACAGCATGCTGACCGTCTTGCGGCCCAAGGATTGCAAACACTTCAATCACAAGATGGCCGTGTCCAAGAATGGGTGTTGAAGCCAGAGGGGCTGGGTTGGCGCTTTGATTTCACCAAGCAGTGTATAGACAGCGCAGCTTGGCGGGGATTGGTGAGTTTGGCCCAGGATGCGGAGTGGCAAAAGGCCATACGGGCACAATTCGGAGGCTCAGAGATCAATGCCACCGAAGGGCGCGCTGTCTTGCATGCTGCCTTACGTGGTGATCAAGGCGATCCGTTCAAAGTGGGTAACGGGCCGGTCATGGACGAGGTTCTCAAGACAAGAGATGCATTTCTTGGTTTTGCAGATGACGTCAGAAACGGAGCGTATTCAGCGTCAGATGGACAGCCGTTTACCCATGTCGTGAACATCGGGATTGGAGGGTCAGACCTAGGGCCTGTGATGGTCCACGAGGCGCTTGCGCCAATGCGACTTAAGGAAGGTGCGCCTCTGGATGTCCGTTTCGTGAGCAATGTCGATCCGCATCACTTGGATCAAGCCCTTGAGGGGTTGGTTGCCGAGCGCACGCTTGTGGTAATTGTGTCGAAGACGTTTACCACACAAGAGACCATGGCCAATGCACAGCGAGCTTTGGGATGGCTCACCTCTGCGTTGGGAGAAAAAGCCGGACGTCATCTGGCAGCTGTCACATCCAACATCCCAGGAGCCGGAGAAATGGGCATTTCGGAAAGCCGCGTTTTTGGCTTTGGAAATTGGGTTGGTGGCAGGTTCTCTCTGTGGGGTCCTGTGGGGTTGGCCATCGCCTTGGGTTCAGGGGGGAAGGCCTTCCGGGAATTGCTCCGCGGTGCCCGTGCCATGGATGCACACTTCCAGACGGCGGAGGCCGATCAAAACGTGCCGTTGCGCATGGCATTGACTGAGGTTTGGAATGTGAATTTTATGGGGCACAAAAGCCGGGCTGTTTTGCCCTATGCTCAAGCATTGCATCGGCTTCCCGCTTATTTACAGCAAGCGGAAATGGAGTCCAATGGAAAGGCAGTGGGTCGAGATGGTCGTCCTGTCTCGTGGTCCACTCACCCGGTGGTTTGGGGTGAGCCAGGTACAAATGGCCAACATGCCTTTCATCAGTTGCTCCATCAGGGCACGGAAAAGTGTCCGGTGGACTTCCTGGCATTCAAGGAGCCAATGGGGGAAGACCATCATATGCACCGGCTGCTTTTGGACAATGCCATTGCGCAGGCTGAGGCTTTTTGCATGGGGAAAGCGCAAGCAGAGGTTGCGCAGGAGATGTCGGCCGCTGGTGCGGATGCGGGCGCCATTGAAGCGGTATCCGCTCATCGAACGTTTCAGGGGGGGCGCCCGTCCACTTTCATGTTGGGGGATCGCCTAGACGCATTTTCTCTGGGCGCATTGGTGGCCGCTTCCGAGCACAAGATCTTCTTGGAAGGGTTGTTTTGGAACGTTTTCAGCTACGATCAATGGGGCGTGGAATTGGGCAAGGTTTTGGCCAAGCGGCTGGGCGAATTGTCCGATGGCGCATCCGCACAATGGACGCCTGGAACCGAGGCGCTCAAGGCGTCGATTTGAGGTTGGGGTGACAAAAATCACCCGATGCTTTAGTGGGCAAATCGTCCATTTTGGTTAAATTAGGGTGCTATGCCGAACCTACCTTCAATTGCACGTCTTTGTGCCGCCTTATTTTTTGTGTCATCTGCCATTTCTGCAAGAGCAGAATTCACTGGATTGACGTACCAAGTGGTCAACAATTCCGTCATAGGCACCACTTATCGCATCTACGCCAATTTTGACGATGCAACGGACATCGCGCAGGCGCTTTTCGCAGAAAACCCCAACGGCATGTTCATGTCTTCCTCAGCGGGATTTTATCAAGATGCGTTTGGAAACTTCACCCCGGCATCGATCAGCCCGGCGCTTTATGGGTTGTATCCGAACGTCGCTTTGGATTCATGGGTGACCATCGGTCAGGAGGACAATACGCTTCCAAGCAATGTGTCTCAAATTGGAGGGCCTGCATGGAACTCTGCCATTGTGGCTTTTGAGGCAGGAGGAAACTTTGCGGTCAACGATGGAGTGGGGGGGTCAGTTTACGTGACGCCAGACCAAGTGCAGGCGCAGCCCGATGCAAATGGCCAGATTTTGTTGGCTCAATTGACAACCACGGGAGCGTGGGATTTCACGTGCAACCTCCAATGGAGAGATGCGGGGCTCAACGTTTACACCGAAACAGGACTCTCTTTGTCTTATGAGCAGACAAACTTTCTAGGGTTGTCTTTTGAAGAAGCTCAGGTTCATGAAGCTGGACTGTTGAGTGGGCAAACAACGTGGCGTGTTTACGCCAATTTTGATGATCCTGCGACGCAACTTGTCGCGGTCTATGGATTGCAAGACACCGCATTGACGATTTCCTCTACGTCTTCTTTCTACCAGGATGCGCTTGGAGGACCAACAGCCAGTTCAGTAAATGGCTTGCTTTTTGAGAACTTCCCGCTTTTGGAGTTTGACAGCTGGGTCACGATTGGATCTGAAGATGTATCGGGTTCTGTTGACTTTATTGGCGTTGATTTCAATCCGTTTGAAGCTGGGGGCGATTTGGTTGTGGACAACAGCGTTGGCGGCACGTGGTACATCCTTCCAGACCTCGAGCCAACGGCATTTCCAGATGATTTGGGTCGCGTTTTGATTGGACAGTTCACCACTGCGGGCGTGGTTGATATGCTGGTCAATCTGCAGTACCGCACGGCAGATGGAGAAAACAAGCAGGCCACAGGACAATCTCTTACGTTCCCTGTTGTGACGCCAGGATGTACCGATCAAGGTGCATGTAACTATGATCCGCTTGCTGATTTCGATGATGGAAGCTGTGACTTTTTGAGCTGCGCTGGATGCGGAGAGTCTGACGCTTGTAACTACAACCCACAGGCGGTCATCATTGACAACGATCAATGTGAATTCCCTGCTGGATATCCGAACAATACAGTAGACTGCTTTGGCAATTGCTTGAATGACGCGGACCAAGACGGCATTTGTGATGAAGATGAGGTGCCCGGTTGCACCAATTCAAATGCAACCAACTACAATCCATTGGCCACAGACAATGATGGCTCTTGCATCATTGAGGGTTGCACGGATTCGGATGCGCAGAACTTCGATCCGGAAGCGACATCCGACAATGGTACCTGCCAGTTTTTGATTGTAGGTACCCAAGGCTGTACTTATGACGATGCAACCAACTATGATGCATCTGCAACGCTCGATGACGGTACTTGCGAATTCGATTGCTCCGGTGGTGGCAGTTGCGTGTACGATACCGACGACAACCAATTGATTGGTTCAGCCGACCTTTTGGTCTTCCTTGCGATTTACGGTCAAGCTTGTACGGATTGATTCCGTTACCGGGTTGCCGAGAGGCTCAATGTGTGACATTCGTCAGTTCATAATTTGGCGGAAGCACACTTAACCTGATTAAGTGGGTGCAAATAGAGGTTTCGTCGAAAATATACAGGCGCTGACAAAGGTCAGCGGGGCCTGACTGCGAAGAAGGGTTACCTTAAAGGTGTCCAAACGCTTCAACGATGAATAAGAGCCATTCTATTTGCCAATTTCAAGGGCCCATTCATGTTCTTCTGGTTGTTCTGTTTTGGGGTTTGGGCTTAGGGGTCCATGCCCAATGCGCCGATCAGGAGGCTTGCAACTACAGCCCGCTCTCCAGCCCCTACTGCGTCACGACAGAGGTTGTTCAGGTCCATACAACGGGCACCCTTGCGGGCATGACCACTTATCGCGTGTACTTTGTGGCGAATGAACCTTCTGATTTTGTAACCGCGGTCTTCGGAGACCAAGATTTTCCGTTGGCCATCAATACCACGACCTTTTTCTATCAGGACCCCATTGGCGCGGTGACGCCAAACTGGAATCCCGTTTTGTACGATGTGTATCCCTTGCTGGCTTATGACAGCTATGTGACGCTAGGACTGGAGTCTGCGGCGAATCCGGACAATGGAGAAAGCGCTGTACAATCCGTAGCATCGAGCGGCCAGAACTGGGTGTTGGGCTTTGACCCAGGCATGGGGGATCCAGGGGGCAACTTGATCATGGACGATCCGATCGGGGGCAGTTGGTTTGTCTTGGCAGGTGAGACCAATGGTTTTGCGGATGAGAATGGCCGCGTCTTGTTGGCGCAATTGACCACAGATGGAGAGATTTCAGGACAGTTGAATCTTCAGATATTCCCGAATGGAGTGCAGGGCAATGATGTCATCGGGACGTTTCCTATTGGGCAGGTTTGCGAACCAGAGCCTTGTTTGTACCTCGACACCCTCTACGTGGACAATGACGGTGATGGCTTTGGAACTTCTGAATATGTTGTTTTGTGCGGGCCCCATGAAGGTTATGCCGAAATCAGCGGAGACTGCAACGACAACAGTGCAATCTCCTATCCTGGGAATCCTTACGACATTCCAGGTGACGGAATCGATGGCGACTGCGATGGCGGAGAGACCTGCTATCGAGATGTCGACAATGATGGCTACCGCAGCGACAATATCGATGACTTGATCGGTTCCCCTTTCAATGTCAATTGTTCCGAGTTTGGTGAGGCTTATTTCTCACAACCTGTGGATTGTGACGACACCAATCCAGAGTTGACGGCCGCGGATTTGAATGGCAACTGCATCCTTGCCGAGGATGTGGTAGGCTGTGGCCAGGTCAATGCCTGTAACTATGACCCTACGGCAGGTCCGGATGAGGACAATTGTGAGTTCTTTAGTTGTGTGGCCTGTGGCAACCCAAGTGCTTGTAACTATGACCCGGCTGCCATTGTCGCGAGTGATGATGTGTGCGATTTTTTGAGCTGTGCAGGTTGCACAGACGAGACCGCCACCAACTACAATCCAGATGTGCTGATTGTCAATGACGACAACTGCATTTACTCTGGGGTGTTGGCCATAGCGCCCATTTCGATTGACTTCGATGGCGTGAGTGGAGAGGAGAGTACTTATACAAACGAAGTTTACGCCCTGTTGCCACCGGATGCCATTCAGCTCAACAGCGTCATGGGCATCAAATCTGGTGAGGTGCGGCTTAGGGTCTCTGCCTTTGATACCCTGTATCAGTCTTCAACATGCGATCAGTGGACTCCAAGTGGGGACGTTCCGCTGAACTTGGATATCCTCGGCGTTTCCTACACCAACACCGAGTGTCTGTGGGACAGCTGGTTCACCATTGGCGGCAGCGTTGGAAATGGGCCTGAACTCCAGCCCATTGGATTTGATCCTGCTACGGTCGAAGATCAGGTTGAATTCGACAGTGAATTGCTTGCCGAGGAGGGGGACACCCTAGGCTGGTCTCTGATCAACGCCGAAGATGGCGTGCCCCAGAATCACTGTGATGAATTGTTCAACCGCGTGGGATGTGCCAATGCCGTGCGCATTGCCAGATTGACCTTGCCCGTTGGCGTGTCCTTTACCATGCAAGCTGGTTTGACCTACACGGTGATTGGCGGTGAGTTACGTGTTGTCGACGGCACAACGGAAACCTCGTCCTCGGAGACCGAGTCGGACAGTGGAGGAGGGGGTGAAGCGGATTCAGATGACGCCCTTATTGTAGACAATGGGAACACGGTCATTGTGTACGGTTGTCTCGATGCGACAGCCTGCAATTTTGATCCCAGTGCGAACACCGATAGCAACAATTGCGATTTTGAAACCTGTTTAGGGTGCAGCTATCCAGCGGCCACCAATTATCAGGAAGACTTCACCATTGATGACGGCAGTTGCCTTTTTGAAGGTTGCACAGATCCTCTGTTTATCGAATACACCGTAACCGCCAATGTGGACGACGGCTCTTGTTTTGTCCCCATTGAAGAAGGGTGCATGGATCCGGATTATCTCGAGTTTAGCGCGAGTGCGAATGTTCAGTCTTTTGGTGCATGTCTGACACCGGTGATTTTGGGGTGCACCTATGACGATGCCTACAACTTCAACACCGATGCCAACAAAGAGGATGGGTCTTGCCAATATGGAGGGTGCACGGACGAGGAGTATTTAGAGTTTGATGCCAGTGCCGACGTGGACGATGGCAGTTGTGTCACGGCCATTCTTGCAGGGTGCACATCGGATGACTACTTGGAGTTTGATGCGGCCTTCAATACGTTCGAGGACGGCGCGTGCGTGACCATAATTCAAGACGGCTGTACGTATATCGACGCAGACAATTTTGAGCCCATTGCCAACCGGGACAACGGCACTTGCACTTTCTCTGTTGAGTCGGAATGTCCGGCTGACTTCGATGAGAATGGCTCCATTGGAGCGGGTGACCTCTTGTTTCTCTTGTCTGTTTTCAATGACGAGTGTGACTGATTTGCTCCGTCCTTCCGAATTACATTTGATGCCCTCGGCCTTCTGGTCGGGGGCATTTTGTTGACACCATGAAAAACACCAATCGACTTTCTTTCTGGGAAATCTGGAACATGAGTTTCGGGTTTTTGGGCATCCAGTTTGGCTTTGCACTTCAAGGCGGCAACATGTCTCGAATCTTTCAAACCCTCGGTGCATCGAAGGACGATATTCCCATGCTTTGGATTGCCGCACCTTTGACTGGGCTTTTGGTTCAGCCTGTGATTGGCTATTTAAGTGACCGCACTTGGCACCCAAGGTGGGGACGGCGGCGTCCTTTTTTCCTGATTGGGGCCATCTTCAGTTCGCTCGCTTTGTTTTTCGTCCCTTACAGTTCAGCCCTTTGGATGGCGGCTGGTTTTCTGTGGATTCTCGATGCGAGCATCAACATTAGCATGGAGCCCTTTCGTGCTTTGGTGGCAGACAAGTTGCCGGAGACGCAGCGCAGTTATGGCTTCGTACTTCAAACACTGATCATTGGCATTGGCACTTGGGTGGCCTCGAACTTGCCGTGGCTGGTCACGAAGCTGGGCGTTTCCAACGATGCTGGTGCAGGGGAGATTCCCCAAAGTGTGTATGCCTCTTTTGCGATAGGGGCTTTCGTTTTCATGGCCAGCATTGTTTATACGGTATGGACCACAAGCGAGGACCCACCCAAAGACCTCAAGGAGTTTGAGCGTCAAAAACAGCAGAGCCGGGGGGCGGCTCATGGCCTTAAAGAAATCGTGGCTTTTGTCTCGCAGATGCCGAGGGTGATGCTCAAGTTGGGAGGCGTTCAGTTTTTTAGTTGGTTCGCGTTTTTCACCATGTGGTCTTTTGCTACTCCAGCTTTGACTGAGCACGTGTTTGCGGCGCCAATGCCAGAAGAAGGGGCCTTCGATTACGCGGGACTCAGGGCGGCATATGATGCTGCGGCCAACTCTGTGTCGAGTGCCATGGGGATTTATGGCCTCAGCAGCATGGCTTTTGCCTTGGTTTTGTCTGTCTGGGCGAGCAAGCGTGCGTTAAATCGCAGGGTAACCCACCTGGTTAGTTTGGTTTTGGGTGGATTGGGATTCTTGACGATGGCCCTCTGGACACCGGAGACGGCGGGCAATCTAAAGTGGAGCTTTGCTCTGATTGGGCTGGCATGGGGCAGCATTTTGAGCATGCCATATGCCATGCTTTCAGGAGCCATACCCGCCAGTAAAATGGGCGTGGGTATGGGGGTGTTCAATATGTTCATCGTTCTTCCGCAAATCGTGGCTGCGTTGGGCGGCATCAATTGGGCTTACAAATCCATGCTCGGGCCGGACGTGATTCAGACGATGGTACTTGCGGGCGTATGCCTGATCGTGGCGGGGCTTTTGAATTTGACCATTCGACCGTCCGAGATGGAGTCAGCTGGGGTAGAAAGTTTGTAAGTGTTACCATCAGTTTGTATTCGTTGCCATTCATGGCAACTCAGGTGTTTCTTTGAGCCTTTCCCGGACTGATTTGTTGCGGCTGTGACCGAATTCGTCGCGATAGTGTACAACGTACACCAACGTGGCACTATATTGCCCGCGATAGAAGATTTCCTATCGTAACCCAACCACTATGCGCAACTTTTTGCTGTTATGCATTGCCGTTTTCACTTTCGGCATCACCCAAGCCCAAGACTGTACAGGAGCTGACCACACGGTCCTCGCTGGTAGTCTTTACTACAACCCTTCAAGCTTGACCGTCACGGCAGGTGAATCCATCGCCTTCCTGAATGAAGCAGGATTTCACAACGTGAACGGTGTTTCAAGTTCCGTGGGCGCCACTTGGAACAACCCAGAGACTTTCTCGCTCGGTGCCAACAGTGGTGCTACAGGTGGCGTTTGCATGGGGACCATCACGCTGAACACGCCAGGTACCTATAACTACGACTGCAGCATCGGAAACCATGCGGCGGGTGGAATGGTGGGCACCATCATTGTAGAGGCGGCGGCCAGCACAACGCCAACAGACAATGCCTCGGACCCTACTTTGGACGCCGGCGACGTCGTGGGTGTTTACGGTGATTCATACGACAACAGCGTAACCAATTACAACCCAGGCTGGGGACAGTCCGGTGCTGTAAATACCGCTTTCGATCCGGGCACGGGCAGTGTGGTGATGGCGTATACCAATTTCAACTACCAAGGCACGGAAATGACGGCCTTGGATTTGTCGGGCATGACGCACTTGCACCTAGACGTGTGGGTGGCTTCGGACAACGATCGCACTTTGAAGGTGACCCCAGTGAATGGAGGTGGAGTGGGAGAATTCCTCGTGGAAGTGCCGCTCACGCCGGGTGCTTGGAACAGTGTAGACTTGGCTAAGGCCGCCTTCACAGGAATGACCTGGGACAATGTGTTCCAAATGAAGTTTGATGGTCAGTTTAACTCAGACGGTTCAGCCAACGGTGCGGGTTGGGATGTGTACTACGACAATCTTTATTTCTGGAATGACGGGACCGGCTCGGGCCCTCCGTCTAACGAGACAGTCGATGTGACATTTACGGTGAACATGGAGAACGAGACGGTAACCGCAGACGGCGTGAGCTTGGCAGGCGGAACCCTCTTTGGAGGCCCTGGCGACAATCCCATGTCGGACAATGGAGACGGAACTTGGTCTCTGACTTATGCCGTTCCAGTTGGATTTACGGGCAATTACACCTTCACCAATGGAGGTGCAGCTTGTGGTTGGAATTGTAAAGAGAACATTGAAGGTCAGGATTGCGCTGACGGGACGTACAACGACCGATTGCTGAGCAACATCACAGAGCCCACTGTGGTCAACACTTGCTTCGGTGAGTGCACAACAGACGGGTCTTGCTCAACGCCGGTAACAGAATACACGGTCACGTTCCAAGTGGACATGTCCAACACGAACTTGGTGGGAGACGAAAGCATTTACGCCACGGGCTCTTATGAAGGTTGGTGTGGTCCGTGTAACACGGTTCTAACCGATGACGATGATGATGGCGTCTACACGGGCACGATGTCCGCAGCCCCAGGTACATATCAGTACAAATACATGATCAACGGATGGGGAGGAGATGAGACCAACCTTTCTGCCTGTGGTGTGGACAACGGACAGGGCCAATTCAACCGTGAGTTTGTTTTGGGAGAGGAGGACCTGACGTTGGCTGTTCAGTGCTTTGACTACTGCGGAACATGCGAAGAGCAAAACAACTTGGGTACAGTCGACATCACGTGGACGGTCAATATGGCCAACGAGACCGTTTCCTCTGAAGGTGTTTTCCTTGCCGGTGGTGGAAACTTTGGAAATCCTGGGGACAACCCACTCACCGACAATGGGGATGGCACTTGGTCCATCACTAAAACGGTTGCTGAGGGCTTTTCTAGCTATTACATCTTCACCAATGGTGCCTGTGGGGACTATTCCTGCAAGGAGCAATTGGCAGGTTTGCCTTGTAGCAATCCGGACAACTACAATGACCGCTTCACAGGGGTGATTTCGGAAGACACAGCTTTTAACTTTTGCTTCAATGAGTGTGGGACCGACGGCAACTGTGAAGGGCCTGGTGACCTGGTGGACGTCACCTTTATCGTGAACATGTCCAATGAGACAGTTGCGGATACGGTTTGCGTTGCGGGAGGAGCATATTTTGGTTTCCCTGGAGACAACCCCATGACCGACAATGGGGATGGCACATGGTCACTGACGATTGGCGTTCCAGTTGGTTTTTCTGGCAACTACACCTTCACCAATGGAGGATCGGTTTGCAGCTGGGGTTGCAAAGAGAACATTGCAGGTCAAGACTGCGCCGTTGGGGAATACAATGACCGTGCGCTGACGAACATCACAGAACCCACCACCGTGAATACCTGCTTCGGTGTGTGTTCAACCGATGGCAGTTGTGATCTTGTCGTCGACGATTCTGGCCCAACGGACAACGCAGCAGATCCATCACAGGATCCTGCCAACGTGATTAGCGTATACAGTGGCGCCTACGACAACATCGCCACCAACTACAATCCTGGTTGGGGTCAGTCAGGTTCAGTCAACACGAATTACGATCCCGGAACGGGCAATCTGGTGATGGCCTATACCAACTTCAACTACCAAGGAACCGACTTGACGGGAACGGACGCTTCTAGCATGGAATACCTGCACGTTGACATCTGGGTAGCTGCTGGTACAGACCGTCAGGTCAAAGTGTCCCCTATCAATGCCGGCACAGGTGCTGGTGAGGTGTTGGTGGAAGTGCCAATGACGCCTGGATCGTGGAACAGCGTGGATTTGCCAAAGTCAGCCTTTGATGGCATGACTTGGGACAACTTGGTTCAAATGAAGTTTGACGGCCAGTTCAATAGCGATGGCAGTGCAAACACTGATCCTTACGACATCTACTTGGACAACATCTATTTCTATGCTGCCGGCGGCAGTGGCACCGATGGTGTTGCAGTCACCTTTAGCGTAGACATGAACAACTACACAGAGGCTTTCGATACACTCAATGTCTCCGGTACGTGGAATGATTTCTGCGGAACCTGCAATGTGATGACAGACGAGGACCAAGACGGTGTGTGGACCACCACCATTGAATTGCCTGAGGGGGAGAATTACCGCTACAAGTATCAAGTGGATGCTTGGGCTGCTCAAGAAAATCTCGCTCCTGACGACAATCCAGTTGGGCCTTGTGTGGTCAAGACAGGTGGATTCACCAACCGTGACTTAGATGTTGTGGGAACCGACGCCATGATTTTGGATACGGTTTGCTGGGGTACCTGTTACGCTTGCATTTCCGAGACAGATGTTGCGGGCTGCAATGACTCAGAGGCATCCAACTATGATGCATCAGCGACGGCCAACGATGGCTCTTGCGTTTACGCTGTCACCTTTAATGTGAACATGAATGAATACGCTTTGGCCTTAACAGATGGCGTGTTTTTGAATGGCGAGTTCAATGTCAATGGCGACGCTTGGTGTGGCGACTGTAACCCCATGTCAGACGACAATGAAGATGGCGTTTGGACGCTCACGTTGAACTTGCCGAGTGACTACTATGAGTACAAGTTCACAGTGAATGGATGGAATGCACAAGAGGACTTGGCAGGCTTGTCACCTTGTGTAACGGAGAACTTTGGTTACACCAACCGTGTGCTTCAGTTGTTCAGCAATCAAAGTCAGGATCAAGTATGTTGGAACAGTTGCTCTGATTGTGAGGGCACAGGAGAAATTCTTGGGTGTACCGACGAAGGCGCTTTGAATTACAGCGTTGCTGCAACATTGGACGATGGCTCATGCGAATACAACGTGACCTTCCAGGTGGACATGTCCACCGAGGGCGCAACGAGTGAAGACGGTGTCTATGTGCATGGCTCCTTCGCGGGGTGGTGCGGTCAGTGCATTCCCATGTTGGATGTGGACGGCGACGGTGTCTATTCTGTAGAGGTAGCCCTGGCTGCAGGTGACCACGAATACAAGTTCAAGTTGAACGACGGTGAGGAGTCCTTGACAATCGGTTCTCCATGTGACTTCAATCCGAACGATGTGTATGCAAACCGTGGACTCACGGTCACGGGCACGGAAACGTTGGATGTGGTTTGCTACGGCAGTTGCTTTGCTTGTGACGTGGTGTCTGGTTGTACAGCCTCAGGTGCTGCGAACTACAACTCAGAGGCCATTGCGGATGATGGGTCTTGTCTTTTCAACGTGACCATGCGTGTGGACATGAACCAGCAGGAAGTTTCTGCTGCAGGTGTCCACGTTGCCGGTTCCTTCCAAGGTTGGACCCCGGGTTCAACCATGTTGACTTCACCTGGACTCGGTCTTTACGAGTACACGATTCAGTTGGCTGCTGGAGCTTACCAGTTCCTGTACATCAACGGAAACGACTGGCCTGGACAGGAAACGGTGCCAGCAGATTGCGGTGTAGACAACGGATTGGGTGGATACAACCGCGAGTTCGTGGTGTCCGCGAACAGCATGGTATTGGATGTGGTGTGCTTCAACAGCTGCACTGCCTGCAGTGGTTGTACGGATCCTTTGAGTGCTGAGTTCAGTCCATGGGCCGGCGAGGACGACGGTTCATGTGCAACAGCCCTGGTGTTCGGGTGTACCTATAACGACGCAGACAACTTCAATCCATCCGCCAATCAGGAAGACGGAACCTGCCTCTTCACAGGTGGCAGTACTTGTCCTACCGACATTGATGGCGATGGATCAACAGCCGTTGGTGACTTGTTGGTCATTCTCGGTGCCTTCGGCCAAGTATGTGCTGAATAATTGAATAGAAACGAATGAAAGGGCCGTCTCGGATACGAGGCGGCCCTTTTTGCTTTTGTAAGGGGGTATTCGCCTCGAATTGTAAAGAGGGCTGATTACTTTTGAGCCATGGGGAAATTGGTGTCGAGCCGGCTGCCGTCAAAGTGGGGAGAGTATACGATTTCAGCCTTCGGAGACGAGGGTGAGGAATTTCCTCATGTGGCAATGTACAGGGGGCTTGATGCGCTGGATGGGACGAAGCCCGTTCCGGTCAGGATTCACAGCGAGTGTATGACCGGAGATGTTTTTGGGAGTGCACGTTGCGACTGTGGGGAGCAATTGGCGCAATCCCTTGCCCATTTTAAGGAGCACGGTGGCGTGCTTGTCTACTTGCGGCAAGAGGGTCGGGGAATCGGTCTGGTTGAGAAGCTCAGGGCATACAACAGACAAGACGAAGGCATGGACACCTACGCAGCGAATAGGGCGGGTGGGCACGACGACGACGCTCGGAATTATGACGATGCAGTCGACATTTTGAAGGAGCTGGGGGTTGAGCATGTTCTGTTGCTCACGAACAATCCCCTCAAAATGCAGGCTTTGGAGCGCGCTGGATATTCCGTAGAGCGACAAAAATGCACAGCACCTGTGACAGCGGACAACGCGGATTACCTCAAAGCAAAGGCCGAAATAACAGGTCACCTGTTGTAAGCGAAATAGGGGCTTTTGTTGGCGTGGCTAGGCGACATTGTTAGGTCCAAAGCGCTCTGGCCAGTTGAAACGTTCTCATGTGAGCGGAGACAATGTCGGAGATGTTGGGGGAGTAACCTCCACCCATGGCACAGGCGATGCCCACATCGGATCGCTTGCACTTCTCGAAAACGCGGCGGTCTCGATCCGCACATCCTTCTGGCGACAATTTGAGTTTTCCCAACTTGTCTGTATCGAGGACGTCGACACCACATTGATAGAGGACAACATCGGGTTTGGCTTGTTCAAATGCTTGGTCCAGAGCGTGGTCTAGGGCGGTGAGGTATGCTTCATCGGTTGTGCCGGTGGGCAACGCGATGTCCAGGTCGCTGTGGGTCTTGCGAAAAGGATAATTCTCGGCGCCATGCATACTCAATGCGTAGATGTCGGGATTGTCTGCCACCATTTCTGCTGTTCCGTTTCCTTGATGTACATCTAAATCGACAATGAGTACTTGCTGCGATTGTTGAGTTTCGAGAAGGTGGGTGGCCGCAATCACAAGGTCGTTGAGTAGGCAAAATCCTTCGGGTCTGTCACGAAATGCGTGGTGGGTACCACCAGCTATGTTCAATGCGACACCTCCTTTTGCCGCTTCAACAGCGCACAGCCGCGTGCCTTCCATGATGATCTTTTCTCTCCGAATCAGTGCTTGGCTCCACTTGAATCCCGAGGCACGTTCCTCTTTTGAGGTCAATTGGCCTTGGTTCAAGCGCTGAAAATAGTCGGAGTCGTGTACGCGCAGAACGTCTTTGTCGCTGACTTCTTTAGGGCAGATCCAGTGCCCATCTTCACCAACCCCCTCCATTTTAAGCTGTCCCTCAAGCAGGAAGTACTTCTCCATAGGGAACCGATGTTCGCTTGGGAGGGGATGGGCGTAAAGAGGGCTGTACGTGATGATCATGTTGTGATTAGGGCACGGGGTTAATATGTGAGGAAACGTAATCCGCTGTTTGTGTGGTTAATACATCAGACAATATGCGTTGAAACGGATACCACGTAAAATATGTTTGCACGGAAGGAGCCTTCATCGAACTTCGCAGTATGCGTTTATTCCTGTTTTTGTTGTCCATGGCTTGCACCTTTTTCGTCCAGGCGCAGGACGAGTCGAAAAGGTTGCACCCTTTGGATTGGCTCGACCAGCCAATGGTGAAGGACGTCTTCAGTAGGTCACGACAAAAAGGCTCAGGTTTTGTTTCCAGAATCAACATGGGTCAAGAAAATGCGATTCTGATAGGACCAAGTGGTCAGTCAAGATGGTGGAACAGGGATGGAGATTTCAGGTTGGTGACAGACTCATTGGGACAAAACCTGAGCTTGAGCCACAATTTGGGGTTCAACCATGGTTCGTTTTTGTTCTCACACCGAGGGAGGCGGTATTCAGTAGGGGGGCGTGGTTATTGGAGGTGCCATGCTGAATTGGTTGAATTCGTTGAAAAGACGGGCCAGTGGGAGCTGATTAAAACCAATGACGGCCCGGGCCACGTTCGACAAATTGGAAGTTGGTTGGATGAAGCCAACGGATCTTTGGTGAGTGCTGAAATTTATGATATTGCCAATGCGGAAGATGATGTGACACTGTGGTCGTTGGACATAGGTGCAATGGAGTGGTCCAGGTTGGGCAAGGTGAATCCGAAGTTTTCGCTTTACCTCAATGCCACGGACAGTTGGTTGGAGTTAGAAGATTACGTGGTGCTGGTTGGGCAGCAGCAAGGCCTGATTGTTCGGAAGTCCGACATGAATACCGTGGTCACAGGTGAGTGGAACATGTTGGAATACAAGGCGGCAATGGCGCGAGAAGGCGATTGTATCGGGGTATATCGAAGGGCTCAAGACAACGTGCTGCGGGTCTGGCAATATTTTCCAGAAGGACAAGAGCGAGCCGTGTTAAAATGGAATGTCGATTCTCTGTATTCCGCGCTCGCCTTAGATGCTGCGTTGGTTTCTTTTGTTCAGCCCATAGAGGCTCCCCTGTCCACAGCCGGTGCCGTTGTGTTGAATGAGACGGTGGATTCACCGATGAGTCGAAGCCAGATGGCGTTGTTGATTTTGGGCGCGCTCGTTATTGGCATTCTCTTCAGCCGTTGGGCATGGCCGAATAGACAGGGCCAAGCCAAGGTGATTCGTGAGCAGAAAGGGCTGCAAGGCCTCACGCAACAAGATGGCGCTCTTGATGGGGGGCTGCGAGAAGAAAGAAATGCTGAGTTGAATGGCGCTTTAAGTCCGCTGATTGTTCAGTTGGAACAATTGGACGAGCGGGTGTTGGGCACTGAGGAGATCAATTTGTTGTTCGGTTTAACGGCCGATGTGTCGGCAGAATCGAAGCGCGCCAAACGCGCGCAATACATCCGCGAAGTCAATCGGGAGTATCGGGTGCTACACAAAGCAGACTTGATCAGGCGAGAAAAGGACAGCAAGGACCGGCGTCGGACCATTTACATCATCCACCCCCGCTCAGAAAGCGCATGAGCTCCATGCACACAACGGCGCCGATGGTGCCCACCGCGTAGCCCAAGACAGCGAGTAAAACGCCAACAGGGGCCAGAGCCGGGCTGAATGCACTGGCCACAATGGGGGCGCTTGCGGCACCGCCAACATTGGCTTGACTGCCCACAGCAACAAAAAAGAAGGGTGCGCGAATCAGTTTCGCCACAATCAGCAAAATCAACACGTGGACGAGCATCCAGAGCAGTCCAATGAGGATGACGGGCCAATAACGCTCCCAAGAGTGTATGAGCTCGCCAATGTCCATCTTGGCGCCAATGGTGGCCACCAAGACGTACAAAAAGACGCTGGCCAGCTTGCTTGCACCCGCTCCCTCGTAGGATTTCATGGGGGTAAAGCTCAGCGCGACACCGATGCCTGTTGCCAGAAAGACGAGCCAGAAAAAGTGACTCTTTAGTGAGCTTAGGAACCGCACGGGAGAACCTGGGTTCTGAGAAAGAATGCCATCGAAAGTGTGGGCAATGCCATCGCTGATGGCATCGCCAAGGAAATGGGCAGCGCCCACCATGAGGAAAATGACGCCGAGCAACACCATAAGGTCATTGAACGTGGGGATGCGGGCAATGCTTTCTTGGTACTGTTCGACTTTCTTTTTTAGCGCATCCACCGCAGAAGAGTCCGCTTTCAATCGTTTGTCGATGGCGGCACTCGATCCGGCGCCAATGAGGAGAAAAGGCATCCAGAGGTTGGCCACAAAGACATCGACGATGATCATGACGCTGAACTGGTCGTCTTGGGCCTGTGCAATTTCCTTGAGGGCGGTTTGGTTGGCGCCGCCACCAATCCAACTACCTGCAATGGTGGATAGGCCGCGCCACAGGGCGTCTGCAGCATCACCACCGAATACATCGGGGCGGATTTGACCAATGAGCCAGAGTGCGGCGGGACCGCCGATGATGATGCCGAAAGTGGCCGCGAAGAACATGATTAAGGCCTTCGGACCCAGGTTGATGATGCCCTTCACGTCAATCGACAAACAGAACATCAGCAAGCTCGCTGGCAGGAGGTAGCGGCTGGCCACGTAGTACAGGTTGCTGTCTTCACCTGCAGAAATGATGCCTGTTGAATTGAGGATGGCCGGGAGGAAATACGCCAGCAGCAAGGCGGGGACGTATTTATAGAAACCAGCGAACCGCTCTAGACGAGCAGTATGGAAAACCAGGGCGAGACAGGCGAGGAGCAGGCCGAAAATGGGGGCGTCTTGAGTGATCACGGCAGCAAGATAACGGGCGAGAGGCTGGATGTCATTCTAGGCGGCGGGACATTGTATTTTTGACCGTGCGCTTTTCTGTTATTGTCCCCCTTTACAACCGCCCCGACGAGATCGAGGAATTGCTCGAAAGCTTAACCCGTCAGAGTTGCACTGATTTTGAGGTGTTGGTGGTGGAGGACGGCAGCACACAGGATGCCCGGGCGATTGTTGAAGGGTTTAAGGAGAAGCTGGATATTCAGTATTTCTGGAAGGAGAACACAAAACAGGGGTTTACACGGAATTTTGGCTTCGAGCGTGCCAAGGGCGATTGGTTTGTGGTCTTTGATTCGGATTGCTTGATCCCTTCCACTTATTTCGAAGCGGTCTCGGCGCACTTGGACGCCCATCCAGAGGTTGAGGTTTACGGCGGTCCTGATGCGGCACACCCCTCTTTTACCGATTTGCAAAAGGCGATCAGTCACGCCATGACTTCTCCGCTCACCACAGGCGGCATTCGCGGTGGCAAACGCAGTCTGGGAACCTATCATCCCCGCTCCTTTAACATGGGCATTTCGAGGAAAGCGTGGGAAGTCAGCGGTGGATACAGAATCACGGTAAAAGGAGAAGACATTGAGTTCAGCATGCGGCTGCTCGCCCATGGCTTGCACAGCGTCTTGATTCAAGATGCACATGTGTATCACAAGCGCAGAACCGACTTTTCTCAGTTCCGAAAGCAGGTGCATTTTTTCGGAACAGCCCGCGTGAACATTCGGCAGTTTTTTCCCGGGTCACTCAGGCCCATTCATTGGATGCCAGCGGCTTTTCTTGTGTACCAATTGACCATGCTGCCCTTGGCTGCAGTTTTAAGGTGGGGACTGGGGTTGGAGCCAGTGGTGGCTGTCCTTCCTTTGGTTCCTTTTGTGGTGTGGCAATTGGCCTTGTTTGTTGAGGCTTGGTGGGCTACACGGTCCTTTCGGGTGGCCGCGCTGGTGCCCAAAGCCGCTCGGATTCAGCTTTCTGCGTACGGACAAGGGCTGATCACTGAATACTGGAATGTGGTCGTGATGAAGCGAAGAACAGCGTCCATTGGTGAAGTGAGGTCCGTTCCTGAGGTCCAGAATCAAGGCGAGCGAGGCGCATGAACCACGTCAAAATGTTGGGCCTGCTGACCGCGATTTGCGCCATGGCGTACGCTGTGCTTTGCGTGGCGGGAAGCGAGCGTTTGATGGTGTCTGTATCGGGCAGGGCTACCGGTGTTTGTGGCGGCGCCGAAAAGGCCCTCAATCGCGTCCAGGATTGGGCTCCATTTGGTCAATTTTCGGGGGTCCCAGACGAACATGAACATGCGCAGCATGGACAACCAACTGGCCCTCTGCGCGACATGACTGTCTTGCGATCTCCTACCGGAGAACAGGGGGCAGCCTTGCAACTCGAAGGTGCGTGGGGCACACACTTGCTCTCATGGCGAACCGCTCCCGCCCCCGAGGGAGGATGCCAATTGACCTTGGTGATGACGAGTGAATCTTGGCCTTTTTACTTGCGAGGGGCAGCGATTCTTCTCGGTTTTAATGCGTCTGTAGAAGCCGAGTTAGAGGACGCCATGTCCATTTGGGAGGAGCAATCTGCGTCCTTTTGACGCGCATAGGGCATCACTGCACCAGGATGCGAAGGCCCGATGGCTTGAACGAAGCCGATTGACCTGATATGTGCAACATGTACATTCCGGGTTGGAGGTCCAGTGTTGAACGCAAGCCCCAGCGGTTGAGCGTTTGAATGGCCACAGTACGTTCTTGGAAAACACGTCGGCCGCTCATGTCCAAGATGCACAGCGTGTAATGGCCTGCCCCTGGTAATCCCGAGAGGTGGATCGCGCCGGCTGTAACTGGATTGGGGTAGGCTACCAACGTCGTTTCTTCGTCAGGTGCATTGGCAATTCCTGTAGTGATGGGGTTTCCTTCACAATCAAATCCTTCCAGAGCGAACTCGCAGCTGTCGTCTTCCTCTGTGGCGTCTGGGTTGTAGTTGCAGGCCAAAGCCTCGGTGCATCCGCCGATTTCGGCATTGTCGCACACGCCATCTTGGTCAAGGTCTTCGGGGCAGTCTCCGCCGCAGTCGTTCAAAGCGTCTAAATACGCGCAACTGCCATCGTCGGTGTTGGCCTCTTCGTTGTAGGTGCAGCTCTCTGTATCGGTGCACCCTGCAATCACATTGACCACATTGCCGTCGCAGTCGTAATTCGTCTCGGGGTAGGTGCAGAGGCCACTCTCATCGGTAGCATCACTGTCGTAGTTGCACGCAGTATCGTCGGTACAGCCGATCACCTCGGCATTGTCACAGACGCCATCACCATCGATGTCGGTTGGGCAGTCTCCCCCGCATTCATTCAGGGCATCCAAATAGTCACAACTGCCATTGTCGAGTGTGGCTTCATCGTCGAAGGTGCAGCTTTCGGGGTCTGTGCATCCGAGCACGTCGGTAACGAGGAGGTCTTCGTCTGCGTCGCATACGCCATTGGCATTGGCATCGGAGCAGGGAACCACATCCACCGCTTCGATGCAAAATTCGTGGCTTTGTTCTGATCCAAAGTCACCTGCTCCGGCGCCCAACACGTTGCCGTCGGAGTCGGTTAACTCGTACCATCCCGGAGGAGAGTAGTGCATGCCATTGCCAAACAGGTCTTCCACGGTCAATGTGTAGCACCCCGGTGTGGCACAACCTTCGATTTCGATGAGTTCACTGGCAAATTCGCCGTTGATGTAGTCTCCGCCTGAGAGGACAGGGTCATCGAGCCCCGGGCTTTCAATGGCCCAAGTAATGCCATAGGGAAGAAAATCAAATTGAATCTCCATGCTCACCATGTTGCCTGGGACCACCTCGAAGTCCAGGACAAGGACGTCGTTAGCGGCGTATTCATCGTTCGGGGTTTCGGTCCGAACGGTCAGGGAATGTTCGCCAACAGTCGCGGCCAGTGTTGGCAGTGTAACCAGTGCCGTTTGGTTGGGCGCAAGTTCGCCGACCCATGCCACTTGGTGCTCCTCTCCTCCGTCGAGCTGGAAGTATATCGTTGCGTTGGAAATGGGGGTGGTTCCGAAGTTCTGAAGAACGGCCTGGGGCGAATGTGTGGCCGCACAGCCGCCCGGGGAAATTCCTTGGACAGAAGACACGCCAGCATCCAAGTCCGACACGGGCACGAGTCCCAAACTCTCGACAAGAGAGAAGCGATTTTGGACCAAAGCGTTGCGCATTCGCGTCCGCTGACCTTCCGTGAAGGAAGACATGCATGGGTCATTGCTGTAGTCCATGAAATTCTCCACCATTGTGCCCTCGCACTCCAAGGCGCTGCAATTCACGGATCCCGATGTGGGTGGCGTGTCACATACCCGATCACCTTGGGCGCTGCAATTGGATTCGTCTGAACACCCGGTGGTCTGGTGGAAGGTGTGATACAGGCTCAAATAATGCCCAACCTCGTGGGTCAGTGTGCGGTTCAGGTCGTAGTTGTTCATGAGGTCATATTCCTCACCAACACCGAAAACCTTGTGGTGGACAACAATGCCATCGACCACGCCCGTGGTGGGAGGTAGGTAGGCAAATCCAATGGGGGAGGTGCCTCCATTGAGTTTCGATACAACCCAAATGTTCACGTAGTCTTCTCCGGGCCAGTGGCTCAAGGTCTTCACATTGACTTCGGATGAGGCAGCCATGTTGTTGTTGGTGACCATCCCGTCGGAGGCAAACTCAGGAATGATGGCTGCCGCATTCACGCGGTTGATACCGGTGGTGGGATTGCCAGAGGGGTCGCGAACGGCCAATGCGAATTCCACATCGACAGCAGCACCGCCGAATTCTCCAGCAAAATCAGCATTCAAAGCCTCGATGGCACTGGCCACTTGTGCATCGGAGATGTTGGCGCCAGAGCCTACGGCATCGCCTGCATGCATGATGTGCACCACAACAGGGAGCGTGTGCACTTCTGTGGACCGGAATCCAGTGCTCGCCATGTTTTCGAGCGCAGCTTCTAACGCGAAAAAGCTCCGGGCAAAAACCGTATCAGATGCGATTTGTGCTTCGAGGTGAGCATCGGCTGAACAACGGGTGACTTGAGCAGACAAAGTCGCAAAAGACGCACCCAACAAAAGACAAGCAAACGGAACAAAGAATCGGGCCATGATGAACGGGATTTACCTCCCTTACTCAAAGCCTGAAGTTGGGGTTACATTTTATGGAAGAAATGTGTCTCTTTGTTGTTTTTCAACCAGTTAGCCGGTACGTATAATCCGGTATAATGCAAAAGTGGAACGGGTGATAAACAAAACGGAGCCCCAAAAGGGCTCCGTTTCGAAGTGGTTTGTAGACAAGAAAGAATCACTCCTTTCCCTCGACTTCCAACAATTCAACCTTAAAGATGAGGGTGGAGTTGGCGCCGATGACATCTCCAGTGGCACGTGGGCCATAGGCGAGGTCAGAGGGAATAAAGAAAGTGGTCTGGCCTCCTTTCTTCATGGTTTGGAGCCCTTCGGTCCAGCCAGCGATCACCTGACTCAGTCCGAACGTTGCGGGCTGACCGCGGTCGTAACTGCTGTCAAAGGTGGTGCCGTCGATCAGCGTTCCGTGATAGTGCACGGTGACGCGGTCGCTTGCTTCTGGGCTTGGGCCGTCTCCTTCGCGGTCCACGCGGTACTGAAGGCCAGAGGCGGTTTCAATCACACCGGCTTCACCCTTGTTCGCTGCCAAAAAGTCTTGACCCGCTTTCATGTTCTCTCCACCTGCAGCGGCTTCGCGCTCTTGCATGGTTGAACGCACGATTTCGTTGGCTTGCTCTGCAGTCATGGCAGGGCTTCCAGCTTGAACGTCTGTGAACGCTTGAGCAATCTGCGCAGGGATGTAATCTGTGATGCCTTGGCTGCTCACGTTGGTGGCGAAAAGAACACCGAGCGCATAGCTCAGTGAGTCATTGTTGTTTTCCATTTCAGAAGTTGGGGTGTTTTGGCCATTGACAGCACATCCTGTCCAAGCAACGGGTGCGAGAAAAACGAGGGCCGCCAAGAAAAGGGCGTAAGGTTGGTTGTTGTTCATTTTTTGTTCTGTGAAGTCCGGGTAAAGACAAATTCGGAATCGCTGGATAGTGCTGGGTTGTATGCGTATCCCGCTTCATCAAAAGCGTGAAGCTGACCGAGTTCTGTGATTCTGTTTTTGACAATGAAGGCGGCCATGCGACCTCGGGCATGTTTGGCGTAGGTCCCGATCATCTTATAGCTTCCCTGTTTCTCTTCTTTAAAGGCGCAGGTCACAACAGGTGCGGTTTGCGTTTGGAGCTTGAGTGCCTTCGCGTATTCTGCGCTGGCCAAATTCACGATGGGACTTCCTGCAGCATCTTGCTCGAGGTGCTCACTCAGCGTGTTGTTCCAATGTGAGTATAGATTTTTCCCGCCTTTGGGGGCCCATGGGGTGCCCATTTCCAAACGGTATTCTTGAACCAAGTCCAAAGGACGCAACAAGCCGTAGAGCCCGCTAATGATGCGCAAGGTGTCTTGGGCAAAATCGAAGTCCGAAGTGTTCCATCGGTCTGCGCCCATTGCACGGTAGACTTCCCCGTGAAATGAAAGGACCGCCAAGCGAGCGTTGCCCGGATGGAAAGGAGTGGACCAGTTCAAGTGTCGCTCCGCTGTTTCTTCTGACAGGCTGGGGCTAACGTGCATGCGCTGCGCCAAATCGGAAGGGCTCCATGTGCTCAATTCTGCCATGATGGATGCCGCCTCCCTCAAAAACACAGGTTGGCTTGCACCCGCTTCGGGAGTGAGGTCTTCCTTTCGAAAGGTCTTGGCAGGTGACAGGAGCACACGCATGAGCCGGCAAAAGTAAGTCAACCGAATGCGCGGAACATCACCTTAATTTGCGTCCATGACCCGATATATTGCCTTTAAGCATTTCCTTCCGGTTTTCATCGTCTTGTCTTTGGCCTTTTCTAGTCTTGTGACTGTGGCCCAGGTATGTCCAGACGGCGAAACCCCTTTTGAACTCCACATTCATACGGACAATTGGGGCTTTGAAATGTATTGGGCAATCACCGCAGAGGGGGAGGATTGTGCTTCCAATCCGCTGTTTTGGGGAGGAAATGAATTGGGTGTAGGGTGCAGTGGAGAAGGAGTAGAAGGGGCCGAAGAAGGAAGCTACGCGTCAAGTGCTTTCATTGTCGTGGATTCGCTGTGTGCCGCACCTGGAGAGTTGCTCACTTTGCACCACGTGGACAGTTATGGGGATGGGGGGACTTTTTTTGAAGTCTATGTCGATGGGGCGCTTACCAACGGTTGGCAGGGCACCGGAGACGGAAACGTGTGGACATTTGATCCGTTCTACGCTTCGGGGCCTGCCTATGATTCGCCTTGTGCAGCCATGGAGATTGAAGTTGATGGTCCCATGGTCGTGATCAACACCGACAGCTGTGGTGCGGCGTTCCAGGAGCCAACACCCCCAAATTTGGGCTGTCAAGTTTATGGCGGTTGGTGCGAAGTAGGCGTGACCCAATCGGCATGGTTGAGTTTCACTGCAACCGAGGGGAACTGCTACATCTCGGCTTGCACGGACACGACCAATTTTGACACGCAAATGGCCCTGTGGAAAGCCACAGATTGCGGAGATTTTGACACCTACACGCTCATGGGGGCAAACGATGACATTCCAGGAGGATGCGGCCCGGGCAATGGGTATGCCAGTGCCCTTTGGACTGGATGCTTGGACAGTGGTGAGACGTACTTGATTCAGGTAGATGGTTGGTTTAGTGCCGCAGGACAAGCAGGGGTGACCATTGTGTCTGTGGAGGAGGAGACCAGCGTAACATCTTCTTCTGGCGGGTTGGACTGCGCCTTGGGCAAAGAAGAAACGCCCGACGGCAGCATTCTACTGAGTGTTGCCGGGTCTGGTAGCAATTATGTGACCGCATGGGTGGGCCCTAATGGGTACAGTGGAGAGGGGCAGCAAATCAGCGGACTCGAGGCGGGTACCTATTCCTGCGTCATTCTGAACAGTTGCGGCAGCAGCTTGGTGCACACCGTCACCTTGACTGAGCCCGATCCGATTGAGCTCAATTTGGATGTGGTGGGGCCGGATTGTCCGGAACAGGCCAATGGAGAAGCGTCTTTATCGGTGACCGGTGGTGCTGCCCCATTTGAGATTCAGTGGTTCAATGATTTGGGGGAGTTCAACACAGGGGAGATGGTGGAAGGACTAACCGAGGGCGATTACACAGTGGAGTTGGAGGACGACAACGGGTGTGAGGTTTCCTTGCCTTTCGAGGTTGTTGCAGATGACGCGGCATTTACTTTTAGTTTGGGAGCGGACACGACGATCTGCGATGATGAACAGTTGATCCTCTCTGCCCCAGCTGGGCTCACCTATGTCTGGAGCAATGGGAGTGCGGACCAGTTCATTGTGATTTCTGGCGCCGATTTGGGGCCGGGGACTTACCCCATTACTGTGGTTGCCTCAAACGCCTTGGGGTGCAGTCACGCCGACGCTTTGTTTGTGACCGTGTTTGATTGCACCACAGGGGTAGAGAACCTGAACCCGAACGTGGCGATTGAAGTTGCGCCCAATCCGACGCGAGAGGGTCAGTCATGGATTATTGAGGCGCGTTGGTTGTCCGACAAAACCACCACATGGCACTTGCGGGATCAACAGGGACGACTGGTTCGCTCAGGCACCCATTTGGCCGGTGCAGGTCAGCGGCTTGAGGTGCCCTCCGAGGGGCTTGCTGCTGGTCAATATCTGCTTCTCTTTCCAGAAGCGGGGACCAAAGTGCGGTTGATTCGCCGCTGAGGTTGGACCTTTGTCCAGCATGAAAGAAGCAGTTGACCTCCGGAGCGACACGGTGACAAGGCCCACAGAGGGCATGATGAAGGCCATGATGTCAGCCCCTACTGGGGATGATGTCTATGGAGAGGACCCCACGGTCAATCGTCTTGAAGCGATGCTGGCAGAGAGGTTCGGCCACGAATCGGGCTTGTTTTGCCCCTCTGGAACCATGGCCAATCAAATTGCCATCAATGTCCACACGTCGCCTGGAGATGAGGTGATTTGCCACAAGTTGAGCCATGTCTACAACTATGAAGGAGGCGGGATTGCACGAAACAGCGGAGCCAGTGTCCGTCTTGTTGATGCGCCGAAAGGCGCCATTCCGGGAATGACGATTCGCGAAGAGGTCAATCCTGCAGACAGTCATTTTGCACGGACCGCCTTGATTTGCGTGGAGGACACGGTGAACAAAGGAGGTGGTGCAGTGCAGGCTGCTGCGGTACTGGATGAAGGTGCTGCAGCGTGTGCAGAAGTGGGCCTGCCATTTCACCTGGATGGTGCCCGTGCGTGGAATGCACTGCGGGAGACCGGGGAGGATTGGGCCCATTACGGTCGTCGATTCGACAGCATTTCACTTTGCCTGTCTAAGGGGCTGGGCACACCAGTAGGCTCTGTGCTTTTGGGATCAAGTGCGTTCATTGCCGAGGCCCATCGGGCGCGCAAAGTGCTGGGCGGAGGCATGCGACAAGTGGGCATTTTGGCCGCAGCAGGTTTGTATGCCTTAGACCACCACTTTGACCGGCTTGCCGAGGATCATCGCCGCGCAAAAGCCATTGGCGAGAAGTTGCGTCATCATCCACAGGTTGAATCTGTGGCGCCAGTCGAAACCAACATTGTGATCGCCACGCTGGCTGAAGGCCGCACAGCCTCAGAATTGGTGTCCCAACAAAAGGACAAGGGCGTGTTGTGTTCGGCCTTTGGGCCCAACAAAGTGCGTTGGGTAACCCACCTCGATACCCACGAGCGCGACATGGAAGTCGTGTTGCAGGCGATTGAAGATTGGCGGTGATCTGCGGTTTGTGACTCGCCGTTGCGGGTTACTTTTCCGGCATGTTCGCAACCTTGTCCATTTCCCAGGTCCGCCATCGGGCCGCCATGACGTTTCTGATTTTGTTGCTCGCTCCTGGCATTCGTGCCACGGAGGGAATGTGGATTCCTGCGCTGCTCCGGGCAGTAGAAGGAGACATGCAAGAAATGGGGCTCAGGCTCAGCGCGGAAGACATTTACTCCATCAACCGGAGCTCGCTCAAAGATGCCATCGTTCAGTTTGGCGGAGGGTGCACAGCGAGCCTGATCTCTGACCAAGGCCTTCTGTTGACCAATCATCATTGTGGATACGGACAAATTCAATCGCACAGCAGTTTAGAGCGGGACATCTTGAAGGATGGTTTTTGGGCCATGTCCAAGGATGAAGAGCTTATGAATCCTGGCTTGACGGCGATGTTCATTGAGCGGATCGAAGACGTGACCGATTCGATTCAAGCGGCGCGGCTCAGAGGAGAGGACGCCGAAAAGGCGATGAGGGCGGCATTGGTTGCCGAGGCCACGGAAGGCACCGATTACGAAGCTGTGGTTCGGGATTTCCTCTACGGCAATCAGAATTTTTTGATCGTGACCCGGACCTATACTGATGTTCGTCTTGTGGGCGCCCCTCCGAGTGCCATCGGAAAATATGGAGGCGATACCGACAACTGGGTTTGGCCCCGCCACACCGGAGATTTTTCGATGTTCCGGATTTACAGTGGGCCAGATGGCGCACCTGCAGAACCCAGTGCAGACAACATTCCTTTTGCCCCAAAGCACCACTTACCTGTGTCCATGCACGGCATTGAAGAGGGGGACTTTACCATGGTGTTTGGTTTTCCGGGACGGACCGAGCGTTACATCCCCGCGGCACAAGTGTCGCATTTGATTGAGGTTTTGAACCCCACGCGAATTGGCATGCGCACAGCCAGTTTGGACATCATCAATACGGCCATGCGCGCAGATGATGCCACCCGCATTGCCTACGCTGCGAAGCAAAGTCGCATTGCAAATGCTTGGAAAAAGTGGATCGGTCAAAATGAAGGCTTGATTGACTTCGGCGCCGTTCAAGAGAAGCGTCTCGCACAGCTAGATTTTGCCCGAGAGGTGGTCCAGCAAGACTTGGATGAATACACAACTGTGGTTGGGGATTTGACCAAGAATTTCGAGGCGCTGCGTCCATTTTTGGAAGCGCGGTCCTTGTTCATTGAATGGTTCTACTATGGGCCAGAATTGTTGCGTTGGGCAGATGGCGTGGGAGACGTATTCACCATGGCTGCGGACAAGTCGGTGAGCGACAGTGCCTTTCTCGCGAGGGCAGCAGAAGTCCTGAACCAAGCGGAAGGTTTTTATGCCGATTACAATGCGGACGTGGACCGGCAAGTGTTTGCTGCGGTGTTCCCGCTTTATATGGAGGCAATGCCCGAAGGGTTTGCGCCATCGGTGGCCATAGAAGCCGCCTCTGCGGGCAGCGGACGGGAGTTGGCGAATGACCTTTACGGGGCTTCCATTCTCGACGATGGCGAGGCGTTTATGGCGCTTTTGCGAGAGGGCGACCGCAAGGGGTTAAAGAAAAAAGCAAAGGATCCCGCCATTCGGTGGGCCTCGGAAACCAGCGACAGCTATTGGGGGAAGGTTCGGGGTGAGTATGCCCGCTTGTCGGGTGAGATGGAGGCCAACATGGGGCTTTATCTCCGCGGCATGCAAGCGGTGTATCCCGAGAAAACGTTCTGGCCAGATGCCAATAGCACGTTGCGGTTGACTTATGGTCGAATGGAAGGGAGTGAGCCGCGTGATGCGGTCACGTACAAGCCGTATACCACCGCAAAAGGAGTATTGGACAAGTACATTCCCGGCGACGCCGAGTTTGATTTGCCAGAGGCGTTGGCAGCCAAGTTGCAGAGAAAAGAGTATGGTCCATATGCCGACAGCAATGGAGACTTAAGGGTGTGCTTCCTCGGGTCCAATCACACCACTGGAGGAAACTCAGGATCTCCTGCCATCAATGGGACAGGTGATCTGGTCGGGTTGAACTTTGATCGGACTTGGGAAAGCACCATGAGTGATGTTCGCTTCGATGCAGACCGTTGCCGCAACATCATGGTGGACATTCGCTACGTGCTGTGGGTAACCGATGTCTACGCTGGGGCTACGCATTTGGTCCAAGAGATGAGCCTGACCGAGAGAGACCCAGACAACATCAGTCCAGATTGGCGCCCATTTGGAACAGGCACGGGGATGGGGCGCGGCTACACACAAGATGAAGGCGCCCTGCGGGAGGAGTTTCGGAGAAACTCTCTAGAAAAGATGAAAGAACGCCGTCAGCGCATGGAAGCTGAAGGCGGGAATTGATTCGGTGGTCAATCAGCCTAGGAAGTAGATGCTGATGATGACGATGGCAAAAAGGAAGAGGGCAAAAACGACGGGTCCTCCGATTTCGTTTTGCTTGGCTTCGTTGTGGTCGTGATCGTGTCCCATGTGGAGATGCTTGAGTTGCGAGGTCAAAAATAAGCAACCCTTTGGCCTGAGCGCAGTTTAGTGCGTGAGGGTGATGAACTTTTCTTTGGTCGCTCCTGAACCTGTGCTCCGTGTCTTAAGCGACCGAGGCCAATGATGGAAGAGCGTATCGCGAGAAGGTGGCTGTCATCCTCCCTTACATTGGCCCCATGAACCGAATTCCCCTTCTCGCGTGCTTGCTGGTTTTTACCGGACTTTCCGCTTTCGCACAGACCGCGTGCTCCGATGGAGAGCACACCGTTGAAGTGTTGATTTCGCCAGATCAATGGCCACAAGAGATGTCGTTTGAGCTCATGACTGCGAACGGAACGTTGGTCTTTGAGCAGAATGTGGAGAATGCACAAGACACAGCATGGACGTTTTGTGTGGACACGGCCGATTGGTCGCCTTGTATGCTCTTTCGCATGAATGACAGCTATGGGGACGGCCTCAATGAAGGGGGGGGATATGAACTCTGGTTCAACGGAGCGCTCCTGGTTGAAGGGAGTGGGAACTATGGGTACGGGCAGAGTCATCCCATTGATTGCCCTCCCGGTTGGACGTGTGTGGATCCGCTGGTCTTAACCGAATCAGATTATGGTACAGTGGCCGCCGCTGGAAATGTTCAGTGGTGGACCTTCACCCCGCCCAGCAATGGCATGTATTCATTCACCAGCTGCGGTTCTGGTTGTGATACCCGGTTGTGGATCTATGATTACTGCAACATGAACAACTTCGACGACACAAACGAGGGTTCCATTTACTATGATGACAACCAAGGTGGGTGCGAAGACAATGCAGAGAGTGCGCAATTGTCTGTCCTCTTGGAAGTCGGCGTGACCTACTGGATTCGATTTGCTGATTTGGATGCAGATGGCGAAGGCTGTGGTGCCTTTGAGTGGACCTTGGATTATGTGGGACCGGCAGAAGGTTGCACCGATGAAACGGCGTGCAACTACAATCCGGCGGCCGAAGTGGACAATGGCAGTTGCATTTACCCCGGCGACCCCCTTTGCACGGGGCCGGACTTGATGGTGCTGGAAAGTGCCATCGAAAACAGCCTGCAGGCGGAGACCATGACGGTGGACGAGGACAACTGTTACATTGTAGAAGGGTGCTTGAATGGCTATGGAGAGCGCGAATTGGTGCGGTTCACCACTTGGATCAAGAACATTGGTGACCTGGATTACTACATCGGCACCACGGCCCAGACCGATTCCACCCAGCAGTTCGAGTGGGGGGATTGTCATAACCACTGGCACTACAAGGGCTATGCGAAATACGATCTCTTTACCATGGACGGTCAGATGCTGCCCATCGGATTTAAAAACGGGTTCTGTGTCATGGACTTGGAGTGTGGCGATGGCGGAACGGCCCAATACGGATGTTCCAACATGGGCATCAGCGCCCATTGCGGTGACATTTATGGAGCGGGCTTGTCTTGTCAGTGGATTGACGTGACGGGCATTGCCGATGGTGTCTATCATCTCGTGGTGCGCGTGAATTGGGACTACAGTCCGGATGCGTTGGGCCGTCAGGAGAACGATTATGAAAACAACTGGGGCGTGGTCTGCATCCAGATGGACCGTAGCTCGGGGGAATTGGAAGTGGAGCTCTACGACGATTGCGATGAATTGGTAGACTGTACCGGAGCGCCCTATGGAACAGCTCAAATGGACTGCAATGGAGATTGCGGCGGAACGGCGCTCATGGGCGACTTGGATTTGGACGCCGATCAAGACTTAACCGATTCGGAGTCCTATGTGGACGGCATTTTGGGCAACGACTTGACGGCAGCGCCATGCAACGACCTCGACCAAGACGGAGAGCTCACGGTGTCGGATGCAGCGCTCATGGCGCGTTGTCAATACTGGGACATTGCCCATGCCAGTCCTGACAGCAGCGGATTTCATGACAAGTGTGAATTCCCTGCACCGCACATTGTGAATCCATTCGACAGCGTATGGTTCAAGTTGGGCGAAGTCAACTGGGAGCAAGGTTTTTTCGATGTCGAGGTGCTCAATCCGCACAACCGCATCCTGGGTTACCAGTTCGATGTGAGCTGTGGCATCCAGCAGGCCGTGAGCTTGGTCGATCCCTTGGAATACAACATCCTGCCCGAGCACGCCCTCGGTGGCAGCACCTTGATTGGCCTCAGTTACCACAATACGTCCATGCCCAAGCACTACGAGTGGTCTTCACTTTGCCGGATTTACTGGACCGAAGCCCCCGAAACGGAATTGTGCATCCAAGGCATCACCGAAGTGGTCAACAGCATGTACCAGAACGCAGTACCCTATCTCGTCGAGCCCTGTGTGACTGTCAACGGTATTGGGGGGATTGTCTCGGGTTCCACTTTCCAAGTGAGTCCGAACCCCGTTCAAAGTGGCGAGCCCTTGTGGCTGACATTTTCGGGTGGAACTGTGGATGGAGCTTCTGTCCAGTGGCTTGATTTGACCGGTCGCGTTGTGGCCAGTGAGCGTTGGATTGGGGGTGGCAACATGTCGCTGTCTACCGCAGGGTTGGCCCCAGGCGCATACCTGGTTCAAGTGTTGCGGCCTTCAGTCAGTGGGACGGTGGTCAAACACAGCCAAAGGGTTACCGTGCGCTAAGGGCTTTTCGTTTCTCGCGGTTGCCCGAGAGGGTGTTGGCGGTCACGGCGGCCAGCACAACCACGATGCCCACAAGAGACCACCCGGCCACGACCTCGCCAAAAACGAGATTGGCCATGCCCAAAGCCAAAATGGCCCCGAAGTATTTGAAGGGCATCACGCGCGCAGCATCTTCCAAATGCAATGCCTTGGTCATGGAGACTTGGGCAATCAGAGACAATGCGCCAATGCCAATGGCCATTCCCCAGTCCGAAAGGCCCATGGGGTGCCATGTGGCCAAACTCCAGCTGCCCATGATGGGCGTGGCCAACAGGTGGAAATAGGTGACAATGCCAACGGGACTGTCGGTTTCGCGACATTTAATCGTGGCCAAATAAGCCAGTGCAGCCAGTGCGGCACTGCCCAATCCCATGGACAGGTAAAGCCAAGACACACGGGCATCAAATCCCTTGACCATTAAAATGCCGCCAAAGGCTGCACCGAAGTACAGCCAACGGTGGGGCTTGATTCTCTGCCCATCGAACAGGATGGCCAGAAGGATGGTGAAAATGGGGGAGAGGTATTGAATGACCGTGGCACTGGCCAGCGGAATGTGACGAATGGTGTGAAAAAAGAGGGTCAGGGCGACCATGCCAGACAGGCCGCGGACCACCAACCATTTCCGATTGTTGCCCATCAATGGAGCGCCCGCTTTCCACAGCCAAAACGCACAAAAGACCAAGCTGATTGCGCTGCGCAGGAAGACCAGTTGCTGTGTGGGCAAGAACGCCAGCGCCTTCACCAGCAGGTTAGCCGATGTGTACAGCACCACAGATTGGAGCATGAGAAGAAGGCCGCGGGACATCTGAGCGTAAGGGGGTTATCCGCCGTGTTGGCGTTTGCGGCGCAACGCTGTTGCCAAGGTCCATCCCAAACCACCCATGGGCAGGTACCCGGTCAAGTCGAGTGTCCAAGCCCACCAGGGTTGTCCGGGCGTCATAACGGCCATCCAAACGCCGCCAATCATCACAAATCCGGCAACGATCAAGGGTACCAAGGGCTTTTGATTGGAGGTGAGACAGGCCGCAGCAAACGCGCCCCAGAAGGCACCACTCCAATGGGAGAGGATGGGGCTGACAAAATGCAGTGGCTCCATCGCAGCAATCAATGGCGCATAAAGGGCTTGGACTTCGGCCAGTGTGGCGCCTTCTGGCGGCGGTGGCAATGTTGGTGCGCCTGTGAGTGAGGCCAGTGGCGAGAGGAGGAGCATGTTGGCCGGTATGCTCACGACAGCACCGGCAAAACCGGCCATGATGTTGCGAAGAAGGGGATTCATTCGGTGTCGGTTGAGGGCGCTTTCGGGAGGGCCGTGGCTGTGGCCATGATGTGGTCACCATAGGCTCGCTGAAGCTGGAGGGTGAGGGGGCCTTTTTCTCCGTTGGCAATGCGGCGGCCATCGACCTCGACCACATGAGCGAGAGCGCCCATTGTTCCCGTGGTAAAAGCCTCGTCGGCAGTGTACAGTTCGGTTAAGGTTAGGTTGGCCTCCCGCGCTCGAATGTCCGCGTCTTGTGCGGCATCCAGAACGAATTGGCGCGTGAGACCAGGAAGGCAGGCATGGGCAAAGGGGGTCAACAGTTCTCCTTTGCGGACCAGGAAAAGATTGGTGGCGTTGGTCTCGGCGAGGAACCCACGGTCATCCAGCATCACCGCATCGTCCATGCCGGCCACATTGGCTTCGATTTTGGCGAGGATGTTGTTGAGCAAGTTGTTGTGGTGAATGTGGCTGTCAAGAAACTGGGGACTGTTGCGACGAATGGTGCTGGTGATCAAGCGAATGCCCTCATCTCCGTAGACCATGCCTTTGTACTCGGGGACCACAATCAGGGTAGGACCGTGCACATTGAGGCGGGGGTCCATGCCACTGGTTGACTTTAGGCCGCGCGTCAAGGTGATTCGGCAATGGACGCCATCACGCATGCCATTGGCGAGGAGTGTTTCGAAGATGGCCGACTTCACGGATGCTCGGTTAGGGATGTCTGCAAAGGCCAATGCATGCGCGGAGTCCAAGAGGCGATCGATGTGGGCTTCGAGTTGAATGGCATGGCCTTGGGTGATGCGCAAACCCTCCCAAACGGCGTCTCCGCCTTGAACCACACTGTCCAAGACATGCACTTTGGCCTGATCCCGAGGCACAAGGCCATCTACCCAGCACAGGGTCCGTTCGTTTCGTGGGTCGGGTTGGTTGTATTTGGCCATTAGAGTGCGCGTTCAAGGAGTGCATGATACGCGTCCAAACAGGATGCGTGCAATTCAGTCAAGTGTTCGGGTACGCGGTGGGATTTCGGCGGACGAGCCTCCCAACCTGTGGACGTGTGAATTCCAGAATACCACCAAGGCGCCCAAGGCCCATCTTCGGGCAGTGGACCTGCTGTCCACGACATCATTTCGGGAGCCCAAGGAAGCTCCAGTTGGGCACAGAGGGCTTGGAGTTGTTCGCGTGGTGCAGCCTGGAGTCTGTCGCTGCAGATGACCACAGGGGGGCGTCCCTCTGAATCCAGCTTTTGAAGCAGTTCGAGTTGATCGTTGTATCCCAAGTCCAACATGGTTGGGCGTTCAATGTGCGCGCCATAAGAGGCCATGACGGCAGCGGGATTTCGGAACAACAGCACGTGCCGGTGTTCCTGAAAGGCCGCCCATGGCAATCCGTGAAAATGGTTGGCCATGTGCTTATGAAACAGCAATCCGCTGCCGGTTTTCTCCTCGGCCGTGGGCAACATATAAGACAAGACAGCTTCGGCTGCGGACGGCCTTGCGGCGAGTGTGGCTTCGCGACAAGGGCGACTGACCCCGGTGCGGCGCAAAAAATGGCCGTACAACGGTTCATCGATCACCCGCGTATCTGGGCGTTGCGCAAAGCTGTACATGAGCGCTGTGCTCATGGAACGCGGTCCAGACCAAAGAGACACCTGCACGGCCAAGGGGTTACATGTTGCGGCGGTAGGCGCCGCCCACTTCAAACATGGCCTCGGTGAGCTGACCCAGTGAGCAGTACTTGACCGCCTCCATCAACTCATCGAAAAGGTTGCCGTGCTGAACGGCAATGTCCCGAACACGCAACAAGGCGGCTTCGGTTTGACCTTGGTGGGCTTGGTGAAGTGCCGACAGGCCTTCGATTTGGCCCTGTTTTTCCTCTGGGGTCGCACGGATCACTTCTCCCGGCACCAGTGTCGGAGACCCTTCTTTGGACAAGAAGGTGTTCACGCCAATGATGGGGTATTCACCCGTGTGTTTGAGCGTCTCATAGTGGAGAGACTCTTCTTGAATTCGGCTCCGTTGGTACATGGTCTCCATCGCGCCAAGCACGCCTCCGCGCTCGGTCAAACGATCGAATTCGAGCATGACCGCTTCTTCTACCAAATCTGTGAGCTCCTCGATGATGAAGGACCCTTGCAGTGGGTTTTCGTTTTTGGCCAAACCAAGCTCGCGGTTGATGATGAGCTGAATTGCAATTGCGCGCCGCACACTGGCTTCAGTCGGTGTGGTAATGGCTTCGTCGAAGGCGTTGGTATGCAGGGAGTTGCAGTTGTCGTAAATCGCATACAATGCCTGCAACGTGGTCCGGATGTCGTTGAAGTCGATCTCTTGAGCGTGCAGCGATCGGCCACTGGTTTGAATGTGGTACTTGAGCTTCTGCGCCCGTTCATCCGCACCGTATTTGCGGTCCATGGCTTTGGCCCAGATTCGGCGGGCAACGCGGCCAATTACCGCATATTCGGGATCGATTCCATTGGAGAAGAAAAAGCTCAGGTTGGGACCGAAAGCGTTAATGTCCATCCCCCGACTCAGGTAATATTCCACGTAGGTAAAGCCGTTGGCCAAGGTGAAGGCCAATTGAGTGATGGGATTGGCACCAGCTTCTGCAATGTGGTAGCCCGAGATGCTAACCGAGTAAAAGTTGCGGACGCTGTGGTCGATAAAGTAGGCTTGAACATCGCCCATCAAGCGCAGTGCAAACTCGGTAGAGAAGATGCACGTGTTCTGCGCTTGGTCTTCCTTGAGGATGTCGGCTTGAACGGTGCCACGCACTTGGGAGAGTGCCTCGGCCGCCAGAGCACTGTAGGTGTCCGCATCGAGAATTTCGTCTCCAGTGCAGCCCAAAAGCAGAAGCCCAAGGCCGTTGTTGCCTTCGGGCAATTCACCCCGGTAGGAGGGGCGCACCAGGCCTTGGCTTTCCCAACGAGCATGCAAGACGCGCTCGACTTGGTCTTCCAAACCGTGTTCGCGGATGTGCTTCTCGCAACGCTGGTCAATGGCCGAATTCAGGAAAAAGGCCAGCACCATGGGCGCGGGGCCGTTGATGGTCATGCTCACACTTGTGGAGGGGTCGCACAGGTCGAATCCACTGTAGAGGCGTTTGGCGTCGTCCAACGAGGACACGCTCACTCCGGAATTGCCCACTTTTCCATGGATGTCGGGACGGAGATCGGGATCGCGGCCATACAGCGTTACGGAGTCAAAGGCAGTGGAGAGTCGCTTGGCCGGCATGTCGCCAGACACATAGTGAAAGCGGCGGTTGGTCCGTTCCGGCCCACCTTCTCCGGCAAACATTCGGGTGGGGTCTTCGCCTTGTCGCTTAAAAGGGTAGATGCCCGCCGTAAAGGGGAAGTACCCGGGAAGGTTCTCCTGCAGACTCCAACGGAGTAAATCGGTCCAACCCTTGAGCCGAGGAACGCTGACCTTCGGGATGTCTTGATGGCTGAGGCTTTTGGTGGTGGTTGGAATGCGAATCTCTTTTCCCCGCACTTCGAAGATGTAGTCTTCTGCCTGGTAGCGTTGTGCCTCTGCGGGCCAATTCTCAAGCCAGTGCAGGTTCTTGGGGTCCAAGTCTCGGGCCAGAGAAGCTTCGCGTTCAGAGAGCACCTTGTTGGCCTCCGGATCGCTCACCTCGTTTTGGGCCATGCGGATGGCTTGGAGACGACCGGCGACGTCGGCTTGTTGTTGGGTCCAATCGTTGTATGCGCGAATGCCGTCAGCGATTTCGCTCAAGTAGCGAGTTCGCTTGGGGGGAATCACGTGCACTTTTTCGCTCTCACCGGCATTTTCGCCAAATGTGCTGTTCAACGCCGCGCCTGTTTTTTCGGCCAAGGCGTTCATCAAAGTGCGGTACAAGCGATGCGTTCCCGGGTCGTTGAATTGAGACGCGATGGTGCCAAAAATCGGCAGCCCGTCGTCCTGAGCGTCCCACAGTTCGTGGTTTCGCTTGTATTGTTTGCGGACGTCACGAAGGGCGTCGGCCCCTCCGCGCTTGTCAAATTTGTTGATGGCGACCACGTCGGCAAAGTCGAGCATGTCGATTTTTTCGAGCTGCGTAGCCGCGCCAAATTCGGGTGTCATCACATAGAGGGCCACATCACTGTGGTCCATGATTTCGGTGTCGCTCTGTCCGATACCAGAGGTCTCCAAGACGATCAAGTCGAACCGGGCCGCCTTGAGAATGTCCAAGGCATCTCCCACGTGTCGGCTCAAGGCGAGGTTGGATTGACGCGTAGCCAAAGACCGCATGTACACCCGGTCCGAGGCGATGGCATTCATTCGAATGCGGTCTCCCAACAATGCGCCCCCGGTTTTTCGCTTGGACGGGTCGACCGATACAATGGCCATCGTTTTGTCCTTGGAATCCAACAGGAATCTCCGGACCAGCTCGTCGACCAAAGAACTTTTGCCTGCGCCACCTGTGCCGGTGATGCCGAGCACAGGCACCTTTGCGGTGGAAGATGCGCTGCGAATGTGATCGAGTATTCCCGAGTAGGCCTCGGCATTGACTTCGGCCGCGCTAATGAGTCGGGCGACTTCTCCAGCCCGTTTCTCCGTTAACCGGTCGGCCTCACCACTGGGCTTCCCTACCACAGGGAAGTCGCACCGGCGAATCAAGTCGTCAATCATGCCCTGTAGGCCCATTTCTCGGCCATCGTCGGGGTGATAGATGCGTTCAATGCCATAGGCTTGAAGCTCCGCAATCTCTGTGGGAAGAATGGTGCCTCCGCCTCCGCCAAAAATTCGAATGTGTCCAGCGCCACGCTCGTCGAGAAGGTCCTTCATGTATTTGAAGTACTCCATGTGACCGCCTTGGTAGGAAGTCATGGCAATGGCCTGCGCATCCTCTTCAATGGCGCAATTGACCACTTCGTCCACCGACCTGTCGTGGCCCAAATGAATGATTTCACATCCAGAACGTTGGAGGATGCGCCGCATGATGTTGATGGCGGCGTCATGACCGTCAAACAGCGAGGCTGCTGTCACGATTCGAATGGGGTGGCCAGAGCGTTTCGCTTTGACCTGAGGGGCATCGGATGTGGGTGTGGTTTCCATGCGCGTTTCAATGGAGCTCCGCAAAGGTAATCCTCGACCCGCCTGCCACCGAGGCCCAAATTTCGGGGAGCTATGCGCTCATTCGCAGGGTTCACCGAAGAGCCCCAACATGATCAATAAGTCATTGACCCCCACAATTCCATCGGAGTCAACATCAGATGGACCACATTCGGTGTTGCACCCGAAAATGGCCAGCGCGGAGAGCAAGTCTCCCACATCCCTGAGTCCGTTGTCGTTGACATCGCCAAGACAAAAGGTGCCCGGGATCACACATCCTCCACCTTGGGCCGCTACGTTGTGCCGGTCATGATTGGTGACCTCTGCAGCTTCAAGCAAGCACAGTTCGGCTGTAGGTGCAGTAAAGTTCACGCGGAAGAGGGCCTGAGGCAAGGTGCTTTTTGAGATCAAGCTGTCTTGCAGGGCCACTCCAAAAGCGGTGCCGTCGGCAGAAAGGTGAAAGAAGTGATGGTATCCTGTGGTGTCGAAAAGCGGAGTCAGGTCACTAAACTGTGCGCCAGTCAATTGGAGAGACCAGGCGCTCAGCCATGTGTTGGGGTTGTGAACGTAGATGTCGACATGGCTGGAGTCTTCGTGAGGAAGGATCAGCGAGAATTGCACTTCTTCGTTTGGCACCACAAGAGGGCCGTTCCAGTCGCAGTGGTCTTCGACACCATTGTCGCCCAAGTGATTGTGGCCGTAATGTGCGCAATCCGCAGCCAGTGCCACGTCGGTAATGCTGAGTTCGCCGTCTCCGTTCAGGTCGACACAAGGGGCGTCGGTGGACTCTCCTTCGATCAGCAAACCGGCATAAATGAGCGGGTCATCAGCATCCACTTCGCCGTTCATGTCGACGTCGCCTTTGATCAAGAATCCAGGACAGTTGCCGGCACAATCAGGTTCTGCAGTGCCATAAGGATGTCCAATGCAGTCCAGTGGAACGGGACAGTCCTGGTATTTCGCAAAGTTGGTGGCATTGCCTTCGGCATCTCGTTCAAACGAAAAGCACACGGCCACGGCGTTGTTGGCGTAAGAAAGCTCAAAGCTGCCATTGGCATCGGGACTGTAGTCCCAATTCACGCGGATCACCAAAGTGTATTCTCCACCGGGCAGGTCGGTAATGTCTACCCATTGGCAGTCGAGAAAACGGGAGTAGATGTCTTGACACCCCGCAGTTATGCCCATGTTTGAGCAGGTGTACTTGGTGGGGCCCCCGCCGTAGTTGCAGCTCCCGAGGTCCATAATGCAGAACCCGTTTTTAAAGCCAATGGTGGGAAGGGGGGATCCGCCGGACGTATAGAGTGCATACTCCGCGTAGCCTTCGTAGTGGTAGTGATTGTGGCACGCGTCCCACTCAAATTGTTCGGGATTGTCTGCTGGGGCACCAATGAAATAGTCCTCGGTGCCAATGTTGGCAATCTCGGTGTCGAACCGAACGATTTCCCGTGTGCCAAATCCCTGAAGACAGCCTTCTTCAATCATGCAGGCATCCGAGCTGCTCTCGGTTGTGAATTCCAAGGTGCTAAAGGCGCGGGGGCCATTGATGATGAGGTCGGGGCCGATGTTGGGGCACTCGGGGTCACCAATAAGGAAGCACGTGTCTGGCGCGGTTGCAATGGGCAGGTAGTTGCACGCTTCAATGTTCATGCAGCCCGGTATGCCACCCAGATAGCTGGCTTCAAACGGCACTCCCTCTCCGCAGTCGCCTTCAATGTGGATGTAAATGGTTTGGCCGCTGGTCAAAAGTGGAGTGACCACACTTTGGGTCTCACAATCGTCTTCGGACATGGTAATAAAGGCCTCTGAGGAAGTCGTGAAGACCGCCATGTCACAATAGTCATACAAGTGGATTCGGGTATCGCAGGAAGTCAAGTCGCAGGTGGAGAACAGGTATTGCCCCGTGGTGTCTACGTCCAAGACATACCAGGTGCTCGCCATGGGCGAAACCAAGGTTTGAGCGGTGTCTTGAGTGCCAATGTTCAAGGGCAGCGGATCGTCGCAGCTGCTGCCTTCCGGGCAGCCAATCAACGTGAGTTGGAATGCATCAAAATGTTCGCCATCCCGCAGCACGGCTCCGTCGTACCGAATCTGGTAATCGCCACCTAAGGAAAAGCCGTCGCCACCCGCATCGGTCAACCATACTTGGGCGCATCCATCGGGCAGACAGACATCCAAGCCTTCAATCCCTCCAGCATGGAGTGTGTCGGCATTGGGGCCCAAGACAAAGAACCCTGTCTCCTGGGGAAAGGCGTCTGGCGTAAAGTCAATTTCGAGGCGGTGAAGGTTGTCTCCTACGTTGACTGAGTCTGTGTAGGTGGAAGTCTCCCCGTCGGCATCGTTTACGGTAAGGGCCACAGCGTAAGTTCCCGGGGTGGACCAAACCACGGAAGGCGTGGGAGCGATGGAGGTTGATGGCGTTCCCGATTCAAACGTCCAAGACCATCCTTGCACGTTGCCACTGCTCTGATCGTCAAAGCCGATGGTTTCCGGAAGTCCACAACTCGAGGTCCAACCAAATGCGGCCTCGAGTACTGGATAGGTGCATGTGCCATCGTCGGCCATGGCACAAGGATTGAAGTTGACCGCGCTCGGGTCTGTACAGCCGGGAAAGTCACCTTCATCGCAAAGGCCAATCAACGTGACCGTCGCGAAGTATTCGCTTGGCCCTGCATTGGACCAAGCATTCATGAATTCAATGAGCCAACAGCCGGACCCGCTCAAGTTGTATTGGTCCAACCCTTCGAAGCTCGCTGTGAAATTGCCGTCGACATTTGAGTTCCAGTCGGCGGGCCAACCTCCAATGTCTACGTAGCCAAAGTTCATGTTGTATCCGCCCAATTCAATTCGGTTGCCGTTGGGCGCGGTAATGGCCATTGCCATGTCTCCAGCCCAATTGTTGCCGCTGGCCACAATGTCCAAGCTGATGTCAAACCCTGTGAGTGCGCATCCTGCGGGCACTTCCACACCGCCCACCTCGGAGCCGTTGAGAATGCCAGTCCAGTTGGCCTCCATGTTGTCTTGTGCAGACATCAGCGAAGAAAAGGCCAGGAATAGGCCAGCCAAAACACGTGCAATGGGGTAGGATAATGGCAGCTTCATGTGCACCTCAAGTTACGGATTCTCAGCCAAGTTGTTGCGCTCTGTCCGCTGCAAAGCGATACAGTTCAACCTGCTTGACCAAGTTCATTCGGATGTTCTCCCAAAACAGATTGTAATCGGCCACGTGCCAATTCTTCATGGCGAACATCCCGGCCCCCAGAACCCGAAGTGGTTTGATCCAAAGCATGCCGTCGGACAAACTGCCGGAAAGCGATTCTTGGTGCTTGAGTTTGAATTGCCGGTTTACGATGCCGCCATGAGCCTCCCAGTGGCTCCAAACCCCTTCTTCAGCAGTCCAGATTACCGGGTGAATGGTACAAATGTCTTGCATGTGAGAGTCATGGAACTCGGGGACAAACGACTCTGCAAACGTCATCCAGCTGTGCACTGCGCCCACATGAGCCTCTCGGTCGGCAAAGGGGAGTTGATGAAAGCTGCCCGCTGGCAGGGGATAACCGGGGAGGTATGCGGCGACCAAACGGTTTTGCAATGGCGCCCCGTCCACGAATTCTTGAAGCAAACGCCAGCCGTGATGAGACCCTTGACTGTGGCCTGCAACGATGAAGGGGGCTTGCGTTCCGATCGATTGGAGAAAGTGAATGAAGGCTTCGCGAATGTCCGAATACGCCAATTCCAAAGCGGCCATGCTGTCCGGTCCGCGCAGGAAAAAGGTGCGCAAGTGGGCCTGTCGGTAACGAGGAGCCATGACCCTGCCCACCGACCGAAACAGACTCGCTTGGTGCTTGAGGGGCCAAGAGTCAGTGGTGCTGGCAATGTCGGGGTCATCCCACCGCGCATTCCACCCCACCCCCAAACCGCGAAATGTCGTGGGGTGAATGAAGAAAGTGTGCACAGCGTTGGGGTCTTGGGCCGACGCGGGAGGAAGACTGCCTACGCGGGAAGGCCAGGCTTGGAGAGGTCGGTGCACAGGATGGGCAGCCCAAGCTTGAGGCTGGGTGTAATCCGGAACAGTGGGCTTAGGGAAAGTTGAGAACGCACCGGGATGTTCGGTTTTGTCTCTATGGTCGCTTCCAAAAATCATGCGGGATCAGGAACAGATGGGGATTGGGATGCAGCATCTGAGGCGTATGCACCTAAAGACCAGCCGGCGTGTTGTGTGAGGGCTGTCCACGAAGGTGGAATGCCAGCAGAGATTTGCAGACGCTGTCCATCGGGGTGATCAAAAGCAAAACTTCGCGCATGAAGCAACAGACCAGAAAGGCCGGTAAACTCGGCAAAAGCTCGGTTCTGATGTTTGTCGCCATGTTGGCTGTCCCCAATAATGGGGTGGCGGAAATGGCGGAAATGCAATCGGATTTGATGGTATCGACCGGTGTGGGGTTCACATTGAACCAAAGACAAGCGGGCCGAATCGTATCGAGTTACGGGGTAAGGGAGCGTGCACGTTTCTAGCGGTACAAAGGAGGTTCGAGACAATTTTGGAGGGCCGGTCATGCCTTTTGGTAGAGGTTTTCCAATGCAACCCGGAGCATCGACGTGGCCGCGCACCACAGCGAGATAAGATTTGTCTGTTTTTCGCGCTTCGAATTGCGCCTTGCAGGCGTTAATGGCTTCGGCATCTTTCCCGAATACAATCACCCCGCTTGTGGGTTTGTCCAAACGATGAACAGGATCGATTCGACCCGCTATATGGGGTTTGAGGAGGTCTTTTAAGTTTTCGGGCTCGTACGCATCCAGTGGCGTTCGGTGCACCAAGAGTCCCGCAGGTTTGGACACGATGAGGTACCGATCATCCTCAAAAAGCAACCGAATGTCACCAGTCCGCGATGATTCTATGATTAGACCCGACATGTATTGCGTTATTTTGCGGCCCGCTGCAATTCTGCGTCGATGGCCTGTCGGCGCAAATTACCGGACCAAACGCCATGGGAGCACAACGATTTCGCCTACTTCTGAGCCTGATGCTCGGCTTTTTGCTGACTTTGGAAGGACAAGCTCAAGACGTCACTTTCGACTTGGACGTCCAAGTCGTCTTGGACACCGTCTTGTACGATGGATACCAAGGGGCAGAAGATTTTGTCCCTGCAGGCTTCCGCCGATACAAGATATACGCCACGTTGCCTTCTCCTGGAGCGCTGATGCTGGGGCCAGCGGCAGACAACACATCGGATCCGGTCATTCCAGCATTTGGTTTTGACGCGACATGCGGCTGCTACAATTGGGAGTCCATTTTCGTTCCGGATGGCTACAACAATGGATCCAGCATTAACCCCGGTTTCTTTGCTCTGGCCCCAGAGTTGCAATTCGATACCTGGTGGACCACGCACGTCAGCACTTCAACACCGGGAACCACAGTATTTCAGGCGCCAGGGACTTTTCCTCCTGACTTTGAGGCCTGTTCTGATTTGGTGACTCAAGGGGCGCTCGTGGTCACCAATGCCGACCCCATTCACGCCACGGTTCAAAACGGCCGAGCTTTGATTGGTCAAATCACCACATGTGAGAGCTTTTCGTTCCAAGTCTGTGTTGCCATGCAAGAAGGAACCGACGTAACCACGTTGTGCACGGATGGCTACTTCCAGGTGGAAGACCTGTGCGTTCCCATGGTCGATCCACAATTCAGCGTGTTGCAAGAGATCGATTGCTTTGGGGACTCAGCGAGTGTCCAGGTATTGCCCAACAATCCACTCGAGTCGTTTAACACCACGGTAGAATACAGCCTGTTTCAGCTGAACGCCACAGACACCGTTTTGGTTCAGCAACAGGTGGGGAATTCGACCTTCACGGGCATAGAAGAGGGCAACTATTATGTGGCACTTGTGGACACGGCAAGGACGGTGGCTTTCTCCTCCAATACCTGCCGGGACACCACAGAAGCATTCGCCTTCATTTCGCCCGAAGAAATTGTGTTCAATGCTACACTCACCCAAGACAACCTCTGCGGTGAGCTCGACGAAGCCACCGTTTGCTTTACAGCGGAAGGAGGTACAGGTGATTTGAATACACTGGGAACCACGGACTTTGGGTTTTTGGTTGTGCCCGATGAAACCAATTGTTTTGGACCGCTGCCCTGCGTGGGAGAGGATGGCAACTACGTGTTTGAAGTGACCGATGAAGCGGGGTGCACACAAGACACCACGATTGAAATTTCGTGTCCAGAGGTTCTGTTTTTTGACGTGAGCAGCACAGAAGTAAGTTGCACAGGGTACAGCGATGCAAGCTTTGATGCGTCCGCGGCGGGAGGAACAGGGTCGGTCACGTTCGAAGTTCCAGAAGTGGGGGTGCTGATTGATTTCGAAGGCGCCGTCGACTATGCTCAAGACAGCCTGCCAAGTGGCACATATACGTTCAGCTTGGTCGACGAAAATGGATGCACCTTTTCCGACACCTTGGAAATTGAGGAGCCCGATGGCTTGTCGGTGGATTACTCGGTAACCGACGTCGCATGTGCCGGCGATTGCAATGGGTTGATTCTTGCGAACATTGAAGGTGGATCGCTGCCTTACGTTTTGTCCGTCAACGACCTCGAAGGCGAAGCCGTGGTTTCGGGTGAGTTGTGCCCAGGGAGTTATGTCCACACCACAGCCGATGGCAACGCTTGTTTGGTCTCCGACACATTGTCCATTGTTGGGCCCGATACCATTCAATTTGTTTTCTCTGTGTCGAATGTTCCGTGCAGTGGGGCCGACAACGGGCAAATTTGCCTCGACAGCCTTCAAGGTGGATCTGGTCCGCTGACGCCGCAACTCGTGCCGCTTCCCACCGGTGCGTTGGATGGCACTTGCTTCAATGTGCCAGCCGGGAATTATGAAGTGCTTGTCCAAGACAGTGTGGGGTGCACAAGTGAATTTTTTGCAGCCAACGTCGAGGAGCCGGCCAACATTGAAATCTTGCCAACCATCACCCCCATTTCCTGCACAGGAGCGGGAGATGGTGTCCTGGTGGTCAACGCAGTTGGTGGAAGCGGCCCGCTTTCATTGATTTCTCCTTTCGTCTTCCCAACGTTGCCGGACACCTTGTTCTCTTTGGGAGGGGACAGCTTGAATTTGGTGGTGGGGGACACCCTCGGCTGCATCGACAGCGTTGTGGTGTCCATCCCCGAGCCTGAGCCGGTGTTGTTGGAAGTCTTGAATGCGGTTTTCCCTGAGTGTGGGGGAGACTGCAACGGTGGAATTGAGGTGGCGTTGTCTGGCGGCACTGGAGGCTTGACCTTGTACAACGGTGTTGTTTCCGATTCTACCTCTGTGTTGTCCAGCGGATTGGTCAACCTGTGTGCAGACACCTATTCGCTTTACCTAAGCGACGACGAGCAATGTGTAGACTCGGTCACGGTGGTCATCGAGGAGCCCGATCCGTTGCTGTTCGACATCACCATTCAGAACGTAACGTGCACGGGCATGGACGACGGCGTGGCCATCATCGGAACCTCGGGAGGTTCTGGAGAAACAGCCTGGGAATTTGTGGGGTCGGATGTAGACGTCCTGAATCTCTTCGAGGGCGAATATGCCGTTACGGCAGCGGACACGGCCGGATGCACAGTTGATTCCATTTTCATTGTGGCTGCAGACATTGAGACGGACATGACGGTCGAAATGTTCAGTTCACCGGTTACCTGCTGGCAAACCTCGGACGGTACGGCCACAGCGGCGGTTACTGGAGGCGAGTTGCCCATTCAATACGTTTGGAGCGACGGCAATGCGCAGACCACAGCCACGGCCATTGGTTTGTCCGAGGATGTTTACAGCGTGACCATCACCGACAACATTGGGTGCACATTGGGCTATTTGACCACGGTCGAGCCTACCGAGGATTGTCTGTTCATTGCCGATGCGTTAACACCGAATGGAGACGGCATTAACGACCGTTGGGTCGTTGGCGGTCTCGAGTTTTTCCCGCAAAGTGAAGTCCAAGTGTTCAACCGGTGGGGGCAGATGCTCTTCCGGTCTTCACCCGGTACCACCTGGTGGGATGGCACCTTTAACGGGGCGCTCTTGCCAGCGAGTGATTATTATTACGTGATCACGGTGTTTGCTGGGGCAGAGCCCATCACAGGAACCGTTACTTTGAAGTACTAAAGCCATGCGCACAGTAACCCCTTCAATTCAGCGCGCGGCCCAATTGGTCGCCTTCTTTCTTCTCCTCTCAGCAGGAGCCGTGAATGCGCAGCAACTTTCTCGTCAAAGTCAATTCATTCAGAATCCCTTTTTGGTGAACCCTGCATTTGCAGGAACCGAAATTGGGACTTTCGCCTCCTTGAGCCACCGCGAACAGTGGGCCGGCTTTCAAGGTGCGCCCACAACGAGCTCAGTTACGGTGACGTCCAGCTTGCCGAACCGATTCGGTTTTGGCTTTGTCGTGGAGCGGGACGACCAAGGCGGTGCATACCAGCGAACCGGAATGGAGTTGGCTGGCACCTACACAGTCGACCTGAACAACCAAGATGCGGTTGCGTTTGGCATTGGCCTGATGGGGCGCAATACCCGATTCGATGGCACCGACCTCGAGCTGTGGCAGCCCGACGACCCCGCCATTACTGGGGCCGTGGAGAGCAAGTTTTCTTTTGATTCGCGCTTTGGCCTCATGGTGTTCGGACAGGCTTATCAGTTTGGCATTGCCGTGAGCAACCTCTTGCAAACGCCTTTTGGCTTGGAGTCAGAGCCCAGCAATTCGCGCAACAGAGGGGTTCGACATTACGCGCTGTCTGGCCGCTACGATTACGTTGTGGACCAGCAGTTGAAGATTCAGCCAGCGGTCATGTTGCGGTTTACCGAAATCACACCGGTGCAATTGGACATGCATGTCAGGGCATTGTATGACAGTCGCTACTGGGGAGGTCTGGGCTTTCGTCAAGGCGATGCCTTTGTGCTTTCGGCCGGGGCCATTTTTCAAGACATTCAAGTCGGTTATGCCTACGATGCAGGAACCGGCAGTGTGGCCAATTTGTCTCCCAATACACACGAAATCACCTTATCTTACGTATTGCCTCGCCGAGGCACGGGCTTCAATCGCCGAGGGTTTGGAGGCCGTTTGCTCGATCGTAATCTGATTATCCGCAATTGATTCCACTCATGGTTTGTCGTTTATTCTCTTTGGGGGTTCTTGTTTTGGCCACCCTGTCCTCTCAAGCCCAATTCAAGTCGTTGGTTGTCGAAGAAATCGACAATGGCGGGGAAGTTCCAGGGCGCACTTATCGGGTATACGCTCAAATGACCGCTGAAGGTGACGTCATTGATGCGGTCTTTGGAGATGGTGAAGATGTTCTTGAAGTCATCAGTACAGCGCCCTTCTATCAGCACGAGATGGGGGCGAACAGTGCCAATGAGTTGCAACGGTCTGCCGTGCAAAGCCAAGCAGGATTGAAGTACGACAGCTGGGTCACCATTGGATACGAAGACAACTACATGAATGCGTTGACTGCATTCTTGATGGACTTCACAGACTTTGAAAAAGGGGGCAAGCTTTTCACCGACAACGGCGCTTGGTTTGTGACACCCGATATGCGTCAAGGCGCGGCAGGACCCGATGGCAAGTTGCTTTTGATGCAATTGACAACCGAAGGGGAGGTGTCTGGGCGTTTGAACATTCACGGCCGCACCCGTCCGCTTCCGATGGCGGACATGCCCGACAGCTTGATGCCGCGTCTCATCGACGTGCGCCAAGTGGAGCTGAGCATTCGTTAAGTTCTCGAAGAGCACGGAACAAAAAGGGCGCCCATCGGGCGCCCTTTTTGTTGGCTCAGTTCGGGGTCTTGATCAGTCGTACTGAACCCCTTTGACTGCACTGCTGTCTGCATTGACGAAGGACAAGGCGGCAGAGTTAATGCAATAGCGCAGCCCGGTGGGCTTTGGCCCATCGTCAAAGACATGACCCAAATGGCCGCCGCAGGCAGAGCACATAACTTCTACACGGCGCATGCCCCAGCTGTCGTCGGATTCTTCGAGCACGGCCGTTCCTTCGGCCGGCTGAAAGAAGCTGGGCCATCCGGTGCCCGATTCGAATTTGTGGTCGGCATCAAACAAGGCCTGTCCGCATCCAGCGCAGCAATACATGCCTGGCTCGTGGTGGTCCCAAAATTCGCCCGAGAAAGCGCGTTCAGTTCCTTTTTCGCGAAGAACAAAGCAGGCCATGTGAGGCAATTCCTCTTTCCATTCAGATTCGGTTTTGTTGACGCTTACCGAAGAGTCCATAGGCGTCATGACTGCATTCTGATGGTTGGGGGCTTCGTTTTGCGCTTGACAGGAGGAGAGCGTGGCCGACGCGATCAGCGCGCACAAGAGAAGGGGAAAGAGGGAATGCTTCATGTCGTTTTTTTTTAGGGTTGAAGCCGCATCTTGAGATGTGTGCCGGTAACAGATTGCATGCACCGTGCCACTTTTTCGGGGGTCCCGGATGCGACGCATTCGCCACCATGTCGACCGCCTCCCGGACCGAGGTCCACCATATGGTCGGCACAAGCCATCACATCGAGGTTGTGCTCGACGCAAATCACCGTGTGCCCCTGTCGAATCAAGGCTTCAAAAGCCTCGAGCAGTTGGGCAACATCGTGGAAATGGAGGCCCGTCGTGGGTTCGTCGAAGATGAAGACAGTGTGGCCTACGCGGTCGCCCTTGGCCAGGAATGCGCCCAGCTTAATGCGTTGCGCTTCTCCTCCACTCAATGTGGTGGCGCTTTGGCCGAGGGTAATGTACCCAAGTCCGACATCCATCAACGGCGCCAGTTTTCGGACGATGCCCCGTTCAGCTGCGGTTGGCTTTTCGCGGCTGGCGAAGAAGGCGCTGGCGTCGGAGACGGTCATGCACAGCACATCATGGATGCTTTTGCCGTCGACCATGACCTCCAAGACGGGGTCGGTGAAGCGCTGTCCCTTGCAGGCATCGCAGGTCAGCGTCACATCGGCCATGAATTGCATGCCAATGGACACGCGGCCTTCTCCTTCGCAGGTTTCACAACGGCCACCTGCTGTATTGAAGCTAAAGACGGAGGGTTTGTAGCCTCGGTTTCGTGCCAGAGGCTGAGCGGCAAACAAGCTGCGCACATCGTCCCAGGCCTTAACGTAGGTAGCGGGATTGGATCGGCTGCTTTTTCCAATCGGGTTCTGGTCCACAAACTCGACCATTTCAATGCCGTCGAGGGCGCCTTTGAGGCCATCGCTGACGCCCGGGCGGTCTCCGCCGAGTTCCAAGTGGCGCAGGAGTAAGGGATGAAGGATGCGCTTGACCAAGGTGCTTTTTCCCGAGCCGGACACGCCTGTGACCACATTGAGAGCGCCCAGCAGGAAGTCGGCTGTAACGCCTTGAAGGTTGTGAGCCTTGGCGTTTTTGACCGTGATTTTGCCCACGCCCTTTCTCCGGTTTTCGGGAACTGGAATGCGCCGTTCCCCCGTGAGGTAATCTGCAGTCAATGAGCCTTTGGCACCGAGCAAATCGGCAAATGTGCCGGAAAAGATGATTTCGCCGCCCTCGGTTCCCGCTTCCGGTCCAAGGTCGACAATGTGGTCTGCGGCACGGATCACAGACTCTTCGTGTTCCACCACCACAACGGTATTGCCCAAGTCTCGGAGTCCAGTGAGCACGCGGATAAGGCGGTCGGTGTCGTGAGGATGCAGGCCGATGCTGGGCTCATCCAAAACATATGTGCTGCCGACAAGACTGCTTCCAAGGCTGGTCCCCAGTTGGATGCGTTGGCTTTCTCCGCCGCTCAAAGTGGCACTGCCTCGGTTGAGGCTGAGGTAGCCCAAACCCACGTCCAGTAAAAATTGCAGCCTGTTGTTGACCTCGAGTAGCAATCGCCGACCGATTTCGCGGTCGGTTTCGCTCAGGTTCATGCCTTGGAGCGTGGAGAGGACGTCTTCTACGGGCAAACCCAGCAGAGAAGGAAGGGTTAGCCCGTCGATTTGAACGTATCCAGCTTCGGGGCGCAGTCGCGTGCCTTCGCAATGTGTGCAAGGGGCTTTGCCTCGATAACGGCTGAGCATCACACGGTTCTGAATTTTGTAGCTCTTGGCCTCGAGTTTGCCGAAGTAGTCTCGAATGCCCTGCCAAGAGCGAGTGCCGTCCCACAATTGGCGTTTCTGCTTGGCCGTCAAGTCTGCATAGGGCGCGTGAACGGGGAAGTCGTAGTCGAAGGCGTTTTGAAGCAGGCGTTGCTTGTATCGGCTGGCCTTTTCACCACGCCAAGGGGCCACGGCATTGTCGTAAACACTTTTGGAGGGGTCGGGGATCACCAAGTCCTCGCTGATTCCAATCACATGGCCAAAGCCTTCGCACTTGGGGCAGGCGCCTTGAGGACTGTTGAAACTAAAGAGGTCAGGAGAGGGAAGGGCAAAGCTCATGCCGTCCAATTCGAATCGATCGCTAAAGGGGGCGATCCGGGTGGTGCCGTCGGCATTCATCCAATGGAGTTCGCACGAGCCGTGGCCTTCATAAAATGCGGTATCGGCTGAGTCGGCCAAGCGCTGTTCAAATTCTTCCAGTGCGTCGGACTCTGGAACGGCGAGTCGATCAATGACCAAGTGAAGCGTTTCGGCCAAGGTGGAGTCCGTTGATTCTTTTTCCCGTTCAATCAGGTCGGCCATGGTGGTGGCTTGCCCCTCTACCAGAATGCGGGCGAATCCCTGCTGCTGCCAAACTTCAAGTTGTTGCGCCAGGGTTCGGCCGTCTTGCAATGCGACTGGAGCGCAGACCATGAATCGGGTCCCTGCGGCTGCCAGCCGCGCGGCATTGACCACATCGGTCACGGTGTCTTTTCTCACTTCTTGGCCAGACACTGGGCTGTGGGTCTTCCCGATGCGCGCCCACAACAGTTTAAGGTGATCGTGGACTTCGGTCACCGTGCCAACTGTAGACCGGCTGCTTCGAGAAGCGACCCGTTGCTCAACGGCAATGGCAGGGGTAAGGTTGTCAATCTTATCGACGTCGGGCTTCTCCAAGCGGCCGGCAAATTGCCGGACGTAGGCACTGAGGCTTTCAACGTATCTCCTTTGCCCTTCGGCATAGAGGGTGTCAAATGCAAGGGAGCTTTTTCCAGAGCCACTGAGCCCCGTGACCACAGTGAGGGTTTTGAGAGGGAGGTCGACATCCACTCCCTTCAGGTTGTGCACCCGAGCCCCGCGGATTCGAATGAAGCGAGGCGGGGCCGCTGAGCGACGCTTGTCCTTGCGTTCGGCAGAAACACTGGGGTTGGAGGAAGAGGGCATGGCGCGAATTACGGGCTTGTCTGGTCTTGTTAACACGCTTTGGGCGAACTGGGTTCGGATATCCCCCAAGCTTTTTCGTATCTTAGAGGAAGACCCCGTGGAAACGGGAAAAAAACAAGGCTATACGAGAAACACTACCCCACTGCACGTTTTCTGACTGATGGATTCCCGAAACAGGGAGCGTGCGCAATTTGTAGTGTTATGGCCCAAAAAACCACCCAGGACCGCGCCTTAATCGCGGATTTTCAGCAAGGCAACGAGCGTGCCTTCGATGTGCTCTTCGCCCGTCATCGTGACCAGGTGTACACCAAGTTGTACTTGCTCGTCAGAGACCATGACGTGGCCGCTGATCTCTTTCAAGACGTTTTCATTAAGGTTGTAGATGTGCTCCGCAGTGGCCGCTACAATGAAGAAGGGAAGTTTTTGCCTTGGGTACTGCGCATTGCACACAACGCAGGCATCGACCATTTCCGCCGCCAAAAGAAAATGCCAATGAGCCGCGGAACCGAAGAGTTCGACCTCCTGGGCAACATTGCACAAGAAGGCCCGAACCGAGAGGACGAGTTGATCGAAGAACGCATCGTCTCGGACTTGAAAGAGCTCGTGGTACAGTTGCCCGAAGAGCAGAGGGAAGTCGTTCACATGCGGGTCTACAAAGGCATGAGTTTCAAAGACATTGCCGAATCCACCGACGTGAGCATCAACACGGCCTTGGGCAGGATGCGGTATGCATTGATTAACCTGCGCAGGATGATGGCAGAACAGCAAGTGTCCTTGACCTTGGATTGAGGTTCTGTTAGACGCCAAACGCTTTTTTAGGGGCCGGGGCAATATGCCCCGGCTCTTTTCGTTTCACCCCTGACCGCAACAAAGCGGCTTTGATGACAACGCGCATGGAAAAGCTTACCCCGAATCCCCTCTCAGATGCCCCTTCTTTCCCTCAGGTCGACCAGTGGTCTGCACCTGAGCGTGCCATTTCTTTTGTTCTTGCGCACGTCCGTTCTACGGGAAAGGGGAGCCAGACCGTAGCCGGATCCGTTCACTTGAATTGAATCACGTCGTTTCGAAATGACGCCCAACTGCGGCGTCAATGCGGCCTGAGCCTGCGTCTGGAATCCACGGAGTTTCTTCTCCGGGGACCCGAAAGCGGTAGGCCGAAAACCGTCCAGCATCCAGCTGTACCTCCGGGCACAGTCCCTGTGGTGTCGGCGCGCATTGAATGATGTCCGTTTGCGATTGCGCCGAGCGAATCTTCTTCAGGTGGGCCAGCCATGCTTCGGCCCGTTCATTGTGGAGTTTGCGGGCGGCATCGTTTTCTGTCCATCCTTCGCGCCATGCCGTGCCGGGCAACCCGGACCAAGCGGGGTTTAGACCATGAGCTTCCACCTGTTCTCGCAACCAAGACTCGCCTTCGGATTTGGATCGGAAGCGCTGCAGAGAAGTGGCCCTGCCGCCTTTGGTTAACGACAGCCTTTGTGTGCCCTGACGGCACAAGAACACATCCACAGCCCATCCCTTGCCCACGGTTTTTTGGGCGCGATTTAAGGGTGGGTGATGCCGGCGAATGAGCACATCCTCCAGTATCAGCGCCATCCATTCGGACCCCGTTTCTTCCCAAGTGACTTTGTGGACCAACCTTCTCAGTTTTTGAGAGCGGGCTTCGCCGCCCGAACCATTGAAATGTTGGCGCACGCGGGTTGCTAGGTTTTTGCTCATCCCGACATAGGCCAGTTTTCCTTCGCCGTCAAAGAACCGGTAGACACCTGGGGTGGAGGGGATGTCGACCAAAGCATCGGGGGGCAAATGAGGGGGCCACCAGGAGGTGCCGTCGCCGCGTCCGAATTCGCCCGTCATTTCTTCGGCGTGGTCCTTCCACAAGCGGGCAAACAGTTCTGCCGTGGCTGTGGCATCTCCCCAAGCCCGGTGATGGGCTTCGTTTTCAATCCCAAAGAACTCGCACAATGCGCCCAGGCTGTAACGCTGGGGCCCCTTGAGCCATTTTCGGGACATGCGCACTGTACAGAGTCGCTTGGGGTTGTAATGCATGCCCGCGGATTTGAATCCCGCTTGCAAGTGCTTGAGGTCAAAGGACACGTTGTGGGCCACAAAGACAGCGTCGCCTAGAAAGCCATGCAGGTCGTCGGCCCAACCCGCAAACTCTCGGGCGTCTTCCACCATGCTGTTGTCTATGCCCGTGAGCCGGGTGATCCCAGCGGGAATGGGGCGGGCGGGCCGAATCAATTGCACCCATCGGTCCACTTCTCGTGTGCCATCGTGAAGAATGGCGGCCACTTCCGTGATGTTGTCGCCGGTAGGACCACCACCGTTGGTTTCGATGTCGACAATCGCGAAGAGGGGGGAGGTGGACTGAGGCATGGATTCAATGAACGAAATGTGTCCATCCTGAAGGTACAGTGCTAAATTTCAGACATGTTGTCCATTGGAAACTTAGTCAAGGTCGCGGCCTTGCTCATTGCGGTGCACGGAACGGGATTGGCTCAGGTCTACAACTACGAGCCATACAACGACAAAGACGTGGAGGATTTCGAGCGTCCCAAGAAGTTGCACTTTGGGATGAACATCAATGTGGGCAAAGCCGGTGGCGCTTCGAGTGTTTTCTACAACGGCACCGGACTGTCTCAGTTGGGCGATGTGTTCCGTGAGCTGATCAGCATCCCCGAACGTTTGGATTGGAACAGCGTGGCCAGTGGGACGGGGAATTCCATGCGCAACAGGATTGCACAAGATTTGGGATTGTCGGACGCCGGGGCCATTTCGGTGGCCAGTTACCCCATTGATCAGCGCTACGATGTGGGGTTTGGTTTTGGGTTAAGGGTGATGCAGCGTTTGAATCTGGAAAATGCCATCGTGCTCGACGTGGACCTTTGGCGGCTAAAAAGCCGAGGTGCCTGGCAGCTCAATACGGGCATGTTGCCGGACCAAGGGCAGGGCTCCACAGACTTGCGCGACTTCGGTATTTTCGGGTCCGAGGAGCGCATGCAATTTCATTTGGGCTACCGCACAGCAAGTCCCATCGACAAGAGCGCGAGTTGGATTTTTGAGTTGGGAGGGAGCCTCACTGCCTCGCGAATTCGTGAGCATTACGTGGAGGTGGCCGAGACAACCTACGATTTGATTGTTCCCCGAGGCGGACAAGTCTTTGGCGCAGGAACTCCCGAATTGACCTGGGGAATGGGGTATGGTGGCTACCTGAGAATCGGTGCAGAAGCGTACCTCGAAGCTGGGGCTGGCTTGGAGTTGGCCTATTGCTTGGGATACGATGGTGTGGTCCTAGGACTGTCGGACTATCGGGTTTTCAATCATGCCCTCACCTTGACTTGGCTTTTCCCACCACCGCAGATGAGTTCCGCTTCGTTTTAATCGCGGGTTGGATGACACGTATTCGGTATCTTCGGCACACGCGTTATGGAAATCATTGATCGACTCTCAGCTGGAGACCCGGAGAAGAAGAAGTACTACATCCGGCTGTTTCTGGACACCATGGAACCTGAACTGGGCAACCTTCGGGGCCTGGATGTTTCTGGAAGTCAGGAGCCCATCCGGGCCATTCTCCACAAGCTCAAGAGTCAGGTGCAAACCATAGGCGCTGCCGACGCGCATGCAGCCATGTCGGCACAAGAGCAAGTCATCAAAAACGGCGGTCAAATTTCCCAAAGTGAACTCGATGACACCTGCCAACAGCTTTCCACGCTGATCCAAAATTTGCAAGACCTGCTGAAATGAGCAAGCATTTGAAAATCGCACTTGTCGACGACGACATCCCCAACACCGAAGTTCTCCGTGACTTCCTCATTCGCAACGGCTACAGCCACGTGGACAAGTACCATGATGGAGAGAGCTTCTTGGACACCTTAGATCGCTTTGATGAGCGCGCAGTGGTGCTCGACTTCGACTTGAGCGGTGGGGGAGACCTCAATGGTCTCGAGGTGCTCGAAGCCGTCAAAGAGCGCAGCCCGCAAACGCACGTGATCTTCTTTAGTGGTCAAGACAGTTTGGAAGTGGCTGTAGAGTCGCTCAAGAATGGTGCAGACGACTACATCGTGAAGTCCAACGCCGCCTTCGCGCTGGTGAAGACCTCTTTGGACAAGGTGTATGATTTGCAAGTGCTCAAGACAAGCGAGCGTCGCAATGCGCGCATTAGCTATGCCTTGGCCATCGGTTGGATGCTGACTTTGGTGGGCGTTGCGCTTTTTGTCGCCAACTGATCCCACTTCTTTATTAAAACATCAGCTGGGCTCACCTTGATCAAGGTGGGCCCTTTTGATTTCTGCGATCAATTGTCCGGCCTTGAAGGGCTTGGGTACAAAGCCATCCATGCCTTGGTTGAGATAGTGATCGGTGTCTTCTTTAAGGACACTGGCGGTCATGGCGATAATGGTGGTCGCAGCCTTGCTGGCATCGGCCAATCCTCGGATGGCCAACGTGGCTTCAATTCCGGTCATCTCGGGCATGGCAATGTCCATGAGTACAATGTCCCATTCTCCCTCTTTCACGGCCTCTAAGGCGATTTTGCCGTTCTCGGCCTTGCCAATGGTGATGTCCGCAAGCTCCGAGCGGAGCGTGTCTTCGGCCACAATCACATTAAAGGGGTTGTCCTCGGCAATCAGAATCCGCAAGTGAGGAAGCGGCTGTTCTCCTGAATTTTTGGCCTTGTTCTTGTCCTTTTGAAGCCGGAAAATTTCGTGTTTGAGTTGCTCCGCCTGAAAAGGCTTGGGCACAAAACCGTCCATGCCATGGCGCATGTAATTGTCGGTTTCCTCTCGGAGAACGCTGGCGGTCATCGCCACAATCAGGGTGCGGGACTTTTCGTTGGAAAGCTTGCGGATGGCAGCCGTGGCCTCAAGTCCACTCATCTCCGGCATGTGGATGTCCATCAGGACCAGGTCCCATTCTCCGTCGCGGACCATCTCATAGGCGAGTCGGCCATTTTCCGCTTTGCCAATGGTTACGCCTTCCAGTTCTGACTTGAGGGTGTCCTCGGTCACAATCACATTGAACGGATTGTCCTCGGCGATCAAAATGCGAATGGGGCCAATGTGTTCTTCAAGGGCCTCATCTGAAGCCTCTGTTTCGCTGACTTCCGCTGGAATCGCCGGCAGGGCAAAGCAGAAGTCCGACCCCGTTCCTTCAACACTCTCCACCCAAATCACACCGCCTTGCAGTTCTACGATCTGCTTGGATATGCTGAGTCCAAGACCGGTCCCCCCAAATTTTCGGGTCTTGAGCGAGTCTCCTTGATTGAAACTCTCAAAGATTTTTTCCAGCTTATCGGCGGGGATGCCGATGCCGGTGTCTTTGACTCGGACGACAAACCACTGCTCATGGGATTGCGCAGGTGCTGGACACCATTTGGGAAGCTCGGGCAAAGCGCCCATGCTGGCCTTCAACGTAACGCCACCTTCTAGAGTGAATTTGACCGCATTTCCAATCAAGTTGATCAGCACTTGATTCAGTCGGCTGGAGTCGCCAATCAAATGGGAGGGGAGTTCGGGGGAGGCCTCTACGGTAAAGGCGAGGTCTTTTTGTTCTGCGGGAATGCGCATCACATTCTCGGCCACTTCCAAAGCGTCCTTGACGGAGAAGGGTTCCTCCGCGATTTCCAGTTTGCCCGCCTCAAGCTTGGAAAAGTCCAAGATGTCGTTGACGATGTCAATCAAGTTGGAAGACGCGATAACGATGTTCCGTAAATACTTCTTGGCTGTGTCCGCCATGTCCTCCTTGGAAGCCAGGTTGGACATGCCCACAATGGCATTCAACGGTGTCCGAATCTCGTGGGACATGTTGGACAGGAAAACGGCCTTGTGGTTCAAGGCGATTTCCAAGTCGGCGTTGGCCCGGATGAGCTCCCGTTGCCGATCGGACAATTGCTGCCTTTGGGTAGAAATCAAGTGGCTCTGTCGTTGGGTAAAACGATAGCGATAGGTGATGAACATTGCGAAGGCAATGAGCAGGGCCACAATGGCGTACAAGTAGGTTTGACGCTCCGATTGGAGGCGATACTGGTTTTCTTGCATGGCCTGCTTGCGCAGGGTGTCGTATTCGTAGAGGTCAAGCTTCTTTTTGGATTGGTTGGCGTCTTGGATGGCCCGGTACGTTTTTTCGGCCCGATCCCGATTCTCGAACGCGTCGAACGCCTCTTGAAAGTGGTTGAGGGCAATTTGCGCTTTCCCAATGCAGTCCCAGCAATCGGTGAGCCGGGTTGCCTTTTTAAAGTCGCTCCATGTGGTGTCGGTCTGGAGCTTCTGGAGAATGGAGTCGCACAGGTCGTAAGCCTGCTGAGCACGGCCAGTATTGACCAACGTCTGTCCAAACTTGGAAGAGAGATAAACGCTTCGCCCATAATTCACGCCTTTGTCCAAGACGAGGGCCTGGTTTAGCCAGCGTTCAGCATCGTCGTATCGGGCTTGTTTGTTCGCGATCAGACCCAAATACTCCATGCAGTTGATTTGGTCTCCGACTTTGAGGCCCATCTTCAGCGCGGACTCATACTCCAATTTGGCTTCATCAAACTGCTCAGCCTCTCTGAGGTAATTGGCAATGGTGATGGTGGCTTTGCCCACTTTTCTGTCCAGGCCATTGCGACTAAAAACCGCCCGCGAAGACATGAGGTAGTGGATGGCGGTGTCTCGCTCAATGCGGTCTTCAGGTTTGGACAGCTTGGCTAGGTTGGTTCTGGCCTGAGCGAGAGAGACCTCGTCATCGGCGTTGAAAATGATGAACTCGTAGTGCGCTCGGGCTGTGGCCCGGTCCTTGAGGTAATTGCCATGCAAAAAGCCCAATTGATCGTGCACTTGACACTGCATTTGGGTGTTGTCGGCGTCGACAGCGTAAGTCAAGGCCACGTTGAAATCGTCGAGTGTCTTGGCCAGGAGCTCTTGGTCTGCCGAGAACACGTAAGGAGCGGTCCTTCCGCGCTCATAGTGCAGTCCAGCGAGAAGGTCGTCTTCGTCCTCGTTGGTTTGAGCGATGGTCTCGGTCAGAAGTGCGTATGCATCTAAACCTTGTCCACTTTTGCGCAGGGCCACGGATTTACTTGCAATCACATCGCTCTTTTGCTTTTTGGACAACGGGAGTTCCAGCAAGAGGTCAGACATTTCAATGACCGCTTCTGCATTGGATTGTTCCAATTCACCGGTGGTCAATTTGCGAAACGCTTCCATCCGCGTCGAGATGGAATTGCTCGCATTTGACACGGTCTCTTTTTCGAGGGAGAAATTGACTTGACTCTGGCAGAAAACCGATAGAATCAGGACAAAAAAGAGAAGGGGAATGGACGGTCTCGTCATCTGCAAGGCACTAAAATACACAGCTTCTGCCCGAGGAATTCAACCTTCCTGTGTTCGGGGCTTGACAGGCTCGAAATTTGGTCTACATTTGCGCTCCCTTTCGGGGGTAAACGACTATGTAGCTCAACTGGATAGAGCACCTCACTACGGATGAGGAGGTTGAGGGTTCGAATCCTTCCATGGTCGCCACAGCTTACAGAAAGCCCTCGTTGCAATGTCGCAACGGGGGCTTTCGATTTTGTGGCCAAATGCTTGTGTTACTGTGCGTTTCGAACTCAGTTGCAGCTGTTTCCGAACTCACTCAAGACCATTAAGAAGTCCTCCACCGAAACGATGCCATCGAGGTTGATGTCGGCTGTGCAGATGGAGGCACATCCGAATTCGCTGAGCATAATCAAGACGTCGTTGACGGCGACAATGCCATCTTGGTCGAGGTCTTGGGGGCAAGTCGGATCGCAAATGCCATCTCCGTTAGTGTCGGCGGCACAATCGCCTCCGCAGTCGCCCAATGCATCGGTGGTGAACAGGCAGGACCCGTCGTCTTCTGTGGCGTCGAATTCAAAATTGCAAGCCAGTGGGTCGGTGCATCCCGGCAAAGCAGGCACGCAATCCTCGGATACGGTGAACGGGTTCCCATAATCCCATGAGCTCGGTGGGTAGGGGTGTTCTGCGAGGTAAATCCGATACGGTATGTCCGCACCAGAAATGTCGATGGCCCAGGGGTGCAAGCCGGTGTTGTCTACAATGCCCAAGTCGGCCACAGCGGCGTTGGCGTTGATGTCGATTAAGCTTAGATAGACCCCCGTATTGGGGTTTCCCCCGGACCAGGAGATCCACAGTGTGTCGCCCATGCACCATTCGCTGGCCACGTCGTCCAGTGTCAAATTGGGGTACAGGCAAGATCCGTCGTCGTAGGTCGCGTCGGGATTGTGGTTCAATGCCGATGTGTCTGTGCACCCAAGTACGTCGTCTTCGTAGAAGCAAGACCCGTCGTCTTCCTCAGCGTCGGCTGCGTAATTCAACGCTGTAGGGTCGGTACAGCCCATCACGGGATAAGCGCAAGAGCCATCGTCAATCAGGGCATTCGGATCGTAGTTGAAGGCCTGCTCATCTGTGCATCCGTAGTAAGCACTACAATCGCTGTTGACGGAGAATAGCCCGGATTCTCCACCCGTCCCACTGGCCACGGACACACTGTCCATGAGGAGTTCCCATGAGATTTCAGCGAGGTAGTTTCCGCCGCCTGCGCCAAAGGTGTAGCACCCATCGGGCAGGCAAAATTCGGTTGTACCCTCCGACCCTGAATTCAGGGTCAAACTCTGCATCAGCTCTCCACCGATCGTGGAGATGTCGAGTGCATTGCCATTCCACCCGTCTCCGTATGAATCGACCATCTGCAAGGTCAACACGTTGTCGTCCCCGCAGTCGAGGGGATAGGTGCAGGTCCCGTCATCGTCCACGGCGACGGGGTTGAAGTTCAAGGCCAACGGATCGGTGCATCCGTATGTGGCGTAAATCTGACCGGCCAGGATTTCTTCTTCGGGCTTGCGGTTGTAGGCGTAGTCCACCAGCCGCACCATGTCGCCGTCCTCGCCGACTTCAAACCGCATCCACCCATAGTGGAAGCGCTCGGCTATCGTGAATTTGACACCCGCGAAAGTGGTTTGGCCATTCCAGTCGCTGTAGGTGGGAGAGGTGATGACCAACTGGGTTTCCAATTCCGAGAAGTAGGTCCAATGGCTCTCGCTTTGGATGGTGTCCCCCTCTTGGAGTGCACTCAGGTTGTTGGTGTCTTCATGGCTGACGCCAGACTTGGAATACGTTTCCAAACGGAAATGGCCGTTGACGTACCAGAGTCCAAAATCTGCATCGCCCACGTTCCAACTGAAGTATTTCCAGTTGTTGCCTGGGTTGGCGATGGCGATGCCCTCGGCGGGGTCAACCTCTACGTATTCGATGGCGTAAGGATCGGCGAAGTCGACGGACATCGACCGCGACAAGGCCATGTCGCTTGGGGTGTCGGAAAGGAGGGAGGGGTCGAACGACACGTTGAATGAGAGGTCGTCATTGTCGGCATGTGCACTGGCTTGGCCCGCGAGCGACAATCGGATGCGCGCATCCGAGACGCGTTCAATCTGGGCAGACAGTCCATCGGGGAGCTCGGCAATGTCGAATCCAGAACCGGCCCCGAGGGAGTCAAACGCGGACCAAGTGGCCCCAAAAAGGTCGATGTTCCGCTCGGAGGAGATGCTGCCGTCGTTGTCGAAGGCTTCGTGGAACACCGTTTGGGTGTAAGCCAAGACCGGAGATTGCACCTCGCCCATGGCAATGGGACCGTCGGGTTGCTCATTGTAGGCCATATCCAAAGCGTAGTAGTGGCGGCCATCCTCACTCACGCGCATCCGAATCCAACCGTAGTGCGCATTCCCATTGCGATGGAATTGCACGCCAGCATATGCGGTTTGTCCGTTCCAGTCGGTGTAGGTGGGATTGGACAAGTCCAACTGGTTCGGGTACCAAGGGCCAGGCTCGGTGATGTCGGATTCGGGGCCGACCACGGCTCCAAAAGCGAGGGGGGCAAGGTTGGAGGTGCCGGGGTGGCACACAGCCCCGTTGCCATAGGTTTCGAGTTTGATGTTGACCAAGTCGTGGTGAAAGAAACCGAAGTCTGCACCGCCGGATCCCATGGTGAACCAGGTCCAGCGGCGCCCTTCAAAGAAGTTGTGGGCGTCGTCCACCAAGTCCACAAACACGATTTCGTAGGGGTCCAAGAAGGTCAGTCCGAGGTTGGAGTTCGACGGGTTGTACAGGTCCTCGTAGGCAACACCATCGAAGGGATTGGCTGTGAAGTGCAGCTCCAGGTTGTCCAAATTGTCCTCGGTCTCGTGGTTGGCCACTTGACCAGTCAGGTGAACTGTGGCGTGGGTGGAATCCACGACCACCACAGACAAGGATGTCCCGGCGGGCAAGTTGCCGCTGGTGAAATCAACCCCCTCTACCAGCGCGCCGGTTGCATCAAAGGAGAGGTCGAGCAGTTCAATGCCAATCTCGCTGTCGACCGTGCCATCGTTGGCAAAGGATTCCGAAAAGGCGGATTGGAGGTAGACCATTCTCGGCAAGAATTCGTCTTGGAGGAACACGAGTGCGTGGTTTTCCGCGGACCAGATGTTGTTGCGTCCCGCCACATCTGAGCACATGGTCGCCAGCATTCTTTCCTTTTGGCCCTCGGTGAACATGTTCGAACAATTGGAATAATCCATGTAGTTCTGCACGTTGTCTGGAGAGCCGCAGGAGATGGCCTCCAGGTCGCATCCCGTATTTCCGATGGTGTTGGGGGTGTCGTCCACCGCGTCGTCAAAACCGCAGCCCGCTGTGGATTGGTTGCCCGATTGATCGCCCCAAGTGTGCTTGAGGTTGGCCCAGTGCCCCACCTCGTGGGTCAGGATTTTGTAATGGGTCCAAACCGCAGTCTCTGTTCTACCTACGGCCCAGTATGAAGACACCACGCCATCGTAAATGGAGGCGGACCCTTCGACATCGGCGGGGTAGAATGCGAAGGCAGATCCGTTGCCCCCATCCGAAGAGTTCACCACCCAAACGTTGAGGTACATGGTGGGATCCCACTGGACCAATTGCTTGAGGGCAATGTCGCTGCCGTTGTAGGTCAGTTCGGATTGGATGCGGTTGATGCCGGTGGTGGGCTGGCCATTGGGGTCGAAGTCGGCCAAGCGAAAGCCCATGCCGATGTCCGCTACGATCTCCGTGAAATTGGGGTGGACCTCGGAAAGCCCGGCGTTTGTGGCCGAGAAGTCCTCGTTCATTTGCACAATCGCCTCGTGAATTTGGGCGTCAGAAATGTTCTCCGGACCATTGTCGTGCACCACATGAAACACGATGGGAATCAAAAGATCCTCGTCCGTGCAGGAAAGAGACTGGGCGGCAAAGTCTCGGGTGTGGTCTTCGAGCGACAACCTTCTGAGTTCTTGGCTCCCCATCCACTCCGGGTGAGCGAGGCGCATGTCTTCGCGCTGCCTCTGGTGGACACACCGGTGCTGTGCTTGACCAACCTCACTGAACATCAACAATGCAAAGAGTGGCCAAATGATGCGGAGGGGGGTCATGCGCGCGAAGGTGTGTGAGTAAGGTACGGAGATTGGGTCCCGCCTTTAAGAACGGCTCTTCCGTTCGGGCGGGTTAATTTGTCGCCATGCCTTTTTTGCTCGATTCTCCCGAAGCCGTTTCCGCCGCGCGCCGCGGTGCAGCAAAAGACCCCGACGCTTTTTGGGCCGACATCGCCGGCCATTACGACTGGATGAAGCCGTGGGCCAACGTGTGTTCAGCAGAGTTTGAAACGCCACAGGTGCGCTGGTTTGAAGGGGCACAGCTCAACATCACTGCCAACTGCCTAGACCGGCACTTGGCCGAGCATGGCGACCAAACGGCCATCCTTTGGGAGCCCAACGATCCGTCAGACGACACCGTGTCCATCACCTATGAAGAGCTGTACGACCGGGTCTGCCGCTTTGCCAATGTGCTGAAAAGCCGTGGGGTGGAGAAGGGCGACCGCGTGGCGCTTTACCTGCCGATGGTGCCAGAGCTGGCTGTGGCGGTGCTGGCCTGCGCCCGCATCGGCGCGGTGCACAGCGTGGTCTTCGCCGGCTTCTCGGCGCGCAGCCTGGCCGACCGCATCCAAGACGCCGGAGCGGTCTGCGTGATCACCAGCGATGGCATGAAGCGCGGCGCCAAAGGGCTGGCCTTGAAAGCGGTTGTGGACGAGGCCCTCGCCGAATGCCCAACCGTCACCACCAACTTGGTCGTCCGTCACACCGGTGAAGAGGTCCAATGGCACGCCCACCGAGATGTGTGGCTTCACGAGGCGCTCACTGCCGTTTCCCACGACTGTCCCCCCGAGCCCATGGATTCCGAGGACTTGCTCTTCATCCTCTACACCTCGGGCAGCACGGGCAAGCCCAAGGGCGTGGTCCACACTTGTGGGGGCTACATGGTGTATGCAGGCTACAGCTTTGCCAACGTGTTCCAATACCAGCCGGGCGACGTCTATTGGTGCACGGCCGACATCGGCTGGATCACCGGCCACAGCTACATCGTCTACGGCCCGTTGCTCAATGGGGCGACCACGGTCATGTTTGAGGGCGTGCCCACATACCCTTCGCCCGCCCGCTTCTGGGAGGTCTGCGAGAAGCTCAAGGTCAACCAGTTCTATACCGCACCCACCGCCATCCGCGCCCTCATGGCTTGCGAGCCCCGCTTCGCAGAGGGCCACGACCTGTCGGCGCTCAAGGTCATCGGATCGGTGGGAGAGCCCATCAACGAGGAGGCCTGGCAGTGGTACCACGACGCGATTGGCGGCGGCCGTTGTGCGCTCGTCGACACCTGGTGGCAAACCGAGACCGGCGGGATCCTGATCAGTGGCCTCGGATCGCACAGCCCCATGAAGCCGGCCCATGCCGGGTATCCCTTGCCGGGCATCAGTCCCGTGCTGGTGGACGGCGACGGCAACACCTTGGAAGGGGAGGCCGAGGGCTACCTCTGCATCGATCGCCCTTGGCCGTCCATGATCCGCACCACCTACGGCGACCACGAGCGTTGCCGCAACGTCTACTTCAGTGCCTTCAAGGGCAAGTACTTCACCGGAGATGGGGCCCGACGCGACGCCGACGGCATGTTCCGCATCATCGGCCGCGTCGACGACGTGGTCAACGTGAGCGGTCACCGCTTTGGCACCGCCGAAATTGAGGACGCCATCGATTCGCACCCTGCCGTGGCCGAGTGCGCCGTCATTGGCTACCCGCACCCCATCAAGGGCCAGGCGGTCCACGCCTATGTGATCTTAAAAGAAGGCGCCCTGCCCACTGACGCCGCTGGCATCGCGGCCCTGCGCAAGGAAATCGGCATCCAAGTCAACACCGAGATTGGCAACATCGCCCGCCCAGACCGCGTGCAATTCACGCCCGGCCTGCCCAAAACGCGTTCGGGCAAGATCATGCGCCGCA
>CBFHQM010000002.1:0-256 GCA_965657965.1 uncultured Flavobacteriales bacterium | reverse complement strand
GGCCAGTGGCGAGCACGACCAGCTCGGCGACACCTCCACACTCCTCGACCCCACGGTCGTCCACGGCGTCATCGCCGGCGCCGCTGAGTTCCTCGCCTGAACTAACTTTCCGGCATGCGATTCCATCCACTTCTGATGCTGGCTGTGCTGCCGGCTCTCCTGTTTGCTTCTTGTGCCAACGACGAGTGCTGTTCTGCGGACAGCCACAAAGGCCATGCCCCAGAGGGCGTTACGGTAGAAGACGACTACCACGCCA
>CBFHQM010000001.1:323441-333861 GCA_965657965.1 uncultured Flavobacteriales bacterium | reverse complement strand
GTTGCTGTTTACCGTGTGGTGGTTTCGTTTTCGATACGCGCCAAAGGCTGCGGGCGGTGTGGACGACACCCCTCGTCCGAACGCGGCCATGGTGCGGTTGGCGGCTCCGATTTGGATGGGCGGCGTGCTGCACTTGGTGCTGTCGTGGGCCGATACTGCAATGCTCTCTTTTTGGATGACAGATGCTGACGTTGCACATTATCGGGCGGCTTTTCGTTTGGCCGCCTTGCTCACGTTTACCCAGTTTGCAGTGAATGCGCTCGGCGCACCGACGTTTGGTGCGCTTCATGCCGCAGGAGATACCGAAGGTTTGCGTAAAACTGTGCACAGAATAGGCTGGATGAATGCGGCCGTAGCCTTGCCAGGCTTGCTTGTTCTGTTGGGATTGGGCCCTTGGCTGCTTGGACTTTGGGGCGCTTCTTTTGCGGAGTCAGACGCCGTTGCTGCGCTCGGAATTTTGGCCGTGGGTCAGGCGATCAATGCACTGTCTGGCCCGGTCATGTATCTGTTGAACATGACAGGAGGCGAGCGGGTGGGGTTGGCCATTCTGGCTTTGTCCGCGGTGTGTCAACTGACGGCTGGTGTAGTATGGGTTCCGGAGTATGGATTGTTGGGCGCAGCCGCATCGGCGTGCTTTGGCATGGTAATTTGGAACATTGTTTCACTCATTTGGGTCCGGAAAACCTACGGGTTCTGGATGGTATCGTTGATGAATGGATGGTGGCGTCGAAATTGAATTTCTTCTTGATTGGAGCCCCCAAAGCGGGCACTACGTTGATCCACTCACGGCTCTCTCAGCATCCTCAGGTTTACCTGAGCCCTCTAAAGGAGCCCAATCATTATGCCACAGACATTGACCCAGCGCGGTTCTCTGAGGCGTTTAAGGCCAACCTACCGGGCCCTCTGGACCGCTATTTGAGCCAGAAACCCCTCGCCCCTCGGCAGGTAGACTTTGTTCAGGATCAAGCGCAATACGCGGCATTGTTTGATGGTGTTTCTCCGGCCCACACAGTGGTGGGAGAATGCAGCACGTCTTACTTGTGGTCGGCCAAGGCGGCTCATAATGTGGCCAAGCAACACCCTCAAGCCAAGGTGTTGGTGGCTTTGCGAAACCCAATGGAAAGGACCTTTTCCCATTGGCAGATGGCCAGGAAGTACGGTTTTACCAAGACGTCTTTGATGGAAGCGGTCCAGCGAGATCAAGCCCACCCCAATCCCGGGTGGGGAAGAAGCGAACTGTTCGTGGAAGCCGGGCAATATGCCAAGGGGCTAGAGCGCTGGCAAGCCAAGTTCCCAACGGCACAAATCAAGGTGGTGTTGAACGAGTCCTTGAACGAGTCCGAAACTTGGCAAGATCTGGCAAGTTGGTTGGGCCTAGATGGCGGCATTCCAGAAGTTGAGCGCTCTGCAGCCAACCCGGCAGGAATGGCCCGATGGGGAGGGTTGAACCATTGGTTGACCCAGAGCGGCATGAAAAGTTGGGCTTCCCGCATTTTGCCCGATTCCTTCAAAAAGAAGGTGACAAACTTGTGGTATACGTCGGAAGGCATGTCCAAAATGAGCAAAGAGGACCGCGCCTTTCTCTATCCATTTTTTGAGCATGACATCGCAGAAACGGAGCGCTTAACTGGGTTGGATTTGACGCGTTGGAAGGTGGAATAGAACGAAACCTTGTGGATGTCGCAAACGCAAAGTCGAGGAGCGGCTAGTGCATTGTATATTCGCCGTCCGCTTCAGCAGAGGGTCATTAGCTCAGCTGGTTCAGAGCGCTGCCTTGACAGGGCAGAGGTCACTGGTTCGAGTCCAGTATGACCCACCAATAACCCGGACCAAACAGGTCCGGGTTTTTTGTGCCCAGAAATCCCCCATTCAGGGGAGAAAAAACAGCCAACGGCTACCCCATTTTTGCAGGATGGACCTCAAGCGTTTGAGTGATTTGTCCGCCGATGAAAAGGGGACGTTGACCCGAATCGATGCCCCCGAAGGCATGCTCGCCCTCATGGAAATGGGCTGCACTGTTGGGGAGGAGATTGAGGTCCGTCACATCGCTCCACTCGGAGATCCCATGGCGGTGTCTGCAGGGGGACATTTGGTCACACTGCGCCGCGAGCAAGCCCACTTAATGTGGGTCAAGCTCCATTGACAACCACAAACGTGACCCACGCCGCGAGATAAGCAATCAGGGTCATGCCTCCTGCTTGAATCAACGCCCATTTCCATCCACCGAGTTCTTGCCGAACAATGGCGATCGTGGAAAGGCATTGCATCGCGAGCATATAGAATACAATCAGCGACATGGCCGTTGCGGCATTCAAAATGGGGGCTCCTGTTTTGGGGTTGATTTCGCGGCCCAGTCTTGTTTTTAGCGCCTGTATGCCTTCGTCTGTTTCTGGTGCTGCGTACAATGTGGCCATGGTGCCAACAAACACTTCGCGTGCAGCGAACGAGGCAATCAGGGCAATGCCCATTCGACCGTCGTACCCGAGAGGAGAGATCACGGGTTCAATGAAGTTGCCCAATCTTCCAGACCAAGACGCGTCCATTCTCGCCGCTTGCCAATCCCGGTTGGCCTGTGCAATCGCGGCGGGGTTGTTGCCGGAGGCCTCGATGCTGGATAGGTTGTTTTGATGCTGAGCGTTCACGGCATCGAAGCCGTCGGGCGCGGTGTTGGACAACCCCCAAAGAAGGATGGACACCAAGACGATGACTTGCCCGGCGCCGGTAAGAAACGCTTTCGCTTGGCGCGCGATTTGGCCGAGGGTGCGTCGGAGGGAGGGCAATCGATAGGGCGGCCATTCCTGAAGGAATTGAGAGGGTGCGGCCTTGGGCAATCCCCTGTGAAGGATCCAAGCCATGGCCAATCCAGCAAATAGCCCGGCGGCATAGATGCTGAATAAGAAAATCCCTTGAAGGTTCAGCAATCCACCAGGCCCCCATGGCTGTTTCGGCACCACGAAACCAATCAGGAAGAGGTACACTGGAAGCCGCGCTGCGCAGGTCATCCACGGTGTAATCAGGATGGTTAGTAGCCGCTCTCTTTTGCCGGGAATGGTTCTGGCCCCCAGAATGGCAGGCACAGCACACGCAAAGCCGCCCAAAAGAGGAATGGTGGCGCGCCCATCCAAACCAAGTGACCTGAGCCAGCGGTCGTTCATGAAGGAGACACGGGTCATGTACCCGCTTTCTTCCAATGCCGCCACCGCACCAAAAAGAAGGGCGATTTGGGGCACAAAAATGACCACGCCACCCAATCCGGCCAGCAGGCCGTCTACGAGCAGGTTGGTCCACCAGCCTTCTGGCAAAACAGCCCGAGTGGCCTCCATCAAGGCGCTCATTCCGCCGTCAATCAAGTCCATGGGCCAGGTGGCCCATGCGTAAACGCCTTGAAAAATCAGGAAGAACACGGCCATGAGGATCAACGGGCCGCCTATCCTGTGGGTGAGAACACGGTCGAGTTTCGCGCTTAGGTTGTGACTGGCCGGCGGATTGTGTCCGAGGACATCGGTGGCGATTTTTCGCACTTGTCGGCTGCGATATGCAGCTTCGGCCAACTGCAGTTCTGCGGCACCACACCCGGTCTCTTTGCGAACGTTCTCCAAAGTGGTTTTGGCCGCGTCGGAGAGCCAACCGGGACTTTCGTCTCCCACCACAAGCAATTCGAGACTCGCCTCAGAGAGGCGGGGAAGGGCTTGTGTGAGCGGCTTCAAGTCCACGCGCTCTCTCCATCCTGGCAAGTCCCTCTCTGGGATGTTGGTGCCGGCGTCTTCGGGCCAATTGTGCAGGACCTGTTTGAGTTTGCCACATCCTTTTGCATTCAGAGCATGAACGGGCAAAACAGGGCGGCCAAGAGCGGCCTCTAAAGCGGGCAAGGACCAGGGGTTCTGCGCCGTTTCATTCACCACCACCACGACGGGGAGTCCGAGATCGATGACCTGCAGGGTCAGATACAGATTGCGTTTGAGGTTGGCTGAATCGAGAACCAGAATGACACCATCTGGCCGGTGTTGGTGATCCGGATTCAGGAGGGCGTCGCGTGTGACAGCTTCGTCGAGTGCTTTTGGGTGGAGACTGTAAGTTCCCGGCAGATCAACGAGCTCGATGGCGCGCTGATTTTGTCCTTTGGAAGGGGACATCTTGGCCACTACAGGGGATACCGTTACACCTGGCAAGTTGGCCACTTTGGCCTTTGATCCCGTAAGGGTATTGAACAGCGAGGTCTTGCCGCAATTCGGGTTCCCGATGAGTGCAAACTTCATTTGGCGATCCAAGGTTCTGGGTTCACTGGGGTGCTGCCCGAAGCGTCCCAAATTTCGAGGTGAGCACGCGGTCCATCGCCGAGGTCGATGACAGTGCCAAGTACCTGACCGGTTCTGAGATTGTCTCCATTGCTCACCGACACAGCGCCCAAATTGGCATAAACGGAGCGGTGTGACCCATGGTTGACCATCACGACCATGCCGCCACCGGGGATGGTGATGACGTTGGACACCCGGCCACTGAAAATGGACGTGACTTTTGCTTCGTCGGATGTGGCGATGTCGATGCCTCGGCGCTCAATGCGGATGCCGGGCAAACTGGGGTGTGGGTGGGTGCCAAATCGCCCCACGAGCACGCCTTCCGAAACCGGCCACGGCAGGCTTCCCTTGTTGGCTTTGAATTCCGCACCGATGATTTTTCCTTCAGGTGTGGCAGCAAAGTTTTCACGGCCATCGCTCCGGCTACGTGCCGCTTCCATCAATCGGGCAATGGCCTTTCCCAACTCTGCACGCCTCGCTTCTTCGACGGCGAGTTGGTCTTTCAATTCGCGTTCTCGTGTTTGGAAGTCAGACACCAAGGACGCCATTTGGCGTGCAGAATTTTTGGCGGCATCTCGCTCAGAACGAAGGTCTTTTTCTACTTCTACGAGCGATTCTCGCTCGGTCTCCAAGGCCGCCATTTCTAACCGGAGGGCAGAGGCAGATTGGACGATGCGTGCGGCTTGTTTTTCTCTTGTTTGCCGGTACTCTTCGATGAGCAAGAGCCTTCGGAAGGCTTGTGTGGTGCCCTCGGCATCAAGAACCGCCTGCCACCATTGGTCTTGCCCGCCTTGTTTGGCGGCAATGCGGACCATTTCGGCATATTCCTCTTTGATGGATTCAAGTTGCACATCTGCCGTTTGCACGCCCTCTTGTCTTTGGCGAAAACGGCGCTCTGCAGCCTTCCGTTCTGCACTCAGGTTGGAAAGCAGCTGTTGTCTCAGGTTGAGTTGGGTCTTCAACACCGCCCATTCTTGAGTGGTTCTGTTTCGGTCGTCTTCGGTAGACTTGAGCAAAGATTGTGTGGCGGCAATGCGCTCCGTCAATGCCTTTCTCTCCGCCTCCAATTCCGCTTGATTTGTGGTTTGAGCCAACAGGCTAGGTCCGCTAAAAAGGCAAATGAGAAGCCCCAAGTAGCTGCGTCGCAAATCCGCCAAATCAAATGCCATCACGGTATTCGATGTCCTTTGGAATGTTGAAGGGCATGGGGTAGGGCTTCCCAAATTTCGCCCTGGAAATCTCCATTTTGATTTGGTGGGACGCCTCTGGAGAAGCAATGGTGATGCTTGTCTTGTGTGGAATCCAACCGCCGGCTTCAGGCTCAAAACTGCCATGGCTAATTTCGATGGAGCGGCCCCAATACAGGTCGTCGAAACGTGTGCGGGTCAATTGGTAACCAAACCCGTCAAACCAGTACCGCTTCACCAAAAGGTCCTCGTCGTCAGAACGGTTGATGACCCGTTCTTGAACGGCGGCACTGACTTCCACAGATAAGCTGTCGTTGGGCGAAATCTCCTTCTCCTTGACCCCGGTTAAACGCCGAACGCGGCGCTTGTATTTGTTGATCAGCAGGTGTTCTCGACCATCTACTTTGCTGATGTATTTGCTGTCCTCGTCTTCGAGTCCGACGGCTTCTCCAAGGAGAATGCGTTGAATCATGTCAAAGTTGATGTTGGTGCCCAACAGGCTGTCAAAGGCTGCATAGTTGCCGATGTAGGCAAACCGATTTCCGGGGATTTTGGAGAAGAACTTGACGGAGTCGACGGTAAACATGAGCCGCGCCGCTTCCACACCCAATGCCGGCGTAATGCTCATCCAAACGCACGAGTCTCGTTTCATCCGGGTGTTGACTTTGAAGGCGTTTCGATCGCCATTCGAGTTGGCGTCCACTTGCAAGCGCATGGCCACCCAGTTGGTGTTGGCCATGGTGGTTTGGTGCTTTCGGATAATGGCACCAGAACCTTCTGAACGAATGGGCTTTCCACGCTCCAAGCGGCGCATGTTGTTGCAGCCTGTTGCCAGGACCAACACCATCAGAAAAAAGCCCACTTGCCTCATTGTCCGTTCAACTTCTCTTGAATTCGGTTGGCCTCTCCACCGGCGTCGAGGGCCTGTTGCCAACGCGCCTGGGCTTCTGACATTTTGCCCAAAGCGGCGAGAATGTCGCCCGCATGCTCGAGTACGTTGGCGCTGGGCTCGTCTCCTTCGTGGTACAAGGCCAACTCAATCCATGTGAGGGCCTCGGCATGCTCTCCTGATTGGTGCAGTGCCCAAGCGTAAGTGTCTTCAAAATTGGCCTCTCCTGGAGACAGCTCGACCACGCGGGCCGCACACTCCACCGCGCGCTCAAGTTTTTGGCTGCGAACGGCCAAGTAGTAGGCGTAATTGTTCAGCGCAAGGATGTTCTGCGGGTTGGCTTCGATGGCTTGCTCGTACCATTGGTCGGAGGCCGCATTGTCGCCAGTATCGTGTGCGATCTGTGCCAGAGAAGTCAACACGTCTGACTCAAAACCAGGCCGATCGACAATCAGATTTCGGGCCATTTTGAGTTGGCGTTCTGCCCCGCGGTTGTCGTCTTGTTCCATTTTGGCGATGCCACGGAAGTAGGGGAATACCGGCAAGTTGGGAAACAAGGTTGCTGCCCGTTCAGAGAGCGCATCCACCCCGGGCCATTGCTTCAAGTCGATGGCCAACTGGCATGCGTCGAGCCACCGCTCAGGGGAGTTGGGATTGAGTTCAAGGGCAGTTTCCAAAGCGGACAAAGCACCGACCGCGTCTCCGGCCATGCTCAAGAGCGCAGCCTGGAGTTCGAAGGGCTCAGCTGAATCTGGATGGATGCCGATCAAAAGCGACACCAATTCTTGCGATTCGGGTTGAAGTTCCTGTTGGATTTCGGAGAGCTCGACATAACGCCAGGCGATGTCGACTTTTTCGGCCAGTGGGACTTCATTCGAAGAGAAGGCCAAGCGCACATGGGCGCGGGCCCCGTCGGTGTCGCCACGTTGTGTGAGCAGTCCGGCCCATTCCAAATGGAGGCGGCCGTTGTTGTTCCGCAATAGGGCGTTGGACAGCACGGCTTCGGCCTCCTCTGTGCGTTGCAAGGTTTGCAAAATCCTGGACCGCTGAAGGGGCGCTTCTACCACATTCGGGAAGTCTTGTTCGAGGCGTTGTAGATCCTCTAAGCCGGCGTCGATGTCCCCAACAGACATGTGGAGGCGGTGGCGTTCAAAGTCCCACTCCGGGTCGGGTCCCCATTCTCTCTCCAAAACGTCCACGACATCGAGGGCGCCGCGCAAGTCGCCCTGTGCAATGCGCAAGTCGAGCAGCATTTGAGCGGCAATGTCTTCCTCTGGCTTGTTTTCGAGGAGCCAACTCAAGGCCGCATCCGCCTTGTCCATGTCTCCGAGCTCGATGCAGATTTCTGCGACTTCACGGTAATACCACGGGTTGTTTCCATCAAAAACCACAGCTTGTTCAGCGGCGGCCAGTGCGGCACTCCACTGATTTGCAGCACGTTCCAAGCGGGCCAATTCAAAGTGAACGACCGCGGCTTCGGGGTCGGCGTCCAAACAGGAAAGGAAGGCTTCTTTGGCCCCCTCTTGGTCCCCTTTGATTTTGGCGACTTGAGCGCGGTAGTATGCGCTGTGAAACGCGCTGTTGACACCTCTATCGCCAGCGTCGGTCTTGCCGGCGCCGCCCATCACCGCACAACCAGGCGCGATGAACATCAGGACCAGACAGCCCAACAGCGAGAAAGAAGAGAGGTGTTGCTTCATTGAATTTCACTGAAATCTCCAAGACTCAGGTCCTCGGCCTTTCGAAGGACTTTGGCGTGGCTCCCAATCATGGCTCCCTTGAGATAAGCTCCTTCTATGTGGGTGTGTTCTCCGATCAGGCTGTCCTGGATGTTGCTGCGTTCAATGACCGTTCCCGCTCCGATGGTGACACGGGGCCCCACCACAGAATGTCGCAGTACTGCGCCGGGCAAGATTTCGCAAGGGGGCAAAATTTTGCAATGTTCTACAGTGGCCCCTTCGTGAACTTGAGCGGCATCCCCCATGAAGTCCAAAACGCGGCCATTGGTCTCCACGGTGACTTGGCGGTTGCCACAGTCCATCCACGCGTCAACTTCTCCGGGCATGAACCGAACGCCTTGCTCGGTCAACGCCCTCAAGGCATCAGGAAGCTGGTATTCTCCGCCTTTTTGCGCCCCGCTTTCGATCAATGCGCCGATTTCTCTTTTGAGTCCCGCCGCGTCTTTGAAGTGATAAATGCCAATCATCGCCAGGTCTGAAACGGGCGTTTCCGGCTTTTCTGCATATTCTTTGATGACGCCGTCTTCGTTGAGCACGACCACGCCGAATTGTCGTGGGTCATCGATGCGCTTCACAAACAGGTGACCATCCGAGCCGTCGTCGAGGTTAAAGTCCGCCCGAAACAGGGTGTCGGCAAAAGCCACCACGGCCTCTCCCTCTAGAAACTCTTGGGCGCACCACACTGCATGCGCTGTGCCCAGGGGCTGATCTTGATGTCGGATGTGCCCTTTGGCACCGAGTGACGCGGCCAGATCCAGGAGATCCTGCTCGACCTGTGGCCCGAAATCACCAATGATGAAGGCAATGTTGTCGAATTGACGCGGGGTCATGGCTGCGAGGTCCTCTACCAACCGCTGTACAATGGGCTTGCCCGCAACGCTCACCAGGGGCTTTGGCACTGTCAACGTGTGTGGGCGGAGGCGACTGCCCCGTCCGGCCATGGGAATGATGAGGTTCATGAAGTTCCGGTATGGCCAAATCCACCTTCACCGCGTTGGGTGAGGGCCAATTCAGCAGGTTGTTCTACGGGAGACCACTCTACCCGAGAGTAGGGGGCCACCACGAGCTGGGCGATTCGCTCTCCGGGCCGAAGGGTGAAGGCCGTTTGGCTGTGGTTGATGAGCAACACGCCCACTTCGCCGCGATAGTCGGCGTCGATGGTGCCGGGTGCGTTCAACACAGAAACCCCGTGTTTGTAGGCCAATCCGCTGCGGGGTCTCACCTGCGCTTCGTGTCCCTCAGGCAGTTCGATGTGCAGTCCACTGGGGACCAGCTTGCGTTCCCCTGGCTCGAGTACCACCGGGCCATCTAACCTTGCGCGCAGGTCGAGGCCGGCGCTTTGGCTGGTGGCATAGGTTGGAAGGGGGTCTTGACCGATGTTGGCCACACGGACCACAACTGGGCGGGAATTTTCAGCGCTCATGGTCACGAGAAATCAGGCTTGCGCTTGTTGAGGAAGGCGTCTACTCCCTCCTTGAAGTCGGGGTGTTCAAAGCACCGACCGAACTGGTCAATTTCAACTTCGAACCCTTCCCTAGAGCCGCTGGATTGCACGCTGCGAATGGCGGCGGCCAGAGCGTTGGGGCTGTTTCTGGTCAGAGGCTTGGCCATGTCAAGCGCGGCATCCATGAGCGCTTCACGAGGAACCACTCGGCTAACCAGTCCTGAGGCGAGGGCCTCATCTGCCTGAACCATTCTTGCTGTCAAAATCATGTCCATGGCCCTTCCGGTGCCAATGATGCGGGCCAATCGCTGCGTCCCGCCGTATCCGGGAATCAACCCTAGGGTTACTTCGGGCAGGCCCATGCGGGCGTTGTCTGAAGCCACCCGCATGTGACAAGCCAATGCGAGTTCTAGACCACCACCGAGGGCAAACCCACCAATGGCGGCAATGAAGGGCGTTCGGGAGAGGGCAATGGCGTCAAACAACGTGCGTTGTCCTTGCTCGGCAAGTTGTCTGCCTTGGGTGCCATTGAAGTCGGCAAATTCTTTGATGTCGGCGCCTGCAACAAAAGCTTTTTCGCCAGAGCCGGTGAGGATCACGCAACGCACATCTTGGCGTTGTTGAACGGTTTCTACCCTCTCGCCAAGCTCAGCAATGAGCGCTGCATTGAGGGCATTCAGTTGTTTGGGGCGTTGGAGGGTCCAACAGGCCACGGAGCCATGCATGGTCTCGGTGACGAGGGGTGTCGAAGACATGGCTCGAAATTAATCAATCGAACCGCCTCCTGCGGCCTGAAGTCTCCGGGTTACCGGGTGGTGAGGTGTGGACCAAATGGCATCGGAATCTCCTTCCTCGACAATGCGCCC
>CBFHQM010000001.1:306285-322492 GCA_965657965.1 uncultured Flavobacteriales bacterium | reverse complement strand
AGTGCCTTGAGAAGATCGAGCAAGTCACGACGCAAGGTGCTGTCGAGAGCAGTGGTGGGCTCGTCGGCCAGCAGAATGTCGGGACCATTGGCCAAAGCCATGGCGATGAGTACCCGTTGTTTTTGCCCGCCGGACAGCTCGTGTGGGTAAGCGCGAAGCGCCCTTTTCGTGTCGGGGATTTGGACTTCTTTCAGCAGAGCTTCTGCCTGCAGTTTGGCTTCGGCGGGCGTGCCATTTTGATGGCGCCGAATGACCTCAGTCAATTGTGTCCCACAACGCATCGTGGGGTTCAGGCTGGTCATGGGTTCTTGGAAGACCATGGCCACACGGCTTCCTCTGGGAACGGGATGCAGGGGTTCGTTTCCTGCGGTTGCCCAAGTTTTTCCAAGCCCGACGATTTTCCCGGATGTGAGCACAGCGCCCTCCGGCAAGAGGCCCAAAGCCGCCATGCAGCACATGGTTTTGCCCGAACCACTCTCGCCAACCAGGGCCAAAGTTTCTCCCGGAGCCACCGACAGGGTGACCCCTCGGAGAATGCGGTTTCCCCCGATGTCCAAGCTCAGCCCATCCCAAAGAAGGGCAGCATGGGGATGTTCAGAGTGTGCCACGGAGAGCTTGCTCCCGTTCGATGGCCTCAAACAATGCCTTAAAGTTCCCTTTGCCAAAGCTTTGGGCACCCTTGCGCTGGATGATCTCGAAGAACATGGTGGGTCGGTCGACCACTGGACGCGTAAAAATCTGCAGCAAGTAGCCCTCGTCGTCGCGGTCCACCAAGATGCCCAGCTCCCTGAGAGGAGCGAGGTCTTCATCAATGGCGCCCACGCGGTCGAGTAAGTCGTCGTAGTAGCTCTTTGGTACTTGTAAAAATTCGATGCCCCGACGCTGCAATTCGGTTACGGTGGTGATGATGTCGTCTGTGGCCACGGCAATGTGCTGGACACCGGCGCCTTGATAGAAGTCGATGTACTCTTCGATTTGCGACTTTTTCTTGCCTTCGGCAGGTTCATTGATTGGGAATTTGATGCGGCCATTGCCGTTGCTCATCACCTTCGACATCAAAGCCGTGTATTCCGTGGAGATGTCTTTGTCGTCGAACGAAACCAATTGGGCAAACCCCATGACTTTGGCATAGAATTCACACCAAGTGTTCATTTCGCCCCATCCCACGTTGCCCACCATGTGGTCAATGTATTTGAGCCCCAAGGAGGAAGCGCCTCCTTTTGGATTCCAAGTTTGATAACCGGGAAGGAAGACACCACTGTAGGCTTTGCGCTCCACAAAAACGTGGATGGTGTCCCCGTAGGTTTCGATGCCGCTGAGTACGACCTCTCCCTCCCCGTCTTTTCGGGTTTCAGGTTCGAAGGCACTCACGGCGCCGCGCGAGGTGGTTTCTCTCCAGCTTTTCGCGGCATCGTCCACCCACAGGGCAACGGCTTTGACGCCATCTCCGTGTCGGTTCAAGTGGTCATTCAAAGGGCCGTTGGCCACAATCGGTGTGGTCAATACGAGGGTGATTTTGTCCTGGCGAAGCACATAGCTGACGCTTTCGGCACTGCCTGTTTCAAGTCCTCGATAAGCCAGGGGTTGGAACCCCCATGCGTTCATGTAGTAGTACGCGCTTTGCTTCGCATTCCCGACAATCAGTTCGATGTGGTCGGTGCCGAGCAAGGGCAGAAAGTCTTGAGCATCCGGGACCGTGATCTCGGGTTGAGGTGACGTTTGATCCATGTTCATTGCAGGGTTCAGTCGATGTTCGTTGGGGTGTAACCCATCCAACTTTGATGGTAATTGCGGTCTTCGATGTCCAAAGCGGCTTGAGTCAAACGCAGTGGACGAAAGGTGTCGACCATTACTGCAAGTTCCGCGGTTTCGGACTTGCCAATGGAGCCTTCGTAGGTTCCAGGATGGGGGCCGTGAGGAATCCCGCCGGGGTGGAGGGTGAGGTCGCCACGAGAAATGCCTTTTCGGCTCATGAAGTTGCCCTCGACATAGTACAGCACTTCGTCTGAATCGATGTTGCTGTGGTTGTATGGGGCGGGAATGGCCTCAGGATGGTAATCATACAATCTTGGGCAAAAGCTACAGATCACAAACCCATTGGTTTCAAAGGTTTGGTGAACCGGAGGGGGCTGGTGCACGCGGCCGGTGATGGGCTCAAAGTCGTGAATAGAGAAGGCATAAGGGAAGTGGTACCCATCCCATCCCACAACGTCGAAGGGGTGACGGCCATACGTGACCGTGTGCATCATGCCCTCTTTTCGGATGTCAATGGGAAACTTTCCTTCTTTGTCTACCGCCTCCTTCCATTCGGGCGTGCGGATGTCCCGCTCGCAAAATGGACTGTGCTCGAGCAACTGACCAAAATGGTTGCGGTAACGCTTGGGAGTCACCACAGGGTCGGAGCTTTCCACCACCAGCCAACGCTGGGCGGACCCGCTTTGGGGCGACCAGCGATGAATGACGCCTCGGGGAATCACCAAATAATCTCCAGGGCCATAGGGGAGGTCGCCAAACATGGTCTCCAAGACCCCTTCACCGTCGTGGATGAAGACGACTTCATCGGCATCGGCATTTTTGTAGAATCGATCGGCGGGGTCAGATTCGGTTGGACGGGCAATGGAAATGGTGCAGTCAGAATTGAACATCATCGGCACGCGCGCATCCAAGGCGTGACCCGAAGAGGGGGCTTGAAAACCTGGAACCCGTCTCGAAGTGATGTTTTCTTTTACGTCCCTCTGTGGGGCGCATGTCCACCGGAGAGGACACCTCTCGGACCATGGTCGGAGGATACAAGTGGTACAAGAGAGAACTCATGCCCACAAACCCAATGGTCCCAAACAGCTGCTCGTGGTGCAGGGTGCCGTCGGGCTTTGCGAATTGGGTGTGGCGCTTGTGCGGAACCTGCCCGCGTTGCTGGTAGAAGGGCATGAACGCAAGTTAGTCCGGAACAAGCTCAACCACCACCACCAATCGTGGTGTACCACGGAAGTTGACCGTCGTCACCTGGTGGGAAGCGCAGGGGAACCTTATATCCTGCTTTTAGGGGCTGGTCTGCACCCATTCCGGTGCGCTTTTCGAGGACTTTTAATTTGACAGCTTCGGTTTGGCTAATGTCCCTCAAGGTTTCTCCATCGCGTGCAACATGCCAGACTTTAGCGCCTCTTCGGCGTTTGGGCTGCGTGAACAGTTGGACATCTGATGCCAAAACCGTATTCAGGTCGACGTCGCCAAGGTCATTGTATTTCCGAAGTTGCCAAACCGCGACGTTTGCGGCATCTGCAACGTCACCCAAAGTCTCTCCATTTCGCGCTTCTATCCAAGCCACGTCGTTGTTTGTGAAGCCCGCTGACCGACCAGAACCAAGGTGAATGGCGCGTTTGGTCTCGGCAACATCAGGGGCACTTTCAACTTCTTCTCGGGCCACCGATGGCGGTTCGGGCATGCCACCTTTCTTTAGCCAGTTTTTTCCTTCTTGGTCAAACTGGTCCAATTCGTGGCGTTCGATGAGCTCAATTAAGGCCTTGGCATAGGTTGGGCTGGTGGCATAACCGCAACGTTTGAGCCCCCGTGCCCAGTTCTTATAGTCGTCAATTTTGAGCTCAAACAGCGAGGCGTAACGGTCGCGCTTTAGGAAGAGGCTGTGGTCTTCATAGCTGTCACGAGGGTCCTCGTACACTCGGAAGCACTCCCCTTTTTTGTCGTCGTCGTAGTAGGTTTTGCCCCCTTCCCATCCTTTGTGACACTTGATGCCAAAGTGGTTGTTGGACTTCTTGCTGAGTTCACTCTTTCCCGAACCGCTTTCGAGAAGGCCCTGTGCCAGCGTGATGCTCGCTGGAATGCGGTGCAGGACCATTTGCCGAATGGCCTCCTGCTTCCAAAGCGCGATGTAGGCCTGTTGGTCTTCGGCGCCACCGGCCTTCACAGGGGCCGAGTAGCCAAGGGTCAAAACGGCGATCAAGCCCAATGCTGCGGTGCGCTTAAACTGAAACATGCCACAAATCAACGCCCATTTCCCCTGCATTGTATGGCACAAAGGGGATTTTCGCTCACAGTGGGACGTTCACTCTGTGGCCCCGAAGTCTTTGGATTCAAGCCACTTTCCTTCAGAAGAAAAGAAGTCCCAAGTGCCGACGGGCTCCCCTCGGTGGTGTTGGCCTTCAATGTGGGGCATGCCGCTGGTGTGCCAAGTTCGAAACAGCCCTTGTTTTACACCGCCGACGTGGTCGACTTGGCTCCAAGGCAGTCCGTCTTCTCTGTAGGTGTTCCAAGTGCCCTCTTTTTTGCCGTCAACCCTTTTTCCCCGCACGTGAATTCTGCCGTTGGCGTGGAATCGCTGAATCTCTTCTCCCGGTTGGCCTTGGGTGACCACTTGGATCTCCTTGGGCGTACCGTTGGGCCAGGAGCTGTTCACGGTCTCTCTCGTATTGGACCTGCAGGAGGATAGGCCGGCCAAAACCAACGCAAAAAGAACGGGTCTCATTTTTTTCGGGAGATGGTAAAGTCAACCAAATCAATCAAAGCGGACCGGGACTCGGATTCGGGCAGGGCCTCGAGCAAGGAAACGGCCCGGTCGCGGTGTTCGAGCATGGCCTTTTCGGCATAGGCGATTCCAGGACCGTTTTGGATGTCTTCCAGAAGCTTGGCCGCGACCTCGGGTTGGTCTGCACTGCGTTTGATGGCCCGAATGGTTTTGCGTCGTTCAAACGTTGATTTCGTCTGAAGCTCGTGAATCAGAGGGAGGGTCATCTTGCGTTCTTTCAAGTCACCTCCTTTCGGTTTTCCTGTGACTTTGCTCGGGGCAAAATCCAGCAAGTCGTCTTTGATTTGGAAGGCAATGCCCATGGCTTCCCCAAAGGAACGCATGTGTTCAACGCGTTCGGGGTCGGCGCCTGAACTGGCGGCACCGGCGGCGCAACAAGCGGCGATTAAAGACGCCGTTTTGCGCCGAATGATCTCGTAGTACACGTCTTCCGTAATGTCGAGTCTGCGTGCCTTTTCAATTTGCAACAATTCCCCCTCACTCATGGCCTCAACCGCCTTAGATGTGATGCGGAGCAAGTCAACAGAATCGCGCTCCATGGAGATCAGAAGCCCGCGACTCAAGAGGTAGTCTCCCACCAAGACGGCAATTTTGGACTTCCACAGCGCATTGATGGAGAAAAATCCACGCCGTGTTTCTGCACGGTCCACTACATCATCGTGCACCAAAGTGGCCGTGTGCAGCAGCTCGATGAGGGTGGCAGCAACGTGGGTCCGCGCATGGGTCTCTCCACAAGCTTTGGCCGACAGATACACCAGGAGTGGGCGCATTTGCTTGCCTTTGCTGCGCACAATGTAGCGGGTAATGTGATCCAAGAGCGGAACCGAGGTGCGCATGGCCTCCTTGAAATGACCTTGGAATTCCCTCATTTCCAGGTCCACGGGTCTTCGAATGGAGGCAAGATTGGCCATGGTGCGAATGTACCTCTGAACCCTTGTGGGCGGTGGGCCGGGGTCACCGGTGTATTTTGCGCCATGATTCTGTCCATGACCGGCTATGGAAAGGCCGAAGCGCACATTGGTGCACGCAAGTACACCGTCGAAGTCCGCTCTTTAAATGGCAAAGGCCTCGACCTGTCTGTGCGCATGCCGACCCGGTTCCGGGAAAAGGAAATGGAGCTGCGAAAGCGCGTTGGAAAAGCCGTGGGAAGGGGCAAGTCTGACTTGTTCATTCACTTTGAGTCCGATGCTTCAGACGTGCGACACAGCGTAAATGCAGGGTTGGTCCAGCAGTATGTAGACCAGTTAACGCCTGTGTTCGAAGCCAACGGTGTTTCTGTGGACCACGCAGAAGGTCAGCTCCAGAAGCTGGGCTCTGTGTTGCGGTTCCCCGACATCATTAGCGCGGCAAAGGAGGCCATGGACGAGGCAGAATGGACTTCTCTTCAGGCCTTGGTAGACGAGGCCGTGGTTCAGTTTCAGTCGTACCGAACTCAAGAAGGGGAGGTTCTTGCTGCGGACTTCAAGAGCAGGGTTGAACGAATCGAGACGCTTCGACAGGAGTTGGCCCCATTGCTTCAAGCCCGAACAGACCGGACGCGCAGCCGACTTAAATCTCACCTTGAAGCGGATTTGCCAAGGGACAGGGTCGACGAAAACCGTTTTGAACACGAGTTGATTTTCTACCTCGAGAAGCTGGATGTGACGGAAGAGATGGTGCGTTTGGAAGCGAATTGCCGATATTTTGGTGAAATGCTCGAAGGCGACGCTGGGCAGGGCAAAAAACTCGGCTTCATCGCGCAGGAAATTGGCCGCGAGGTCAACACGTTGGGAAGCAAAAGCCAGGATGCAGGGATGCAGCGAATTGTGGTCCAGATGAAGGACGAACTCGAAAAAATCAAGGAACAGATTTTGAACGCATTGTAATGCGACAAGAAGTACTGAATACCATGGCGACTGAGGTTAAAGCAACGGGAACAGGAAAGGCGATGGCGTTCTGCGCGCCCTCCGGTTCGGGCAAGACGACTTTGGTGAGGAGCCTCATGGCCGAGCGAAGCGACGTAGCCTTTAGTATCAGTGCCACCAACCGAGCGCCTCGCGGCACTGAGGTAGACGGGAAGGATTACCATTTCATGACCACGGAGACCTTTCAGCAAAGGGCTGAGGCCGGTGAGTTTCTCGAGTGGGAAGAAGTTTACCCTGGTCGTTTTTATGGCACGCTCAAAGAGGAAGTGAATGCCATTTGGGCGCGGGGACAGCACGTGGCTTTTGATGTCGACGTTGAAGGGGGGATTCGGCTCAAATCGCTGTTGGGTGACCGCATTTTAACCGTGTTTGTGCAGCCGCCATCATTGGCCGTTCTCGCGCAGCGCTTAAAGAGAAGAGGAACCGACAGCCCCAGTGAGATTGAGCGCCGTCTCGCAAAAGCCGATCGCGAAATGAAACGCGCAGAATTTTTTGATTGGATTCTCATCAATGACGACTTGGAGGCGGCTTGTTTGTCGCTCTCGAAAACAGCGGGGTCATATCTCGACAAACGGGATTCATCGACATGAACATTGGCCTTTATTTTGGGTCTTTCAACCCCATTCACACCGGTCATTTGGTGATTGCACAGCACATGGCGTCGCATCACGGCTTGGACCAAGTGTGGTTTGTGGTCACCCCCCACAACCCCATGAAGCAAGCGGCCGATTTGGCGCCTGAGTCAGACCGGTTGGCCATGGTGGAATTGGCGGTCGCAGACAATCCGAGATTGAAGGCAGTGGACGTAGAGTTTGGTTTGCCGCGCCCAAACTACACGGCGCATACCATGGACTTTCTGGCCCGTCGTCATCCAGATACCACGTTCAAAATCATCATTGGCGAGGACAACTTGCGCACCCTCCAGCAGTGGGCGCGTTGGCGAGAGTTGGTGGATCGCTTTGGATTCTTGGTGTATCCGCGCGCCTACGCCGAGGGAGAGGCCAAAAACTTAGAGGGCACCATTGTCCCTGATGGGCAACACATTGTGTTGAGTCCAGCTCCCATCATCAGCATTTCCAGTACGTATTTGCGGAACGCATTGGCCACAGGCGACTCTGCGCGTTATCTGTTGCCAGACGAAGCAGCCGCATTGATTCGAGAACGCGGGCTGTACGACTTTCCCAAAGGCCATTAGAACCACGCAACTGTGTTTCAGTCTGGCCCATCGGCTTGGGGCTCAAGTGTTGTTGAAGGCACTCATGGTGCGTGGGAGCCCAATGAACGCAAAAGAGCGCATCAAATCCACCACCTTGTTGAGCCTTTCGTCCATGGCTCGTTCTTCTTCCGCGGAGAATGCCCCCAACACGTGGTCCACCTGGCGACCTGGGCCAAAGTCGGCCCCAACACCAAAACGTAGCCTTGGATAAGCTGAATTTCCCAGCACCGACTGAATGTCCTTGAGGCCATTGTGCCCACCGTCGCTTCCTTTTCCGCGGAGGCGAAGGGTTCCAAACGGCAGGTTGAGGTCGTCCGTGACGACCAGCATACGATCCGCGGACAGCTTCTCGGCGTCGAGCCAATGGCGCACAGATTTTCCGCTGAGGTTCATGAAGGTCGAGGGCTTCAGCAACACCAATTGCCGCCCACGATGCTTCGCCCGGGCCACGTCACCAAGTCGGTCAGCTTTAAAAGCCACACCGCTTTCTTTGGCCATGGCATCTAAAGCCATGAATCCAATGTTGTGACGCGTCCGGACATAATCGGCTCCAGGGTTACCCAGGCCGACCAACAGGAACTTCATGCGCAGAGGGGATTACTCCTCGCCGCCTTCAGCAGCAGCTTCTTCACCTTCTCCGCCTTCCTCGTCAGAGGCTGCAGACATGGCGGCACGTGTGCGGCGAATGCCGAGTACAACAGAAGCGTCGTTCAACGGGATGGTACAGCCCTCCACGTTGATGTCTGCGATGCGCAAGGAATCTCCGAGTTCGAGGTCGCTGATGTTCACCATGATGCTGTCTGGCAATTGCTCGGCAATGCCAACAACGGGCAGACGACGGTAAACCACGTGAAGGCGACCACCGTTCCGAACACCCACGCTTGTGCCTTCCGTACGGACGGGCAGCTTGACGCGAATTGGCTTGTCCGCAGAGACCTGAAGAAGGTCAATGTGAACAATGCGGTCAGTCACAGGATGGAACTGAACGTCTTGGAACACACAGCTGTGCGTTGTTCCGTTGACCTCGAAATGGAGGAGGTACGTTTCTGGGGTAAAGACCAACTTGTTCAGTTGGACTTCGTTCACGTGGAAGTGAACCTGCTCGGAGCCACCGTACAACACGCCTGGGACTTGTCCCTTGTCGCGGAGTACCGTTGCATCCTTTTTCCCTACGCCCTCTCTTGGAGAGCCGCTCAATGAAGCAGTTTTCATGGTTGTGTATTAGGTAATGAGGAAATGTGAACTGATGCTTTCGTTTTGGACAAGGCACCGAATGACGGTGGCAAACAAGTCCGAACAACCCAGCACAGTGATTTTGTCTGTGGGTTTGTCGTCCCGAAGCGGAATGCTGTCGGTGACCACGAGTTCTGTGAGCGCGCTGTCGTGAATCCGCTCGTAAGCGGGGCCAGAGAGCACCGGATGTGTGCACACGGCCCGTACACTGGCTGCGCCGTGTTCTTTCATCATGGCCGCCGCTTTGGTCAGCGTGCCCGCCGTGTCGCAAATGTCGTCTACGAGCACAACGTCTTTGCCTTCAACATCGCCAATCACGCGCATGCTGGCGACTTCGTTGGCGACTTTGCGCTGCTTGTAGCAGATGGCCATGTCCACGCCGAGGTACTTCGCGAAGGCATTCGCCCGCTTGGTTCCCCCCGTGTCTGGAGTGGCAATCAACAAATTTTCAGTTTTCAAGTCGGCGAGGTAGGGCAGGAAGATGGCAGATCCATAAATGTGATCTACTGGCACTTCGAAAAACCCTTGGATCTGGTCGGCGTGCAAATCCATGGTGATCACACGGTCGACGCCGGCCGCAGTCAGCATGTTGGCGATCAGTTTGGCACCAATGGCCACTCGAGGCGCGTCTTTTCTGTCCTGACGTGCGAATCCGAAATACGGAATCACCGCTACAATGCGTTTGGCAGATGCACGCTTGGCCGCGTCCACCAGCATCAACAGCTCCATCAGGTTGTCCGAGGGTGGGAAAGTGCTTTGAACAATGACCACCTCTTTTCCGCGAACGGTCTCTTCAATGCTCACGCGAAACTCACCGTCACTAAAGACGGTGTGCTTTACTGCGCAAAGCGGCGTGCCGTATTCCGTGGCAATGCGCCCTCCCAAATCGAGAGAGGCAGAACCAGCGAGGATGCGGAGTGGAGAATCTTGCATGAAAGCCGTTTTCAAGGGGGCAAAGATAGTTCGGGAGCCAATGCGGTCCGTCGACCTGTAATTTTACGACATGAAACAGCGCCGCACTCTCATTCTCGTTCTTGGAACGGGGGCCCTTCTCGTGGGTCTAATGACGATGCAGTTTAGCTCGATTCGCGCGCTGGTCGAGGCAAGGAGCACATTGTTCGATGACCAAGCCCGGACCGCTTTGGTGGAGGTCCAGTCGGTCTTCACTCTGTCGGGGATTCAATTTCCGGCGTCTGCAAAAGGCGGATTTTCCCCTTCTTCCGGCCTTCGGGCCGACAGTTTGTCTCAAGTTCGAGCCCAAGTTGTGATGGACCGAGAAGTTGCCGTGGACCTTGCGGACAGCCTCTTGACCGCGGTGCTGAAGAACCGTGGTGTGGACTTTGCGTTTCGATCCGCATTGCTCGATCGCTATGGCCGCCCTGTTTTTCTCCGGGATGCCGATGTCGATTTGTTGGAGGCGTTTCAAAATGAAGGCTACCGCATTCCCGCTGGAGACGCACAAACGTTGGAAGAGGTGCAGCTCTACACAGTCTTCTTCCCCAAGAAAAAGCGTTTGCTGGCCGCGGACATGCGGGTGGAGTTGCTGGTCAACCTTCTGTTGATGGTCGTGCTGTTGTTCTTCTCGTTCTATGCAGCCAATGGATTGCGTAAGGCAGAGCGCCTCAACCGACTGAAGAGCGACTTGATCAACAACATGACCCACGAACTCAAGACCCCGATCTCGACCATAGGGTTGGCAGGGGAAGCTTTACTTGACCCGGCAATGGCGAGCGATGAGGCGAACGTGCGGTACTACGTTCAACTCATTCGATCGGAGAACAAGCGGCTGGGACAGCTCGTCGAAAACGTGTTGCGGGCAGCCATGCTCGATCAAGGAGAACTTGAGCTGTTTCGCCAATCCATCAATTTCCATGACTTGGTTCGCGGTGTTCTTCGAAACCATGCCATTCACATCAAAAAACAAGGGGGAAGCACCTCGAGTCAATTGTCTGCAACGGACCCGATTGTGGACGGGGACAAGACCCACTTGACCAATGTGGTGTTCAATTTGGTTGACAATGCGATCAAGTATGGCGGGAGCGCGCCGAAGCTTGTGGTTCGGTCGTGGAATGAGGACGGAATGTTGCATGTATCGTTCACCGATAATGGCATTGGCATTGCCAAAGAGCATTTAGGCAAGGTTTTTGATAAACTCTATCGCGTGCCCACTGGGAATGTCCACGACGTCAAGGGTTTTGGCCTTGGTTTGAGCTACGTGAATGCAGTCATGATGCAACATGGAGCGAAAATTGACGTTGTAAGTGTACCTGGCAAGGGCAGCACGTTTACTCTGATTTTTCCGCTAACGACAACGTCATGAAACAACAACTCGACATCCTTCTTTGCGAAGACGACCCCAATCTTGGCAAACTCCTCTCCGATTTTTTGAACCGCAAGGGCTACAACACCACTTGGGCACAGGACGGTGCCGAAGGGGTTCGACAGTTTCGGGTGGGCTCTTTTGACTTCGTCATTCTCGATGTAATGATGCCGGTCAAGGACGGATACCAAGTGGCCGAGGAGATTCGGGGGCTAAACCGCCATGTGCCCATTCTATTTCTGACGGCAAAAAGCCAGCGCGAAGACACGCTACAAGGGTTTAAAGCGGGAGCCGACGACTACATGACCAAGCCTTTTTCTATGGACGAATTAGAAGTCCGAATTGAGGCAATTTTGCGGCGCTCCGCAGCCTTGCCCGACGGTGAAGATGAGGTCGGCGAAATGACGATTGGCTTGTACGCATATGACTACAATCGGCAGGAAATCCAACTCAACGGGCAAGCGCAAAGGCTCACCACCAAAGAAAACGAGCTGCTGTTCTTGTTGACCAAGTCCAAGAACGCACTTTTGGAGAGGGAGTTCGCGCTGAATGCCATTTGGGGCGACGCGAACTACTTCAACGGACGCAGCATGGATGTTTACATTGCCAAATTGAGGAAGCACCTCAAAGAGGACGCGCGCGTCGAGATTCTCAACGTTCACGGCAAAGGGTTCAAGTTGATCGCCGACTAACGGTTTCGTGTCTTGAAACGTGGCCAAGACCATGGGGAAGCCCTAACTTGATTCTCCGTTTCGTGCAGGCATGATTCCCAAGGACACCGTTGACGCCATACTCCAAGCCACCATCATCGAAGATGTGGTTTCTGATTTCGTTCAATTGAAAAAGAACGGAACCAGCCTGAGGGGAATGAGCCCCTTCACCAACGAGAAGACGCCTTCGTTTTATGTGGTGCCCGGTAAGGGCATGTTCAAGGATTTCAGTTCTGGCAAGGGCGGAAGTGCCGTGACCTTTCTGATGGAGCACGAAAAGCTCTCCTATCCGGAGGCCCTTCGCTGGCTTGCAGGGAAGTATGGAATCGAAATTCAAGAGCGTCAACTCACGGCCGAAGAGCAGGCAGAACAGACAGAGCGGGAAAGCTTGTCCAACTTGGCGGCGTGGGCGCAAAAGTGGTTTACCAGTCAGCTCTTGGAGACTGGAGAAGGAAAAAGTGTGGGTCTAGGCTACCTCCGCCAGCGAGATTTTGCAGATGCGACGCTTCAAGATTTTGCCGTTGGATATTGTCCAGATCGTCCTTGGTCGCAACCGGGGGCCTTGGCGGAAGCGGCGAAAAAGGCCGGTTACCAAGACAAGTGGCTGGTGGCCAGTGGCCTATGCAAGCAGCGTGAAGATGGCAGTTTGTACGACTTCTACCGAGGCCGTGTGATTTTCCCCATTCGGGACGTCACGGGCAGGTTCATCGGCTTTGGCGGTCGGACGCTCAAAAAAGACAAGAAGGCGCCGAAGTATGTGAACAGCCCGGAAAGCCCTTTGTACGACAAGTCTCGTGCGCTCTATGGGATTCACCTTGCCCGAAACGCCATTTCGCGGGAGGACAGGGCCATTTTGGTAGAGGGGTATACCGACGTCATGGCCATGCGACAAGCTGGCGTAGAACATGTGGTCGCCAGCTCGGGAACCGCATTGACCATCGAGCAGGTCCGGTTGCTTCGGCGTTTTAGCAAGCGAATGACCATGCTGTTTGATGGCGATCCAGCAGGGTTGCGGGCCGCCATTCGAGGTGTGGACATTGTTTTGGCCGAAGGCCTCGATGTGAAGGTGGCGGTTCTGCCCGACGGAGAGGATCCAGACACCTTTGCCAAACGCTTGGGAAGCGAGGCGCTCACGGCGTGGTTGGACGAGAACAGCCGGGATTTTATCCGCTTCAAAATTGACCTGCTCGACGAGGAGGCCGCAGACGATCCCATCAAGCGGACCGAATTGGTGAGAAGTGTGGTGCAGAGCATTGCCAACGTTCCCGATGAGCTTAAGCGAACGGTCTATGTTCAGGAAAGCGCGTCGCGTTTGGGGATGCAGGTGGAGGACCTGCTGGGTGAATTGGGCCGACAAGCCGTTTCTCGTTTGGAAAAGGAGGCGAAGGCACCACTGCCCTCTTTGGCCCCCAAAAAAGAGGCCCCCATTGGTGCTCCCAGGCTAACAGGTCGTGTTGGACGGAGCGGCCGGGAAGAGGACTTGCTCCGATTGCTGCTCCAGTATGGGCGACATAAAATCACCATCGAGTTGCCCGAAGACGAAGAAGGCGGTACCGATGAGAATGGAGACCCCTTGACCATTGAGGGAACCTTGGCGGAGTTCATGCTTCACGAGCTGGATACCGTCGGCCTGGCCATTCGCCATCCTGTGGTGGACCGAATTGTTCAGCACTTTCGAGAGAGCATTGTGGCAGGTCACATTCCAGGTCCCGAGGACTTGGGCATGAGCGACCCGGAAGTGGCAGAGCTGACTGCCGATGTTTTGGTGTCCGAATTCACCTTGAGTAAAAACTGGCTTGAGCGCCATGGCATTGAGCCGGAGACCGAAGAGCATCAGTTGAAGCGGGCATTGGAAAGTGCGTTGCACCGGCTGCTTCTCGACGAAGCCCGTGGAGAAGGCTTTCAGATTAAATCGCGTTTGATAGAGTTGACCGAAGACCCCTCGACATCCGAAGACCCGGCCATGGAGGAGTTGGATTTGTTGCGAAGAAAAATGAGCGTTTCCAAGCGCGTCTCTGTGCTGGCCAAGCATTTTGAGAGCACCATTTTGCACACGTTCCGTCCAGAAGACGCCAAGAAAAAGGGGTGATTACGCTTCGACTCTGCGTTGGGTCCAGAAATCCAGCAGCATGATGCGGGGTTGGAGAACGCCCCGGTAACACTCGGTTTCAACGCGAAAGACCACGTCCATTCGTTCTGCTTCAGCCAAGGCATCAAAGCGGTTGCCCATGCCAAACCCCACGGCTTCGAGCCCGCGGTTTTTCGATCCGGTTTTCATAGAGACGCGCACATGCCTTCCGTCTTTTCCAACTTGTCTCGGTGGCTGGGCCATGGCCACATCTCTGACCAAAAAGACAGGTGCAGGCGCACCGGGGCCATAGGGCTCGAACTGCCTCAGTTTTTTGAGCATTTCGGGGGTGCACTGTTCCATCCGAAGCTCCATGTCGAAATGCCGTGGCTCTCTTTTGCTGATGGCCATGAGCTCTCTGCCGACCGCCTCGTCGAGTTGCGTCGCAAACGCGAGGGCAGCGCCGGGCTTCACGGTGAGCCCTGCGGCCATGGCGTGCCCGCCAAACTGCATGAGATGGGCGCCGCACTCTTTGATGAGGGCGTGAATGTCGAGTCCTGGCGTAGATCGGGCGCTGCCGACCATGACGTCGTCGTCGTCGCTAATGACGATGCTCGGACGGTACCGGTGTTCGATCATTCTTGTCGCCACAATGCCAATCACTCCACGATGCCAGTCTTTGCCCCAAACGATGTTGATGTGCTTGAATTCTGGACGCTCATCCAATTGTTCGATTGCGGCTTTGGTGACTTGTTCGTCGTAAGAGCGACGAACGTTATTGAGCCTGTCCAGTTTGTGTGCCAAATCAGAAGCGAGTTCTTCGTTGGGGGCGGTGAGCAGGGTCACCGCTTCGGTGGCCCTGGACATTCTTCCTGCGGCATTGATTCGCGGGCTGATCCGTGAGATGATGTCCCTCACGGTCAAGTACTCCGGAGAGCAATGCACCACTTTGAGCAAGGCTTTGATCCCCGGTCTCGCATTCCTGGAGATGGTGCGGAGTCCGTGATGAAGAAGAATGCGGTTCTCACCGGTGACTTCAACCAGGTCCGATGCGATGCTGAGCGCCACGAGGTCTAAACCGTCGAAGGCACTCATCGGAGAGAGCCCAAACCGTTCGGTCAGTGCTTGGGTCAATTTGAATCCTACGCCGCAACCGCTCAACTCTTTAAAAGGATAAAGGCAGTTGGGTTGTTTGGGGTTGAGAATCGTGTGAGCAGCGGGCATCTCTGGACCGGGGAGGTGGTGGTCACAGATGATGACGTCAATTCCAATGTCGGCCGCGTCTTTCACACGGTCCACAGCGCGAATGCCACAGTCTAGGGTAATGATGAGTTTACAGCCCTCTTGCGATGCTGTGCGGATGCCCTCCTCCGAAAGTCCATACCCTTCGTTGTAGCGGTCGGGGATGTAGGGCAAGATTTCGAATCCGTTGTTTTGCAAGAATTCTTGCATCAGCGCGACCGATGTCGCCCCGTCCACATCGTAGTCTCCGTAGACCATAATGCGCTCGCCTTCTCTCTGGGCGGACATGAGTCGATCCACGGCTTGTTCCATGCCCAACATGAGCAAAGGGTCGTGTAGATCGTCCAATTGAGGTTGAAAAAACGCCGCAGTGCTCTCGGGGTTGACGCCCCTTAATTCGAGCATGCGTGCAACCAACATGTCGCTGTCCACGTTGCCCTGTAGGTCTTGCCCGCCTTGGCGAGGAGACCAATCTGCAGGAGGAACGTGAGGTTGACGGGTCATTGGTTTTCGTGTGAGGTGAGTGGACGACCGCACCCTCTGATTCTAATAACGCTGTCAATCGGACCGAACTCCCTTAATTTGCGTTGCCTGAAAGATACAACGATGCATTCGTTCCGCCTCCCCTCCTTCGCCCTCGTGGCGCTTTCTCTCATCACCATTGTGATGGGAACATCTTGTCTCAACGACGACAACCTCATCCCGCCAAATTGCTTTGACGGCCTCCTGAACAATGGGGAGGAATTGGTGGATTGTGGAGGCCCCATTTGTGCCCCCTGTGACCCGTGCGAAAACGGCGTCTGGGATCAAGTGTTGGGCGAGCAGTGGGTCGATTGTGGTGGAGAATGTTCTCCCTGTGATGTGGGGTTCAACGGCCAACTCGACCCCGGTGAAACGGGCATCGATTGCGGGGGTGAGACCGGCATTGATTGCGGTGAATTGTGTGGCGATGGCCTTTTGAATGGCAACGAGAT
>CBFHQM010000001.1:304552-305941 GCA_965657965.1 uncultured Flavobacteriales bacterium | reverse complement strand
GTTGGATTAGCGGGGCACAAATCACCTTGAATGAATCCAGTGCGCCAGAAGGGGTTTGCACGTACAATAGCCCCTCGGGTCAGATGTACACCTCAGCACAGCCAGGCGCCAACTTTACAGTGGAAATCCTCTACATCCTCCCCGAAGCGGGGGGAATCGTCGTGGGCACGTTTGGGGGCAGTTTGATCGGGGATGACGGAACCGGCGGCATTTCCATTGCCCAAGGTTCCTTCTTGCTCCCCATCGACTGATTACTCGTCGAGCAGGTCGTAAAGCCCGTCGAGTTTTGGGCTTAGGACCACCTCAATCCGGCGGTTCCGGTTTTTATTTTCTGGATCTCGTGGGTGATACTCGCTTCGGCCTGCAGCAGTCAGCAGCTCAGGGGCCAGCCGACTGTTGTTTCCGAGCACTTCCACCACGGCTGTGGCGCGCAAAACGCTCAGCTCCCAATTGTTTCGAGGAGATGTGGGGGCGTTAAACGCAACGTCGTCGGTGTGGCCTTCGACCACAATTTCGAAGTCAGTTTCCCCTTCAATGGCTTTGGCCAAGTCCACCAAGGCTTCTTTTCCTTCGGGGTCGATGGCGGTGCTGCCAGAGGCAAAAAGCAAGTTGGATGCCAGGCGCACGTAGACTTTTCCGTCTCTCTCTTCCACCTCTAGGCCGCGGTTTCTAAACGCGAAAAGGGCATCACTTAATTTGGCGCGCAGGGCTTCTCCGGCCTGTTTTTGTGCGTCAAGCATGCGGGTGAGTTCTTGGACCTTGGCCTCTCTGTCCAAGAGGTTTCGCTCTAATGTGAGCAAACTGTCTTCTTGGAATTGCAAGTCGGCTCGGATGCGCTGTAGTTCCGCGAGCAGGGCCGATTGCTCTGCACCTGACGCCGACCTGTTTTTTTCTAATTCGTCGGTCAACAAGGCATTCAATTTTTCAAGTTCGCCGTTGCGAATCAGACAGCTTCGAATGGCCCTGCCTCTGTTGTTGGTGTCGGCTTGAAGGGCCGCAATCCGTCGCGCATCTTCACTGGCTTGGCCCGCTTGTTCAGCCACGGTGAGTTCAAGGGCATCGACTTGGTCGATGGCCACTGTCAGGTCATGATCGAGGGTGTCCCTGTCGTCACGCACTTCCGCAAATTGACTCATGGGAACGCAGCCCGCGATGAAAAGAAGAGGAAGGGCCACCAGGAGGGGCAGAAGTCGGCAGTTCATAATGTGAAATTCGCGCCGAACTGGCCCCGGATGAGGGGGCAGTCAAAGTGTTGCACAACAAGGGACTGTGGATTGCGTGCGGCGGCCCTTAAATCTTAACGCAGACGTTCTGCGGCTCGGTGAAGAACCGCATAGAGTTGTACCCGCCTTCGCGGCCCACACCAGATTGTCGAGTTCCGCCAAAGGG
>CBFHQM010000001.1:153049-304543 GCA_965657965.1 uncultured Flavobacteriales bacterium | reverse complement strand
CTGCGGCTCGGTGAAGAACCGCATAGAGTTGTACCCGCCTTCGCGGCCCACACCAGATTGTCGAGTTCCGCCAAAGGGCGTGCGGAGGTCTCGAACCAACCAGCAGTTGATCCAGACCATGCCGGTGTCGATTCCCGCCGCAAATCGATGCGCCCGTTGGACATCTTGGGTCCAGACCGAAGCAGACAAGCCGTATTTGGTTGCATTCACCAACCCAAGCGCCTCCCGTTCGTCTTTAAATGGCTGGATGGTGGCGACCGGCCCAAAAATCTCTTCTCGGTTGGTCACACACGTATGGTCTAAGCCTTCAATCAAAGTGGGCTGAATGAAGTACCCATCCCGGATTCGGGGTTCAGAGGGCTGATGGCGGCCACCACCACAGAGGATGGTTCCGCCTTCGCCGCGAGCGATGTTGATTGCCGCAATCACCTTGTCACGATGGGATCGAGAAACAACGGCGCCCATTCGGGTTTCGGGATTCATGGGGTCTCCGATGCGCATCTTCGACACCTTGGCCACCATGGCGTCCCGGAACTTCTCGTAGATGTTTTCTTGGACCAGGATGCGAGAACCACAAAGACAGATTTGCCCTTGGTTGGAATAAGCGGCGCGAATGGCGGTGGACAAGGCAGTGTCGAAATCCGCATCATCGAACACGACGGTTGCATTTTTCCCTCCCAATTCGAGCGAGAGCTTTTTGAATTTAGGTCCGGCAGTGGCCGAGATGGCGGCCCCGGTATTGGAGCCTCCCGTAAAGGTGATGGCCCTCACGTGATGGTGCTCCACCATCGCCTGTCCGACCTCGGGTCCAAGGCCATGAAGCACATTGAAGACGCCGTCTGGAAAACCGGCCTCCTTGGCCCATGTGCTCAGCAAGTAAGCGGTCATGGGGGTGACTTCACTGGGCTTGGCCACGATGCAGTTGCCGCTGGCCAAGGCTGGGGCGATTTTCCAAGTGAACAGGTAAAGCGGCAGGTTCCAAGGGCTAATGCAGGCCACCACTCCAAGGGGTTTTCTCAAGGTGTAGTTGACCGTTCCATTGCCCATGGTGTGGCTTTCGCTGGAAAACTGTTCTGCAGCTGAACCGTAAAAGCGCAGGTTGTCCTCGGCGCGTGGGATGTCCACAGCGGCGGCTAAGGAGACGGGCTTGCCGTTGTCCCGGGCTTCGGCTTCGGCTAGCAGCGCATGGTTTTCGTGAATTTTATCGGCCAAGCGGTTCATGACGGCCCGCCGGTCTCCAGGTGACCAGGCGCGCCATTCGGGGAAAGCGGCCCTAGCCGCAGCCACTGCCGCTTCGACGTCTGCCGCGCCCGAGCGCGCAATCCGACCATAGGTTTTTCCTGTGGCGGGCTCAATGTTGTCGAGCCATTCACCTGACAGTGCAGGATGGTGTTCACCACCAATGAAGTTGAGGACGTCTATTGCCATTCGGACTCGAAAATGGGGCAGAAAAGAAAAAGACCGGACACTGGGTGCCGGTCTTGGTGCGATTGCATTGACTTTCTTCACTACTTCGTGGTTGCCCCACAAGGACTCGAACCTTGACAAACGGTACCAAAAACCGGTGTGCTACCATTACACCATGGGGCATTCCGCGAAGAATGGACGGCAAAACTACAAAAAGCGACCGCATCCACAATGGAAAGCGGCAACGAGAGGTCAATCGTTGTTTGTGCCGTTGAATTCCTGGAGCAAAGTTTCGATGGCAGCTTCGAGGACCGAGATGCGATCATTCAGGCTGGACAGCGTGTCTTGTAGGCTGATTCCCCCTGCAAATTCGAGATCGCCACTCAGTACTGCGGCGCCATCTTCTTTGACTTGAAAGGCATCGGAGCGCGCATCTGCAGCGGTTCCGTTGCCTACAGAAAAGAGAACGCCAGTTTGTTCAGTGGCGTTGTATTTGCCAACCGCAGTTTGGTACGCTTGATCGGCGACCGTGTAATATCCCGCGGCACTGGATGCATATGCGCTGGCCGTGGTTTCGTAGCCTTCGGCATGACCTGCAAAGCCGGATGCAACAGAGTAGAAACCTTCGCTGGCCGCGGCATCTGCAGTGGCTTGGGTGCCTTCGCCTACAGCGTGTGCACATGTGGCGCTCGCCACGGTGTTCCGGTTGGAGGCATGGCTAAAGAAGCCCGAAGCTGTGGTGTTGTACCCCTCTGCATGGGCTGCGGTGTTGGTCGCCTGCGATCCGTAGCCTTCGCTGTGCGCGTAGTTGGCTAAGGCCTTGGTGTTGTAGCCTTGAGCGTGGGCTGTTGTTCCCGTGGCATCGGTAAACATTCCCTGAGAATGGGCGGCTGTTCCCGTGGCCTCCGTGCCTTCTCCAAAAGCGCTAGAACAAGTGCCGCTGGCGAGGGTGTTTCGGTTGCTGGCGTGGCTGTAATTGCCGGTGGCATCGGACCCATCGCCCATGGCCGAGGCAAAAGAGCCGGTGGCGGTCACATTGCGCCCTTGGGCCATCTGTCCAGTGACCCTCATGTCGTCTTCTATCCACGTCCAAACGTATGTGTTGATGCCTTGGATGGTCGTGGAATCTGAGATGGCACTTAGCCCGAGGGAGTCCCGCGCTGCCTCGGCCGATGAAGCATGGGTCCCACCACTTTCAATGCCCAGAACGCCTTGATCTTCCCAGGGCTGTCCGAACAAAGTGAGCAATTCCAAGACATCTCCGGTTCCAATCAGGCTGTCGCCGTCGGCGTTGGGGTTGTATGGCCATTGGGCCTGAAGGGCACTCGTGACCAGAAGGCCCGAAAGCAACAAGGTGACCGAGAGTGGAAGTGACTGAGACCGAATCATAACAAGAAAAATAAGTCAGAAGGATTTTGTTCGCCAAGGCCAGAGAAATGTGACAGGTAAGGTCCTTGAGGGGAAAGGAAAAAGCCCCCGCCCATGTGGCGGGGGCTTTTCGTTCAGATGGCAAGCAAGGTTTATTCGGTCACCATGAATTGCTTCACAATGCTGACTTCGTTTGAGGTCATCCGAACTTGGTAGACACCGCTTTCCAAGGAGTAGGCGGGGATGTCGAGGGTGTACATCTGGTCCTTATTCACGTTCCCCGTGAATAGGGTGGAGATGTAGGCGCCATTGGCGTTGTAGATCTCCACCTCGAGGCGCATCTGCTTCAAGACATTGAATCCAATTCGGGCATAGTCGTGGGTCGGGTTTGGCGCCACGTGAGAGACCTGAATCGGTCCGCGCGCTTCCGCCAATTCCGCGGTTTCGGCTTCCGTATCTACACCACCGGCGCTTCCTGTCCCCACCAGTCCAGCACCAATGCCGTTCGGGTCACAGATTTCACCAGTCACGTCCACTGTGTAGCCGAATTCAGCTTGGTTTCCACTGCAGTCCGTGGCCGTGTAGTCATACTCGATTTGGTAGGGCAAGGCACAGTCAAGGTCTCCGAAGAAGTCACCGGATCCCATAACGGGGGTGCTTTGGTGTGTTCCGGAGTAGTTGAACCAACCGCTGTAACCATAATGGTTGTTCATGTTGTTGGCACCAAGTCCAATTTGGAAGCGATAGAACTGGTTGGCTGGCTGGTGAGTGCAAGTCAGCAAGCTGCCTTCATAGTCTCCCCAACCGGTCAGTGTTCCCTCTGAGAGGAACCAGTAGGCCCAGTTTTCGTGGTCGTCCAAGAGGTCTTCACAATCCTGCTTGTAGCTGGTTGGGAAGTCTTGGTTTGACCATGAATCAAAGTCCATGCCGTCGGTCAAGGTGAACGTCACGTTCCAACCGGCATTTGGATTGGCATTGTCCGATACGGTCTCCTCGATGACCCAGTCGCCGTTGGGCAGTTGGCTCACCAGGCCTTCGCCAATGGTAGAGTAGAACTCACCTCCGAGGAAGTTGAACATCCGGACGGCATGCGTCTCGTAGCCGTTACACGTCTCGTCCACATTGAAGGCCTCAGGGGTGACCGTCGTGCAGAACTGGTCCACGCTGTCGTTTGGTGCATATGCGCCTACTACTGTGGTGGTCATGTCCAAGGTCACGTCTCCGCCGCAATTGTCGATGGCTGAGACATCGCAAGCGTCAAGAGAAGGCAACAGCGCGTCGCCTAAGTGATCTTCGGCACAGACTTCTACCGTACCACCATTCTCGATTCCGCAAACGTCGAGCCACGTGGGCGCTGCTTCATCGGACACCGTAATGGTGACTTCTGTCGATGCTGTATTGCCACAGTTGTCTGTCGCGACGAAGTGGTGGATCAAGGTGGCGTTTCCGCAACCGTCGAGCCCAACCGTATCGATGGTCATCGTCAGGGCAGGTTCAGCATCGCATGCGTCCAAAGCCAGGGCTTCAAGAGCAGGCACCTCGTCCAAGCAAGACACCGTAGTGTCGGTTGCTAGGCTGCCGTTGGCGAGGACAATGTCCAAGCTTGGGGCCACTGTGTCGATCACAGTCAGGGTCTGCATCCATTCGGTTGAATTTCCGGAACAGTCCGTGGCAGACCACGTTCTGGTCAGGGTGTAACCGTCGGCACAACTTCCGCCTTCGAACGCTTCACCAACATAAGCGTAGCTCAGTGCGGCGTCGCAATTGTCGTTGGCTTGCAGCGTCATGATGTCTGCAGGACTTGGAACAGCGTTGCATGCCACCGTGGTGTCGAGTGGTCCCGCGGTAAACGTGGGGGCCACCGTGTCCAGAACGGTCAAGACTTGGGTGTGGCTGTTCTCGTTTCCAGCGCAGTCCGTCAAGCTCCATGTCCGAGTGATCACATAGTCACTTGGGCATAGGTCGTCGTCGTCTTGCGTTTCGCTGTAGGTCAAAGTGACTTCTGGATCGCAATTGTCGATGGCCGTTAGAATGTCGGCCAAGGGCACATTGTCGCAAGCGACGGTCATGTCCCCGGGCAAAGCCTCAACAAACTCAGGAGCGGTCTCGTCGATCAGGGTAATCAATTGGAGCACGGTCTTTACGTTTCCACACTCGTCCTCTGCAGTCCAGGTGCGGGTAACGTCGGCCGTTCCATTGCAATCGTTGAAGTAGACGATGCTGTCGGAGTACGCAATCTCAACTTCTGAAGTACAGTTGTCGACGGCTTCGGCGGCACCGAGGCTCCCCACCGTAAAGTCGTTGTCGCAAGACAGGGTAGTGTCCTGAGGAACGAAGGTGAAGACCGGGGCTTCAGAATCGATGAGGTTCACCGATTGAATGAGTGTGTCGGCATTGCCACACTGGTCCATGGCCACATAAGTCAGGAGGTAGCTTCCAGCGCAAGAGCCACTGAATTCTGCCTCTGACAAGAGCACAAGGGCAATGTCGGCATCGCAGTTGTCCGAGACCGAGGCATACAGCGTGTCCGTGCCCCAGTCGGTGCAAGGAATGTCGATGCTCAATTCGCCTTCAATCACTGGGGCAGTTGTGTCCACCACCGTGATCACCTGAACATGAGACAGGGCGTTTCCTGCACAGTCCGTGGTGCTCCAGGTGCGCGTCAAGGTTTGACCTTGTGCGCAATCACCTTCGGTCACGCCTTCGTTGAAGGTGATCACGAGTGCACCGTCACAGTTGTCGGTTGCCTCCAAGGACGCAGGAGCAGGCACGGACTCGCAAGACACCGTGGTGTCTAAGGGCAATTCCGAGATCCACTCAGGGGCTGTTTCGTCGACAACCGTTACCGTTTGCTCGTGTTGGGCTTCGTTTCCACAATCGTCTGTGACCGTCCATGTGCGCAACAAGGTGTAGTTGTTGGCGCAGTCATCGTCGTCGCTGAGCACCTCAGTAAAGGCCACCACAGTGTTGTCGTCACAAGCGTCAGTTGCCGTCAGCACAGCTGCAGCAGGCACGTTATCGCATGCAGCGGTCGCGTCGGCAGGCAGGTCTTCCACAAACGTCGGCGCAGTCACGTCTGCGGCTCCAATGGACTGGTCGCACGTGGCGATGGTCTCGTTGCCACAGTTGTCGATGGCCAAGGCTGTGAATGTCCGCGTAAAGCTGAAGCTTCCTGCGCAACTGATCGTGGTGTCGTGGTCGACCCATGTCAATTCCACATCGGGTGAAGCGCCGCCACAATTGTCGGTGGCCACCACAGTCGCCAAACCAAGGGCGTCCACGGAGAGGTCAGCGGCACAGCTCGCATCCAACGAGACCACCACATCTTCTGGGCAGGTCATGTCGACCACAGGTGGTGTTTCGTCGTACAATTCAATGAACTGTTCAAACATGTTGGCGTTTCCGCAATCGTCCACAAAAGTGTAGGTCCGCATGTACATGCCCACAGGCTGAACACAACCTCCAGAGAAGGGCGTGTCGAAGAAGGTCACCGTGACCTCGCTGCCACAAGCATCTTCCACATCGATGAGGATGTTTTCGGGCACGATCTCGTCTCCATACTCTTCGCATGAGAGGGAAATGGCCATGTCTCCAGCCAACACAACCGGCGCCACATCGTCAAAGACGGTGAGGGTCTGTTGGGCGGTGGTTTCATTTCCACAGTCGTCCACAAAGGTCCAAGTTCGGTCGACGAGGAAGGCGCCAACGCAAGTCTGGTTGTATACGCTGTCTTCAGACCAACTCCACGCGACATCGGTATCAAAGTTGTCCGTTGCTGTGAATTCACCGTAAGAAGCGGCAGGGTCGTAGTCGACGCAGGCCACCGTGGCATCTTCCACGCTCACCAAAGGTCCCAAGTTGTCGACCAGGGTCACCAACTGACTGCAGGACGCTGTATTGTCGCAGAAGTCCACCGCAGTGAAGGTCCGGGTAAAGGTCATGGTGCCTTCGGCCAAGTTGTCATCGCCATCGCAGTCCACCATGAAGTTGGTGTCCTCGTATGTGATGTCGATGTCGGACGCGTCGGAGCAATTGTCGGTCGCAGTTGCCAAACCGAGAACCGCTGTGGTGGTGTCGTTGGCAAAGTCCTGGTCCATCACCATCAAGGTGTCGGAAGGGCAAGTAATCTCGGGTGCCACCTCATCATAAAGGGCAACATATTGTTCGGCCAGCGTCGTGTTGCCACAGTCGTCTTCTGCCGTCCAAATCCGCATCCAACTTCCGGGACATGCGCCACTCAATGGCCATGCCTCAATGGACAGGGTCAGCTCACCATCGCAGTTGTCAAACGCCTCCAAAGGAATCTGGGTTGGATCCAGCGGATCCGACAGCAATTCGCAAGAGACCGACGTGTACGGCGTGAAGTTGTTGAACACTGGAGCGGTCTCGTCCAAAGCGGTGATCGTCTGCACACAAGACAGCGTATCGCTCACATTGCCACAAGCGTCTACAGACCAGGCCTGGTAGGTACGCTCGAAGCTGAAGCTTCCGTCTGCGCTTCCGTCTGAACCGTCGCAAAGTGGGCTGATTGGCCCATCTGAATAGTCGAAGAAGGTGGCAGGGGCTGTATCGCAACCGTCTTCCGCTTCAATCGAGGGGATCCCGAGGGCATCTGTAGAGAAGTCGGCCGAGCAGTCCTCGCCAAGCGCAACAGACATGTCTGCCGGGCATTCGAGCAAAGTCACAACAGGCGCTGTCACGTCTTCGACCGTGAGGATTTGAGTGCAACTCGCTTCTGCTGTATTGCCACAGTGGTCAGTGGAGACCGCGAAGAACGTTCGCGTGATGACATACGTTCCAGCGCTGTCGGCGCAGGTGTAGTCTGGCTCGCTGTCTTCAATGGTGTACGACAGGATGGGCGCTGCATCGCAGTTGTCTGTGCTGACGATGGTCACCTCCCCGGATTGGGTTGGATCGAGTTCGCCGTTGCAATCGCCGTCGAGCTGGACGGTAATGTCCGCGGGGCAGGTGATGTCGATGGTCGGGGCCACCGTGTCGATCAACTCAATGAATTGGTGGGTGGTCGCCGTATTTCCGCAAGCGTCCACCACCGTGTAGGCGACGTCCCAAGTGGGTACAGGCAACACGCATCCACCAGAAACTGGTTGGCAATCAATGAAGGCCGTGTCGATGCCACAGTTGTCGGTCCAGCTGGCGTAGCCGAGCGCCACCAACTGGTCGATGTCGCATGACCAATCGTCGCAGGCAATTTCCGTTTGTGTCTCGCTTAGCGTGATCACTGGAGCTTGCTGGTCCAACACGTGAATCAACTGAATGCCCGTTTCGGTGGCCGTGTTTCCACAGCTGTCTGCAGCGGTCACACTCCAGCGGCGCTCCACGGTATAGCAACCGGAAGAAATGCTGTCTGTGACCACATCAACGAAAGTCAAGTCACCCGAGGCAAAGGCGCAGTTGTCGCTGTAATCCACCACGGCCATTCCCGTCATGTTTGTGGAAAGGTCCACCTCACACATGGCCGATACCGAAACATCGAGGTCGCCAGGAAGGGTGAGGTCGATTTCAGGAGCGGTGTCGTCCACAACGTGGATGAGTTGGGTACACAGGGTCACGTTGTCGAACAAGTCGGTCGCGGACCAAGTGCGCTCCAAGGTGTAACAAGCACTGGACGTTTGGTCAATCACGATTTCTCCGAGATAAGCCACAATGGGGCTTCCTTCGTCGTCGCAATTGTCTGTAGCAGTGAGGATGGGTGCCGTTGGAACCTCGTCTTCACACGAGATCTCCATGTCGGCAGGACAATCGTCAAACAATGGCGCTGTCTCGTCGAGGCGGCAAATTTGTTGTGTGACATTGATCGCGCCACAGCTGTCGTCAAAGACAGTGTAGATGTTGGTGATGCATGGGTCTTCCGGATCCGGTGTGACCGCATCGAGTTGAAGGTCCACAATCACGTCTCCGAGCGCGCCGTTGACTTCGACGCCATTCACGATGCCTTCCCAGCCAAACCAACCACCGAGACCGAAATCACAGTTGTGGTCATTGGCACCCAGTCCCACTTGGAACCCGAAGTAGCCGTTGCTTGGCGCGTGGTTCAGGCGCAAGTTGCTGCCTTCAAATTCACCGGTTCCATTCAAGAAGCTTTGGTCGCTCTTGAGCATGTACATGTCCCACTCATCGAACGGCAGGTTCTCACAGCTGTAGATGTACTTGAATCCGCGGCCCATGTCCGCCCATTCTGCGCCCGTTACGCGCTCATGGAACACATAGAAGACCTCAAAACCCTGGTTGGGGTTGATGTTGTTTTCAACGTGACCGGTCAGTGTGGCAACTCCGTTTCCGTATTGCGTAAAGGTCAATCCCTCTTCAGACTCTACGAAATAGTCAGATTCTGCGAGTCCTTCGAATTCGAGTCCATAAACTCGAATGGCGGCGTCGGGACCCATACCGAACGCTGTGGTGGCAGGACCCGTGGAATATGGCTGAGTGTATGGAGTAGACACACAAGCGACTTCGTCGTAAGTCTCTCCTGTGCACTCATTCAGCGCAGAGGTTGGGTTTTCGCATGTGATGCCTTCGAGGTCCTCGAGGCACTCCAAAGTGTAGTCCAAGATGGGAGGGTCGAAGCTGATACAATCTGGATCGCAATCGTCGAGGTCCAGTGGGTTGCCATCGCAATCAAAACCCTCTTCTGGGAACAGGCAGGATGCGTCGTCATCGGTCGCGTTTGCATCGTAGTTGCAAGCGCCCTCTTCGGTACAACCGGGGACTTCTAGCGCGTCACAAATGCCATCTCCGTCGGCGTCTGCAAGGCAGTTGCCTTCGCAATCGAGGAGGTCTTCAGCATAGGTACAGAGGGTGTTGTCCTCATCTGTGGCATCGGCGTTGAAGTTGCACGCCAGTGCGTCGTAGCAACCGGGCACCTCGGCCTCGTCACAAATTCCGTCTCCGTCAGCATCGGAAAGGCATTCACAATCACAGTCGTAGTAATCGGCGCCACAGAACTGCTCTGGATAGACACAGGTAGAGGGAACCGTTGCTTCTTCATTGTAGTTGCAAGCGGTCTCGTCCATACAGCCTTCCACAGCGTCTGCTGAGAGGTAAGGCAGAATTGCAGGAGTTTCGAACGTTCCCAGCTCTCCGCCCTCTTCGGTCGCGATCAAGTCAAAATCGAGGTCGTAGAGAAGGCATCCGGCGGGTTCGAAGAGGTCAAGATCAACCGTTTGGCCTTCTTCGAGATAGATGTTCATGTTCACATAGGAGGCGCCTTCAAAATCGAAGGTGATTCCGGTTCCAACAACCAGTCCGTTGGCTGTGGCAATCACGGTTGAGCCAAACACGGGCATTCCGTCGAGGGTCACGTTGGCCACCAGCGTATTGGGGATGACCGGGAGAACCACGACATCCATATTGGGCTCGTTACAAGAATCGAAGGGGTCGCAGATGCCATCGCCATCGGTGTCGGCGAGGCAGTTTCCGTCGCAGTCATACCCCTCTTCGGCGAGGACGCAAGAACCGTTGTCGTCGGTGGCGTTCTCGTCAAAGTTGCACGCCGTAGCGTCAGTACATCCTTCAATTTCGAAGGGGTCACAAACGCCGTCTTCGTCGGCATCGGCGAGACAGTTTCCGCTGCAGTCGTATCCGGCATCGGCATACGTACAAGAGTTGTCTTCGTCGGTGGCGTTCTCGTCAAAGTTGCACGCCGTAACGTCGGTACAGCCTTGGACTTCGAATGGGTCGCAAACGCCATCTTCGTCGGCATCGGCGAGACAGTTTCCGTCGCAATCGTAACCAGCATCAGCAAACGTACAAGAGCCGTTGTCGATGGTGGCGCCACCGTCATAGTTGCAAGCGAGCAAATCGGTACACCCTGCGCAGCTTGTGAATTCGCAGGAGCCATCCTCGTCGGTGGCGAGGTCGCTGTAGTTGCAAGCGCTGATGTCGGTACATCCGAGGACCTCGTCTTCGTCACAAACGCCATCGGAGTCTGTGTCGCTCAAGCAATTTCCGTCACAGTCAAGGTTGTCGGCTCCGTAGAGGTCCTCTGGGTATTCACAATCTTCGTCTGGAGTCACACACGCGTCGCCAATGTTGAAGTTGAAGCGCAAGTCATTGCTTCCGTCTCCGTTTTCGAAGACCTGGACATAAAAATTACCTTCAACCGCACCGTCTGTGGTCAGCTGAGCAATCAATACTTGGTTGTTGTCATGGTTGCTTGCAACGCCGTTGGCATCGCCATTCAAGGCAAACCAACTTCCTCCAATGGGGTCGTTGATTGAGATGTTGCCACCTGGGTTGCCTAGCCCGGGATCGAAATCACTGATCCAAGGATTTTCTGCCATTTGAATGGTGCTCACAACCGCCTCACCGGCAGACAAGTCTGGTGCAGACTCCAAACCAATGGTGAGCCATGAATCGTACTGCAGGTTCGGAAAGTCTGGGAACAATACAGGGGAAATGGCGTTCGGAGTCGCACTGCCAATCGCATCTTGGAAGAAGCTGGTGGTGGTGGTTACACTGGTAGGGTTGGTGCTGTCGCCAGACACAGAACTCAAGAAGTCCGCGCCATTGGCACATTTCACATAGTACCTGTAGGTGGTCATTCCAGCAAGGTCTCCTGCTGTATGGACCGCAACAGTGTCGATAATCAAGCAATAATCGGCTTCAACTTCGATGGCCGAGGGGTCGTAGTTGCAAGCCTCGGCATCCGAGCACGCCTCGATTTCGTCGCAAAGACCATCGTTGTCTTCATCGTTTAGACAAAGCCCATCGCAGTCGAGGTAGCTGGCCAAGGGGTAGGTACAAGAGGCGTCATCCGTATTGGCATCCATGTTGTAGTTGCACGCTTCGACATCCGTACAGCCGAGCACTTCCTCTTCGTCACAAAGGCCGTTTTCGTTTTCATCTGTGATGCAGTTTCCATCGCAATCCACGTACTCAGAACCAAACAGGTCGAGCGGGAATGCGCAAGAACCGTCGTTGTCTGTGGCTGTGACGTCATAGTTGCAAGCCGCCACATCGGTACAGCCGTTGATCTCGTCTTCGTCGCAAATCCCGTCTGAATCGGCGTCAGCAAGGCAATTGCCGTTGCAGTCGAGCCCTGCGTCTGGGTATGTGCAGGACGCGTCGTCCACATTGGCTTCTGTATTGAAGTTGCAAGCCGTTTCATCGGTGCAGCCCAAGACGGCATCGTCTCCCAAAAAGGGCAAGCTGCCCGGGTTGTCGAATGTGGAGAGCTCTTCTCCTTCTTCTGTGACCGTGATGGTCAAGTCCAAGTCGTACAACTCACATTCAGTAGCGTCGAACAATTGAAATTCTACGTCGTCTCCAGCCGTAACATAGAGGGTCATGCTGACCCACGAATTGCCCTCAAAATCAAAGGCCTCGTCCACGCCCACGGTCTCTCCGTTCGCCGTAGCGAACACGGTCATCCCAATCACGGGCTGGCCGTTAAGGGACACCTCTGCGATGTAGGTCGAAGGCACAACGGGAAGAACAATGGGGGTGAGGTCAGGGTCGGCGCAAGGGTCAAACTCGTCGCAAATGCCATCGTCATCGCCATCCGAAAGACAGTTGCCGTCGCAGTCATATCCGTCCTCAGCGAACGCACAAGACCCATCGTTGTCAGTGGCTTCGGCGCTGTAGTTGCAAGCGTCCAAGTCGGTGCAGCCTGCAATTTCAAGGGCGTCGCAGACGCCGTCTTCGTCGACATCAGAAAGGCAGTTGCCTGCGCAGTCGTATTCGGCTTCGGGGAATTCACATGATCCATCGGCAATGGTGGCCGTGTCGTCGTAGTTGCAGGCTGTATTGTCGGTGCAACCGGCGCACGAGAGGAATTCGCATGAGCTGTCATTGTCTGTTGCCAATTCGCTGTAGTTGCAAGCGGCCTCCTCTGTACATCCAGGAATCTCGAATGCATCGCAAATCCCGTCGAGGTCGGCGTCATTTAAGCATCCACCATCGCAGTCGTATCCGTCTTCAGCATAGGTACAAGAGCCATCGTCGTCGGTGGCTAATGCACTGTAGTTGCAGGCTGTCAAGTCGCTGCAACCTGGAATTTCATTCTCGTCACAAACGTTGTCCGCGTCGGCATCGTTCACGCAATTGCAGTCGCAATCCACAAAATCTTCAGCACATACGTCGAGTGGGTACTCGCACAAATCGTTGTTTGCGCTTGTGGCCTCGGCATTGTAGTTGCAAGCATCCAAGTCGAGACACCCTTCAATTTCGGTGCCGCCAAAGAAGAACGTGTCGCGGAATTCCGTGGATCCGTCTCCGTTAATGAAGACTTGACAATAGACTTGCCCACTGATTTCACCTGTGGTGGTGAACTGACCAATCAGCACGCGAAGGTCATCGCCCGCAATGCCATTGGAGTCTCCGTTCAAAGCGTACCAAGCACCGCCGATCAAGTCGTCGATGGCCAAGTCTCCGCCGGGCATACCTCCGCCGGGGTCGAAGTTGGTTAGCCAGGGGTTGTCCGTGGACTGCACGGTACTGACGTTGCCTTCGCCCATCATGGCGTTAGGGGCGCCGTCGATGCCAATCGTAATCCAGGTGTCGTACGCGAGGTCTGGATAGACCGGGAAGAGCAAGCTGTTGATTCCATTGGGCGTTCCCGCACCCAACACGGCGTGGTAAAAGTCCGTTGTGGTGTTGACATAGGTGGGGTTGAGACCGTCTCCAGAAACGGACGACATAAAGTCGTCTGCATTGTTCATGGTCACATACAACCGAGTACAACTGTATCCGGTCATGTCCGTGATGCCGAGTGCGCCGACCAAGAGGCCGATGTCTTCGGAGACAACTTCGAGTTCAATTTCGTAGCCCTCGGGAGCAGGGGAGGACATCATCGGACGAGCCGACATGGGCAAGTAGAGGCTGGTAAAAAGCAGGCCTAGGAAGAGGCGATAGGGAATCATTGACAGGATTATATCAGGTTCAATTACAAAAAAGCGTCTACGAATATCGCTAATTAATCGACCAAATACAAATTATCGAATGTTTATCGTCAAAAAATTGAGTTTCGACGATGAAATACGGGGGTGGGTGGTGCCTTTTGGGCGCCACCTTCAATTTTTGAGGAGGGTATTGACTAGCCGACGATATTGACGATGCGCCCGGGCACCACAATCACTTTTTTCGGGGCTCTGCCTTGCAGCTGTTGCACGGTTCTGTCGTCAGCCAAGACTGCAGCCTCGACTTCCTTAGGGCTGGCATCTGCAGCTGTGCTGAATTGGAAACGCACCTTTCCGTTGAACTGAACGGGGTAATTGACCTCTGATTCCACGAGCTTTTCTGGCGACCAAGTTGGCCACGGCGCATCGACAGCGAGACCATCACCACCGCACATCTCCCAGAGCTCCTCCGCGATGTGCGGGGCGTATGGGGCCACGAGAGCGGCCAAGGGTTGTAGAATGCTTCTTTCGTGGGCTTTGGCTTCCGTGAGTTCATTCACGCCAATCATCAAAGCGCTCACAACGGTATTCCAGCTCAGTCGCTCTAGGTCTTCGGTGACTTTCTTAATGACTTTGTGTAAGGCGCGTTCTGCTTCTGGGGATGGCGTCCCGTCATGGATCAAAATCTCACCGTCGGCATTGCGATACAGGCGATTGAGCTTGCGCAGGAACCCATGAACACCACTGATGCCTTGTGTGTCCCATGGTTTGGCTTGCTCCAAGGGTCCCAAGAACATCTCATAACATCGGAGGGTGTCCGCTCCATATCGTTCGACCAAGTCGTCGGGGTTCTCGACATTGAATTTCGACTTGGACATTTTCTCCACCTCGCTGCCACAGCGGTACTCCTCGTTTTCGTTGAGTACGAATTCTGCATTGGCAAATTCTGGGCGCCAAGCGCGGAATCCATCGAGGTCCAAGACGTCATTCTTGACAAGAGAGATGTCCACGTGAAGCCGCTGCGTGCGATGTGCCTTGCGCTCCTCAAACGTGACAAAGGTGTTCGACCCCTCCTTGCGGTAGACAAAACTGCTGCGTCCCAGGATCATCCCCTGGTTGATCATTTTGGCGAAGGGCTCGTCGAAACCGATGAGGTCTAGGTCAAAAAGAAACTTGGTCCAGAAACGGCTGTACAATAAGTGGCCTGTGCCGTGTTCTGCACCGCCGATGTAGAGGTCAACTTGGCCCCAATGGTCACTCTTGGCCCGGTCACAAAACACCTCTGTGTTGTGCGGGTCCATGTACCGGAGGAAGTACCAACTCGAGCCAGCCCATCCGGGCATGGTGTTGTATTCCATGCGGTCGCCCTGACCTACATTCCAATGCTCAGCGCGGGCCAAGGGGGGCTCCCCGGATGCTGTGGGCAGGTAAGCGTCGACTTCGGGAAGCAAGACCGTTTGGCCCTCAATCAGTTTAGGCACGTCATCGACGTAGCATATCGGAAAGGGCTCTCCCCAATAGCGTTGGCGACTGAAGACCGCGTCTCGCAACCTGTGGTTGACTTTGGGCGTGGCCAATCCGGACTTGGAGAGACTCTCGATGGCCAGAGGCAATGCGGCAAGGCAGGACATGCCGTTCCATTCGCCGCTGTTGCACAGCACGGCTTCTTTGTCTGTCATTGCACCAGAGGCAATGTCGTGCCCTTCAAAAATGGCCGGGATTTCCAGTCCAAAGGCTTTCGCGAACTCCCAGTCACGCTGGTCTCCAGCAGGCACAGCCATGACGGCGCCTGTTCCATAGCCTGCCAAGACATAGTCTGCGATCCAAATGGGAATGAGCTTGCCTGTCAATGGGTGCTTTGCGTGGGCGCCTGTGAAGCATCCCGTTGCGCCGCGGTCACCCGCCATGCGTTCGCGTTCGGTTCGCGATGCGGTTTCAGTTTGGTACGCATCCACTTCGGCGCGTTGATCGTCCGTGGTGATTTCGGAAACCAAGGGGTGCTCCGGGGCCAGAACCAAAAAGCTGGCGCCATGAAGGGTGTCGGGACGCGTGGAAAAGACCTCGATGGTTTGATCTTCGTGGCCTTCTACAGAGAACCACAACTGCGCACCCGTAGATCTTCCAATCCAATTGCGCTGGACCTCTTTGATGCTGTCCGACCAGTCAATGGTGTTTAAGCTCTCCAATAGGCGGTCGGCATAGGCGGTGATGCGCATCATCCATTGACGCATCTTTTTTCTCACCACAGGGTGGCCTCCGCGCTCGCTCAATCCTCCAATCACTTCGTCATTGGCCAATACCGTTCCCAAGGCAGGACACCAATTGACCTCGCTGTCGGCCAAGTAGGCGAGGCGGTAGGCCATGAGTACGTCGCTCTGACCTTGGGCGCTCAATCCGTCCCAGTCCTTTGCACTGAATTCCCCGTTAAAATGGGCTCCGAAATGGCATTGGCCAGCCTCGGCAAGGGTGTCGTCTCCCACCACCCAGTCCAAGTCGACGTTGCCCTGCTTTTCAAATTGTTCGACGAGCGAGGCAATGGGTTGTGCCTTGTTGGTGGCACGGTCGTAGCCGTGCTCGAATAGGCGTCCGAAAATCCACTGGGTCCATCGGTAATAGTCGGGGTCGCTGGTTCGAACCTCTCGGCTCCAATCATAACTGAATCCCAACAAGTCCAGCTGTTCACGGTAGCGGGCCACGTTTTTTGCAGTGGTCACTGCCGGGTGCTGCCCGGTTTGGATGGCATACTGCTCGGCAGGGAGACCAAAGCTATCGTAGCCTTGAGGGTGGAGAACGTTGAATCCGCGCTGCCGCTTATATCGGGCAATCACATCGGATGCGATATAGCCCAAAGGGTGTCCCACGTGGAGGCCAGCTCCACTTGGGTAGGGAAACATGTCCAAGACATAGTATTTGGGCTTGTCGTCCCGCTCTTGGGCAGTGAATGTTTCTTCCGCTGTCCAGCGGTCCCGCCATTTGGCCTCAATGGCCTTGAAGTCGTATTCCATTGCGCGCGCGATGAGGGTGCGAAGATACCCCGGCAATGGGGTGTGTAAATGCAGTAAGATTGTGCGGTTTTGCCCGCGCTTTACCGAACTTGCTTGCGTGTATCGAACGCGCATTCCCACGGCTGTTCCACCCATGTTCCCTCAATTTCTATGGGCCGGGGAAGCACAGGCCGTCCACTTGACTTTTGACGATGGGCCCCATCCGGAATGGACGCCTTTTGTTTTGGATCAACTTGGCGAAAAGGGGCAAAAAGCCACGTTTTTTTGTGTTGGGGAAAATATCGAGCGGCATCCCGGGCTGTTCGACCGCATTCGAAACGAAGGTCATGCATGGGGAAACCACACCATGCGTCACGAGTCGGGTTGGAGCACTCCGCACTACACTTACCTGAGGAGTTTTATGGAGTGCGAGACGCTCACGTCATCTGGACTTTTCCGTCCACCTTATGGCCGCATTACCCATCGGCAGGCCAAGGCGATCTCTGCAAGGGGGCAGGTGGTCATGTGGAACTTGTTGACCGGAGACTTTGACCGGCGCCGTTCAGGGGAAAGCTGTTTGCATGCGACCCTCCGTAACCTCATGCCGGGGGCCATTGCCGTCATGCACGACAGTGAAAAGGCCGGGCCGCGACTCCAGGTTTTGTTGCCGGGCATTCTTCGTCATTTGGAAAGTGTGAACTGGCGTAGCGAAGCGCTGGCCATGAGATGTTGAGCGTCAAGGGAGGATTCCCACAAGAGGAAGAGGTGGGTTGCACCCCATTTGGTCTTCGAAACAAACTCATCTTGTAGATCCCATGCCCGACGAATCTCTCATGCGCATTCTCTACGTCGATGACGATGAGATGGCCCTCACCTTGACGCAATGTCAATTTCTGCGCGAAGGAATCCATACGGAAACCACCTCGGATGTCGTGGAAGCGGTAAGTTTCTTGACCACTCAACCCTTGGATTTGATTCTGCTGGACTCTGTAATGCCCACCATTGACGGCGTTGACTTTCTTCAACTGATTCGTTCGCTCAATCTTGATCACCCTGTGATTTTTCTGTCAGGTTTTGATTTGAGCGAGCTGAAAAAAGCGGTGGCTGAATACGATGTCTTGGGTTTTTTAGACAAACAGGCAGACCGGTTGGATTTGCCCCAACGCGTCTTTAATATGTACAAACAGCACTTGGGTCAGTCTGCCTGATTCCCTTGGCGTGCTTCGCGCAACATTTTGAGCTTGCGGCGGATTTCGTCCATTTCACGTTTGTCGGACTCAATCTTCTTTTGGAGGTCGGCCATAATGGAGGCCGCACCTTTTCCGGTGAAGATGCCCATGTTGTTTTCGTACTGGGCCACCCTTTTGCGCAAGCGGTCCATTTTGTCGCGCATGATCCGCTCTTCTTTGCGCGCCATGTGCTCGGCGCCTTCTCCAGTCACCAAGGATTCTACGCGGTTTTTGTACGCTTCCACGGAACGCTCACTCCGCTTGGCACCGAGGGCGTCGTATTTCACGTCCATGGCGGCACGATACCGGTCCACGACTTGCTCAAAGACACGCTTCGGGACATGGCCACTTTCTGCCCAACGCTGAGAGAAGGCCTTCAGGGACTGCAGGTCATCTCCGTGCTTGCCTGAAAGCTCAAAGGCCTCTACCTCTTTGATCAGGGCTTCTTTCTTCACTTGGTTGGCTTTGTGCTCTTTGTCGCGGTCGGCATAAATCGCCTTTCGCGCGGTAAAGAATTGATCACAAGCCCCGCGGAATTTCCGCCAGAGCTTGTTTTCGTCTCGGGGTCCCGCAGAGCCCAGCTCCTTCCATTCTTTTTGGAGGGCGATGAACTTGTCCGACGTGTTCTTCCAGTCTTGGCTGTCCGACAAGCTTGCCGCTTCTTCTGCGATGGCCTGCTTGCGCTCTTTGACTTTTTGCTGGGCCGCCCGCACATCGGAGAAGGCCGCGTCGCGCTTTTGGAAGAACAGATCGCAAAGCCCACGGAATTGCTCCCAAACTTCTTGATCGTCTTTTCGGCCTGCAAATCCGACCAGCTTCCAGTTCTTTTGAAGGGCCTTCACCTTTTCGGCTTGGGGCGCCCAATCCGAAGGACTGGTGATTTCTACGTCCAACAAAGCACGGACCTCTTCTACAATGGCCTGCTTGGCTTCGAGGTGCTTTTGGAACCCCTCGCGAATGGAATCGTAATGGGCCTTGACTGCTTCAAGGGCTTTTTTTGTGTGTCCAAAAAAGGTGTCGGCCAATTCTTGGTATGACTCACGTGGACTTGGGCCAATGTCGAACCAAGCCTTCATGTAGCTCCGAGACAACATCTCTTTCTCTTTGAGCTCGGTGACGCTTTCGAGTTGAGCGGCTTGTTCGATCAAGGCTTCTTTTTTCTTCAAATTGATTTGAAGGTCATTTTCTTGAAGCTGCTTGTATATGTTGACGTTGTAGAAGAACTCGTCGCGGAGGCGATGCCAAGTGTCGTGAATGTCTCGGTATTGGTCTCCCGGAACGTTGCCAACGGCATTCCACTCTTCGGTCAATGTGTTGAACGCATCGAACATCTTGCCAATGTGTTCTTCATTGGCCACCAACTCCTTGAGTTTGGCCAAAATGGCTTGCTTGTTGTCGAGGTTGGCCCGTTGTTCGGCGGCCACTTTTTCTCGCCAGGCCTTTTCCCTGTCGCGAAAGGCCTGGTACATCTCGTCGTTCTTGCCGTCTTCCTCATCCGGCTTGTATTCAAAGCGGATGGGCTCTTCTCCGGGCTCGGGCGCAGCGTGTTCCTCTTTGTCAAACGCCTCCCGTTGCACGGTAACGTCTTTTTCCCGCGCGTCGCGGTAGACTTCAAAGGCTGTGCGCACTTCTACACGGACAGTCTCAATTTCCGGGTTTTCCAGCAACGCGGCAATGCGTTGGTTGATCTCGGCTTTCATGGCAATTCGTTTAGTCGGCATCGGGCGTTCCCGACGTTGTTCGGTTGGACACTTTCGTGTGGGCGGTCAGCGTTAGCTTTCCGCGTGGATTCAAAACAAGATGTACACCCGAAGATACGAAATTGGTGCGCGCGTGCCGAACGATCCCCGATTCAAGTCCTCCGGAAGTTGAGAGACTGGGGGGCAGAGGACACGGCAGAAGCACAATTGCAGATACTCGAAGCGGAGGGGTTTGTGGACCGCACGCGTTTTGCCAACGCCTTTGCGACGGACCACATTCGCTTGAAGAATTGGGGCCCGGCTAAGGTGAAGGCGGCGTTGCTTCAAGTGCATGGGATAACGGGAGCGATGGCCGATTCTGCGCTGGCTGAGGTGGGTTCGGTTGAGGTTGATTTGGCCGCCTTACGCGCGGCCAAAGGATGGCGCCGAATTCGCGGCTCAGCGCCCGAAGACAAGGCGCTGGCAGCCCTGCTTCGTCGAGGATTCACATTTGAATGCGCAAAGCGGGCGGTGAAGGCCGCTGTCTCCGACTAACTTTGACCTCCCATGCTGACTGCAGACCAGATTCAAACCTCCCGGAACCGCGTTGAGGCCTTGCGCGGCTACCTCTCTATTGATCAAAAACGCATCGACATTCTCGAAGACGAGAAGTTGACCCAAGACCCCGAGTTTTGGAGCGATGCGAAAGAGGCCGAAAAAGTCATGCGTCGGATGCGGACCAAAAAGGCTTGGCTCGAACAGTTTGGGGCAGCGGAGACGGCGGTAGAGGACGTTCAAGTCTTGTTTGAGTTTTTCAAAGAAGGCGAAAGCACCGAAGAGGAGGTCATGGCGCAGAACGCCATCTTAATCGAGCGCATCGAAGCCCTTGAATTCAAGCAGATGCTGTCGGACGAAGCCGATGGTTTGAATGCCGTGGTTCAAATCACGGCGGGTGCGGGCGGAACCGAGTCGTGTGACTGGGCGGGCATGTTGCTTCGGATGTACACGATGTATGCGGACAAGTCGGGCTTTAAGGTCAAGGAAATTGACCGGCAAGACGGCGATGTGGCAGGGGTCAAACAAGTGACCATGGAGGTGGATGGAGACTACGCTTTTGGCATGCTTAAGGGTGAAAATGGCGTACACCGATTGGTGCGCATCAGTCCTTATGACTCACAGGCACGGCGGCACACCTCCTTTGTTTCGGTCTACGTCTATCCCCTTGTTGACGACACCATTGAGATTGACGTTAACCCTTCTGACATCACCTGGGACACGTTCCGATCTGGCGGTGCAGGGGGTCAAAACGTAAACAAGGTGGAAACGGGTGTTCGACTGAGACACAAGCCAACGGGCATTATCATCGACAATACCGAGACGCGATCACAGCTCGGCAACAAGGAAAAAGCCATTCAGTTGCTCAAGTCTCAGCTCTACGAAATGGAGATGGCCAAGCGCAATGAAGCCCGTGCGGAAATCGAAGCGGGCAAGAAGAAAATCGAATGGGGATCGCAAATCCGGTCCTATGTTTTGCAACCCTACAAAATGGTCAAGGATGTCCGCTCAAGCTACGAGACGTCCAACTCAGACGCCGTTCTCAATGGGGAGATTGAGCCCATGTTGAAGGCGAACTTGATGTACTTCGCGGCAGAACGATCCGCCAACGAAGTCTGACGGATCCAACAGGAAATACAGATGAAGACCCGAATTGAAAAGGACACGCTCGGCGAAGTGGCCGTGCCTGCGGACCAGTATTGGGGCGCCCAAACAGAGCGCAGCCGACACAACTTCCCCATCGGCCCATCGGGCAGTATGCCCATTGAGGTGGTTCACGCCTTTGGCCACCTCAAGATGGCGGCGGCCAAGGCCAATTGTGATTTGGGGGTCCTGTCTGCACCCAAGCGCGATTTGATCGTGCGGGTTTGTCAGGAAATCATTGCTGGAGAATTGGATGATTGCTTCCCTTTGGTGGTGTGGCAAACGGGGTCGGGCACCCAATCCAACATGAACTTGAACGAGGTCATTGCCAATCGCGCACATGTGCTGGCCGGTGGCGTCCTTGGCGAGGGAGAGCGTCCCGTTCATCCCAATGACGACGCAAACAAGTCGCAAAGTTCCAACGACACCTTTCCCACAGCGATGCACATCGCGGCATATGATCGCATTGTGCGCACCGCCATTCCTGGAGTAGAGCGCCTGCGGGATGCCTTGGCCACCAAGGCCGAAGAAATGTCCGATGTGGTCAAGATTGGTCGGACTCACCTGATGGACGCCACGCCCTTGACCTTTGGTCAGGAGTTCGGAGGGTATGTTGCTCAACTCAACCACGGTTTGCGCGCTTTGCGTTCCACTCTGGGTCATTTGTCGGAACTGGCGCTGGGTGGTACTGCTGTTGGAACTGGATTGAATACCCCAAAAGGCTATTCAGAATTGGTGGCGTCTCACATGGCGGATTCCACAGGACTTCCCTTGGTAACAGCGCCGAATAAGTTTGAGGCCTTGGCCGCACATGACGCGGTGGTCGAAGCCCACGGTGCGCTCAAGCAGTTGGCGGTCAGTTGCAATAAAATTGCCCACGACATCCGCATGATGGGAAGCGGTCCACGAAGCGGCATAGGGGAGTTGTCCCTTCCCGCCAATGAGCCGGGGTCGAGCATCATGCCCGGCAAGGTGAACCCGACCCAAGCCGAGGCCTTGACAATGGTGTGTGCCCAAGTGATGGGAAATGATGTAGCCGTAACGGTTGCAGGAACCCAGGGACATTTTGAGCTGAACGTGTTCAAGCCCATGATGGCGCGGAATATTTTGGAGTCAGCGCGCCTGCTTGGCGAGGCCTGCGCCTCTTTCGCAGAGCGTTGCGTGGAGGGCATTGAGCCCAATCGCGCGAGAATCGATCAGCTTCTGGGCGACAGTTTGATGCTGGTGACCGCCCTGAACCCTCACATTGGTTACTACAAAGCGGCAGAGATTGCGCAGAAGGCACATGTGGAAGGCACCACGCTCAAGTCTGCCGCCTTGGCCTTGGCTTACTTGACCGAGGCTGAATACGACCAGTGGGTGGTGCCTGGTGACATGACAGGTCAGGAATGAAAGCAGGAATGGCCAAACGCTTGTGGGGCCCACGGGCCATTGCCCTGGCGTTGTTGGCGGTTTTTGCGTTGGGTTGTGCGCCACAAAGGCATGTTCACCGCCCGAAGCGGAAGCGGCGACCGAAGTGCAAGACGTGTCCTTCTTTTTCGGTGCACACCACACAAAAGCAAGGGGTATCTTTGCAGACCCCCCATTTGAAAGGCACATCGACATGGCCCAACAAGAGCACACATACGCGGTCATCATGGCCGGTGGCGTCGGATCCCGATTCTGGCCGATGAGCCGTTCGGCAAGGCCGAAGCAATTTCTTGACATTCTCGACCGTGGACGGACGCTCATTCAAATGACGGCCGATCGCTTGGCCCCCATGGTGCCAATGGACCGGCTTTATGTGGTGACCAATGCCCGTTACAAAGCCGATATATTGGCCCAGTTGCCCGGGATTCCAGAAGATCAAGTTTTGTGTGAGCCGTTCATGCGCAATACTGCACCGTGTCTGGCATTCGCGGCGCGGCGTATTGTGGCCCGGGACGCCGAAGCCACCATGGTGGTGGCCCCTGCAGATCACCTGATTGAGGACGAAGCTGGATTTTTGGATGTGCTTTCAGTGGCGGTCCATCGGGCGTCCAACTCCAATCAATTGCTTACTCTGGGCATTACCCCAACACGACCCGATACCGGGTATGGCTACATTCAGTTCGAGGACTTGCCAGGTGCAGAGGATCAACGCTTACGTCAAGTGCGTACGTTCACCGAGAAGCCAGACTTGGCCTTGGCTGAGAAGTTCCTCGCGTCTGGGGATTTTTGTTGGAATGCGGGGATTTTTGTGTGGTCTGTTCAATCGGTTCTCGATCGCTTTGAAGACCAAATGCCGGACCTCCACAATTTGTTTGAAGAGCACAAAGGGGACTTGGGAACCGCGCGAGAAGAGGCGGCAATTTTGGCCATTTATGGAGCAGCCGAAAACATCAGCATCGACTATGGCATCATGGAAAAGGCGCCAAATGTTGGCGTTGTCCTGGGAGAGTATGGTTGGAGTGATTTGGGCACATGGGGCTCCTTGTACGAAAAGCTCGACCGAGACGACGAAGGCCATGCAGTGTCTGGTGCCGCTTTGATTTCCGACGGCTCGAGTGGTTTGATGGTGGCTGCCGAAGGCAAGAAGCTCATCGTAGCCAAAGGCCTAGAGGACTTTATTGTGGTCGACACGCCCGATGCGCTGCTGATTTGTCCAAGAAGTGAAGAGCAGTGGGTCAAGCAACTCGTTTCTCGCCTCAAGGCCGAAAAGGGAGAGCCCTTGGTTTGATTCGCTTGGAAGCGAAGGAGACCCCTGCGCCGCGCCGGAAAGGACCGGCGCAGCGCCAGAGGTGCTTATGTAGGTGTATATGTCGGCGCAATTGGGGCCAGCTTGCGTGTCGCTGCGGGGGCGAAGGCGGATTGCCGTTGACCATTGAGGCGAAGTTGCAAGGGGCAGGGCCCTGTTTCATTGACGGAAGCGTCCCATTTGGGTGACAATCCTCATCGCCGCGCCCGGTGCTTACCTTCGTTTTCACGGCATGGCCTTTCTCTTCCACATTGGACGGTTCTTCTCCTTTTTTGCAGCCGCTTTGCGCCGCCCGCAGAAAAGCAAGGTTTTCGTGAATGCGACGGTCGTAGAACTCGAAGCCATCGGGGTTCAGAGTGTGGGCATTGTTGCCTTGCTCAGCTTGTTCATGGGCGCGGTCATTGCCATTCAAACGGCCCATCAAATTGGAGGTTGGATTCCCGCCTACACCGTAGGGTTCACTGTTCGACAAACCATGATTTTGGAGTTTGCGCCCACCATTATCCCGGTGATTTTGTCGGGCAAAGTGGGGTCCAACATCGCATCTCAAATCGGGACGATGCAGGTCACCGAGCAAATCGACGCGCTCGAGGTTATGGGCGTGCGCAGCATCTCGCATTTGGTGTTGCCCAAATTGGTGGCGGCGTTGTTGATTTTCCCCTTCTTGGTGATCATCTCCATGGTGTTGGGCATTGGCGCTGGAGCGTTGATCTGTGACGTTGCTGAACTCAGCACCTATGCCGACTTTGAGTACGGTCTTCAGATGGACTTTAGTCCATTCGACGTGACCTACGCGTTGATCAAGACATGTGTGTTTGCGCTCATCATCACCAGCGTGAGTGCCTACCACGGTTATTACACGCAAGGGGGGGCGCGCGAGGTGGGTCGCTCTAGCACCAAAGCTGTGGTGTACAGCGTGGTCATTGTCATGGTGGCCAACTTGGTGATCACCCAATTGCTGTTGACATGATTCGGACCAAGGGCGTAAAAAAGGCCTTTGGCGACAAGGCTGTTTTGCACGGCATCGACGCGGAATTCAAGTCGGGACAGGTCAATTTCATCATTGGCCGCAGCGGCTCAGGAAAGTCAGTGTTGACCAAGTGCATGGTCGGTCTTTTGGAGGTGGACTCTGGCAGCGTAGAATATGGGGGTGCGGTGTTTTCTGAGTTGAATCGGAAAGGCCGTGAGGCCGTCCGGCGCGAAATTGGAATGTTGTTCCAAGGCGGCGCCTTGTTTGACTCCATGACCGTTTTGGAAAATGTGGAGTTTCCGCTCCGCATGTTTGGAGAAATGTCCGAAGACGAGCGAAAGGCGAGGGCCATGGAATGCTTGCGCAGGGTTGAGCTTCTGGGGGCGGAGCATCGGTTTCCCGCGGAAGTCTCGGGGGGAATGCAAAAAAGGGTTGCCTTGGCGCGCGCCATTGTAGGCAAGCCCAAGTACCTCTTTTGCGATGAGCCCAACTCAGGGTTGGACCCGCAAACGGCCATCATCATCGACAACTTGATCAAGGACCTGACCCATGAATACGGAACCACCACGGTGGTCATTTCCCACGACATGAACAGCGTGATTGAAATCGGAGAGAGCATTCACTTTTTGCACGAAGGGCGTGTGGCTTGGCATGGCGATCGCCAGAGCATTCTCGACAGTGGGGTTCAGTCTCTGGATCAGTTTGTCTATGCATCAGATCTAATGAAGGACATTCGGAATCAGTTGCGCAGAAAATGAAGGAAGGCGCAGCGCGGATCCCTTACGCTTTGCCGCGTTTGTCTGAGGCCGAAATGGCCAAGCGATTGGACGCCATGTACGTGGAGATGTCCAAACGCAGGAGTGTGCGTTCGTTCAGCTCAGAACCTGTTCCCCTCGAGGTGTTGGAGAAAGCCATACACATTGCGGGCACCGCGCCCAGCGGCGCGCACATGCAGCCGTGGTCTTTTTGCGTGGTGACCGATGTAGAATTGCGCAAGCAGATTCGAACGGCAGTGGAAAAGGAAGAGCGCTTGAGCTATGAAGAAAGGATGACCCAGGCGTGGCTGGATGATTTGTCCCCATTGGGAACAGACCACATCAAACCTTACATCGAGGAGGCGCCTGCGCTGATTGTGGTGTTCAAAAAGATCCACGAAGTCGACGAAGAAACAGGGCAGCGCAAGCCGAATTACTATGTGTCTGAGAGTTGTGGAATCGCGGTGGGTTTCCTTTTGGCCGCTTTGCATGCCGCCGGGTTGGTTGCCCTGACGCACACCCCTTCGCCCATGAATTTCTTGGCTAAAATCTTGGGCCGTCCCGACAATGAGCGCGCTTTTCTGAACATTCCCGTGGGATGGCCCTCATCTGATGCTACTGTGCCTAACCTTTTTCGGAAACCATTGAACGAAATCCTCAATCATTACCCGAAATCCGAGGAGAAGTAAAGAATTAAAATGCTCATTTTTAGTGGGTTGCGTGTGTTTTCAACCATTGGGGATGGAACTTTCCTTCCAAGGGCGAAATCAGTGGCCGTAACTAAGAAAAGGGGCATTTACTTTGCACCGCATTCACAACACCTGAAAGCATGTCTGAAATCCGCGAAAAAGTGACCGCAATCATCGTCGACAAGCTCGGCGTAGAAGCTTCTGAAGTAAACGACGAAGCAGGGTTCACCAATGACCTTGGTGCTGACTCTCTCGATACCGTTGAGTTGATCATGGAATTCGAGAAAGAGTTCAACATTGCCATCCCGGACGACCAGGCCGAGAAAATCGGTACTGTCGGCCAAGCCATCGAATACATCGAGAACGCGAAGTAAGCCCCGCATGGAGCTGAACCGTGTCGTCATCACGGGAATGGGTTGCCTGACTCCTTTAGGCAACGACGTTCCGTCTTTCTTCGCCGCCCTCAAACAGGGCGTGAGTGGAGCTGGACCCATTACCCGATTTGATGCCTCCAAATTCAAGACCCAATTCGCCTGTGAGGTGAAGGGGTGGGATCCGCTTGAGCACTTCGATCGAAAAGAAGCGCGCAAACTGGATCCTTATGCCCAATACGGAATGGTGGCGGCGCGTCAAGCGGTGGCCCAATCCGGATTGGCAGAGTCCAACCCTGATCTCGACCGGGTTGGTGTCATTTTTGGCAGTGGAATCGGTGGCTTGTTCACCTTCCAACAAGAGATCATGTCCTTCGCATCAGGAGATGGAACGCCACGGTTCAATCCGTTCTTCATTCCGAAAATGATCGGGGACATCTGTGCTGGTCACATCAGCATGGAATACGGCTTTAGGGGGCCGAACTACGCTTGCGTATCGGCCTGTGCCAGTGCCACCAACGCCATCATTGATGCGTTCAATGCCATTCGCTACGGAAAGGCCGACGCCATGGTCAGTGGCGGTGCCGAGGCGGCAGTGGTCGAGGCTGGAATTGGCGGTTTTGGTGCCATGAAAGCCTTGTCGACGCGCAACGAAGACCCATCTGTGGCTTCACGGCCATTCGATGTACACCGCGATGGCTTCGTGCTTGGAGAAGGTGCAGGAGCTGTTGTTTTAGAGTCTTTAGAGCATGCGCAAGCCCGCGGAGCCAACATCATCTGTGAGGTGATGGGCGGCGGAGCATCCGCGGATGCTCATCACATGACAGCGCCACACCCCGAAGGATTGGGTGCGAGAAATGTGATGCGTGCGGCACTCCAAGACGCGGGAATGTCTCCAGATGAGTTGGACTACGTGAATGTGCACGGCACATCGACACCGCTCGGGGACTTGGCCGAGGTCAAAGCCATTGAGGAAGTCTTTGGTGACCACGCCCAAACGTTGAGCATTTCCAGCACAAAGTCGATGACGGGTCACTTGCTCGGTGCAGCCGGTGCGATTGAGACATTGGCCTGCATTATGGCCATAACCGAAGATGTGGTGCCACCCACGATCAACTCGACGGATCCAGATCCAGCGTTGAATCAATCGTTGGACTACACTTTCAACGTCAAAAAAGAGCGGACTGTTCGCGCTGCGCTGTCCAACACCTTTGGTTTTGGCGGTCACAACGCTTCGGTGATTGTGCGGAAGTTCTGATGCCTTTTGGTATTCGGAGCACACGAGAAGCACGCATCAAGAGGTTCATTCGCCGCCATTTCGGCGTGCGCCCTTCCACACTGAGTCATTATCTCGAGGCGCTTCGGCATTCGAGTTCCCTTTCCTGTCAACAAGATGGATTGCCGAGCAATGAGCGCTTGGAATTCCTGGGAGATTCCGTTTTGGACATGGTGGTTGTGGAGATGCTGTTCCGGCAATTTCCTCAGGGTGACGAAGGAGAGATGACCCGGATGAAAGCCCGGTTGGTGAGCCGAGAAGCCTTGAATTGGTTGGGAGAAGAAATAGGAGTGGGCCATGTGTTGGACGCTCAAACCGGGAAGGGGACCGTGCACGCATCCTTGCTTGGAAACGCCATGGAGTCTTTGGTGGGGGCCGTGTTTTTGGACAAGGGATTTCGTCGCACGCAGCGCGGAGTGTTGAAACTGTTCAAGCGGTTCGACATGGAAAATCGCCTGCAGGCGACCGTGGACTTCAAGAGCAAACTCCACGAGTGGGGTCAAAAGCGCAGGCGGAAAGTTCAATTCAATGTGGTGCGAGAATTCAAGCGAGATGGCGAGCACCGTTATGAGATGCAAGTGTTGGTTGGAGGCAAGGTGATGGGCACATCCGATGGCCCGTCAAAAAAGTCAGCAGAGCAAGCGGCGGCCCGCGTTGCTTGTCGTCATATCTTCGGCAACGACTAAGGGTCCTGTTTTGGGACGCTGGTCTGAACAGCGATGGCAGCCACCCTTCGACTCGACATCGAGGAAGAGGAATTACCCTTTGACTTTCTTGGGGTAAGCTGTGCTGATGCAGGCCATCGATTCTGCTGGAACCTCAATCGAGCCTTGGGCACCGAACTCTCCTTTCACCAGGAGCTGCAGGTGCTTCACAAAAAGCGTCCGCCAAGTCAACACTGTGTTTGGCGGCATGAAGACGAATTCGGAGGATGGACCTTCGATGTTGTCTGGAACCGGTCACCGGAAGGGGCAATGATCCCCAACCTTGTCCATTTTGACTACCTGCTTCGGATTGAATCCATTATTGGAGAACAGGCGAGTCAGTTGATGGATGGGCTGCGCACCATGAGACGCGTGGCAGCATGCTTCCCTGTGGAGGCCAAAGCTGTGCGCGGACACGAGGTGCTTTATTACGAATGAAACCTAGGAAAGAACGTCGTATGATGTCTCAGAAATTCACCAAAATCGTGGCCACAGTCGGCCCTGCAAGCACGTCGTCGGACGTTTTGGAAGGCATGATCCGTGAAGGGGTCAATGTGATCCGATTGAACTTCTCCCACGGAGATTACGAGACCCATGCGACCACGGTCCAAAGGGTCAAAGACATAGACAATAAGCTCGGCACGCACACAGCGTTGCTGGCGGACATGCAAGGCCCAAAGTTGAGGGTGGGCATGATGGAGGACGGCGCAGAGCTTGTTGCGGGATCCAAGTTGACCATTAAGGTGGGCGAGGGCACGGGCAACGCCGACCTAGCGTGGACCCGCTACGAGAAGTTTGCAGCCGATGTCAAGGCCGGGGAACCTGTGTTGCTTGACGATGGGAAGTTGCGGTTGCGCGTGGAAGAGTCCAACGGAGTAGACACGGTGGTGTGCGTGGTTGAGCACGGCGGCATTCTGAATTCCAGAAAGGGATTGAATTTGCCTTCGACGGCGATCAGCTTGCCAAGCTTGACACCCAAGGATTGCGCAGACTTAGACTTTGCACTCGAGCTGGGTGTGGATTGGATTGGACTCAGTTTTGTCCGCTCATCCGAAGACGTTGTGGATTTGCGTGCGCGCATTCAAAGTGCGGGAAGCCATGCGCGCATTGTGGCCAAAATCGAGAAGCCGGAGGCGGTCGAAGATCTAGAGGGCATTGTCCAAAGTACCGATGCGGTGATGATTGCCCGAGGAGATTTGGGCGTCGAAGTGCCCATGGAACAGGTTCCGATGATTCAAAAGCGCACCATTGAGATGTGCCAGCGTCAAGGAAAGCCGGTGATCGTGGCGACGCAAATGATGGAGTCCATGATCGACAGCATCGCGCCTTCACGGGCAGAGGTGACCGACGTGGCCAATGCCGTATTGGACGGCGCTGACGCAGTCATGTTGAGTGGCGAGACGTCGGTGGGAGAGCATCCCATTGAAGTCATCAAAGCGATGCGATTGATTGTAACGGAAATCGAAAAAGAGCCAAGGATCTATCACTTGTTCCGCGAACCGGAAACGATTCGACCTGAACGTCAGGTGACCGACGCCATTTGTTACAATGCCTGCGAACTGGCTCAGCGGGTAGAGGCCAAGGCGATTGTGACCATGACCTTTAGTGGTTACACCGCCTACAAGGTGGCCAGCCAGCGGCCCAAAGCGACCATCCATGTCTTCACTGGGAACCAAAGCATTCTGGGTCAGTTGGCCCTGTGCTGGGGGGTAGAGGCCCATCTCTACGACAAGATGGTGTCGACGGATCACACCATTGCGGACGTCAAAAACATCCTTCAGAAGGAAGGCGCTGTGCAGGCAGGAGACCGCGTCATCCACGTGGCGAGCATGCCGATTGCAGAGGCCGGTATGTCCAATATGTTGAAGGTCAGTGAAATCTAACCCTTCCGCGCCGCAAGGTGGGGGGTTATCTTCGCGCGACCGGGCAGGAAGGAATCCCCGACCAGCCCGCCATTGACCCATGAACCGACGTTTTCCTGAACGAGGCCCCCTTCACTTGCCCAACATCGCCGACGAGGTGATGAAGCAATGGGAGGAGAACAACGTTTTTCAGCGCAGTGTGGATGCCCGCCCTAAGGACCGGCGTTTTGTGTTTTTCGAAGGACCACCTTCGGCCAACGGTAAGCCGGGAATTCACCATGTGATGGCCAGGGCCCTCAAAGACTTGTTTTGCCGCTATCGCACCCTCAAAGGGGAGCGGGTGGAAAGGAAAGCCGGTTGGGATACGCACGGGCTTCCCGTGGAGCTTGGCGTGGAAAAAGCCTTGGGCATCACCAAGGAAGACATTGGCCAAAAGATCTCCATTGAGGCTTACAACACAGCGTGCCGTGAGTCGGTCATGCAGTACACAAGCGAGTGGAATGACCTGACTCGCCGCATGGGGTATTGGGTCGATATGGACGCCCCCTATGTGACCTACCAGCCCAAATACATGGAGTCTGTTTGGTGGTTGCTTTCACAGCTCCACCAAAAGGGGTTGATGTACAAAGGCTACACGATTCAGCCCTACAGCCCGAAGGCAGGCACCGGTTTGAGTAGCCACGAACTGAATCAGCCAGGGGCCTATCGGGACGTCACCGACACCACCGTGGTGGCGCAGTTTCGTTTGAATCCGGCAGACGCAGACAAGGTGCGCGCTTGGACCCAAGGCAAAGCGGATGGGCTTCCTGTGGACCTGTTGGCTTGGACGACCACCCCTTGGACGCTCCCTTCGAATACCGCATTGACGGTGGGGGCAAAAATTGACTATTGCATTGTCAAGACGGCGAATCGCTACACCGGAGAAGCCGGAGTGGTGGTGTTGGCCGAAGCCTTGTTTGGTCAACATTTCGGCGGAAAAAAGGCGCCGGAGTCTGAGGTTCTGGCCACGGTAAAGGGCCAAGACCTGGTGGGGTTGAGCTACGAACAGTTGATCGATTGGACGCAGCCTATGGAAAGGCCCGAAGCGGCGTTTAAGGTGATTCCTGGTGATTTTGTGACCACAGAGGACGGCACTGGCATCGTGCACACTGCCCCCACTTTTGGTGCAGACGATGCAAGGGTGGCCCAAGCCGCAGGCGTGCCGCCCATGTTGGTGGACGACGGCCAAGGCCAAGGCGTTCCTTTGGTGGACCTTCAAGGTCGCCTTCGTCCTGAATGTGGCCCGCTTGCGGGACGTTTTGTAAAGCAGGAGTACCACGATGGCGACGCGCCGGAAAAGTCGGTCGACGTAGAAATCGCCATTGACTTGAAGACGCGTGGACGGGCATTCTTGGTGGAGAAGTACAAGCACAGCTATCCACACTGCTGGCGAACGGATCGCCCGATTTTGTATTACCCGCTCGACAGTTGGTTCATTCGCGCGACGGCCGCCAAAGACCGGATGCGGGAACTCAACGACACCATTCAATGGAAACCAGCGGCCACGGGAACCGGCCGTTTTGGAAAGTGGTTGGAAAACCTCAACGATTGGAACCTCAGCCGCTCACGGTATTGGGGAATCCCCATTCCCATCTGGAGAACCGAAGATGGTTCGGAGGAGAAGTGCATCGGTTCGGTAGAGGACTTGTACGCGGCCTGCTCAGAAGCCGTGGACGCGGGCTTAATGGAGGCGCACCCTTTTGCAGACTTTGCGCCGGGTGACATGTCCGACGACAACTATGCCAAGATCGATTTGCACAAGCACATCGTGGATGGGATTGTGCTCAAGGCATCGGATGGTCGTCCCATGCACAGAGAGTCAGATTTGATCGACGTCTGGTTTGACTCGGGCAGCATGCCCTATGCCCAATGGCACTACCCCTTTGAAAACCGGGATCGAGTGGAGGGCCCTGATGGAGGACTCTCTTTCCCTGCGGACTTCATTGCAGAAGGCGTGGATCAGACCCGCGGCTGGTTCTACACGCTTCACGCCATTTCCACGATGGTTTTCGACAAAGTGGCCTACAAAACGGTCATGTCCAACGGCCTTGTCCTCGACAAAAACGGACAGAAGATGTCCAAGCGATTGGGCAATGCTGCGGATCCCTTTGAAACTTTGACCAAGTATGGGCCCGACGCCACGCGTTGGTACATGTTGACCAATGCCCAACCTTGGGACAACCTTCGATTCGATACCGAAGGCATTGGTGAGGTTCAACGCAAATTCTTTGGCACCCTGCACAATACCTATGCCTTCATGGCTTTGTATGCGGGGATCGACAATTGGGACCCGCAATCTGCGGCGCCTGCTGTGGCCGATCGGCCAGAGCTTGACCAATGGATTTTGAGCCGGCTTCACACGTGCATTGCCGAAGTAGAAGCGGCCTTGGATGGGTTTGAGCCCACCCGCGCTGGCCGCTTGATTCAGTCTTTTGTGGTGGACGACTTGAGCAATTGGTACGTTCGCTTGGGACGCCGTCGGTTCTGGAAGAGCGAGTCAGACGTGGACAAGCAAGCGGCATATGCCACACTGCACAGTTGCTTGAGCGTTGTGTCGTTGATGGTGTCTCCCATTGCCCCTTTCTATGCCGACAGGCTGTGGCAGGACCTCGGTGGAAAAGAATCTGTGCATTTGGCCGATTGGCCGAGTGTAGATGAGGGTTTGAGGGATGCTGAGCTCGAGGCCAGAATGGACCTTGCACAACGCTTGAGTTCCTTGACGCTTAGCTTACGGAAGCGAGAAAAAATTCGGGTGAGACAGCCGCTTCAGCGCATTTTGGTGCCCGTTTTGGATGCCGCCTTTGGTGCGAGATTGAAAGCGGTCGCAGACCTGGTGAAAGGCGAGGTCAATGTGAAGGCGGTGGAGCCACTTGCGGAGGACAGCGCCATTTTTACCAAGCGACTGAAAGCGGACTTTAAGAAGCTTGGTCCGCGTTACGGCAAGCGCATGAAAGCCGTCGCGGCGGCCATCGGTGGCTTGGGTCAAGAAGAAATTCGCACGTTGGAAAGAGAGGGTCAATTGGACCTCACGTTGGACGACGGGCCGGTTGCGCTCTTGTTGGACGACGTAGATGTTCAGACCGAGGACATCCCCGGGTGGCTCGTGGCGGGCGAAGGCGGCCTTACGGTGGCCTTGGACATCGAGATTTCGCCGGAATTGCGCCGTGAAGGATTGGCCCGTGAATTGGTCAATCGAATTCAACAACATCGGAAAGACACAGGATTGGCGGTCACAGATCGGATTCGCCTCACTTTAGACGGGCCACAAGAACTGCAGGAATCTGTGGCTTCCAATATGGACTATATTCGAACCGAAACCCTCGCAGAGGATGTGAAGTGGGCACCTGTTGGCCCAGAGGCGAAGGAGGAGGAATTGGAACCCCAAATGACCGTGGCGATGGCCATGGTCGCCATTTAATGAACCATGGCCAATACACGTTACTCCGATTCAGATCTTCAGGAATTTGAAGCACTGATTCACTCCAAGCTGGAGCAGGCACGTTCTGACTTTGATCAATTGCAACGGTCGTTGTCTTACGAGGACGACAACCGGACAGAAGACACCGCCCCCACATTTAAAATGATGGAGGACGGAAGCGATACGATGAGCAGAGAAGAGACCGCTCAGTTGGCGGCTCGCCAGCAGAAGTTCATCATGAACCTCGAGAATGCTTTGCTTCGCATCAAAAACAAGACCTACGGCATTTGTCGGGTCACGGGCAAGTTGATTGCGAAGGAGCGGTTGCGGCTCGTGCCGCACGCGACCATGTCCATCGAGGCCAAGAATCAGCAGGACCAAAGGCGTTGAGCTCAGATACTAGGCCAGCCGGTGCCGCATGGATTGTGGCTGCAGTGTTGGTCCTCGATCAAGTGGTAAAAGTGGGCATCAAGCTCTCTTTTGCGCTGGGTGAGAGGGTGAGTTGCCTTCCAGGTGTGTTTGACATTCAATTCATCGAAAACGATGGAATGGCTTTTGGCTGGGCATTGCCGGGTGCCACGGGCAAATACATTTTGACCGCATTCAGGGTGATTGCGGTGGTGTTGCTGTCCATTCACCTTTACCGGATTGGAAAGTCGGGTGCGCCCCGGGGTTTCCGTCAAGCGTTGTCATTGATTTTGGCCGGTGCAGCGGGGAACATTGTAGACAGCATCTTCTACGGTCGCCTGTTCACACGCAGTTCCTTTGCCGAATTCGCGTCGTGGTCATGGCAGGGAGAATGGGGCAGCTATGCGCCATGGTTTCGGGGCAATGTGGTGGACATGTTGCACATCGCTGTTCAGTGGCCAAGCTGGTGGCCAGTGGAGTCTTGGGTCGGAAGAGAAGTGTTTCCTCCCATTTTCAACATTGCCGATGTTGCGATCACCGTTGGCGTTGCGTGGGTGGTGCTCAAACAGAAGAGCTGGCTCGGTTCGGCGCCGGAATCCAGTCCCCGTGTGAGCGAATCAGCTCAATGAGTGCATCCACCGCCTCGGTTTCGGGGATGTTGCGCTGAACCACTTCTTTTTCCTTGTACAGGGTGATCTTACCTGGGCCAGTGCCTACATAACCGTAGTCTGCATCCGCCATTTCTCCGGGGCCGTTTACAATGCAGCCCATGATGCCAATTTTGATGCCCTTAAGGTGGTCCGTGACCGAGCGAATTTTGGCCGTGGTTTCTTGAAGGTCAAAGAGGGTCCGCCCGCAAGAGGGACAACTGATGTACTCGGCCCGGCTGATCCGGGTCCGCGTGGCCTGAAGGATGCCAAATGCGGTGCCGTTTAGCGCCCGGAGTCCGCCCTCCATGCCCACGGCACCTTGAATCCAAATGCCGTCACCAAATCCGTCGAGAAGCAGGCCGCCCAAATCAGATGCGGCTTGAAGTTGCAATGCCTCTGCATTGAGGTGGCTCAAGTCTTGTTGGACCACTACGGGCCAGGAGCAATCGGCGTGAAGGAGGCGAAAGAAAGCCGCACGCAGGGAGACCAGCGCGTTGGATGACGTTGTGGAGAGCAGAAGCACAGCAGGGACGTCTGAGCAGGCTTGTAGCTCTGCGATGCGCGCGTCTGTGAGGTCGTTTGCGCACATTGAAATCAAATTCAACTGAGGGTCTAGGCCGTTCTGTGCCGCGGCTTCTTGGAAATCATTCCAAGCCCAAAGCGGGTGGTGTCGCACTTCTGAGCCTTTATGGCGCAGCCAAGTGGCACTGTCTTGGATGGCCGATAACCATCCGGGAAGGGCAAAGTCACAGGTTCGATCTCCAATGTAAATGAGGTCACAGGCGGCATCGTCCGCTGCCCATTTGTCCAGTTCGGTCTGATACCGGTGACCCAAACCAAACAGCCCAGCGGGTGTTAAGGGTCGTCCTGTCAAGTCATGACAGACCACAGGGACTTGCTGTGCACCCACGGATGCCACGCTCTGGGTGGCTCGCCTTTGGTAGCCGAAGCGGTCAAATGACGCTGGGGTTGTGGTGGCTTCGGCCAAGGGGTCTGTGCCTAGGCGGGCAGCCTCCGCTTGGTCCACGATCAATTTGGCCACTGGAATCTCGGCCTCTGGCGCTTCGGTCAAGGAGACGCGAATGGTGTCTCCCAATCCTTCTGCGAGCAATGTTCCAATGCCAACTGCACTTTTGATTCGGCCATCTTCGCCTTCCCCGGCCTCGGTCACGCCCAAATGCAGCGGGTAAGCCATGCCTTCGTTGCGCATGCGGTCGGCCAACATGCGATAGGCCTGAACCATCACTTGGGGATTGCTGGCCTTCATGGAAAGCACGATGTCGTGATAGTCTTCATCCCGACAGATGTTCAAGAACTCCATGGCACTCTCCACCATGCCCAACGGGGTGTCGCCATAATGGCTCAAGATGCGGTCGGACAGGGAGCCGTGGTTGGTGCCAATGCGCATGGCGCGGCCAAGGGCCTTGCACTTTCTCACCAGCGGGGTAAAGCGTTCACGGATGCGCTCGAGCTCGGCCGAATACGTCTCCTCTGTGTATTCGTGGGTTTCGAACTTTTTCTTGTCGGCGTAATTGCCAGGATTTACCCGAATTTTTTCGACGTGATCGGCTGCGATTTCCGCAGCGTTCGGTGTAAAGTGAATGTCTGCAACCAGTGGAACTCCGGCATGGCCAGCTTGATCCAGTTCCGCGCGAATCTCACCCAAAGCGAGGGCTTCTTTTTTGCTAGGGGCCGTAATCCGGACGATTTGGCAACCCGCTTGGATCATGCGAAGCGACTCGGCCACTGTGGCTTCGATGTCCATTGTGTCGGCCGTGGTCATGGACTGAAGCACAATGGGTGCATCTCCGCCTACGGTGACCCCCCCAATTTGGACGGGTCGGGTGGGCATACGGTCAGAGGATGAAGAGGAAGATTCCAAAGTCATGGTGATGCAGTGCACTGGTACAGGCGGCAGTGAGTTGGTTTGAACCCGTTTTCTCTGCGCCGATGAAGTTAACACGCCCTGCGCTGCTCCTGTTCGCTTTGTGCATCGCATTTGTCTTTCCTTGGGTCCGGAATGAACCCGGTAGGCAGCGATTGGTTCCATCTTTGAATGGCGCATTCGCAGCGCTCTCCTATGCTCGGTTATCAATTCCATGAACTTCGTCCCGATCGGGACAAAAGGACCCCATTCGAACGCTTGCTTGAGCTGTTCACAGAGGTTGTCACGCACACCAGTGGCGACGTTGAGGAGGCCATGGACTGGATGCGCACTTTGGATGAGCAGCACGGACTGACTGAGCCTGACTACACGTTGGACGATTTCTACGAAGAGCTCAAAGCCAAAGGGTTCTTGCGTGAGGCGACTGGCCCGGGAAAAGGGGGCGTAGAACTTGGCTCGCGTGGCGAGCAGCACATGCGGAAGCGGGCGCTCGACCAAATTTTTGGAAACCTAAAAAAGGGCACACAAGGGCGGCACCGGACCAAAGACCGTGGACAGGGCGACGAGCCCAACGAAGACCGCAGACCGTACCGCTTTGGCGACAAACTCGACCAGGTGGACTTTAGCGCTTCTCTTCGGAACGCACAAATCAATCACGGTCCCGGAGCACAAAGTGGGCGGGGCGGGTTTCGCATGACCGAGGACGATCTTGTGGTGGAAGACCGGGAGTTTAGGAGCACCACTTCGACTGTGCTTATGATCGACATCAGCCACAGCATGATTTTGTACGGGGAAGACCGCATTACCCCGGCAAAAAAAGTCGCCATGGCCTTGGCTGAATTGGTCATGGTCAAGTATCCCAAAGACACCTTGGACATTGTGGTTTTTGGCGACGACGCTTGGGAGATTTCCGTTGCGGATTTGCCCTATTTGCAGGTGGGGCCGTTTCATACCAATACGGTGGCCGGGTTGGAACGTGCTATGGACATTCTCCGCCGGCGCAAAACGCCAAACCGTCAGATTTTTATGGTCACAGATGGCAAGCCAAGTTGCCTCAAAGAGCCCGACGGATACTACAAAAACAGCTTTGGTCTCGACCCCTACATCACGGGGAAGTGTCACAACCTCGCCCGGCAATGCCGGAAGTTGGGCATTCCGATTACCACTTTTATGATCGCCACGGACCCTGCGCTTCAGCGCTTCGTCTCGGATTTTACCGAAGCCAACAATGGCCGGGCCTTCTTTACTGGCCTGCAAGGGCTAGGCGACACCATTTTCGCCGACTTCGAACGCAACCGCCGCGGCCGTGCCCGCTGAATCCACATGACCACAGATTCTCCCAACATCACCACCCTGGGCGCTTTGCGCACATCCGGCTACACTCCTCAGTCAATTTCCAGCGAAATCCGCAACAACTTGGTGGCCCGACTTCAATCCAACACGCCCCTGTTTCAGGGTATCGTGGGTTATGATGATACGGTGATTCCCGACGTCCAACGGGCCTTGCTCGCGGGTCACAGCATGAACCTGTTGGGATTGCGGGGACAAGCCAAAACGCGCATGGCGCGAGGACTCACGGAGCTGCTCGATGAATGGGTGCCTGTGTTGGACGGCGCACCCTTGCCCGAAGACCCCATGGCGCCCATTACCCATCAGGCGCGGGCCATGCTTGCAGAAAAAGGAGAGGACGCTCCCGTGCGCTGGATGCACCGCAGCGAGCGTTACGTGGAAAAACTGGCCACACCGGACGTGAGTGTTGCCGATTTGATTGGCGACATCGACCCCATTAAAGCCGCCAATGAAGGCTTGGACTACAGCGACCCCCGGGCGCTTCACTTTGGGCTCATTCCACGGAGCCACCGCTGCATTTTTGCCATCAACGAGTTGCCAGATTTGCAGCCAAGGATTCAAGTGGCCCTCTTCAACATCCTTCAGGAAGGCGACATTCAAATTCGGGGCTTCCAAATGCGGCTCGACTTGGACATCCAATTCGTGTTTACGGCCAACCCCGAGGACTACACCAACCGTGGGGCCATTATAACGCCCTTGAAAGACCGGATTCAAAGCCAAATTCTAACCCACTACCCGGCGTCGTTGGAAGACGCGATGTCCATTACCGACCAAGAGGCCACATGGCAGCCGGGTCAATCTGACCGGGTTGCAGTGCCAACGGTGGTGCGGCGCGTTTTGGAGCGTGTGGCCTTTGAGGCACGGGAAAGCGAATTCATCGATGAGAAAAGTGGGGTTTCAGCCCGTCTGCCCATCAGTGCGTTGGAGCATTTGATTGCAGCGGGAGAGCTTCGTGCATTGCGCAATGGCTCCGATCAAACCACAGTGCGGGTCACCGATCTGCTGGCTGTGGTTCCCGCCGTCAATGGCAAGGTTGAATTGGTGTATGAAGGAGAACAAGAGGGTGCCGCAGGTGTGGCATTGGCGCTGGTGAGCAAAGCAATACGCAAGGAGTTTCCGACCGTATTCCCAGACATTGAGTCCGTGAAGCGGGGAAAAGTGGAAGATCCTTACCAGCCCATTGTGGCGTGGTTCAACCGCAACGACATCTCCATCTTGAGAGACCAACCCGATTCAGAATACCAAGCGGCATTGCGTGAGGTAGAAGGCTTGGAGGAGGTTGTGTCCAAGTATTGCCCGGGTGTAGAGGGGGCAGAGGCGCTGTCTTATATGGAGTTTGTTCTCCACGGTTTGGCGGCTTACAACGAAATTGGGCAGTCGGTTGTCGGTGCAGACGTTACGTTTGGGGACTTGATTGGCAATTTGTTTGAACCTGATAGCGACGAGGATTGAGCCCAAAAGAAGACAGCAAGGAACGCGCCATCGCCTTGGCGACCATTCGCCATAAAGACGGAGTGGCCATCCTGCGGGCGTTCACCCGCGAGTACGGCATCGTGGGGTGTTTGGTGAGAGAGGGAACCAAGGGTGCGCGACGCGCCCGAAACCTGCATGCGCCGCTGGCCATGCTGGATCTGGTCGGATTTCGCGCCATGAAAAGTGGCCTGTTCAAGTTCGATCGAGCAGAACGTCCTCTGCCCCAAGAACGGACGCTTTTGGAAGTTCCACGCAGTGCGGTTGCCATGTTCTTGGCCGAGGTGATCATGCGGACCATGGAGTCGGAAGCGCCGCACCCAGAAGTGTTTGACGCCTTGTGGCGAACGGCAGAAGCGTTGGAAACTGACGCTGCTTTTGCGCGGCTTCATCTGGCCTTTTTGGTGGAGGCGGTGCAGGTTCAAGGCTTGCGTCCCGATGCCCCCGTCCAGCCACCATCGGGTTCGGGACGGTTCAATTTGGCTTCAGCAGATTGGGAATCAGGGCCACCAATGGGGGACGATTTCCTTTCGCCTTCCGAAGCCACCGCGTTTCTTCGCATTCAAGGCACGGAAATTGATAAGGTGAGGAGTCAAAATCTTCCCGCTGATGTTCGAAACCGGCTCGTGCTTCAACATGTGCACTACCTGCAGCTCCATTTGTCGACCCCAAAACCTCTTCGGTCTTGGGATGTGCTTCGCACTGTCTTGTCGGAGTAAGGTGGAGTCGTGGCTGCACGTGTTTTTGGTCTTGGTCCTCGTGCTGGTTGCGGTGCCAAGCCAAGGGCAGGTAATTGAGGTTCGAGACGAAGCCGGGAATCCAGTGCCTGCAGCGGTGATTCGAAATGAATCTGGGACCGCCCGCATGACCGACCTCAATGGCCGCCTTGAGTTGGACAGTTTGATTCGCCAAGGCGACACCTTGGAGATCCGCAGCATGGGGTTTGGCACTCAAAATGTGGCCATGCCCATTCCTTCTCTCGACATGTCGATTGAGATGTCGTCCGAATCTGTGAATTTGTCGGAGGTGGTGGTTTCGGCTGCTCAGCCCGCGCGTGAATCCATGTCGGCGGTGTCGGTGAGTCGGATTTCGGCCAAGGCCATTGCCCGGGAAGTACCATCCAATGCGGCCACGCTGCTGTGGAACACGGGCCAAGTGATGGTCCAGCAAAGCCAACAAGGAGGAGGGTCGCCTGTGCTGCGGGGGTTTGAGGCCAATCGCATCCTTTTGGTGGTCGACGGAGTGCGTCTGAACAATGCCATTTACAGAAGTGGTCATTTGCAAAACGCATTGACCGTTGACCCTTTTGTGATGTCTTCGGCAGAAGTGAGACATGGTGCGGCTTCTGTGCAGTTTGGAAGCGATGCCTTAGGGGGTGTAATCCACTACCGCACCCGCAGTCCGAGGTGGGAAGACGGCAGCTTGGCGCGGGGACAAATGTCCTTTTCTTCCGTTTCCAGAACGCCGACCATCCATGCGGATGCAGAGGTGACCCGAGGTCGCTTTGCGAGCCTTACGAGTGTAACACACCGGCGTTTTGGAGACCTCAAAATGGGCAGTTGGCGGCCCCATGGCGAGGAGAGTTGGGGACGGATTCCATGGCGGATAAGAACAGAATATGTAGGGACAGATGCGGTGGATTATGCCGATGTCAATGACGACGAGAACGCACAGCCGAACACGGGGTATGTGCAGACCGACGTGGTCCAAAAGTTGCGCTTTGGTCGGGTGGACCGGCATGTAGAATTGAATGTTCAGCACAGCATCAGCGGCAACGTGCCTCGTTTCGACCGGCTCAACGACGTCACCCTCGATGGGGGACCCAAATGGGCGGAATGGGATTATGGCCCCCAAAAGCGCACCTTGGCTGCCCTTCGTTTCCGGTCCAAAGTGAGGGGGTTGGGCAATGTGACCTTGACCACGGCTTACCAGGACATCGAAGAAAGCCGATTGAAGGCCCGTTTTGGGGCGTCCAACCGAGAGGTTCAACTCGAGAAAGTGGATGTGGTCAGCGTGCAGTTGGACGTGGACCAAAACTTGGGCCCTTGGAAGGTGGCCTATGGTGGAAGTTGGGACCACAACCGTGTGCGTTCGACCGCTTGGACGGAGCGGCGGGCAGACGGCATCCGCTTGTTGGACAACGTCCTGACTCGCTACCCCAATGGCGGAGCCATCACCGGTTCTCTTGCCGCATATGGTGGGGTTGCCCGGGCGTGGAACCGCCTCAAATGGGAAGGTGCGGCGCGGTATTCGAGAGGGTGGTTGGATGCGCGTTTCGAAGACCAGCCGGGTTTGACTTTGCCGTTCACTTCAGTGGGGTACAATCGGGGCGCATTGACAGGGAGCAGCACCTTGAGGTGGCATTCGCGGTCACGGTGGGGGATTCACACGGTTCTGGCTTCCGCATTTCGCAATCCCAATGTTGACGACGTGGGGAAGATCCGGGCCAAAGATGGGCTTGCCCTCATGCCAACAGACGGGCTTCTACCCGAGCGCATGTACAGTGCTGAAATTGGAGGGCATTGGCGAACCCGAAATGGGCGCTTTCAGTCCAATGCCAGCGCATTCAGCACCGCCTTGGTGGATGCGATTCAACCTCGAGATTCGGTGCTTACACTGTCCGATGGCAGTTTGCAGGAGACCTTGATTGTGGAAGGGGACACCAATGCCATCCAGTTGAACGCGAACATTGGAAGAGCCAACATTCGCGGCCTACAGTTCAAGGCCGTTTACGCCCCCTCCAAGGCGTGGCGAATGTGGGCGACACTGAACGTCACGCAAGGGGCCGATGCAGATGGCGCGCCGCTTTCGCACATCCCCCCTGTTTTTGGACTCGCTTCCATTCGTCGGTCTTGGGAGTGGTTCACTCTTGAAGGCCAATGGCGTTGGAGTGGAAAGAAACAACTCGCGGATTATGGCCCAGGCACAACAGACAATGCCGCAGAGGCCACCCCGATGGGAACACCCGCTTGGTCGACGTTGGGGCTGGACCTGGAAGCCCGCATTACCGAACGCAGCACACTGAACATTGGCCTTCACAACGTTTTGGACAGACACTACAAGGTGTTTGCTTCAGGCATCAGTGCGCCGGGGCGAGATGTGCGCATCGGCTGGCGTTGGAACCCCAACGGGTAAGGGCGATTATCTTCGAACCATGGATGCTACCCGCGAGGCAATAGGACAAGCAGCTTTGGCGGCTCAGTTGGCCCAACGCGCAGACGATGACGCGCTGGCACACGCCTTGCTATTGACGGGTTCGCCGGGCAGAGGTGGCTTGTCTTTGGCCTTGGCCCTAGCTCGCCGGCTGCATTGCAAGGCAGAGGGTGCGGGCCCATGCGGAGTCTGTCCTTCGTGTCAGCAACATGACTTGCTCCAGCATCCTGACTTGCATTTTACGTTTCCCGTAGCCAAGCCTCCTGGTAAAGACAAAGCGCTGAGTGTGGACCAACTGGACACCTGGCGAAAGGCCATTCTGGAGTTGGGAGCCCACTTCGACATGGTTGATTTGCGGGAGCGCATGTCTTTGGGCAACAAGCAGCCTTTCATTTCGGTCCATGAGGCCGCCGACATTTTGCGTCGCTTGTCGTTGACTTCGCATGCGGGGGGATGGAAGGTGCAGGTGATCTGGGGCGCCCACACGATGCGCACCGATACTGGAAACAAGTTGTTGAAGTTGCTCGAAGAGCCGCCCAAACGCACCTTGTTCATTTTGCTCGCCGACAGTACGGAAGCGTTGCTGGCCACGATCCTGTCCAGAACGCAAATCATTCCTGTTGGGCCCATTTCTAGGGAGGACATCCAGCAGCGTCTCACTTTGGAAGGTGGAAGTCCCGAGGCCATTGCGGATGCGGTGGCGTTGTGCGAGGGGGATTTGGCGGTGGCCAGACGATTGGTCCATGCGGATGCCGCGGAGGAGTTTGCCATGTTCGTGGATTGGATGAGGACGTGCTATGCGCGCGACGGTCGAAAAGCCGCGGGGCTTGCTGATCAGTTTCACGACCTCGGTCGAGAATCACAGAAGCAGTTTTTGGCCTATGCCTTGCACATGGTTCGCCAGTGCATCGTGGGCAATTATGGCGCGGCGGGCGCCGTCCGATTGCGTGCAGCAGAAAGGGGCTTTGCCGACAAGTTCGCGGCCTTCATTCACCATGGGAATGTGGTGGACATGCAGTCCACGCTGGAAAGTGCCGCTCGAGAAGTGGCGGGCAATGTCTACGGCCGAACGGTCTTTTTGGATTTGTGCATGCGGATGATGGAACTTCTTCATCGACCCAAGTAGAGGGCTCGATGTTGGGTTCTTATCTTCGGGAGAACCGCCGGACCATTCCGGCAACATGAACAGAGGACAAGGGAGATATGGGCTGTGCATCATGCAAAAAGGGAGAAGACGGAAAGCCGATGGGCTGTCGCTCCAATGGGAATTGTGGGAATTGTGGCTGTGATGTCATGACGGTGTTTGACTGGTTGGAAGGGGTTCCCATTCCCGATGGCCAGCGCGCATTCGACATTGTGGAGGTTCGGTTCAAGCGCAACCGAAAGGGATACTATAGAATCGGGCAGGGTCGCCGCGTGCAAACAGGGGATGTGGCCGTAGTCGACGTTTCTCCTGGAGAAGACATGGGCGTGGTTTCATTGACTGGGGAGCTGGTTCGTTCTCAGATGAAAGCGAAAAATGTTCGGGACACCCACGAGATCAAGCGGGTCGTCCGAAAGGCCTCGATGGAGGACATCACCACTTGGCAAAGTGCCCGTAGCCGAGAAGACGAGACGCTCAAGGCCGCACGACAGATTGTAGTGGAGCACCGGGTAGAGATGAAAATCGGCGATGCTGAGTTTCAAGGGGACGGAACCAAGTGCACGTTCTACTACACGGCGGAGCAACGTGTGGATTTCCGCGAGTTGGTCAAAGCGCTTGCCGCTGCTTTTAAAGTGCGCATTGAAATGCGACAAATCGGTTCTCGGCAAGAGTCCGCTAGACTCGGTGGAATTGGGGTGTGTGGCCGTGAGTTGTGCTGTTCAACATGGCTTACCGATTTCAGAAGCGTGTCCACGGGTGCGGCTCGATATCAGCAGCTGTCTTTGAACCCGCAAAAGTTGGCGGGTCAATGTGGCAAGCTAAAATGCTGCCTGAACTTTGAATTGGACCAATACAAAGAGGCGGTCTCAAAATTCCCACCACCGAGTACAAAGCTCTTTACTCGGAAAGGGAAGGCAGGACACTTCAAGACCGACATCTTCGGGGGCAAAATGTGGTTCCAGTATTTCGACGATCCGGGCACATCGCCCATTCCGATTGAGCTGGAGGACATTCGGGAGATCATGGCCATGAACGACCGAGGGGAGAAGCCAGACGACTTGAAAGGGTTTGCCGTACAGGAAGTCGCGGCTCCAGAAGACGCGTTGTTTGGAGATGTGGTCGGGCAGGATGACCTGAAGCGTTTTGATCGGCCGTCTGGAAACCGCCGTCCGAACAAGCGGAAAGGCCGCAAAGGCAAGGCTCAATCTGGAAGCCCCGTGGCGGCCAAACAGGGAGAGGGCGGCCGGTCGACCTCTTCAACGGCCAAGCGGCGAAAGAAAAGGCGAAAGCCCCGACAAGAGGGCGGAGCGAGAGAGGGAGGTACACAATCTGGGGGCCCAAAATCAGAATGAGTGGCCGATTGACTTTTGGGCTGACCCCGCTTCTTTTGGCGGTGGTGGTGCTCGTTGGTTGCGGTCGCGGTCCTGTGGCCTTGGATGCCGTAGACATAGACCCTGCAGGATGGTACGCCAGCGACACTGTGAAAATGTCCTTCACTGTGGATCACCCCGAGCACCGTCACAATCTTCAGTTTGGGTTGCGTCACAACGACAATTACCCGTTTTCAAATCTCTATCTCTTCGTCCGGTTGCATTACCCCAACGGGAAGACGCTCACCGACACCTTGGAGTGTCCGCTGGCGGCTCCAGATGGACAATGGTATGGGGATGGAAGCCGATGGATTGACCACCGCATTGGGTACAAACAAGGCGTGGCTTTCCCACTCGCCGGAGCGTATTCAATCGATGTGGTACATGCCATGCGCCAAGACCCTCTTCCGGGCATGGCCGAGCTGCGGTTTGCCATGTTCGACAACACCGCTCCTTGATTTCACTCGCTTTTCGGCAGCAATGCCGGCGCTTCGAAAGAAACATTTTCCCCAGCATCTTCCCAGCCAAAAAAGCCGCCGCGAAGATTGTAGAGCTCTTTGAATCCCGCCTTGGCCATGTTGTTCATGGCGTCTTCACTTCGTCCACCGGCAGCGCAATACAAGGCGATGGGTTGATTTTTGGGCAGGGCGTGTGCAATGGCGGAAAAGTCGTCTTCTAGAAAATCGATGCGGGCAGCACCTGCGATGTGCCCCGCCTTCCATTCCATGTCCGTTCGTACATCCAACAGCAGCACATCTTGACGCTCAGAGAGCAAGGTTTTCAATTCCTCAGCATCAATGTCGCGGGCCACGCCTTGTTGCGGCTGTCCCTCGCATGACCCGAACAGGCCGGCGATGAAAAACAGCGAAAAGAGGGGAGCGAAGCGAAATGCAGTGTTCATGCAACGAATCTAATCGAAGCCTGTTATTCCCTTGCTCGAGCGCTTTGGCTCCTTTCGGAGTTTTCTGAGGGTTTGCTTGGTTAAATTGCCATTCTGCAATGATGAATAGATTCAAGTTTCCACTGGCTCTGCTGGTTTTGGTGTTTGCGACTGCGGTCGGTTTTGGACAAGAAGAGGGTGTTTTGCCGTGCGGGCAAAATGAGGCGCAGGCTGAATTCGACAACCTGTACCCCGAAGCAGCAGAAGCGCGCAGGCAAGAAGAGGCCAGCATCAGAAACGCGTCCAATGCGCGGCTTGAACGCGGATCGAGGGATGGAGAGCTCTACATCATTCCCGTGGTGTTTCATGTGATCCATGACAATGGCCCAGAGAACATCGAGACGGCGCAGATTTTGGACGCCATGGCCGTGCTCAACGCTGACTTCCGAAAGCTGAATGCCGACACGGCTCAAATCGTGGCGGGATTCTTGGACATTGCCGCCGATGTGGACGTGGAATTTCGTTTGGCCAAACGTGACCCTGAGGGGAATTGCCATTCTGGAATCAACCGCATCGAAAGCGAATTGACCTACGACGGGTCCAATCAGATGAAGCAACTCATCAATTGGCCCAGAAACAGCTACATGAATGTGTATGTGGCTGCAGACGCAGCGGGCGCAGCGGGCTACACCAACTACCCTTCTGAATGGGGGGCCAATACCGATGGCATTGTGCTCAAGCACGATTACGTGGGCAGCATTGGAACCAGCAATACTTATCGGAGCCGGACGCTCACCCACGAATGTGGCCACTGGTTGAACCTGCCGCACTTGTGGGGCAGCACCAACAGTCCCAACGAGCCGGACAATTGCGATGTGGATGATGGCGTTGAGGATACACCGTTGAGCTTGGGTAGCCCTGTTGGCTTTTGCGATTTGGAACGCACGACGTGTGGTTCGCTCGACAACGTGCAGAATTACATGGAGTACAGCTACTGCAGCAAAATGTACACGTTGGGACAGCGCGCACGGATGCGCACAGCGTTGAACAGCAACACTGCGGACCGAAATGAGTTGTGGACCCAGCAGAACCTTGATGACACGGGGGTTCTAGAGGACGAGTTGTTGTGCCGTGCAGAGTTCTCGGTAGACCGATATGAGGTTTGTTTGGGAGAGGCGCTGGACTTTACCGACCAAAGCTTTTTTGGGGTAACGGGATGGGAATGGGACTTTGGAGATGGCGTAACGCTCTCTGGTTCTGACGAAGAGATTCACCAAAACCCAACACACGTTTTTGAAACGCCTGGTGAGTTTGAGGTGTATTTAACGGTCTCCAACGCCACTGGCTCGGTCACATCATTGGACCCGGTGGTCATCCGTGTGTTGAACGACGGCGCGCTGTCTACACAGGTTCAAGAAGGTTTTGAATCGTCTGAAGGGCCGTGGAGTGAAGGCCAATGGTCCGTGCAAAACGATGGGGGTCAGGCGTGGCAAATTCGAGAGAACACCGGATACTCTGGGTCGAGGTCCTTGTACGTGAGAAACCGACAAAACGAAGGCGGTGAAATTACCCGTGTGACTTCTACCACTTTTAACGCCGAGGGCATGGCGTCTTTGATGATTGCATACAAGTATGCTTACAGTCACCGCACCACAGGCGTCACCGACGACCGACTAAAATTGCAGGTGAGCAAGGATTGCGGCGAAACATGGAATACCCGACAGTTTCACCGCGGCTTGATTGATCTCCCCACAGCTCCGGATCACGGGGGTAATTTCTACCCGTCAGGTGAAGATGAGTGGACGGGTCACATCGAAGAGGTGTCCAACAGTGTCTACCTCGTGCCCAATTTGCGGTTCCGTTTCGAGTTTGAATCAAAGGGGGGCAACAACGTGTTCATCGACGACATCAACATTTACGGCGTGGATTCACTGGGCAACATTTTGGATCTCGGTCCCGAGATGTCGGACGCGGTCTTTGGAATGTCCGCGTTTCCGAATCCGAGCTCAGGTCGGGTGACGGTGGATGTGCGCTGGCCTGGTCAAGACGCGACACTGCAAATTCGAGACGCCGCAGGACGCTTAGAGCAGGTGATTCCATTGGCAGGTCAAGGCGGCCGCAGAACCACGCTGGAGGGCCTTGCCCAAGGTGTGCATCTGCTGGAGTTGAATGCCAACGGAAGGCGAGAAGTGCTGCGGTTGATTGTCACCGACTAAATCCGCAGGAAGTTTTCGTGCGGCGGCTCAATTCATCCATTGCGGAAATGAGAAAGCCGACAACACAATGGGACGAGTGTGTCGCAATGGGGAGGTCAGTCTTCTGACACCTCCTGAAGCCAGGCGCGATACGCCCCAAACAATTTTGACCGGCTTACGAATCCGATGTAACGCCCGTCTTGCTGGACCGGCAGGTTCCAAGCGCGTGTGCGGTCAAACGTTTCCATGACAGCGTCCATGGCGGCCTCACAATCAAGTGTGGCGGCCGGCAGCACCATTAGGTCACGCACGGTTAGGGTGTCGTAGCGGGATTGATCAAACATCACCGCGCGAATTTCTTCGAGCAAGACCAGCCCAATGAGTTTGCCGTCGGCTTGAAGGACAGGGTGGATGTTGCGCTTGCTCCGGGCAACAGTTTCCACGAGTTGTCCGAGTGTCATTTCGGCACGAACGGGGTCAAAGTCGCGCTCGACTTGATCGGAGAGCTTCATGAGCGTGAGAACAGCCTTGTCCTTGTCGTGCGTAATGAGCTCACCTTTGTCTGCCAGTTCTTGGGTGTAGATGCTGTTGGTTCGCATCCATCGGGCCGTTTGAAAGGCGATGGCGCTGGTGAGCATCAGGGGAATGAACAGGTCATATCCACCGCTGGCTTCTGCCGCCAAAAAGATGGCCGTGAGGGGAGCGCGCAAGATGCCGGCCATGAGTCCGGCCATGCCGGCGAGTACAAAGTGACCTCCGATGAGGTGCCAACTCGGAAACAGCAGGTCGGTGGTCAGCAGAAAGATGCCGCCCAAAAGTGCTCCACTGACCAAGGCTGGGGCGAAGACGCCTCCAACACCGCCAGCCCCAACGGTGAGTCCAGTAAGTGCGGGTTTGCACGCCCACAATAGCGCCATGATCAACAGGGTGCGAAGCGTCGACCCGGGGACAAAGTCCAGTCGACTCTCCGAATCGAGTGACGCAAATTCGCCGCGGAGAAGGCCATTAATCAACTCGAAACCCTCCCCGTAAAGCGAGGGAAATAAGGCCAAAACACCGCCTATCGCGGCTCCTGAGATGAGGATTCTGGCCCCGGCGTGACGAAAGCGACGAACGAGGCTGCCTGTTTTGCGGTAAACCGCGCTGAACCAAACGGAGGCGAGTCCGCACAGAATGGCGAAAGGGATGTAGGCTAAAATTGCCCCATCCCATTTTGGGAGGCGGCGCCCCGCTTGTATGAGCTCCTCTGGGTCAATGAAGAGGGTGGTGGTCAACAGGGCCGACAATGAGGCGATCAACAGGGGCACCAAGCTGGCGGTGGTGAGGTCAATCATGATGACCTCCACGGCAAACACAATGGCCGCCAAAGGGGCTTTGAACATCGCGGCAAGCGAGGCGCTCGCAGCACATCCTATGAGCACCATGCGGTGGCGATAGTCGAGGTTGAATCGCTCTGACACTTCGGATGCAATGGCAGCACTGCCTTGCACAGCGGGGGCCTCAAGTCCTGCACTTCCTCCAAAGCCTACGGTCAACAGTGCGGATGCCGCTGGGCTAATCATGGACATTCGCGACAAGCGCGCCCGCATTCGCGAAAGGGCGTGGAGGGTGGAAGGGATGCCGGGGCCGGGATGTCTGCCACCAAAAACACCCCGCACAAGAATGTGGGTGAGAACGAGTCCAATGATGGGCAAAGCGAACAGCAGTTCTTCTGTTCCCGCGCTACCTGCAATGGATGGAAGCTTACGCAACCAACCTACTCCGTTTTTGAGGAGAACAGCCAGCATGCCCGAGGCCATGCCAATTAAGCCGGCCAGAAGGACAACTGCATTTCTTGACCCCAAATGGTCCCACAAGACTTCGGGCGTGTATCGGGAAAGCTGATCCCAGATTGATTTTGCGCCAGAACGGTTCGTTTTTCCCGTTTTGCTCATTGCCCCAGTCGGATTCTGACGCCACAGACCAGAATGTCGTCCACTTGGTCTTCGTTGGCTTCGGTCCTCCAGCTTTCGACGCGTTGTCGCAAAATTTCGGCTTGGCGATCTACCGGCAGGGGCGCGATTTCACAGAGAAGGCCTCTGAATCGCTTTCTCATGAATTTGCGTCCCTTGGGACCACCGAATTGGTCGGGATACCCATCCGATGCACAGTACACCATATCCCCATCTTCAAGTTCAATGACCTGTGTAGTGAATCGAAAAGCACCGGGCTCAAAACTTGCAATGGCCCGTTTGTCTGGCTTGAGTTCGGTGATTTCTCCTTGGCGGACCAAGTAAGCAGGGGCATTGGCGCCTGCGTATTCCATTTTTCGCTCTTCGAGATTGATGGACACAAGGCCCAGATCCATTCCGTCTGGCACTTGATCCTTGGCCTCTAATCCACTGTCGGCACCCCGGTGGAGAACTGTGCGTGCCATCTCATTGAGGCGATCCAAAATCTTGCCGGGCTTGGTGTAGACCTTTCCGATGTGTTGAAGCGCATTGTGGCCAAGCAAGCTCATAAAAGCACCTGGAACGCCGTGGCCAGTGCAATCCACGGCTGCGAACATGCGCCAGGCATCTAGCTTGTGGAACCAGGGGAAGTCACCACTGACTCCGTCTCGGGGCATGTGAAAGACAAACTGCCGGTCAAAAACACCTTTTCGAAACGTTTCACTGGGAAGAATGGCCCCTTGAATTCGCCGCGCATAGTCAATGCTCGAGGTCAAGTCCGTGTAGAGTCGGTGAATCTCTTGTCCTTGAAGTTCCAGCTGGCTCGCTTGTTTGGTCAAGGCCACGGTCCGCTCGTCGACTTTGGCCTCCATTTCTCGCTCGTAACCGGCGAGGTCGTCGCGCATGGCAAGCAGCGTCTTACCCAAGACATCTTCTTCCGAAAGGGGTGTGTACTTGGCGTCGAATTGACCTTGACCCACCGCGGCACTGAATTCTCGAGTGCGCTTTAAGCCGTCGGCCAACCGGTCAAGAGCTTGGGCCATTTCTCCAATTTCGTCCTTGCGCACAGGCATGGGGAAAGGGTGGTCGATGCCACGAGACAGGTAGAGCAATCGCGCACGGACCTTGCGCAGGGGGCGTCGGATGGCCCGGGTTACGCCTGCAGCAATGGCCAAGCCTGCAAACAAGACAAACAATGAAATCCAGCGAACCAGGGTATCTAGCCTTTGGCCGCTTTGCTCTACTGCAGCGTCGGTGATTCGAATCACTTCCGAAAAGTGACCTTCCATTTCCTTCAGTCCAGATTGAAGAGAGTCCAGTTTGGAGGTCAGGTCCTGTCCAGGATGAAAGGGGTCATCTAGCATCTCGTCGACACGCAGGATGCGCTCGAAATCCGATTCAAACTCCACTTTTCGGGTGCCAGGAGGGACCAACCCTTGAAGGGCATCCAAGAGGGCGTCTGCGGCAAGGTGGTGTTGGTACAAGCGCTGGTGTAGCGGCGCCAAATCGGGCCACCGATTTTTGAGTTCGGTCAGTTTTTCGGGAAACCCAAGTTGAAGGCGGTCGAGCGTTTGATGCGCGTCCACGTGCAAGTGAACCGGCTCTGGCAACCTTGCGGCCAGGAGGGCATAAGCCCTCATGGCTTCTACCCGCTGGAGCAATTTGGCAACATTCGTCTTGGCCAAGTCGACCGAGGCAGACTCCTCGAGAAGCTGGGCTTGTCGCTCTGTGGTCCTTGCGGTGAGAACAAAAAAGATGGCCAAGGCTCCAATGAAGAGGCCAAAGCCAGCGAAAATGCGTGTGCCAATGGAGTGGAACCAATTGCGCATGTCAGCGTTGGCCCAGTTCTACAAGGTGAGCTTTGCACCACTCGATTTTGTCCTGTTTGAGAAGGGCTTCGGAGACCACGGCTAAAGCCTCGTATCCAGAGGGTTGATTCGCATCAAGACCAATGGCACGTTCAAGCCCGTCGGCAGCTGCTTGCCATAGGGTTGCAGCTGCGCTGAGTGCACCGTCAATGGCATCCAAGTCGTTCCCTGCAGCTTTAAACTGTCGGACGCCTTGGTTATAGGTGTGGACAGCCAAATTGTACTCGGATCGGAACCGGTCATGCTGTCTGAGCAAGGCATTTTCGTAGCATGTTTTCCCCCACGCGAACCAGGGGCCAGCGTTTTGGGCTTCTTCTTGCGCGGCTTTTTGGAAGGCGTATTCTGCGAGTTGTTGGTCGAGAAGCACAGCATCTGGTGCCTCCTCCCAATCGGGGTCGAGGTGCTTTTGGATGCGGGCATAGACCTGAAAGTGCTGTTGAGGCTCTTCTGCGTTGTCCGGTTGACTCCTTTGGATGGCGTCTCGGACGTCTTCCAAATGTGTGTCGGCCAAATAGGAAAAGAGCGGGGCTCTGCGTTGGTCCAAACGCCCTAGGGGGTCGCGTTTAACGCTTTCAAAGCATGCGTCAATGGCGCTCGCTCTCAATGAAGAATTGGGGTGCCGCCCCTCTTGCTCAACAAAACGAGACTTGAGGACGAAGGCCTTTACGTACCAAGTAAGCGGGTCTTGTCCTTCCCCGTTGTCCAAGGCCATCTCAATGCGTTGCTCCGCGGCATCGAGTTGTCCAGCTTGCGCAAGGTCAATGGCTTGGCGCGTCCAAGGCCCCTGTGCGTTGATGGCGGCGGACATGAACAGCACCACAAAGAGCAGGGTTGTCTTGGGGATCAAGTGAAAACACGTGTTCATGGGCACAGCCTTTGAAGAAAGGGGGCCGGTAGTACCATCCCTTTGTTTTCGAGATTTTCGAGTTGTTGAATCAAGCACAAACCGATGTCTTGTCCTTCACCGCGGCGTTGGAACACCAAATCACACGCGGGCAGTTGGGCACCATCGGTAATGATGAGCGCCTTTTTGTCTTGTTTCTTGTTCCACCGTTTTAGAGACTCTTCAATTTCTTCTTTCCCCAATTTGGCATTGGTGTCGCCAAGGAAAAGCATGGTAAAGTCACCGCGATGATCCCGCAATTCTGCAGCTGTTAAAGGGGTGATTTCTACGGGGAGTCCAGCAATGGCACGGCCTTCGAGCTGACTCGCTAAGTCCTCCGCCAAGGCACTCCACCTCACAACGCCAATTTGAAAGCGGGCGCGCTCATCGAGTTCTGGCCAAAACATCTCCCGACCCAAGTGATACAAATAGCGCCCAAAGACCATGGCCCAAATCGGAGAACGGTCGATTTCGGGGTCGTTTTGAACTGTTGATTGCATCTCTTCTGAGCCGCCACGGATTTTCCATTCGGGCACCGCGCCGAAGGGTGATGCCGTGTGGGCAACACTCAAAAGCAGGAAGAGGACGCAGAACGGGCGTAACATGAGTGGGCCGGGTCAATGCAAAGTATGCCCTCCGGTTGGATTTAAGCTTCGGTTTCGAGAAGACCGAGATCACGGTCAAACAAATAGAGTCCAGCAGAATCTGTCCCAATCATGGCGAGTTTGTCGAGAATGGTGCGGGCCAAGGCCTCTTCTTCGATTTGCTCGGCCACGTACCACTGCATAAAGTTGTGCGTCGTGTAGTCTTTGCGAGAGAGGCAGAGGTCGACAACTTCGTTGATGCTCGCTGTCACTTTGGTCTCGTGTTCGAGAAGCGTTGTGAAAATGGCCTTGAGTCCGGAAAAAGTCGATTCAGGCGCCTGAAGAGCGGGAATGCGCGCAATTCCACCTCGTTCATTCACAAACCGAATCAGTTTGAGCATGTGCTCGCGCTCTTCGTCGCTGTGCTTGTAGAGAAAGGCGGATGTACCGTTTAAGCCAGTTGTGTCCGCCCAAGTCGCCATGGCCAGGTAGAAATGGGAAGATTGTGCCTCCATCTCAATTTGGGCGTTGAGGGCGGCTTGAATGTGCTCGTCTAGCATATTATTTCATTTTTTATTGAAACGAATCACTTGATGTAATTCAACTTATTTTGCTGTAAAAGTGTCAGTTGAGATTTTGATAACGGACAGTTTGTATCCAAAGTTCCGCTCAAAGGGAGCGGGCAGCTGACACTGTTTCACCTAAGCAAGGTACCCAACCCTTGAATGGTGTCGAGCCAATGCAGGTCGCTTTTTCCTGAAATGGCAGACAAGGTGTTACTCATGTCACTTAGCGGCTGGATAGTTTGCTTGTGAAGGTGTTGCGTGAGTGCGCTTTCTACGGCTTCGGCATCACGGATGGCAGTGAATTTTTCGTGCCGATCGCCTAGGATTTTGAGCCGAGTTACAAGCCCGTTGCTGTGGAGTTGGGCGAGCTGTATGCTTGTGCTGCCTCGGCTAATGTTGAGGTCGCCCATGATTTCGTCGGCCGTGAGCGCTTCGGGCCGCGCGAGGAGCAATGCGTGAATGCGTCCTGCGGTTTTGGTGAATCCCCAGGCCTTGAGGATGACGGGCCATTGTTCGAGTAGGTATTCAGCAGCGGGGCTGAAATCTCCGTCATGGTGAAGCATGACGCGAAGATATTTCAAATTAAAATGAAATTAAGAAGAAAATAAGAGCCGTTTAGGATTCACATTGTCAGGGGTTTGGACGGTTCCTTGTAAAAGGTCAATTAAGTGATTGGCCCATTTGGGTCCAATCAAAACACCCCTTGTTCCGAGCCCATTGAAGAGGTACCAGTTGTCCCGTTCCGGACATCTTCCGACCATCGGGCGCCGGTCTTTGGATACAGGTCGAATGCCGACATCGTGGGCGCGAATGGTGAACACGTCGTGAGAATCGGTTGCGGTTTTCATGGCTTCAATCAAGAAGTTGCCGGTTTCGGGGTCAGGCGTGTGGTCTTCTCTCTTCCACTCATAGCTGGCACCCAAACGCCACGCATTGGGTCCAATTGGAAGGGTCCATTTGCCGAAATTCAGGATGTGATGGTGGGGCAAATTGCACCTTTGCCCGGAGTGAAGGGCAATGGTGAGGACCTCGCCTCGGTTCGCCCGGAGGTCCATTTTGGGCACTTCTGTTGCGTTGCGCAGGTGCGCGCCTCGGCAGTCAATCAGGGCGTCCCAGTGGCCCGTGTTGAGGGCTTCAGCGTCTTGGACATGAAGTGCCCTTTTTTCGAAGCGCCCAAGCGCGGTTAAATGTCGTTGCCACAGGGTGATCAAACGAGGGAGGTTGAGCCAACCGCCGCCGGTTACAATGCCTTCGTTTTCTCGACTAGCCTCGTATACAAGGGGCTCAATCCACCGGAGTTTGCTGGATTGTTGGTTCCACAACTTTGCGTAATCCGCGTTGGGAATTCGTTTATGAATGGGGAGGTGGTGCAAGAGGGACTCTCCAAGTACCGATTCAATGGACCGATAGGTCTCGGTCATTGCGGTGAGATGAGACTCTGCTTCCCAAACCTCCACGATGCGGCGGAACGACATGGGGTTGAACATCCCGGCGGCAACAGAAGACGCAGAGGGCAGTCCTGCGTCCAGCACGTGGCAATCCCAGCCTTTGGCAAGGGCTGCATGGCTGATGAGGGTCCCGGCCAGGCCTTGGCCGATGACGAGAACGCGCATTGACTCAAGCCGTTTCTGCGAGAACCCCCAGCTCGCGGCCCACTTTCTCGAAGGCGTTGAGCGCGCGATCGAGGTGTGCCTGAGTGTGTGCGGCGCTGAGCTGGACGCGAATGCGCGCTTGGCCTTTGGGAACGACAGGATAAAAGAATCCGATGACGTAAATGCCTTCCTTGAGCAGAGCATCGGCCATGGTCTGACTGAGTCTCGCATCTCCAAGCATGACGGGAACAATGGCGCTCTCACCGTCTTTGAAGTCGAGTCCCATGCGCTGCAAACCGGCCTTGAAGTAGTTCGTGTTCTCTTCGAGTTGATCTCGGAGCTCTGTGGTTTCGTCGAGCATCTTGAAGACCTCAATGCTGGCGCCGACAATGCTTGGAGCCAGGGAATTGCTAAATAAATAGGGCCGACTTCGCTGGCGCAGCAACTCAATGATCTCCGCTCTGCCAGTTGTGAACCCGCCCATGGCTCCGCCTAGGGCTTTGCCTAAGGTGCCGGTGATGATGTCCACACGACCCAATGCGTCGTGCAATTCGACAGATCCTCGACCGGTCTTTCCGATGAACCCCGTAGCGTGACATTCGTCGACCATGACCAAAGCACCGTACTGGTCGGCGAGGTCGCAAATCCGTCCGATTTGAGCGACATAGCCGTCCATAGAAAACACGCCGTCGGTCACAATCACTTTGAAGCGGTGTCCTGCTTCATCGGCGGCTTGAAGTTGCTTTTCCAAGTCCGCCATGTCGTTGTTGGCATAGCGGTATCGGGCCGCTTTGCACAAGCGGACTCCATCGATGATGGAGGCATGGTTTAGAGCATCGGAGATGATGGCATCTTCGGCTGTTAAAAGCGGCTCAAAAACGCCACCGTTCGCATCGAATGCGGCCGCGTAAAGGATGGTGTCTTCGGTTTGGTGAAAGGAGGAAATGGCCTGCTCTAGGGACTTGTGGATGTCTTGTGTCCCACAGATGAAGCGGACCGAAGACATGCCGAATCCCCGTTCATCAATGGCGCGCTTTGCGGCGTCGACTACCCTTGGGTGGGACGAAAGTCCCAGGTAGTTGTTGGCACAAAAGTTCAAGACTTCGCTTCCATCCTCAAGTCGGATGACCGCATCTTGGACAGAATGAATGACCCGCTCTTTCTTGAAGAGGCCGTCGTTTTCAATGGAGTTGAGTTCGGCCTTCAAATGGGCCTTCATGTTGCCATACATGGCCCGAAGATAGCCGACCTCACGGGCTGTCTTCGTCGTAGATGCTCCCAATGTTGTAGATCACCACACGCTTGTCCTCTTTTGACTTGGCACGCTCAATCAAGTTCACGCCCAAACGTGCGAAGACTTCGGCGTTCACGAGCTGAATGATTCTGGCCCGCTTGGACCTTTTGGTTTCTGGTGAAGTGATAGAGCCAAGTCCCATCAATTGATCGAATTCGTCCGCAGTCAGACTGCTTCCTTTGTGCACGGAGAGGGCCATGACGGAAGGAGAATAGGGCGCGGTTGATTCGAAAGCTTGCAAGGGTGGCGAGGCTGGATTGGATGACTGACGTTGCTTAAGAAGAACAACAACGAGAAGAGCAGAGAGAGCGGCAAGTGCCCACGCGGCCGTGTTGACGGGCTCGGTTTGAAGCGCTTGATCAGCGGTTTCCGGTTGGCTTCCATCTATCCAGAAAGGAACCCAAGAAGCGCCCTGTGTGACCGAGTCTAGGTCCAACTCGTAAAAGTTGTTTTTCGTGCGAAACGAGAGCCTATTTCCGGTCCAAGCCGTCAAATTGTGAAGTTTGTTTTGGGGGTTGTTGTACTCTTGAACGACATGGGTTGTGGCATCGCTATATGCCCGTGTGGCTTGACCATCTGACCTCCGTCGCACGAGGAAAGCCTCCTCACTGGGAAAGACCCAGTAATCCTTGAGCGCAATCGGAGTGCGCTCAAACTCGGTGCCCAATTGAGGGTTGAGGATGCCTAAATATGTCCATTTCGGGTTTTCGTGGGCAATGAAGTGGACCTCTTGACCGCCCAATTGCCGCACTTCAGAATTGTTGACCCTTACGGTAAAGAGTCCTGAATCACAGGCGTGTACAGCTGCATATCCGATGTCCACTGGTCCTTGTGGAAGTTGTATGTCCTGAATCTCTCCAGTGATTCGAGAGTGTCGAAGCCTTTGGTTGTGAACGTGCCAATTGCTCCACCCGTTTTGAAAATGCAAAGCCCCTTCATACCAATAAGGGTGAGCGTAGTAGGTGTGTCCAACCACAATGCTGTTGCTGTGGTTTTCTCTTGTTCTTGGAGAGTACGAAATGTACCGGCAATCGCCAGACACGAAGATGACTTCGTGGTCGGGTGTAAATCGGATGTACTTGATGGTTTTGGCGTAGCCGGGCGTCCGTGGGGATTCTGCCTTGAGGTTAAATCCATCTGGGTGAGTGTCCAATACGCTGTCAATGATGCCTTCGCGCATCCACTTTAACGGCTCACCAGGGTACCACCAACGTTGATTGCCCTCGAAGAGGACTGAGTCTGGGGTACACGCTTCCAACTGCTGCGGCGCAACACGCGCTTCTGCACGGGCTCCAAGAACGAGCAAAACGGAGAAGAGAAGACGTGAGTTCCACATGTAGTAGGGCAATATCGTTGATGTCAGGGTTTCTGCGGCAAGAGGGAACAATTACCTTCGTCACTCAATGAAACCACAGCCTGCTCGCACCTTGGTCACCTCGGCTCTGCCTTATGCCAATGGCCCCATCCACATTGGCCACATGGCCGGTGCTTATTTGCCTGCGGATGTTTACGTTCGATACCTCCGTGCTCGGCAGCGAGATGTGGTTTGGGTGTGCGGTTCAGATGAGCATGGCGCGGCCATCACGCTTCGGGCGAGAAAAGAGGGGACGACGCCGCGGGCGATTGTCGATCGGTATCACGAGGAAATGCAGGCGGCTTTCCGTGGCATGGACATTTCCTTCGATCATTACGACAGAACGTCGAGTGCTGAACATCACGCTTTTGCGCAGGCGTTTTTCTTGACTCTTTTGGAAAAAGGCGCCTTTACTGAGGAGACGCGACAGCAGTTTTTTGACCCCCAAGAGAAGCAGTTTTTGGCCGATCGGTACATCACCGGCACCTGTCCCAAATGTGCGGATGACAAGGCATACGGCGACCAATGTGAGAAATGCGGGTCGGCGTTGTCTCCCGAGGAACTGATTGACCCGAAAAGCACATTGAGTGGGGCCACACCTGAACTCAAGGAGACCACCTTGTGGTATTTGCCCATGGGCCGGCACGAGGACTGGCTTCGAGAGTATCTCGAAAAGGGCGAGCTCGATGGGGAGTTTCATCACAACCCAAAGTCTTGGAAAGCCCATGTTCTGGGCCAATGCAAGAGCTGGGTCGATGGTGGTTTGCAAAGCAGGGCCATGACCCGAGACCTCGACTGGGGCGTGCCGGTTCCTGTCGAAGGGGCAGACGGAAAGGTGCTCTACGTTTGGTTGGATGCTCCGCTGGGCTACATCACGGCCACCAAGAACTGGGCGGAGAAAAAGGGCGTGGATTGGGCGCCATACTGGAAGGACAAAGACACGCAGCTTGTCCACTTCATTGGAAAAGACAACATCGTCTTCCACGGCATCATTTTCCCCATTCTTTTAAAGGAACACGGTGAGTATTTACTGCCGCACAACGTACCTGCCAACGAGTTCATGAACCTCGAAGGCGACAAGATTTCCACGTCGCGCAATTGGGCGGTTTGGGCCAGTGAATACATCGAGGATTTTCCTGGACGCAGCGATGAGATGCGTTACGTTTTGGCGTCCATCATGCCAGAACAAAAGGATTCGGAATTCACATGGGAGGACTTCCAGGCTCGCGTCAACAATGAGCTTGCCGATGTGCTGGGCAATTTCGTGAACCGTGTCGTGGTGCTGATGGGCAAATATTATGGGGGCAAAGCGCCGGCAACGAGCGGCAAATGGACCGAGACGGATCAAGCCTTGATTGCTTTGATGGCGTCAACACCGGATGCGGTTGGCGAAGCCATGGAGCGTTACCGCTTTCGAGACGCGTTGCAACACGCAATGGGCTTGGTGCGTGCCGGAAACAAATACCTCACCGAAGAGGAGCCTTGGAAGGTCAAGAAGACCGACGAGCAACGTGCGGCTGACATCTTGAGTCTGGCGCTACAGGTCACGGCCAATGCGGCCGTTGTATTGGCGCCATTTTTGCCCAAAACTGCGCAAAAAATTGCGGGGGTGTTGGGGACGTTGGATTTGACCTGGGATGCTGCAGGGGGAGAAGTGGTGCCGGTTGGGCAGTCCATAGATTCCCTGCCCATTCTCTTTGAAAAGGTGACTGATGAACAGGTCGAGACACAACGCGCCAAGCTTGGGCCTGATGCGGCCGAAACTGGATTGAGAGACGTTGCGCCCGAAAAAACCGGAACCTCTTTCGACGACTTCCAAGGCATGGACTTGCGTGTGGCAGAAGTTGTGGCGGCAGAGAAGGTCAAGGGGGCAGACAAACTGTTGCAGTTGACCGTAAGAACGGGGTACGATGAACGCACCGTGGTCAGCGGCATTGCGGCCCACTTTAAGCCAGAAGAGGTGGTGGGAAGAAAGGTCACATTGCTGGCCAACTTGGCACCACGCAAAATCCGGGGCGTCTTGTCTCAGGGTATGGTACTCATGGCTTCTACCGAAGATGGAGGCCTTCGGTTCGTTACCCCGGATGAGGGAGCCGAGCCTGGCGATGTTATTCGCTGATCACCACTTTACGCGACTTGCCTTGGCGGTCGCGCTGAATCAAAAGACGCCCATTCTCCTCAAGAGTTGGGCGACCCAAAAGATCGTAGGTCTCACTCGGAATGAACCGATTCGGGAGGTTTGGCAATGTCACTTGAGAAGGTGATCCGAACGAGGTCCAGTCCCACCGGCACCGCTCGATGCTGCTGCCGGCCATCCAACCTTCGTACAGCCTCAACTCCAAGTTGAAGGGGGCCTCAAGCAGGCTCAGGTCGACGCCAGCAGCGTAGTCGAGGTAGCGAGAATGGGACGGCACAGCTCCATCAAAACCGAAGGAGTTGGGGGCTGTATTCACATTTTCTGCTGCCAAAAGGCTTCCATCCTCGCCAAACAAAGCGAATCCCGCATAGCCGAACCAGTAGGGGGTCACATAATTTGGAGTGACTTCGACTTCGAGGTGCCCGAGCTCGTTGTCGCCAATGACCAAGGGCAAAACCACAATAGAGTCGCACAAATTAGACAGCGTACTGTCTCCAGCACACGCTGAGATGACACAAGATTCCAGTGTTTCGAAAGGAACCACGCCATCACAGCCACCCCACAGGAACATGCTGCAGCCTCCGACTTCTTGGTCGTAATACCAAGCTGGAATGGCCGCTTCACAGGGACCGGCATCCGGTTCTAGTAGGCAGGGGTTTTCTTGGGTCAGAACGTCGGTTGAAGACCCTAAAGTCAACAGAAGGGTACATAGGGTTGCAAACTGTCGCATGTCTAAAGGGCTGACCATCTGAAATGCACGGGTTAAGACTTTCTAAAACGTCCGGAGCGCTGCAGGTATTCCGCAATTTGGATGGCGTTGGTAGCCGCACCTTTTCTAAGGTTGTCCGACACAATCCAAAGGTGCAGGCCTTGCTCGTGTGACAGGTCACGTCGAATGCGCCCCACAAAGACTTCGTCCTTGTCTGCCGCTTTCAGTGGCATGGGGTAAATGTTGGCCATTGGGTCATCCTGAATGATCAATCCGGGCATGAGTTGCAGGGCCTCCTTGACATCTGGCACACTGAATGACCGCTCCAACTCCAAGTATACACTCTCGCTGTGCCCGCCCACCACAGGAACACGCACTGCGGTAGCACTGACTTCGACTTGTCCGTCGTTCAGGATTTTTTTGGTCTCGTGATGGAGTTTCATCTCCTCCTTCGTGAAGTCGTTTTCTAAAAACACGTCGCAATGGGGGAGGCAGTTTTTGTCGATGGGATGAGGGTAGACACGGTTGGCATCGCTTCCCGCCCTTTCCTGATCTAACTGATTGATTCCGGCTTGTCCGGTGCCCGTGACGCTTTGGTATGTGCTCACAATGGCACGGCGAATCAGGAAGCGGTCATGCAGGGGTTTAAGGGCCATGACCAGTTGAATGGTCGAGCAGTTTGGATTGGCCACCAAGAGGTCTTCGTCTCGGATGCTGTCTGCGTTGACCTCGGGCACAACCAAAGGCACTTCGGGGTCCATTCTCCACGCCGATGAGTTGTCGACTACGGTGGCTCCGATGTCGGTAAAGGCGCGGGCCCATTGGCGGCTGACATCTCCGCCGGCACTAAAAAGCGCCAGGTCGGGCTTGTGCTCCAAGGCCTCTTCAATGGTCATCACATCGATGTTTTGACCGCGGAACTCGACCGACATGCCCTTGGAGCGGCTGCTGGCCACAGGGAGCAGTTTTTTGATGGGGAACTTCCGGGCGGCGAGGCCCTGGAGTATGGCCCTGCCGACCAATCCGGTAGCGCCGACAACGGCAAGTGTTCTTCCGTGGGTCGAGTTGGCCATGATTTTTCGATTTCGAAATTTGCAGAAGAGCCACCACCGTTGACATACGGGGTGCTTGAGCTTTGCAAAGTTAGGAGGTTGCAGAGATGCATTTTTGGTTTCCTTCGTTTGAGCGCCTCACAGGGTTTTCTTGGGGGTCAATGCTCGCCATTTTCTGGTTCGCGGTGGCCCGAGTCCCGGCGCAGTCTCCTTGGGTTATTTCTGCCATACACCCCGACCCAACACCATCGATTGGCGCTCCGGACGCGGAGTATGTGGCCCTTTTTGCCCGAGATCTGACATTGGGTTGTTGTCCCACGACTGGGCTCAAGTTGCTGTGGAATGGGCATGAGCGGGCACTTCCAGACAGCTGCTGGGTCACTGGAAGTACGCTGCTGGTGCATCGGACAGCAGACAGTGTACATTTTGAAAACTGCGGGTTGCCAAAAGTGGGTCTGCAGTCTTGGCCAGCACTGGTCAATGGTGGAACAACGGTGGCCCTTTTGGATTCAACCGGCCAAGTGTTGGATGCCATGCCGTATTCAGAAAGCAGGTTGGAGGGAGGGGGCCGCCCCTTGTTGCGAAAGGATCCATGGGCGTGTGGTGCGGGAGTCAATCAAGTGCTGTGGGCGGCGCCGTGGAGCCCTTTTGAGGCCCTGGGCGATACGGGCGGACTGCAGATGCAGTCGGGTGCCCAAGCATTGTTGGATTTTTCGGGGGATTTTGACCGTTGGGTGCCTCGAGGTCTGGGCCATTGGGAATGGCGTTTAGCGGGCCCCGTGGACCCGGCTACTGCCCAAGAGGCGACGCTCATGGTGGGCGGTCATGTGGTGACGGCAGAATGGGTCTCAGATTCAGTGGTGGTGGCCCGATGGTCAGAACGCGTGGTGCCCTTGTCCCATTCGGAAGGCTTGGGTCCTTCGGGGACGTCTGTCTTGTTGGGGCCGGTTCGAAGCTGCGCAGCACGAGCGGAGACGACTTGGCTTAAGCAGACGATGCACCACCTTGCCCAATGGGGAGAGGTGGAGCCCGTTGAAGTCCTGCCCGATCCGCAAGGGCCAGAAGTTGATGGTGCCCAAGAGCATGTTGTTTTGGTCAATCGATCGACCCACGTGGTGGACGCCAGTGGTTGGGATTGGGATGGTGGCCGCTTGCGCCGGCGGCGTTTGTTGTGGCCGAATCAATCGGTTCGGTTCGTGGCTTCAGATTTTGAGCATTGGCCAGGGCTCACCAATTCAGGCGGCCAGTTGCAGGCATTTGACCCCGGCGGCAGAAGGGTCGCGGCACTTTCTTGGTCGCCATGTGACCATCACGCCAAGTCCGATGTTGGCCGAGGGTTGCCCTTGGTTCGTGCGCCGAGGCGATTGGCGAGGTGGAACACGCAGGGTGAGTCAGAAACAGATTCGCCGGTTCAAGTCACGGGTTTTGGGTGTCAAAGGGATTGGATGGGAGAGGTGTACGCGCTTGAAATTCATTTGGATCGACCCCTCTCGTTTTTACCCGCACTTGAATGGCAATGGGCAACCACGGCAGTGCCCTTGCCGGTTCAGCTGGGTGTTCATCAGGGCCACGACCACCCACAGACGTTGGTACTTCCAGTGAGCCCAGGTGCATTGTTGGATGTTGGATGGCCTTCATCGGCGCATTTGGTTGGGCTTGGAAAAGAAAGCCGCCAAGCGATTGTGTCGGTTCCGTCGTTTTCCTGTCCTTCTGCCTCTCAACCAGGAACGGCTTGCATCCGGATCGACGAAATTCTTTGGGATGCCGCAGATTCAGGAGAGGAATTTGTGGAGGTCTTGAATTGCGGCGATTCGCCGGTTGATTTGAGGGGATTGGTCGGTTCCGTAGCGCACGATCCGGCACCGGGAGATTGGGATGAGTGGGTGGGTCTGGACCGCTCTGTTGTCCTGTTGCCTGGTCAGGTTATGGCGTTTGGTGAATGTCCAAAGTGGTTCACATCTGATCATGTCAATTCAGGAAGGGCGGTATGGTCGGTTCAGGATTGGTCTGCCTTGAGCGATGCGGGCGGCCAATTGAGCCTGCGATTGCCTTCTGAAGGTCCTCATGTTTTGGATTCAGTTCATTGGACGGCGGGGATGGAGGGCCCTTGGTGGTGGTCATCAGACGGGTGGTCTTGGTGGCGCAGTGATTGGAGCGAATCAGGGTGGACGCCATCTCAGGACAAAGGTTCCCCCGGTCGACCGCAATTCAGTGGCATGGGCAATTGCGAGGGGGATGCGTCCCCAGTTTTGGTTTCGGGGGCAACCCATGGAGAACCTCCCTCTGTGCATTGGGACTTCCCTTCTCCAGGCCACCCAATTGAAGTCAGAATGGTGGGTTGGCCGGACGGAAGAATGTTGGGCCTTGAGCGGTTGGGTTTGGATTTGGCCCGAGGGAGTTGGACTTGGAATGGGCGGGATTTTTTGGGCCAACCTCTGCCCCCTCAGTTGATCGTTCTGGACGTTCGTTGGACGGGGCCTTTGTGCTGGGGAAGACAGTCTGTCGTCACCGCCGTACCGGGTTATGGAAAGTGAAGATTCAAACGAATTTGGTTGGGGTTCTTGTGCGACCTTGACCCCATGTTTGACGGTGCAATTCGCGAAGGGGAAACCTTGCCGGCTGGGTGGTGGCTTCTGTGGGTGGGCATTGCATGTGGATTGGCCTTGCTTCGAACGTTGCATCCCGATGGATTGCGTCATGCTCAATGGGCTTGGACCAATTGGCGACTGTTGTTTCAAGTCAAGGGCGACAGCACGGGGTTGACTTTGGTGGATGGCTTGACGCATGTTTTGGCTGGCCTCGTCCTTTCGCTTTCTGTGTCGAGTATGTGGTCCATGGCATACGAAGGGGTGTTTGAGTGGCGCCAATTCTGGAGGATGTGGTTGTTGTGGCTGCTCCTCATGGGCATTCGGTGGTGCACGCGCCAGTTGATGGTCATGGTGTCTGGGTCCGTTGTTGCTGGCAGGGAGTGGGGGCTGAGCCACAGGATGGTGTTGGAGTCCACGTTTTGGCTCATTGGCCCTCTGGGGATTGCGACCACTTTTCAGGGGCCTGAAGCGGCTAAAACAGGCTTGGTTGTTGCATTGGTTATCTGGTTGGCTTCATGGATGTTGCGCCAAAGAAGGGTTGCAATTCAATTGGTCATTTTTGAGCGAAATCGGCTGATGGCAATTCTGTACCTTTGCGCCCTTGAAATCCTCCCAGTAGCGGTCCTCCTCCGCGCTTGGCAGGGGTAGAACCATGGGCAAGAAGGTCAAGACCATTCTGATTTCGCAACCCAAGCCGGCTACTGAAAAGTCACCGTACTTTGATTTGGCGGGCAAGCACAAGCTGAAAATTGATTTTCGCAGCTTCATTCACGTCGAAGGGGTTGACGGTCAAACATTCCGACAAGACCGAATCGACTTAGAGTCGCACGGGAGTGTCATTTTTACTTCTCGAAACGCGGTCGATCACTATTTCAGAATGGCTGGGGAACTCCGGTATGACGTACCGGACAGCACCAAGTACTTCTGCATCAGTGAGTCTACTGCGCACTATCTGCAGAAATACATTGTTTACCGAAAGCGCAAGATTTTTCACGGTCAATTGCGCTTCAACGAGCTGCTCGACTTCATCAAAAAGCACAAGAAAGAGAAGTTCCTCTTGCCCTGCGCGGACATCTTGAAGCCGAGTATTCCCGCTGCGCTGGAAGAAAATGGCATCGATTTCACAAAGGCCGTCATGTACAAGACCGTGTGCAGCGACCTCTCGGATTTGTCGGACGTGAAGTATGACATACTGGTGTTCTTTTCCCCTTCGGGAATCGAGAGTTTGTTCAAGAATTTCCCGGATTTCGAGCAGAACGAGACCAAGATTGCGGTGTTCGGACCCACCACCCGAAAAGCTGCAGAAGGCAAGAATTTGAGGATCGACATTGCTGCGCCGAATCCCAAAGCACCTTCCATGAGCATGGCGATCGAGAACCACATTCTGGGTAAGGATTGAACGCCGAGGTCATGAATGAGAAGCCCGACCTGTGCCAGGGCCGGGATCGAAGCCTGAAGCGCAAGGTGATCATGGATCGCGTCTTCGCGGAAGGGGAGACGGCGAAAGGTTTTCCATTGATTGCAAGATTTGCGGGCGTTGAGCCAGACGGTCCAGCTCCCTCCCGTGTGGCATTCACCGTGTCCAAAAAGCGGTTCCGCCGGGCGGTAGACCGAAATAAAATCAAGCGGTTGATGCGCGAAATGTGGCGTCATCATCGTTCTGCTTTTGAGTCAGGGCTCCCTTTGGGCATTCAATCTGCTGTCGTCCTCATCTTTGTGGGGAAGGAGATTCCTTCCTCCCAACAGATGGACAAGGCAATGGCAAAGCTGTTGGCCCGCATGACCGAAGCTGCTACACAACCCGAATGAACCGCACCCGACTTCCTCAATTCGTTTGGATTCCCCTTCTGGGACTGACTGTTCTCTTGGGAATTCGTGCTGTCCGCCCGTCGGGAACTTATTTCGAAGTCACCAAGCATTTGGAGATTTTGACCTCAGTTTTCAAAGGGGTGCATGAATTTTACGTGGAAGAGCCTGAACCCGGAACCTTGATGAGCGTGGCCATTGACGCCATGCTCGACAAGTTGGATCCATACACGGTGTATTACCCCGAGTCGCGCATCGAAGACTTGCGGTTCATGAACACAGGGGAGTACGGCGGCATTGGCGCGTTGGTGCAGCCTGTCGATGGTCGGATGACCGTGGTGGAAGTTTATGACGGCTATCCTGCGCACCAGGCGGGCATCATCCCTGGAGACTGGGTTCGCCGTGTGGACGGAGTGGAGTTGAATGACGATGTCAGCGTAGATGAGTTGGGAGACCTTCTGAAAGGGGAATCGGGCAGTGCGCTCACCATCGGCATTGAACGCCCCTACGGTGGAGGCGAAATGGAATTCGACGTTTCCAGGGCCAAGGTGAGGGTTCCGGCCGTGACCTATTCGGGCATGCTCGACGACAAAACAGGGTACATCTACTTGGCCAAATTCACCCGTGGCTCAGCAGGCGAAGTGCGGAAGGCGTTGATTGCGCTTCGGGACTCAGCAGGCATGGAGCAATTGGTTCTGGATTTGCGGGGCAATGGTGGGGGATTGCTGAACGAGAGCGTGAGCATTGTCAATTTGTTTGTTCCCAAAGGGACCGAGATCGTGTCCACCAGGGGGAAAAGCGAAAAGTGGAACAAGTCGTACAAAGCGTTGGGCAGAGCCACCGCGCCAGATTTGCCTCTGGTTGTTCTGATTGATGGGAAGTCGGCCAGTGCCTCTGAAATTGTAAGTGGCACGCTGCAAGATTTGGATCGTGCGGTGATCGTGGGCATGGAAAGCTTTGGAAAAGGCTTGGTTCAACAAACCAAAGACATGGCGTTCAACACCCGTTTGAAGGTCACAGTGGCCAAGTACTATACTGCGAGCGGACGGTGCATCCAGCGGTTGGATTACGGAGGAAAGCGGGATGAAAGGGGCAAGGCCAAGGCGGTCTCAGATTCGTTGTTACAGACCTTTACAACCCGCAATGGCCGTCCGGTAATTGAAGGCCGCGGTATTCAGCCAGACATCCAAGTGGAGGTTCCATTCATGTCGACCCTCACAGAGCGACTCCTGTCTGATTTTGAGGTGTTTGATTACGCCACGGTTGTTGCCGCTCACCTCGACAGTTCATCTGTGCCAGATCCGGTAAGCTATTCTATGGATGACGACACGTGGTCGGCATTTGCTGCGCACCTCGAAGCAAAGGAGTTTGACTATTCCACGGAAAGCATGGCGGTATTGAAGGACCTCGAGGAGGTTCTGGCCATTGAGCAATACGATCAAGTCGCATCGGAAGCCATGGCTGATTTGACTGCGCGCTTGGAGCCCAATGTGGACCGAGACTTGGCGCTTTTTAAGTCAGAAATCAAACAGGCACTGGAAGAGGAGGTGGTGCTGCGGTTCCACCTTGCGGCAGGCATGGTGGAACGGAGTTTGAGCGAGGACCCCACAGTACTCCGTGCCCAAGCGGTATTTGGCCCTGAATTGACGGGCATCATTGGCAACGCCCTCCCCGCAGAGACGACCGCGCCAAAGGAATGAAGACTGAACTTCGTTCAGGGACCATCGTGACGACGGCGTGGTGTGCCCTGGCGCTCGCCTTTCCGTGGTCCAACGCCTTCATGAGCATTGCCATTGGAGTGCTGGCGTTGGCGGCCTTATCGGGGTGGTTTTCTCCCCGAAGAAAGCCCAGTTCTGGCCCGTTGCATCCTTGCATTTTGCTGACCGGTTGGGCTTTAATTGCACTTGTTGCCTACTCCGCCATTTCCTCCGCTTGGAGCGCTTCGCCTTCGATGGCCATCAACGATGCCCGCATCAAACTCCCACTGTTTGTCGGGGGGATGGCGTTGCTCTTGTCGAGGAAAATGGGAGGGGTATCTTTTGCTTCGTCGCGCGTGATTCTAAAGTGTGCGATTGTGAGTGCCAGCGCAGCCATTTTGGCCATCATCGGCCTCGACTTGATAGAGGGCGCGCCTTTCGGCGGCCGAGCCTCTTCCCGCTTTATTTCCCACATCCGTTTTGGTCTGTGGTGGGCATTGCTGTTGCCTTGGGTTGCAGTCGCCTTGCCTCGGGTGTGGTTGTGGGTGGGTGTGGTTGCGGCTTTGGCGACGTGGACGTGGACGGAGAGTTTGAATGGGATCATCATGGGATACGCCACGGCTGCCTGGTGGGGCCCCGCTTTGTGGGGAAGCAGTGCAGGGCCTTCGATGATGGATTGGCCAAATACAAAACAGGTTGGCCAGCGGTTGTGCCTTTTGGGCTTGGTGGCTGCCCTGATTTCGGCTGGGTTGTGGAGGGCCTTGCCCACAGACTATCCCGATTCTTCCGTCTTGATGGAGTTCAGTCCATCCGGTGAGCGTTATGTCCACGTCAAGGAAAGGCGGGTCCAAGAAAATGGAAATTTTGTGTGGGTCAACATTGCATGGGGAGAGTTGGCGCACGCTTGGCGCGGCCGTCATAGTGAACCTTTTGACTCGGTGCAGGGTCGGTTGATTCGGTTTTTGGCATCCAAGGGGCTTACCAAAGACCGAGAGGGCGTGGCAGCGCTCAGTGCGGAAGAAGTGGAGGCCATCGCATCGGGCATCGCTTCGGAGGTGGAATGGAAACAGGTGGGTTGGACCAGAAGGTGGAACCGGATTTGTTTCAATTGGGGAAACAGCATGGATGGGAAAGCCCATGGCGACAGCAGTATTCTGGCGCGAATGACCTACCAGAGTGTCGCATGGCGCGCCATTGCAGAGGGGTCATGGCGCACGTTGATCTTTGGTGCGGGAACGGGCAGTAATCAAGCGGTCTTGTCCGGTTCTTATGACCGTTTTGTTCCCGACTGGCCTGAGGCGGAGCGCAAGCGCCCCCACAACCAGTATTTCTCCTTGGTCTTGGGCATGGGCATCGTTGGCTTGCTGCTGTGGCTTTTGACCTTGAGTATGGGGCGGGTTTCCATCCAAGCTTGGCCAGGATTGCTCTTGCTCATGCTGTCTTGCCTGGTAGAGGATACATTAGAAACCCAAGCTGGGGTGACCCTCGCGGTTTGGGCTGTTGTTTTTCCGGCGTTTACCCTTCACGCTTGGGGCCGGACAAAGCAGCCATAGAGGCCTTGAACACGGCATCAACGGAAAAATCAAGCTTGCCTTCAGGCGTTGTTTCTGCGGTCTCGAGGAGGTGGACACACGGCCCCAGAGGCGCCCACCTTGCGGCCCATTCAGGGGCATGTTTTCCATAAAGCCCCAAGGTGGGGACGCCCATAGAAGCGGCGGTGTGCAGCGGGCCTGTGCTCGATGCGACAACGAGTCCTGATGCGGCTTGAAAAGCCATGAGTTGGGTTAAGTTGAACTGGCCGGAAACGCTGAACACGAGTGGGTGTTGAGGCAGGTATGCTTCAAATTCAACGCGCTCTTGTTCGGTTCCGGTGATGGCCACGGCTTGACCGGCCTCTGCCATTCGCTCAGCTAAGTGGGCAAACCGTTCGGGGCTCCAGTTGCCCGCACTGCCATTGGATCCGGGGTGCACAAGGACGGGAAGGGGACCAGTCTGCTTTAGGAAAGCGTTGACCACGGCGTCGGGTTCAGGCGCCATCAAATTGACCTCGTTTCGAAAGGGGACCTCGGGGTCCACAGAGAGGGGCATCAACATCCTCAGGCCATGCCATGCTTCGTGCCCACCAGAACGGCGACGACTGTCCCAAATGCAGTGGTTCACTCGGGTTAATGTGTGCCACCTTCGACCGGAGGCGATGCGCATGGGGATGCGCGCGGCCTGACCTGCGCGAAGAACAGCTTTGTCGGGGAAGGCAAAAACAACGGCGTCGTAATGCGCTGCGGCCAATGCTCGGGCCCCAGTGCCTTTTGGGTCAGCGGCCATGGCAGAGGTCCATTCGACCACGGTGTCGATTTGATCGGCACATTCTGCCACAGGAATGGCGTAGCCACGCACCAAAACATCCACCTGCATGCCAGGGTGTGTGGATTTGAGCGCGCGGACCATGGGCAGCGTAACAACGAGATCACCCAAAGCATCGGTCCGTGTGATGAGGACCTTCTTTAACGACGCCTGGTTGGGGCGACGAAGCTGGCGAAGCCAAGCGTGTTTTCTCCAAGTGGCCCAAGCGCTTCTTCGGGCAATGGTCCAACCGGTGGCCCCGTCGAGAAAGCCCGCTTTGACTACGTAGCTTTTGATCCACTGCGCGGCGACTTTCAAAACCACCATCCCCACAGGCGTGGACAGCCCTCGGGCATGTTGGTCTTCCGCCCAGACCCGCCCAAACTTCTCAATCTGGCGCAGGTGGTCGGCGGGCGCGGGATAGCTGTAGTGCGCCACGTCTCCTGCCATGCGCGAAAGGGTGTGGCGACTTTGGAACACGACCCGTTCATGGATGGCGCCTTGCCAAGTGGCGGTATGGGTGGGCCAAAGCCTCACTTTCCTGTCGGGGTACCAACCGCTGTGCTTGACCCAATGTCCGCAGTAATGGGTGAGGCGGTTGATTTCGCCCACGCGCAACGCTCCAGACTCGTCCTTCGTGGGCCCTTGGATGTGCTCGAGGATGGCCGCCGCAGATTCAGGCGTGAGCGCCTCATCGGCATCTAAACTGAGCGTCCATTGTCCTATGGCCTCTTGGTTGGCCTTGTTTTTGGTCTTGGACCACCCTTCCCATGCACATTGAAACACCTTGGCTCCTGCTTTTTTAGCCAGATCCACGGTGCCATCTGTGCTGCCTGAATCAAAGACAATCACCTCGTCGGCGACCCCGTCCAACGAAGTCAACAACCGAGGCAGGTGACTCGCTTCATTGCGCGCAATGATCACCACACTCAATAGTGGGGCGCTTGTGACAGGTGAATTCAGGTCTTGCTTGTCCAAAATTTGGGGGTCTCAGGTACAGATTGGTGAGGAATGGTTGCCCGCTGTTGAAAAGATGGCGTTATCCGGGTCGTCGGCGAAGGTAGTTTTGATGAACGATGCGTGTACTCATACTTGGATCAGGCGGCCGCGAGCATGCCATTGGCTGGAAAGTGGCTTCGAGCTCTCTGCTTGAGGCGCTTTTTTTTGGACCTGGCAACGCGGGCACAAACGAAATCGGCCACAATGTCGACCTCAATCCGATGGATTTTCCAGCGGTGGAGGACTTTGTTCGTCAAAACGACATCAACATGGTGGTCGTTGGACCAGAAGCACCGCTGGCTGCTGGGATTGTTGACCATTTCAAGAAAGCCAAAGGGCTGGATGCCGTAGCGGTAATTGGACCGGGCAAAGAGGGTGCGCAGTTGGAGAGCAGCAAGAAGTTCGCCAAAGACTTCATGAAGCGGCACCGCATTCCATCGGCAAAGTTTAAGTCATTTGGAAAAGGACAAGTGCGCGAGGCGACGGCTTATTTGAAGACGATGAAGCCTCCTTATGTGGTGAAGGCCAGTGGTTTGGCCGCAGGAAAAGGGGTGATTGTGACCGAAGATTACGCAGAAGCTGACAAGGCTGTGCGAGACATGATTCGGGGTGCGGCTTTCGGTGATGCGGGCAAAGAGGTGGTCATCGAGGAGTTTTTGAAAGGCGTCGAGGTTTCGATGTTCGCTGTAACCGATGGAGAGGCGTGGCGTTTGCTCCCCTCTGCCATGGACTACAAGCGCATCGGGGATGGAAATACAGGGTTAAACACAGGGGGCATGGGGGCCATTAGCCCGGTTCCTCACGTCACGCCTGAGTTCATGGAGAAGGTCAAAAATCAGGTGGTGATTCCCACCATTCGCGGCATCCAGCGCGACGGGTTCGAATACCGTGGTTTTCTCTTTTTTGGACTCATGAAGGTGCAGGGAGACCCTTATGTTATCGAGTACAACTGCCGCCTTGGCGATCCAGAAACGCAAGTCATTTTGCCTTTGCTCAAAACGGACTTGCTCCACCTTATGGACGGTTTGTCCAATGGGTTACTTTCTGAAATTGATGTGGCGTTGTCCCCACGCGCCGCGGCAACGGTCACTTTGGCGAGTGAAGGGTACCCCGGGGCCTACGAGAAAGGAAAAACGTTGACTGTTCCGCCACTGTCTGACTTGGGCGAAGATCAGTTGGTCTTTCATGCGGGCACTCAGCTAAAAGGAGACCAAGTGCTCTCTTCAGGGGGCCGCGTAGCCGCGTGTGTTGGTCTTGGCGCGGAGTTGGAAAAGGCGGTTGCACAAGCCTACGACCTTGCGGGTAAAGTCAAGTTCGAAGGCAAGACACATCGAACCGACATCGGGTCGGTTTGATGAGGCTAAAAAAACGAGGGGTGTCTCAGATGAGGTCGCCGTTTTGGCGAGCCTTAGCGGTGAATTTGCGCTGTGTCCGAAGCCAGAACGCCAAGCCACCAACAATCAATGCAATGACGGCCGCATTGAAGGGGTCACTAATGGGGACGAGCACAGTTTCGAAAGTCCACTCGGTGAACTTGCCGACGGGTGTGATGAGTTCCTGGAGATTCATGAGGCCACTTTGAGGTCGCGAAAATAGTCACCATTCGGTATGCTTCAGCTTCTTCAGTCCAATCAACCTGCATCGTGGGTCATTATTCCACTGTTGGTGGCCTTGCTTTGGGTAGCCGGGGCCTTGGGGGGAGGCGACTGGACCGCAGATTCGGTGTGGGGTGCATTGGGCGTACTGGCAGGTTCAAGGATCATTCATTTGATGCATGTGGAGTCTGGCATGAGAACGCGGCCGACCGCCATCCCGAGTTGGGCATGGGTGGTGAGTGCAACGCCTTTGGTTTGGTTCACACCGTCAGAAGTGTGGTGGGCGAGTGTCTTCATGTTGATGGCCTTGCGGTTGTCTCTCACCCTGCGTGAGGGTGAAGCCACTGGGCGTTCGTTTTTTTGGATGGGTGGCGCTTTGGGCATTGGCCCATTTTTGGCCCCTTCGATGTGGATTTGGCCCGTTTTGATTCCCATTACAGTCTTGGCTCTTCGTCCATTTAAGGTGTCCGAAACCTTGTCGCTTCTGATGGGGATGATCATGCCTCTGTTCTTTTTCGAAGCCTTTTTCTGGTGGGAAGAAGGCGCCGTTCGCTGGCCCGAGACCGAGCGACATAGTGGGGGGCTTTTTCTTCCTTGGCGAGCTTGGATCCTCTTGCCCTTTGCGGCTTTGGGTTGGGCTTTTCGTCAGCAATCCTTGTCCCGGGCAACCGCCCGCCAGCGCTTTGCCCGTCAAATCACCCAATGGGTCGGCTTGGCCGCGTTAATCTTAACCACAGCGGGGGTCGCTTTGGGTCAGCCGTGGTGGCCCATTGAAGCCGCGCAGCCGGCTTACGCGTTCTTTTGTTCGTGGACATTGGGGTGGTGTCTCCCGAGACATTGGAAGGGCGGACGGGTGGTGCCGTGGGTGCTCATGATCCTGTCTTTTGGCATGGCGATTCTCCTCGGTTCAGGACGGATGTAACCTTTGCGGATCCACCGGCGTAAGGGACGACATGAAGTTCAATGTTACCCTCCTTCTTTTGCTGCCTAGCTTGGCACTGATGTCTCAAACTTCGGTCGGCGAGGCAGTGATTTCCGTTCAAAGCGGAGCCTGGAACGACGCATCCACTTGGGATTGTGCTTGTGTTCCCGGCGCAAGCCACGAGGTGACGCTGATGAATGGCCACACAGTGGATGCAGACGGTTTGGATACCCTCCGTGCCGAATCATTTTCCATGAATGCAGGGTCGACCCTTCTTTTTCCTGTGACTTCTCGGATGGAAGTGGCTTCTAGTTTGTCTTCCTTGGGCCAAGTTCAAGGGAGAGGAACCGTTGCTTTTGTGGGCGATGGACCTCACCAATGCGGTCCAGCTCGCCTCGAAAAGCTGGCTTTGGGGTCCGGGACCACAAACCTGGTTGACTCGGTGTTCATTCAATCTCAATTGCACTTGGGAGCGGGTGAATTGAACACATCTGGCCACTTGGTTTTGGAAGGCGTGTCAGGTTTGACCTCGGATGGAGGAACCGTGATCGGTCAGGTCATTCGTCGCTACGACTGGACGAAAACAAGCCCCTACACTTTTCAGATTGGTTCCGGTTTATCCGGGGCCTTGGCTTCTGACCTTTTAGAACAAGTTGGCGCGACCTACACCAAACAGTGGTCGGAGAGCGAAACGAGTTATTTGAGTTTGGCACCCCAAGATGAGCTCCCGGTTGGTTTTGGCCTTCACACCTCTCTTGCCTCCGGTACTTACACTTTCAATTGGGAGGGCGAGGCCGTGACGGAAGCCGAATTGGAGTTGTCAGCGGCAGCTGCGAACGCATCTTGGCGTGGTTGGCACTTGTTGGCCAATCCGTTGACCTCCTTTGTCGACCTCAACCAAGTCGTTCAATCTGGACCCGGCAGTTTGGGGGCCACCTATCAATGGGTAGACAGCCTGAATACGTACGCAGTACAAGTGAACGGGTTGGGTCTGTTTGGCCACAAGGGTGTTTTTGCACCTGGCGACGCATTCTGGACGATTGCCGACACCTCCTTCTTCTTGGACTTTGATGATGCTTCTGCGGTTTCAAAAGATGAATTTGAGGCCCAGTTTACCCAAGCTCCGGAGGGAGTATTGGGCTTGGAGTTGGGCAATTCGACCAGCAGAGAGCAGTGCGTTGTGGCGTTCTCTGAGGTTGGCGACGCCAACTACGACCGTACCGAAGATGCCTTATTTACTTCCTCTTGGAGGGGAAGAAACAACTTGGACCTTTTCACGCAAACCGCAGATTCCGTGTCGGTGATGGTGAACAAAACAGACGGAGACAGCCAGAGCATACCCGTGTGGGTGAAAGCGGGCAATGGAGAATCACTGACGTTGAGCGTGACCGATGTTCCCGAAAACACGTGTTTGATTTTGGAAGACATTGAAACCGGATGGTCCGGTGCCGTAGTCTCGGGTCTTTCTTACGCTTTTGAATCGGGAAGCAGCAGTGATCACCATCGTTTCAACCTTGTGCTGGGGGGGACATTGAATGCGGAAACCACCTTGGCTTCTTGTGTGAGCGCCGAGAACGGCACAGTTGTCGTCACGGGTCCCGACATGACCACGGCTTTTACTTTGGTGGACACCAGTGGTTCCCAAGTGGGCACTTTCTCCGGGGATACTTCGGGTGGAACGTTTAGCGGTTTGCCCGTAGGCACCTACACTGTGACGGCTTTGACAGAAGGGTGTTCAGACTTGTCTGGCATCTTGGATGTGGCTGCGGCAGCGGATGGAGAAAATGTGTTTGATGTGGACGTTATGCCCGATCACATTGGCTGTTATGACGACCATGGCGGCGCGGCATTGAACATCGAGGGGGGAGATGGCCCGTATGTTGTCGAATGGAATCATGGCGACAATGGACAAACCATTGAAGTTTTGCAGGCCGGTGTTTATTCTGCTTTGATTACCGATGCTTCAGGTTGCTCGGACAGCACGTCTGTCGAGGTGCTGGAGGCGCCACAAGTGGAGGCGGCCATGGGCGCTGAGTCCGCTTTGGTGACTTTGATCAATGGCGAAGCGGAAGTGCAATTTCAAAACACGAGTACGGGGGCCACTGGCTTTCAGTGGAGTTTCGGCGATGGAACGTCCAGTTCCGAGGAAAACCCGGTACATGCATACACCGAGGCAGGGACCTTCAATGTTGGGTTAAACGTATGGAATGATTACTGCTCAGACAGCTACCAGATGGTGGTGACTGTGGAGGTGGTCAGCAGCGTTGGCGATGCGTCGGTAGGTTTGGATCCCTCATTGAAAAGAACGGCCTTTGGATGGACATTGGACCACCCTGTTGAAGCGTACTCAGTCGAAGTGTTTGATTTGACGGGACGTGTGGTGTTCCTCGGACAAGGTTCACCAGGCGCGCCGTTGGCCATAGAGGCGGCAGCCATTCCGGCAGTTTCACTGGTCTTGTGGACAGGTGTTCAAACGGGTCGGCAAAAGACTTGGAGGGTGGCCCGCTGAAACTGACTTCGGATTGCCGAACTTCGCGATGTGAAAGTCGGCGTCATCACCTTCCCCGGGTCCAATTGCGACCATGATATGGAATATGCCCTTGGCACGGAACTCGGTTTCCATGTCGAGCGGCTCTGGCATAAAGACCGTGACCTCAAAGGGGTCGATTTGGTCGTCCTGCCCGGTGGCTTCAGCTACGGAGACTATCTCCGCAGCGGAGCCATCGCGCGTTTTTCCCCCATCATGGAGGAAGTCGTTGCCCACGCGGGCCGCGGCGGTCTGGTGTTGGGGGTATGCAATGGATTCCAAGTTCTGTGTGAGTCCGGGTTGTTGCCCGGTGCTTTGCGGCACAATGAGAGCCGGAAATTCATTTGCCGCAATGTGCTGCTCCGTCCGGAGTCGCTCATGGCGCCCATGACTGCTGGCTTGCCGGATGGCCATCCGTTGTGTATTCCCATTGCACATGGCGAGGGCAATTACACCATCGATGATGCGGGTCTTGACGCTTTGGAAGACGGCGATCAAATCTTATTCCGCTACTGTGGCCCCGATGGCGGAATCGAGGATGAATTCAACCCGAATGGATCGGTTGATCACATTGCGGGGGTGTGCAATGCATCGGGCAATGTCTTTGGCATGATGCCGCACCCCGAGCGGGCGTGCAGTGAAGCATTGGGCAACACAGATGGCAAAGCCATGTTGTCTGCTTTGGCTTCTGCTGTTGTAAGCGCTTGACTTAAGCTGCCCCATGGCTGGCACAAAGCCGCCCAACGGAAACATGAAAGGGTTAAGTTTGTTATGTCCCTGATCCCGCAACACATCGGGAACAACCATTATGTCTGAAGCTCCTTACTCCGCCGGTCCGTTCCTGTCCAAGATTGATGTACCCACTGATCTCCGAAGGGAGTTCAGTGTAGAGCAGCTTCCTCAGGTATGCGATGAGCTCAGGCAGTTCATTGTGGATGTGGTGAGCGAAAAAGGCGGGCACTTCGGTGCGAGCCTTGGCGTGGTCGAATTGACCGTCGCCTTGCACTACGTATTCAATACCCCCGAAGACCAAATTGTATGGGATGTTGGACACCAAGCTTATGGTCACAAGATCTTGACTGGACGAAGGGACAACTTCCACACCAACCGGGTACACAAAGGGCTCAGTGGGTTTCCAAAACGAAGCGAAAGCACGTACGACACGTTTGGCGTGGGACACAGCTCCACCAGCATCAGTGCCGCTTTGGGCATGTCGGTGGCCAATAAAATCAAAGGGGACAAGCGCCAGCACATCGCGGTGATTGGAGACGGCGCCATGACCGCGGGTCTGGCTTTTGAAGGCATGAACCACGGTGGTTGGGAGGACAACGACATGATTGTGGTGTTGAACGACAACTGCATGTCCATCGACCCCAATGTGGGCGCGCTCAAAGACTACCTCACCGACATCACCACCTCGCACACCTACAACAGGGTCAAAGACGAGATGTGGCAATTGCTGGGCAAGATTTCCAAGTTTGGCCCAGACGCACAGACCATTGCCACGAAGGTGAGCGACATGGTCAAGGGTTCTGTGCTCAAGCAGTCTAACCTTTTCGAATCCTTGAACTTCCGCTACTTCGGGCCCATCGACGGACACGATGTAGAGCAAGTGGAACACGTGTTGCGAGATTTGAAGGACATTCCTGGGCCGAAGATTTTGCACCTCTTGACCACCAAGGGAAAAGGGTATGCGCCAGCAGAAGCCGGCAGCCCAACCAAGTGGCACGCTCCCGGCCTCTTCAATAAAGAGACGGGCGAAATCATCAAGGTGGTGCCCAAATCTCCGGAGCCTCCGAAATACCAAGACGTTTTTGGACACACCATCATTGAGCTTGCCGAAAAGGACGAGCGCGTTGTGGGTGTGACTCCTGCAATGCCAACGGGGTGCTCCCTCAAGTTCATGATGGAGGCCATGCCCGAAAGGGCGTTTGACGTGGGCATTGCCGAGCAGCATGCTGTGACCTTTTCCGCGGGAATGGCCACGCAAGGTTTGGTTCCGTTTTGCAACATCTACAGCTCGTTCATGCAAAGGGCCTACGACCAGGTTTTGCATGATGTGGCCCTTCAAAATTTGCACGTCGTGTTCTGTTTGGATCGCGGAGGTATGGCGGGGGCTGATGGTCCAACGCACCACGGTGTTTTCGACCTTGCCTTCATGCGGTGCATCCCCAACATGATCGTTTCGGCGCCCATGAACGAGGAGGAGTTGCGCAACCTCATGTACACCGCGTCGGCGGACAATCATGGCCCATTCAGCATCCGCTACCCGAGAGGGAAGGGGGTCATGACCGAATGGAAAACGCCACTGCGTAAAATCAAAGTGGGCACAGGCCGCCGTGTTCGGACGGGAGAGGATGTGGCCATTTTGGGCATTGGACACCAAGGCAACCATGCATTGAAGGCGGCAGAGCAATTGGCCAACGATGGCATTTCTGCGGCCATGTACGACATGCGTTTTGTGAAGCCGCTCGACGAAACCTTACTCCATGAGGTGTTTGGGAAATTCGACAAGGTGATCACCGTGGAGGATGGCTGCATTCAAGGCGGCATGGGCAGTGCTGTATTGGAATTCGCAGCTGACCAAGGATACAGCGCTCAAGTCGTCCGTTTGGGCGTTCCCGACCGGTTCGTTGAGCACGGCACACAATCCGAGCTGTACACGGAGTGTGGCTACAATGTCGAAGACATCGCCGCCACCGCGCGGGGCATGGTGGACGTTGCCCGAAAAGAGGCCCAAGCAGGGTAAGTCATCCTCGGTTGGTCTGACTGCTGCGCAGAACGACCTTTGACGCATGGAAGACGGCATTCGAAACCGAGTGGAGGAGAGCGGCATTGTGCAGCTCGATTTGTCGGCGTTACTCGCCGAACGCACCCTCATGGAGGTGGACTTGGCCCCGCAGCTTTGGCAGGGCTTGGCCATTCGGGAAACAGAATTTCGGAGTTGGTTGTCGGGCTGGGACACCACGCCTTATGCGCAGGCAGATGTGGCCTTGCACTGCAGTGCGGAAGCCATTGTGCCGGAGTGGGCCTGGATGCTGGTGTCGTCCAAGTTGATGGGCACAGTTCAAAGTGTGCATGCTTGTGCCCCTTCTGCTTTGGCTTCGGAGGTTTTGATGCGGATTGCAGAGGAAATTGACCCGATAGATTTTGAAGGGAAACGCGTGGTTGTCAAAGGCTGTGGCTTGAAGTCTGGGCCGGGCCCTGCCATGCGCATTGTGGAGCGGTTGCAGCCTGCGGTCAAATCCTTGATGTTCGGAGAGCCTTGCAGCACGGTTCCCGTGTACAAGTCACGCTGAGGAAGGCCGCGAAAAGTGCGGTAGGGCGCGGGCTTGGGGCTAATTTGTCCCCCCATGTTGACTGAAGAATCCGACAAGAAGCTCTTTCTGCTCGATGCCTATGCCTTGATTTTTAGGGCGTATTACGCGTTCATCCGCAATCCAAGAATCAACAGCAAAGGGCAGAACACCAGCGCTGTATTTGGCTTTACCACCGCCGTACTGGACATCCTGCGCAACGAAAAGCCCACCCACATCGCCATCGTCTTTGATCCGCCGGGCCCCACCTTCCGGCACGAGGCGTATTCCGAATACAAGGCCAACCGCGACGAAACGCCCGAGGACATTCGGGCCAGTGTGCCGTGGATTCATGAAGTGGCAGGGTCCCTGCGGATTCCGACGGTCACCATTCCGGGCTTCGAAGCAGACGACACCATTGGCTGTCTGGCGACCATGGCGGAGAAAGAGGGGTTCGATGTCTACATGATGACGCCGGACAAGGACTATGCACAACTCGTCACGGACAAAGTGAGGATGTACAGACCGGGTCGGTCGGGGAACCCCCCTCAAGTATGGGGTCCTGCCGAGGTGTGCGAGCGATTTGGCATTGATCACCCGCTTCAGGTCATTGATTTGCTGGGGCTCATGGGGGACAGCGCAGACAACATTCCCGGCGTACCGGGCATTGGTCCGAAGACGGCCGCCAAACTCCTGAACAAATACGGGTCCATGGAGGTCCTGTTGGACTCGACAGCCGACTTGAAAGGAAAACAAAAGGAGAACCTCGAGAATTTTAGGGAGCAGGCCCTGTTGTCGAAGCAGTTGGCCACGATTGCGTTGGATGTGCCGGTAACTCCGGATTTCGACAGCATGCGCATCGACGGTCCAGATGCCGACAAGCTGTCTCAGGTGTTCGAAGCCTTGGAGTTTCGAACCTTGGCCCGCCGAGCTCTGGGGGCTTCTGCGCCGCCACAAGCCAATGTAGCTGCAGGTGGACAAAAGACCACCTCTGCCAAAGAAGCAGAGGATTCAGGGCAGGCACAAATGGACATGTTTGGCACTGCATCTGCATCCATTCAAGACTCAATCGAACCGAGTCTGTCGGCATTCGACGCGGAAAAGGTCAATTATCGCATGGCCGATTCTCCCTCTGCCTGGGCAGAAGTGTGTGCCGAAGTCCAAGCGGCAGAGCGGTTCGCCTTCGACACCGAGACGACAGGCTTGGATGCGCGCAATGCGCGGCTGGTGGGGATGAGTTTTTCCACCAAAAAAGGCACCGGGTGGTATGTTCCCGTTCCGTTGGGCACAGAGGAAAAGCCGCAGAGGGATTCGACAGAAGTCCAGCAGGTTTTGGCCGCGTTCAGCGCAGTGTGGACGGCCAAAGACAAGGTCTTGGTGGCACAGAATTGGAAATACGACTATAAGGTCATGCGCACGGCAGGTGTGGAGGTGCTTTGCCCCGTTTACGACACCATGTTGGCGCACTATGTGCTCCAACCGGACTTGAAGCACGGCATGGACTACTTGGCAGAGGTGGAGTTGGGGTACAAGACCATCCCCATCACCGACATTATTGGCAAGCGCGGAAAAAATCAAAAAACCATGGCGGACATTCCGCCGGAACAGGTTCGAGATTACGCGTGCGAGGACGCCGACATTACGCTTCAATTGGCCGAGGTTTTCGAAGAAAAAATGCCGCAAGACTCTGCGGAGCGTCGCGTCTTGGATACCCTAGAAATGCCGTTGGTTCCTGTACTGGCCGACATGGAAATGGAAGGGGTTCGGTTGGATGTTGAGGCGTTGAATGGCATGGCCAAAGGCCTCGAGGAGGACTTGAGAAAGCTGACGGAATCTATTCAAGCGCATGCGGGGGTTCCCTTTTCCATCGACTCGCCCCGTCAGTTGGGCGAAGTTCTGTTCGATCACTTGGTGATCACCGAAAAGGCAAAGAAGACCAAGACCGGGCAGTACGCAACAGGCGAAGACGTTCTGCAGAAGCTGGTCACGGCCCACCCCATTGTTTCCGAAGTGTTGGAGTACCGACAGCTCAATAAACTGCTGTCCACTTACGTGCGGCCCTTACCCGAGCTTGTCGATCCCAAGACACAGCGCATCCACACCCAGTATATGCAAGCTGTAGCGGCCACAGGTCGTTTAAGTAGCACGCATCCGAATCTTCAAAACATCCCCATCCGCACGGCACGTGGCCGTGAAATCAGGAAGGCTTTTGTGCCAAGGGATGCGCAGCATGTATTGCTCGCGGCGGACTACAGTCAGGTGGAGCTGCGGATTGTGGCCGCTTTGAGCGGAGACCGCGGCTTGTGCCAGGCTTTTTTGGATGGCGCGGACATCCACACGGCAACGGCAGCCAAAGTATTTGGGGTCGCACCAGAGGATGTCGATCGCGGACAACGGAGTCAAGCCAAGGCGGTCAATTTTGGCATTTTGTATGGTCAGGGTGCGTTTGGATTGGCCGAAACCTTGAAGATTCCAAGGCGAGAAGCCAAGGGCATCATCGAGGCTTACTTCTCTGAATTTCCAGACCTGAAAGCCTATCAGACCCAAGTGGTGGAGACGGCCAAGGAAAAGGGGTATGTAGAGACCGTTCTCGGTCGGAAGCGTTGGTTGCCCGACATCACTTCGGCCAATGCCGTGGTCCGAGGGTTCGCAGAAAGGAACGCAGTGAATGCCCCCATTCAGGGTTCCGCAGCGGACATCATTAAGGTGGCCATGGTGCGCATTCAAAAGGCCATCCAAGAGGAGGGGCTGGACGCCCGAATGATTTTGCAAGTTCACGATGAATTGGTGTTTGATGTACCCAAAACAGAAGCGGAGACCTTGTCGAAATTGGTGAAGCAACACATGGAAGAAGCGGTGGAATTGGCTGTGCCTCTGGAGGTTGAAATCCAAACAGGAGACAATTGGTTGGAAGCGCACTAACCGTGAAACCTATCCTTCTTTTTCGGCGTAAAAACTTGGGGTGAAACCTTCAGTTCATGGTGTGCTGACGGGATTCACCCTTGAACGAGGATAACTTTCCCAAACCCGCCCCAAGTGCGGCATGTCAGCGCGTCACTTTGGGGTACAACAATTTTGGAATTTCGATGAAACGTGCTTTCGCCCGATTGATGCCCCAGCAGATGTACTCTGCTTGGTTGGCCATGCCCTTGATGCTGCTTCTTTTTGGTTGTGGTGAAGCCACGCCTGAGTCCGAGGCGCCAAATGGTGGCGCTGCCACCGAGCAACCCGCAGACTCGGAAGGCATGATGCCCGCTCGCCGGCAGAAGGCCTTCAAGAAGATTTTCTTTGCGGTCCCTTCGCCGATTGAAACCGCCATGCTGCTCGAACGAAGCGGCATTCGATTTGACGCCTCTGCATTGAATGATGTCAACAAGGCAACGGGTTATGCCACCCTTGAGTCACAAGCCGTGAATTTGGGCATCTACTCCGGTGACTTGAGCTACAGTGTGATTTTCAATCAGAATCAGCAATCAGTGGATTACCTCAATACCTGCCGCCGCCTTTGTGACGGTTTGGGCGTTGGCGACATCATCAGTGCCGATTTGATTGCCCGAGCCGACAACAACCGAGACGTGAGAGACTCTCTCGTGAGCATTGTAACGGAGACCTTCTACGCGTTGAACGCACGGTTCAGCGACAATGACATGGAAGAAGCCAGTGCCCTCATGGCGGCTGGTGGTTGGATTGAGGGGGTTTACCTCGGCACCCGACGCCTGGACACCGCCACCGAAGACCTTAAGCTGCGCATTGCGGAGCAGAAAATGACACTGGAGAACCTTCTTGGTTTGGTGGACAGCTACAGCGGATCAGACGCCTTGTCCAAAATGAAGGCGTCGCTCAGGGAGATTGAAGCGGCCTTTGCCGGCGTTCGGATCACCGAGAATGATGCAGCTGCCACTGCAGAAGAAGACGGTACAGTTGTGATCAGTGGCGGTCCCATGGTCGAGTTTGACCAGGCGACGATGATGGCCATTTCAGAATCTGTGGCCAAGATTCGTAACCAATACGCACAGTGAACGTAAAGAACCTCGCCATGACTGCGATAAAGACATCCTCCCTCGCTGCTGTTACTCTCTTGATGGTCCTCTTTGGGGCATCAGAGGCTGCCGCTCAATGCCGCACGTTCACCAAGAAGCGTTGCCTTCCTCAACTGGAAGAGTACGTTCAGAACGACAACTACAATACCGCTGTGCTCATTCCGGGCGACGAAGCGGAGTTGGAGTTGACCTTCTTCGGAGATCGTGCTTACCGTTTGCTCATTTGTGGGCACCCTGTGTTGGGTGACCTGACCTTTCAGGTTTTGGACAGCCGTGGAAACGGCATCTACGACAGTGCCGACAAGGACAGCGACCACTTTGACTTCCGGGTGGCCAACACCCAACAGATGACTGTCCGGGTTCAAGTGCCCGAAACCGATGCTGTTATTCAGCACGAAGGGTGCGTGAGCATCATGGTTGGCTCCAAGGGCTAACCAAATCGATCCCATTGAAAAACGCCCATCGGTTTCGACCGAGCGGGCGTTTTTTTGTGCTCAACTTTTTGATTGTGAGGGTCGCTCGGTCCTTGAAGGTTGGAGCGAACAGCGCGGTTACAAGAAGCGCAAAACGGCTTCACTAAAAGCCTCGGGCTGCTCCGCATGTAGCCAGTGCCCAGCGGGCAGCGCTTGAGTTTGGAGGTTGGTGAAGTGGGATTGCAGGGCCAAGAGGCCGCGTCCGACCACATAATCGGACTGGTCACCATAGATGGCCAGTGTGGGCAGGTCGATTTGACCCAACGGCAGAAAGGCGGTCATGTCGGCCAAATGCCGCCTGAGTACTGGCAAGTTGTAACGCCAAGCAAATTGGTTCCCCTCTCCGCGGTAAAGCCCCTTGAGGAGGAACTGGCGGATCCCGGGTTCAGTGATGCTCTTGGCCAATTCTTCATCGATGGTGGAACGGCGCATGTGACTGTCGAGGTCCAAGTCGGAAAGCGCATCGAAAAGCGGAGTGTGGTGCGGCGGATACGCTACGGGTGCCATGTCGGCAATGATGAGCCGCGCGCACCTCGAGGGGTGTCGGTCGGCAAAATGCATGACGGCCTTCCCTCCCATGCTGTGGCCGAGCAAGTGGACCCGATCCATGTGCAGGGCATCCAAAGTGTCCAGTAAGTCCACCACCATGTCGGGGTAGCTGTGGCTTGGATGGTGTGGACTTCGGCCGTGATTGCGTTGGTCTACCAGGACAACGGGCCTGGTCTTGGCCCATTGGCTAGCCAGGGTCTGCCAATTGTCGGAGGCGCCCAAAAGGCCGTGCAATATCACCAACGGGGTGGCGTCGGAGTCTGGCGCGGCAGAGGGCAGGATGCGGTGAAAAAGAACCATGTCAGTCGAGGGGACGAAGGGCCTCTTTGTATTGACCTACTGCATTTTGAAGGCCCAAGTAAAGGGCGTCGGAGATCAAAGCATGGCCAATGGACACTTCTTCCAATGGCTGAACAACGCGTGCGAAATGAGCCAGGTTTTCAAGGTTCAAATCGTGGCCAGCATTGACGCCAAGCCCCAATTCTTTGGCCAGTTGGGCCGATTCAGAAAAAGGCGCTGCAGCGTCTGTTTTGCCCTGTGCATGGGCTACGGCGTAGGACTCAGTGTAGAGTTCGATGCGGTCGGTACCGAGGTCAGCGGCGGCCCGAATGCGCTCAGCATCCGTCTCCATAAAGAGGCTGGTTCGGATGCCCGCGGAACGAAAACGGGCAAGAATCCCTGCCAAAAAGGCGCCCTTAGACAAGGTATCCCATCCGGCATTGGAGGTTAAAACATCGGGGGGATCGGGAACGAGCGTCACCTGTTCGGGTCGGGTTTCCAGCACCAGTTGCACAAAATCTTCGGTTGGATACCCTTCAATGTTGAATTCAGTGTGCACCACTGGACGCAATTTGCGGACGTCATCGTAGGTGATGTGCCGTGCATCTGGGCGGGGATGAACGGTAATGCCATCGGCTCCCCAAGCCTGTAAATGCTGGGCTGCGCGGATGGGGCAGGGCAAATTTCCGCCTCTGGCATTCCGGAGCGTCGCAATCTTATTGACGTTCACACTCAGTCTCGTTGGGAAAGTTTCTATGGACATGGGCCTATTCGTCGTCTTCTAGACGGCTAATTTCGCAACAGTCCCATCTTTTTGGGCGGTCAAGTCCATGCACGCAGGAAGTATCATCAACGAAGAACTGATTTCACTCGATCCAGGGGACACTTTGGAAAAGGCCTTGCGCGCAATGGACGAGTTCAAAGTGGAGCATCTGCCGGTTGCGGCAGATGGCCGATTTCTGGGATTGGTGGCCGAACAGCACCTCCTCGACATAGAGGGAGAAACGGTGTTTTTGACCAACGTCCAGCTCATGCCGGTGATGGTCGCCCCCGAGCAGCACTTCCTCGAAGTAGTGGATGTGCTATGCGAGGCAGATGTGAGTGTGGTCCCCGTGGTCAAAGATGGAATGCTGATGGGCTGCACAGACCGCGCCCACTTGTGGCGGGCCTTTCACCACAGCTTGACGCCCTACAGCGAGGGCAGCATTCTCACACTGGAGATGCCTTGGAAGGATTATAGCTTGGCTCAGGTTTCACACCGGGTGGAGTCCGAGGGAGTCAAGATTTTACAGGTGTTGGTTAGCGACGGAGCCCAACCAGAAAATGCGGAAGTGGCACTTCGCCTTTCCTCGCGAGACCTCGAAGGATTGATAGATTCTTTGAGGCGGCATGGATATGATGTTCGGGCATTTTATCGCGCCGAAGAATATGCCGAGGAAATGAAGCAGCGTATGGCCGCTTTCATGCGTTACATGAACATCTAACCATGTCTCAAAGCCCTAAAATCGAGTCGGTTCTGATCCACGGAAAAGCCCTGGAAGAGGGAACTTTGGATCAGATCAAAGAGGTTTTGAACGCCTTGTCGTCAGACGGCGTGCACATTTCCCTGACCCGCACCTTTTCGGATCTGTTGGATGACAGCGGTGTCGACTCTGGTCAATATGGGACAACGCACGATTCGAGTGATCAAAGGCCCGACATGGTGTTGTCTCTTGGCGGAGATGGCACGGTGCTTGAAACTGCGGCATTGAAGGCGGTGGAAGGCGTTCCTGTTTTGGGCATCAATACGGGGCGGTTGGGTTTCTTGGCCCACCTGCCTTTGGAGGGAGCCGCCAGTGCCTTGCCCGCGATTTTGAGTGGCGCCTACGTTGTGGAGTCTCGCAATCGCCTCGAAGTGAACTTTCCAGGAGTGGACCTCGAGTTGGGGGGCCACGCGTTGAATGAGGTGACCGTTCATCGGAGAGATGTTGCCAGCATGATTCGAATCTCGGTTCACCGCGACGGAACATTCATCAATCGGTATTGGGCGGATGGATTGATCGTGTCAACCGCTACTGGATCGACAGCATACTCGTTGAGCTGCGGGGGCCCCATCGTGCACCCGGACAGCAACGCCATTGTTCTGAACCCGATTGCACCACACAATTTGAACGACCGTCCGCTGGTCATTCCGTCGGATGGGACGCTCGAGATTCGTGCTGAAGGTCGAGATGACCATTTGATGCTCACCTTGGATACGCGGTCGCACAAGGTTTCAGCCCCTGCACATTTTACCGTAAAGCGAGGAGAGCGGCCGTTTTTGTTGGTCCAGCTTCCGGGGGTGGATTTTATTGAGACCGTGCGCCGCAAGTTGCACTTTGGGATGGATGGCCGTGAAGGGCCTTCCCAGGGGGCGGCACAAGAAAACCATGGAGATCTGCGTTAAGATGGCCTTGACCTCATGAATGTTGTTCTCCGCCTTTTCGTTTTGTGCCTTGCGCTTTCCATTCTGGGATCCGTTTCAGGACAGCGCAAGTTTGAGCAGAGCAAGACGCTCGGTCTGACGGTAGGCACAGGCTATTACTTGGGGGAATTGAACCCCACAGGCCATTTTCAAGGCCGGCTCCAACCAGGCGTAGGAGGCTTTCTGAGGTTCAACGTTAACCGACGTTTTGCGGTGAGGGCGGCATTGAATCGCACCACCCTGCTCTATTACGACGCCGATGCACGGGACCCATGGCAGGTGAACAGGAACCTCCATTTTAAAAACAGCATCACAGAGGGTGCCGTGGTGGCGGAATTCAACTATTCCCGCTATCAAATTGGCAATACGAAGGACCGTTTTGCAGGCTATTTGTTTGCGGGACTGTCTCTATACAGTCATATGCCCCAAGCCGAAATCGATGGCATTTGGTACGAATTGCAACCTCTCGGCACCGAGGGACAGGGCACAACAGCGGGAGGAGATCGGTATGCCACAACAGGCTTTGCGGTTCCCTTTGGCTTCGGCTTCAAGTTGAATTTGGGGCATTTCTCTGCGCTCAATCTCGAATGGGGGATGCGGCGGACTTGGACGGACTACCTCGACGATGTAGCGGGGCAATACGCCAGCTTGGCAGTTTTGGAGGAAGAGGCAGGACCGCTGTCCGAGATGTTGAGTGAAGCACAAATTGAACGTGAGGGGGGACTTGAGGACCCGGCAGGCCAAATGCGGGGCTACAAAGGTCTCGACGATCGCTTTGCGGTCATGTCGTTGTCCTTCACCTTTCGCATCGACAAGTCGCCCACCACGTGTTGGAACCGTTGACCATCTGAGGCCATAAGGTGAAAAACTCCCAACAAGGTGCTTTGATGCGGTGTCTACCTTGCAAGCTGTCGCGGTACGCGCCACCTTCGCCAATGGATTTGACCCACACTCATTAATGGTCGACAATAACCACAGTGCACGCTCTCTGCCCCATCACGTGGCTGTGATCATGGACGGCAATGGCCGCTGGGCGCGTGAACGTGGAGAAGACCGCGTGTTTGGTCATGCGCATGGCGTCGAAAGTGTACGGGCCATGGTGCGCGCCGCACGAGAACTCGGTGTGAGTTACCTGACCCTTTACGCATTCAGTACAGAGAATTGGGCCCGTCCGCAGGCCGAAATCAATGCGCTCATGACCCTTTTGGTCGAGAGCCTTTCAGGAGAGGTTGACGATCTCGTTGCCAAGGGTGTGCGCCTGCGTTCGATGGGGGCCATTGACAGCTTGCCCCCCTCTTGCCGCCAGGCACTGCAGGATGTGGAAGACAAAACCTCGAAGTGCACGGGCCTTACCTTGATTCTTGCCTTGAGTTACAGCGGGCGGTGGGAATTGACCCAAGCCGTTCAAAACATTGTCCGTTCGGGCATTGCGGCGGAGGCCATCGACGAGGACACCGTGCGAAATCACTTGCGGCTTCCCGATGTGCCCGACCCCGAATTGCTCATCCGGACCAGTGGAGAGCAAAGGCTCAGCAACTTCTTGTTGTGGCAGTTGGCGTATTCCGAATTTCATTTTACCCCGATCATGTGGCCCGATTTTCGGGAAGACCATTTTCGCGCTGCCGTGCACGAGTTTCGTGGACGAGAACGTCGATTCGGTCGCACCGGCGAACAGTTGAGCCAAACCCAGGATGATGTTTCCAACCTTTGAATTGAACATGAATCGAGTCAGGCGCGCTTTTTTGAGTTTGCTGGCCATGGCCACGGTGTTGTCGGGTTGGTCTCAAGCCAACGAAACGTCCGTGAACCTCGCGGTTCCGGCTGAGTATCGGATCGCTGGACTCACGGTGTTGGGTGCAGATTTCACGGACGTCCAAGCCGTCAAGCTGTTCACAGGCCTGAGGGTTGGGGACGACGTGACCATTCCTGGAGACCGCATCAGTGAAGCTGTTCGCAACCTGTGGGATCAGCGCTTGTTCAGCGACGTGTCTGTGGAATTGGCAGAAAAGCGAGGGGACGACGTTTACTTGGTGATTCGCGTGGTCGAAATGCCACGCCTCACCCAATACGCTTTTTCCGGCGTCAAGCGAGGCGAACAGGAAACATTGCGGGGGAAATTGGACTTGGTTCGCGGGCAAATCGTGAACGAGAACCTCATGGTCACCACCCAACGCATTTTGCAGGACCATTACATCGACAAAGGGTTCTATGACGCCAAAGTGACCGTGACGAGCACCCAAGACAGCATTCTGGAAAATGCCGCACGTGTGGACATTCAAATCGAGAAAGGAGGCAAGATTAAGGTTGGAGAAATCCAAATTGTCGGGGCGGAGAATGTGACCCAGAAGACGCTCAAGCGTCGGATGAAAAACGTGAAAGAGCGCGCGTGGTGGCGCATCTTCAAGGCGTCTAAATTCTTGGAGTCCGAGTTCTCAGACGACATGGAAGGGTTGGTCGCTCTGTACCGTCAGAAAGGCTACCGCAATGCGCGGATTGCAGAGGACAGCCTCTACCGCACGGCAGAAGGAGACTTGGGAGTGGCCATGTCGGTAGAAGAAGGGGGACAATTCCATCTCCGGGAGATCACCTTCACGGGCAACACCAAGTACAGCTCGAATCAATTGGACAGCCTGCTCGGTTTGAAGCGCGGTGATCTTTACGACATCGCAGAATTGGAAAAGCGGCTCTTTATGAACCCGAAAGGGGTCGATTTGAGCGCGCTCTACAGCGATGATGGGTATTTGACTTTCCAAGCCATTCCAGTTGAGGTTCGTGCGGAGCAAGACAGCATTGACTTGGAGATTCGTCTGGTTGAAGGCAAGCAGTTTCGCATCGGACGGGTGGACGTCCGGGGCAATACCAAAACCAGTGACCATGTGATCCGGAGGGAGATTCGGACCATGCCTGGCGACCTGTTCAGCAGGACCGATGTCATGCGGACGCAGCGAGAGTTGAGCACATTGAATTACTTCAACCCCGAAGCTTTTGGCATCAATCCCACCCAAAACCCGGAAGACGGCACTGTGGACATTGAGTATGTCGTGGAAGAAAAACCCACGGATCAGATTGAGTTGCAAGGGGGTTGGGGCGGTGGCCGAATCGTGGGTTCGTTGGGTGTCACCTTCAACAATTTCGCCGTGGGTAAGGCCTTTAAGAAAGGGGCCTGGCGCCCCGTGCCGATGGGAGACGGTCAACGGGTCAGCGTTCGCGCTCAATCCAATGGCCTCTTTTTCCAGAGCTACAATGTGAGCTTTACCGAGCCGTGGCTCGGGGGCAAGAAGCCCAACTCCCTCACGGTTGCAGCGTGGCGATCCATTCAGTCCAACGGCCAGCCTAAGAATATTGAAGGCGAAGCCAATCCTGCGCGTCAGACGCTCATGATTACCGGTGTGTCCGCTTCTTTGGGCCAACGTTGGAAGCAGCCGGACGATTGGTTCAGCGTGAACGCGGGCCTCAGTTACCAACGCTTTGACTTTGACCAATACAACAGTGGACTGTTCAGTTTCACAGATGGACGATCCAACAACATTGCATTGAATCTCGTCGTGAGCCGAAACTCGGTCAGCGACCCGATTTTCCCGGTTTGGGGCTCCGAGATTCGACTCAACGTAAAAGCTACGCCGCCATACAGTTTGTTCCAACCCGAGAAGGATTGGACGGGCTTAAGTGAACAAGAGCGCTTCCGCTATGTGGAGTATCACAAGTGGAAGTTTGTGGCCAATTGGTACACTCCTTTGACCACAGGAGGTGGGGAAAACCCCAAGTCTTTGGTTCTTCGAACGTATTTCGGAGGGGGTCTGATTGGTCAATACAACCGAGATATCGGATTGAGTCCGTTTGAGCGCTTCTATCTCGGTGGTGTCTTCTTGAGCGGCTACGTTTTGGATGGAAGAGAAATCGTTTCCTTGCGTGGTTACGACAACCTTTCCTTGACCGCACCGGACCAAAACACAGGTGCGGGAGCGATTGTCAAGTATGGTACGGAAATTCGATACCCCTTGTCCACCAACCCGAGCGCGACCATTTATACCATGGCGTTTTTGGAGGCAGGCAACACGTGGCAGACTGCGGATGGGTTTGATCCGTTCGATGTCTATCGCTCTGGCGGAATCGGCATGAGGATTTTCTTGCCCATGTTCGGGTTGCTCGGTTTGGACTACGGTTGGAGGTTTGACGATGTCCCCTCTGCGCCTTCCATGGCACAGGGTCAGTTCCATTTCTCCTTGGGCATGAACATCGGAGATTTGTAAGCGCACGTGCGAATCCACTCAAGATGTACGTTGTGCCCCCGAACGCCCTTATTTTCGCCCCCTTGAACGCCATGCGACTTTTCCGCTTCCTCATTCCCTTTGCGCTTCTTCTGTTCGCTTTTCAAGCACAGGCTCAGAAGTATGCTTATGTCGACACCGAATACATCTTGCAGCACCTGCCAGAATACGCGGATGCTCAAAAAGAATTGAACAGCCTGGCTTCGGGTTGGCTCGACGAAATCGAGACGAAATACGAAGCGGCGAATCAATTGGAGGTCGCCTACCGTGCGGAGCGTGTCTTGTTGACGTCGGAAATGCGCCGCAAGCGCGAGGACGAAATTTCAAGCAAGCGCAGTGAGGGCACGGACATGCAAAAGGCCAAGTTTGGTGTAGAAGGAGAACTCTTTCAGAAGCGCCAAGAATTGATTCAGCCGATACAAGAACAGTTGTTTCAAGTGCTCAAGGACTTGGCCAGCCAGCGTCAGTACATGGTGATATTTGACAAGGCGAAGGATTCCAACATGCTTTACACCAACCCGAAATATGACGTTTCGGATCGGGTCATTAAGGAGTTGGGCTATACACCTGGCGAGATCATCGGCGGAGAGGAAGAGGAGGAAGAGGAGAAAGGCGAGACCCTTCAGGATCGAATGAACAATACCCTGGACAAAGGCAAAAGCAAAATCAACGACCGCAAAGAGCAAGTCATCAACCGCGTTAACGCCGGTCCCGGCGGGACGAAGCCCAAGCAATAAAAGCGGTTTAACGCACCAGTACCCCACACGAATTCACAATGAAGCAGATTCTATCCCTTGGCCTGATGATGGCCGCCGTCCTTTTTTCAGTGCAATCCATGGCCCAGGTCAAGGAGGCTCGCTTTGGTCACATCGATACTCAAGCCTTGCTGGAGTCCATGCCGGAGCGCAACAACATCCAGTCTGAGATTGAAGGTGCAGCAGGTGAGTACGAGCAGGAGATTCTTCGCATGCAAGGCGATTTGGAAGCCAAAGTGGCCGAGTACCAGCAAAAAGCAGAATCATGGCCCGTTGCGATTCGCAGTCAAAAGGAACAGGAGATCACCCAAGACCAGCAGGGACTAGAGCAGTTTTATTCGACCGTTCAACAGGAGTTGGGCATGTTGGAGCAAAGCTTGCTCGAGCCCATGATTGAGCGCGCCCGCAAGGCCATCGAGGAGGTGGGCTCAGAGGAGGGGTTCACCTACATCTTTGATACCTCGACGGGTTCTACCGTGTACAACGGTGGAGAGGATGTACTCGCCCTTGTGAAGGCCAAGCTTGGCCTCTGACGCGCCCATTGGCATTTTTGATTCCGGCATTGGCGGCCTAACGGTTGCCCATGCTGTGTCGCGCGCATTGCCCCATGAGCGCATTCATTACTTCGGGGATACGGCACACATGCCATATGGGGACCGTTCACCAGAACTGGTTCGGACGTGGTCATCGCGCATCGCGGAGCACCTGGTGAAAGCAGGGTGCAAAGCCGTGGTGATTGCGTGCAATTCGGCTTCTACTACAGCCGCTTCAGATGTCTCAAGGGTGGTTGGGCCAGCCGTCCCTGTGGTGGATGTTGTCAGGCCCGTTGTGAAGGCCGTTGCCGAAGGCGCATGGCAGAGAGTAGGGGTGATTGGCACGCGCGCGACCATTGGAAGTGGTGTGTACGGACAAGCACTTCGAGCGGCCATGATGGCCAATGGCAAAACCGGCGAGGTCAAAGAGTGGGCGACGCCGCTGCTGGCACCGCTCATCGAAGAGGGATGGCACGACCATGATTTGATGGTGCCCGTGATGGAGTCGTATCTCCAAGCTGCTGGGTGGCATTTAAACGGCCCTGAAGCCATTGACGCGCTCATTCCGGGGTGTACGCACTACCCGTTGGCAATCGATGCCCTCCGGCGCGTTTTGGGCGATAACATCGCGTTAATCGACGGGCCGAGCATCGTGGCCAAAGAAGTGGGCCATCAATTGGAGACGAATGGCCTGATGGCCTTGCCAAGAGACCCTGTCCGACATCGGTTTGCCGTGAGCGATTTGACGGCCTCTTTTGCCAAGTCAGCCGAGCGATTTTTTGGGTCCGGAATTGACCTCCAAGCGGATTCCATTTGGGGCTGAATTTTTATTCCTGCTCGAACCAACGGGCATAGGTACGGTATCGTTCGGCCGTGGCAGACAGGTGGTCTTTCAAGCTTGAATCCGCATTTTTCACCTTCTTGGCGGGCACACCGGCCCAGATTTCGCCGGGTCCAATTTTGGTGCCCTCCAGCACAACAGCTCCCGCTCCAACAACGGCCTGTTTGCCCACCACAGCGTGGTCCATGACCACGGCACCCATGCCGATCAAGGCACCAGCTTCAATGGTGCAGCCGTGCACAATGGCATTGTGTCCAATGCTTGCGCCGTCCCCGATGTGGAGTGTCGATTTTTCCCAGGTGCCGTGCAGTACAGCCCCGTCTTGTACGTTGACCGTGTTCCCCAAGCGAATGGCACAGACATCGCCCCTCACCACGGCACCAAACCAAATGCTGCAGTCTTTGCCGGTGACCACGTCGCCTGCAACCGTGCAGTTGGGAGCCAGCCAATTGTCTTCGCCGATTTTGGGGGTGAATCCGCGTACGGAGAGAAGGAGAGGCTGTGGGGAGGACGCATTCATGTCCGAAAATTAAAGCGACGACTCAAACAAGCTGTGTCCAGCTGGGGTTGGCCCCGTCCTTTCTGTGCCTGCACGGCGAAAAGCAATGGCATCGACCAAGTCAGGTAGGGCGATTTGGCTCCGGCTGTTTAGGTCGGCCGAGGTTCTGGCCATGCGGAGGATGCGTTGATGTGCCCGCGCGCTGAATTCGAGCTGTTGAGCGGCGGCGGTGAGTAAGGCTCGACCGTCCGAGCAAAGCGTTGCGATGTCATGGAGCGCATCGCCGCTCAGTCTATGGTTGGTCTCGCCATTGGGATTGCGCTGACGTTGGATGGCCCGGGCCTTGAGCACTTGGTTGCGAAGGGCGCGCGCGGCCTTCATTTTTTCCTCCTTGGCGAGCCGCCCTGCAGCTCCGGGCTTGGGCAGCAGCAAGGTGGGGTCCACAGGTGCGATATTCAGATGAATGTCGATGCGATCGAGCAAAGGGCCACTGACTTTTTCGAGGTAGCGCTGCCGGGCATGTCGGCTGCAGGAGCATTGCTGTCGTCTCTTGGGATTAGATGTAAAGCGGCCACATGGGCAGGGATTCATCGCGGCGATGAGTTGAAAGTCCGCTGGAAAAACCACAGTGGCTCGGGCTCGGCTCACGGTCATTTCCCGGGACTCCATGGGTTGCCGTAGAACCTCCAACACGTGTCGCGGCATTTCGGGCAGTTCGTCCAAGAACAAGACCCCTGCGTGCGCCAGGCTGATCTCTCCCGGTCGAGGATCTGAACCGCCGCCCACCAGCGCCACATCGGATATGGTGTGATGCGGACTTCGAAAAGGCCGCTCAAAGTGCGCTTGTCGTGGTCCGATGTGCGCGACCGAGTGTATTCTGTTGACTTCAAGAGCTTCACGGACATCGAGGGGGGGCAACAATCCAATCATGGCGCGGGCAAGCATGGTTTTTCCTGCACCGGGCGGACCGATCATGCAAACGTTGTGGCCGCCAGCTGCAGCCAGGGCCATCGCTTCAATGGCTCTGGTTTGTCCGTGAATGCTGGCCAAAGGAGCCAAGGATGCGGCGGCATGAGAATCAATCAGGTGGGCCAAGTCACAGGCAAGGCGTGGCAAAGGTTGTGTGCCGTTGAGGTGGTCCAACACCTCGCCAAGGTGCGCAGCAGCCAAGACATTGACCTTTTGAAGCATGGCGGCATCTTGGGCAGACTCACACGGCAAGACCACAGAATGAAGCCCGGGTGAAAGGGCCACTTGGGCCAAGGCCAATGCTCCTCTTACAGGTCGAAGCGTTCCATCGAGTGCCAATTCCCCCATGGTCAACAATTCACTGAGCCCCGCGCTTTCAATCTGCCCAGAAGCGGCCAAAATGCCCAGGGCCAGTGGCAGGTCGTAGGCGGCACCTTCTTTTCGCAAGCCGGCTGGGGCGAGGTTGATGGTGATTCCTTGACCTGGCCATCGATATCCCAAGTGCTCAATGGCACTTTTAATCCGTTGTTGACTTTCTCTAACGGCACTGTCGGGCAAGCCCACCATGAGAAAGTGAATGCCCCGATCTACACGAACCTCTACTGTCACGCGCACAGCGTCTACCCCCCGAAGGGCGGCAGCATTCAATCGTACAAGCATGAAAATGCCTTAGGCGCAATGCGCCTCGATGTGATCAATGAAGGCGTGTATGCACTTGATGTGCACCTCTTGAATCCGGTCGGCATATCCGTCCCAAGGAACCCGGACTTCGACATCACAGAGTTGCGCAAGGTTTCCGCCGCCTTTGCCAGTGAGTCCCACCACAGTCATGCCTTGGGACTTGGCAGCTTGGGCCGCCCGCACAACATTGGGAGAGTTGCCCGAGGTGGAAATGGCCAGGAGCACATCGCCTTCGCGGCCCATGGCCTCCACAAACCGGGAAAAGACAAATTCGTATCCGTGGTCATTTCCCACACAGCTCAGGTGAGAAGGATCAGAAATGGACAGCGCTGGCAGGGCAGGACGGTCATTGCGGTACCGTCCCGTTAGCTCTTCCGCAAAATGCATGGCATCGCACATGGAGCCGCCGTTGCCGCAAGAGATCACCTTTCCTCCGTTCGCGATGGATTGCGCCATGGCCTCGGCGGCCTTGGCCACAGCATGGAGGTGCGTAGGGTTGTCTAAGAAGGCAGAGAGGACGTCTCGGGCTTCTTCAAAATGCTGTCTGATGCGTTGTGCGTTGTCCATGGCGGCAATGTGCGCGTTGCAAGCGACGGTTCGACCGGAGTTGCGCAAGTGAGGCCCTTCGTTTTGTGGGGGGCGTCATTGGCGCAAGTCGGCTTAGTGCGCCGCCTTGAATTTTTGGAGTCCCGACTCGAGGAAGTCGACGAATTTCTGAGCGTTGGGGTCGTAGCCGACTCCGTTGCCCAGCGGCGCTTCGTTGTGGTCCAGCATCACGTAAAAAGGCTGTGCGTTGGTTCCAAATCGGGACGCTTGCAAATACGTCCATTTGTTGCCCACAGTGCGGATGCGGAAATCCTTCCCTCCGAATTGTTCGATCCTCTGCTCCTCCTCGGGGAGGGCTTTCCGCTCATCCACGTACAGAGAGACCAACACCGCTTCTTCAGTGAGGTAACGCACAACTTCGGGGTTGGGCCAGACCTGCTCCTCCATCTTTCGGCAGTTCACACATGCCCAACCGGTAAAGTCCAAAATCAGAGGTTTCCCCTCTGCTTTGGCGGCGGCGAGTCCTTGTTCGTAGTCCCTGAATCGGGCCTCGACGTGTCCAGATGTGCCGTGATCACCGCCAGAGGAGCCTCCAAGCCCACCTGAACTTTCCGCATAAAACATAGGGGGAGGGAAGCCAGAGATCAAGTTCAATGGTGCTCCCCACATGCCAGGCATCATGTAAATCGCCAAGGCGAGAAATGCGGTGCCCAAGCCCCAACGGCCAACGCTCATGCGCTCCAGTTTGGAGTCGTGCGGAAAGCGCAATCCTCCGTACAAATAGATGGCAATGCACAAGGCGACCGCAATCCAAATCGCAATGAAGAGCTCCCTTTTGAGCAAGCCAAGTTGGAGCACCAAGTCCGCGTTGGAGAGGAATTTGAAAGCGAATCCAATTTCCAAAAGGCCCAAGACCACCTTCACACTGGTGAGCCACCCTCCGCTTTGTGGAAGGGAATTCAACCAACCGGGGAAGGCACTGAACAAGGCAAATGGAATGGCCAAAGCCAGCGAGAACCCAAACATGACCGCTATGGGGCCCCCGTAGTTTCCTGTGGCCGCGCCTGCCAAGGCACTGCCCACGAGGGGACCGGTACAGCTAAAGCTTACGATGGCCAGAGTGGCGGCCATAAAGAAGATGCCAATGAGCCCGCCGCGGTCGGCTTGCGCATCCATTTTGTTGGCCCAACTGGTGGGAAGCTGAATCTCAAAGGCGCCCAAAAAGCTCACGCCAAAGATGACGAGGAGGACAAAGAGGAAGAGGTTGAAATAGGGGTCAGTTGAAATCAGGTTCAGCACGTCAACACCAAATACAGCTGTGAGCACAAGGCCCAATCCAGTGTAAAGGAAGATGATGCTGGCACCGTAAATCAGGGCATTGCGGATGCCTTCCGCTTTCGTCTTGGATTGCTTCGTGAAGAAGCTCACCGTCATCGGAATCAAAGGGAATACGCAAGGGGTGAACAGGGCGGCGAAACCAAGGCCCATGCCCAACAGGAACAGAACCAACAAGCCACCTTCTTCCTCTGAACTGTCCGTCGGCGTCTCGGGCGACTCTCCATCCGGGCAGAGCTCAGGCTGCTGGGCAGCGGGTGCGGCAACCGACAAGTCCACATCAAACTCGACGTCGGGAGGGAAGATGCACTTGCCGTCGTCACAGGTCATGTAGGTGAGAAGTCCAGCCACAGATGTGGGGGCTTCTCCTGTCCAGCTGAAGTCCAGACTCCATCGTGGTTGCCCTTCAAAGGACTTGACCTCCTTATTGAAATTCGAGTCGAAGTGCACTTCTGGGGTGCATTCTTCGGCCTTTTCGGGAAACTCAATTCCGTCTGTGGTCAGGACGATGGCCGTCGGGATAGGGCCGTCGAGCGGGTCGTTGTCTTGACTGTAAACATGCCAGCCTTCTTCGATGTCAGCCGTGAAGACCAGGGTCATGGTCTTTTCTTCTCCGGCATACAGTGCGATGTCCCAGGTGACGGGATCATAGAAGCCCATTTGCTCCTCGTCATCATTGCCTGATGCAAAATCAGCGCTGTGTCCTCCCTCTTCTCCGCAGTAGTCAGGTTTGGCAGTTTCCGGCTGGATGTCGGACAAGGCCACTTCAAAATTTACGTCTTCGGGCGGCAAGCATTTGCTCTCATCACAGACCATAAACGTGAGGTAGCCCTTGACCGTTTCCGGAATCGCGCCTGGGAAGGAAAGGGTGTGAACCCAATGGACGTCTTTCTCAAAATAGAGAAGGTCCATCATGAAGTTGGGGTCGTATTCCAAGTGGGGCTCACATTCAGTGGCCATGCTGTCTGCCGTTTGGACGCCCTCGGTTTCGATCACGAATGCCGTAGGAATGGGGCCATCAAAAGGGTCTAGTTTTTGGCTGTAGACGTGCCATCCGTCGTCAACGGTGGCATGAAAGTCAAGGTCCACAGTTCCGTCTCCGTTGTCGAACATGGAGAAGTCCCATGATACAGGATCGTGGATTTGAGCGGACAAGGGCGCGTGGAGACACGCGGCCAATGCGAGGACGAACCAAGGGAGGAGTTGCAGGGGCTTCACAGACACGTTGCTTTGCGGGAAGGCAAGATAATGCCACAAGGGTCGACCACTCGAGTGGGGGCGGCCAACGCTTCCCAAATGGCGGTGTACTCCGACCCTTTGCCCGCGTTAGAGCGAAATTTCTTGTCCTGGCTGCAGGCCAAATCGTCTTCGAAACCAACCTGCACCTGCATAGACAAGCGGAGTGTCCAGCGCGGCCACCAAAACTTTGAAGCCAAAGCCATTGAGAAGCAGTGCGCCAAAAAGTCCCCACTCGATTTCGCCCACCAAACAAAGGAGCAACAAAACGACCACGGTGTCCACCAATTGGGAGGGAATGGTCGAGAGGTTGTTGCGCAGCCAGAGCTGTTTTCCTCCAGTTCGGTGCTTCCAAAAATGAAAGAGCCGCACGTCGAGAAATTGTGCAATCAAATAGGCCGCCATGGACGCGCCTACTGCCAATGCGGTTTGTCCAAAGACGTGGTTGAACTCGGAATCGGAGACCGGGGACCAACTTGCCGCAGGGACGATGCCTGCCACGGAGATCACCAGCAAGGTCAGAAGAGAGGCCGCCAATCCGCCTTTGACCACATCGTCGGCGCGGCGCTTTCCATAAATCTCGGAAATCAGGTCGGTGACCAAAAAGGTGATGGGGTATGCGAGTAGCCCCACACTGGCTTCAAAACTGTAGCCCCAGCCCGGCACTGTCCACACAAAAAACTTGCGGAATGCCAGATTGCAGGTGATCAAGCTGGCCACGAACAAGGCGGCCAAAAGCAGGTACAAAGACAGCGCCAGTTCTCGGTCGCCGTTCGTTTTTGGCCGCAAGGGGGGAGCCAACGAAGAGGGGGTCGGTTTCATCGCCATTCGCATCCAAATTTATTCAGGTTCCCAACCCAGAAGAAGTGTCCACTGGGGAGCGGTTGCGGTCAGTTGTGAGGACGGCATGGCCATGGCGTAATCGCGATGAATGCGATGTCCAATCAGCCAAACAATGTGCGACTGACTGGTCACCACGAGAGCACTCTGTCGGGCCAGATGGTCGACTTTGCGTTGGGTCAAAATGTTGGAGACGGACTGATGACCGGTCATCCCAATCGGGGCCATCTGGTCGCCGTCTTTCCATGGCCTCAATGTCAAGGGTGGGGAAAGGGTGTCGAAGGAAAGTTGAGCAGAGCCATCGTTCGGGTCGATTTCCGAAGCAGATGCGGGTACAAAGGACCATGACAACGTGCCTGTTGGTGTGTGCAGGCTCCCTATTGGAGCGTGTTTGGGGTGGGGGGAAAAAGACCAAGTTGGGCATGGCGCGGCATGGCCGGAACGTGCCACCAGGGCGTCTCGCTCACGCCAGATGGAATGATGAATCGAGTCGGCACGGCTTCCGACTTCGGCATCGGGAAGAGCCAATGCCATCAACGTGTCGAGTTGCGTGGCCCGAAAACCATAGGGTTTTGCCCACAAGGCCATCATCTGCATTTTGGAGGGGGCTTGATTCAGGACGCTCAGGGGCAGAGCGTCTGACGGCAGGTCAACGAGCAAAGACCGGGTGTGGACTTCCCATTCCTTGGCCACGGCTGCTGCCCGGTACATGCCGTCGGACCACCCGGGCCGCATGTTTTCTAGCAAAGGCAAGAGTTCATGGCGAACGCGGTTGCGAAGGTGGATGGGGTCTGCGTTGGAAGGGTCCTCAAGCCACGTGATGTTTTGTGCTTTCAAGGCCTGGACGAGGGCGCTTTTCGGAAGAGAAAGGAAAGGCCGGCCCACAGCATAGCCGCGTTCGGTGGTCCATTTGGCCATGCCACTCCACGTTTCGGGGCGGCTTCCCCGAAGCCAATGGAGCAGCTGAGTTTCTTTTTGGTCGCCCGCGTGATGCCCCAACAACACAATGCCTTGGTCGCCCGCGACTTCGGAAAACCAAGTGTATCGCTCTGCGCGTGCGGCGGCTTCCAAACCCTCGCCACGATTGGCTGACCGCTCGGCCAATCCTTGAGCGATATGGGTGCGGCAGTTCAAGCCCAATCGTTGCGCTTCGGCCTCCACAAATTCACAGTCTCGTTTGGACGTTTCACGCAATCCGTGATCCACGTGGATCACCCCTACATGCCCATGAACGGCGTGGGTGGCCAAAAGCAGCGCCATAGAATCGGCGCCACCGGATACCGCAACCCACACCTTCTGGTGGGCGGGGACCTTTGCTTGGGTCAAGCTGTCTTGAACCGCCGCCGTTAGTGTGCGCCAATCATCGGCCATGTGAAGCGGTTGAAGGTTCATCTTTCTCTTCAGCATTTAAAGCGTTGAGAACAGCTTGGGCTTTCAATTGGGTTTCGGCCCACTCTGAATCTGCCTCGGCCAAGGCGGTGATGGCGCCGCCTACGTGGACGCCCCATCGCGCGGCATTTGGGTCGACCATGGCGGTGCGAATGACCACGTTGAGGTCAAAATCTCCCACGCCCCCTTGGCCATTGGGTTCCGCCCACCCAAGTGTTCCGGAGTACAAGCCGCGGCGCACAGGCTCGACTTCTGCCGTGATTTCCATGGCCCGGATTTTCGGGGCGCCGGTCATGCTGCCCATGGGAAATGCGGCGTGCAAAATGTCGTCGAATCCCGCATCGGGCCGAACATCACAGCTCACGGTGGACACCATTTGGTGGACATTTCGGAAGCTGTAAATGGCGCACAGCTCATCCACAGAAACTGAGCTTGGCAGGGCCACTTGGCTCATGTCATTGCGGACCAGGTCCGTGATCATCACGTTTTCTGCCCTTTCCTTTTTGTCGGTCCGCAGGACCTCAGCGATGGCCTTGTCCTTTTGAGGGTCAGCATGACGGGGCGCCGTTCCCTTGATGGGTTGGGAAATCAGACGGGGTCCCTGCCGACGCAGAAAGCGCTCCGGACTCGCACATAAAATGTCGACATGGTTCCAGGAAACCATCGCCGAAAAGGGCGCCGAGGTCGCGTCAACGAGTTGTTCAAACGCTGCGGCGGCATCCCACTGGCCATGCCATGGCCCCGAAATTTCGCGACACAGATTGAGCTCGTAAACGTCACCTCGGTGGATGTGTGCATGCACTTTTTTGAAGGCCGAAGTGTAGCGGGGACGATTGAGGCTGCTGTTGCCCAAGTGGATTGGGCTTTTGGGACGTTGAGTTGAAGCCAAACGGGGTTTGCGAATGGCGGCTTCGGCAAGCCGTGCGTCCTCAGCATTTGGCGCAGTCATCCAATTCAACTCGGCTGTGGGGCCACACCCCCGAAATGCAAGAAGGCCTTCCGGCTCAACCCAGTGAACCACAGGGAGGGGGACGGCAGCACTTGGTTGATCTGGCAAATCTAACAGGGGATGCGCGCTCAGTTGGTCGTAGGAAATCCAGCCAAAACAGCGCCCTTCGGCAGCACCAACGAAGTCTGCAATTTCGGTGTAGGCCTCTGTTGTGGGGTGATCAAGGGTCAGTGAACGTTTGACACCAATGGCGAGATACCCGTGGGGCTTTCTCGGGTCTTGTGCGTCGAGGAAAAGCCATGGCTGACGCCCTTTGAGCCCCGAGACATCAGGGACCCAAGATTGTGGTGGATGGGCAAGGGGGTTCACCCTTCAAAGATGGCGTTGGATCAAGTGAGTCACCGCATCGGCCCAATCGTCCTCTGCGTTGAGGCTGGGAACCAAGTCGAGGTGCTCTCCCCCGTGCTCCTCGAAAATCTCGACGTATTCCTCACCGATTTCGACGGTGGTCTCCAGACAATCGGCCACAAAAGCAGGAGAGAAAACCAGCAATTTTTTGTCGCCGGCTTTGCCTCGCTCTTCAATGACTTTGTCGCTGAATGGAGTCAGCCACTTTTTGTCGAGTCGACTTTGAAAGGAAACGGTATAACGGTCTTCCGGAATGCCAAGGCGCTGGACCAATGCCCGGGTGGTGGCATAGCACGTGGCCTTGTAGCAAAATTTGTTCTCCTCGTTGATTTCGTCTTCGCAAGCGTGATTTGCGCACCGCCTGTCTTCGTAAACCTTGTCCACTTGGCGGGTGGGCACGCCGTGGTAGCTGAACAAAATGTGGTCGTAGGCCTCCAAGTCAAACGCCCGGGCGCGGTTTTCGAAGCAGGACAAATAACCTTCGTCGTCCCAATATTGGCTGACCATGCGGATTTCTGGAATCACATACCATTTGGACATGATTCGCATGGCTTCTTCGTGCGTGCTTCCTGTTGTGGCCGATGCGTACTGCGCATAGAGCGGAAGAATCAACACCCGGTCGTAGCCCGCTTGTCGCATCTCTTCCATGACTTGTGGCATGCCTGGGCTTTGGTAGCGCATGGCAAAATGGACGTGCAATTCTCCGAGTTCGGGGTGCGTTTGAGACAGCTCGATACAGCGTTCCTTGACCTTTCGGGTCAATTCTTTTCCATGGAGCAGAAGGGGCGAACCGGCGTCAGTCCACACTTTTTTGTACTCTTTTGAACTGCTGAATCGACGCAAGGGAGAGATGATGCCGCGAACCAAAATCTGTCGTGGAATCCATGGAATGTCGATGACGCGTCCGTCGGACAGAAACTCAGTCAAGTAACGACCCACTGCAGCGGGTCGCGGGTTGTCTGGGGTACCGAGATTGATGAGGAGGATGCCGGTCTTCATGAACGTTCGTTTCGCAGGGTCCAAAATCAACAAGGATGACGCGGCGGGGTTCGTTTTTTGGGTCAGATATGCAGAGCACGGTCCCCAGTGGCGGCCAACGCGGCTTCTTTTAGAGCCTCAGTGAAGGTGGGGTGAGCGTGACTCATTCGGCCAATGTCCTCTGCAGACGCACGGTATTCCATGGCCACGACCGCTTCGGCGATCATGTCTGCGGCGCGAGGACCGCAAATGTGAACCCCCAAAACTTCGTCTGTTGCAGCGTCTGCCAACACTTTCACCACACCGTCGGTGTCCATCGAAGCTCGGGCTCGGCCGGACGCCTTAAACGGAAAGCTTCCTGTTTTGTAGTCTACGCCGGCCTCTTTCAACTGCTCTTCCGTGCGGCCCACTGCGGCGACTTCTGGCCAAGTGTAGACCACACCAGGGATGAGGTTGTGGTCGATGTGGGGCTTTTGTCCCGCCATGTGCTCAACCGCATAAATGCCTTCTTCTTCGGCCTTGTGTGCGAGCATGGCCCCTTTGACCACGTCGCCAATGGCGTAGATGTGGGGCTGAGCGGTGCGCAAGTGACCATCCACTTCCACCCGTCCTCGGTTGTCCAAAGCCACACCGGCCTTATCGAAGGAGAGGGCCTCGGTGTAGGGCTTTCGACCCACAGCCACCAGACAGTAGTCGGCTTCCCAGACCACTTCCTCGCCTTTTTTGTTGTCGGCCTTGACAATGGCTTTGTCGCCGGCATTGACCACTTCTTTGACGCCGTGAGAGAGGTGAAATTTGACGCCGATTTTCTTCATGGCGCGTTGCAGCTCCTTGCCCATGGTGCGGTCCATGGTGGGAATGATGGCGTTTTGGTATTCCACCACGTGCACTTCGGTACCCAAACGGGCGTAGACCGAACCGAGTTCGAGACCAATGACCCCACCACCGATGATCACCATTTTCTCGGGAAGTGCCGGCAATTCCAAAGCTTCTGTGGAAGTGATGACCCGTTGGCCATCGAGCTCAATGAAGGGCAAGGATGCGGGTTCAGATCCTGTGGCAATGAGCACGCGTTCGGCCTGAATGCGGCTGGCCTCGCCATCTTTCGGTGAGACTTCGATGGTGTGGGCATCCACGAATGCACCTGTCCCATGAAGGACGGTGATGCCGTTCTTCTCCATCAGATAGTCCACGCCGGCCACTGTTTGGTCCACCACTTCTTGCTTTCTGGCAATCATGCGGGGGAAATCAATGTTCAAGGAGCCGACCTGAATGCCGTGAATGTCGAATTCTTTGCTTGCCTTGAGGTAGTGCTCCGAGCTGTCCAGAAGCGCCTTTGACGGAATGCAGCCCACGTTGAGGCAGGTGCCACCGAGGGTGCCACGCTTCTCTATGAGGGCGGTCTTGAATCCGAGTTGGGCGCCACGGATGGCGGCTACATATCCGCCGGGGCCGGCGCCAATGATCACGAGATCGTACTTGTCCATGAGGGGAGAACGGGTTGGAGTGCAAAGTTAATCCGGCATATTCACCACAACAGCATCTGTTCGCCACAGTTGTCTTTCCTTTGCCGGCTCTTCTATGTGGTCTCGGCTCGCAACGTTTATCCTCAGGGGACGGCTCCCCATTCTCATTGTCTTGGCTCTGGTAACAGCCGGGATGGCCACGCGCATCGATGAGTTGGGAATTCGCTACAAATTCGGAGGGTTGCTCCCCGAAGATGATCCGGCCTTGGTGGCCTACAATTCATTTTTAGACGAATTTGGTGAGGAGGGCAACGTAGTGGCCTTGGGCATCGAAGACAGTCGTCTGGACTCGATTGACGTCTTTCATGCATGGTGGGATTTGGATTCTGCACTGCGCGCCGTTCGGGTGCCCGTGGACAGCCTTCGTCCCGATGGAACCCCATGGGATGTTCAGGTGGTCGACAGTGTCTTTGGCTATCGGACCGCCGTTGAATTGATTCGGCAGGACGAGCCAAAGTCGTTTGTGATGTCGCCGGTTTTTGAGCACAAGCCCGTCGACCAAGTGGAATTGGATACGCTGCTCAAGCGGCTTCGAAGTTTGCCATTTTACGAGGGGTTTTTGCATACCGAAGGAGGCGCCACCATTCAAATGGTGTACGTGAATGCCCCTTTATTCAACTCAGAAAACCGTGGGCGATCGGTTGAGCTTCTGGTGGAAGAAGTGGTGCGTTTTGAGAAGGCCACTGGGGTCGACGTTCACGTGTCGGGTCTGCCGTACATCCGCACGGAGGTCACCACCAAAATCAAAAGAGAGCTGGGCCTGTTCATTGGCTTGGCGGCATTTGTAACGGCGCTGTTGCTGCTGTTGTTTTTCCGCAATCCCATCGTAATGGCCGTGTGCATGCTCGTGGTGGGAACGGGTGTGATTTGGTCGCTGGGCAGCATTGTGCTCTTTGATTACAAACTGACGGCGTTAATGGGGTTGATTCCCCCTTTGATGATTGTGATCGGCGTGCCAAACTGCATCTACTTGGTCAACAAGTATCACGCAGAGTATAAGCGGCATGGCATCAAGGGCTTGGCGCTGACGCGGATGGTCAAGAAGGTGGGCAACGCCACCTTTATGACCAATGCCACAACCTCTTTGGGTTTTGCGGCATTCATGTTCACCACCAGTGATGTGCTGCGGGAGTTTGGCGTCATCGCCTCGTTGAACATCCTGTCCATGTTCTGCATTTCCCTGCTGATCATCCCTTCGGTTTTCAGCTGGCTTCCTCCTCCAAAAGAAAGACACGTCCGGCACCTGGACAGGCGCTGGGTCTTCCTTGTTGTGAGTCGCCTCGAGCGCGCGGTTAGCCATCACCGCAGGGCGGTGTACATGGTGACCATCGCCGTACTGATGGTTGGAGGGTATGGGATTTCCTTGGTTCGGGTGACGGGAAACGTCGCTGGAGATTTACCACAGGAGGATGTGATTTTGGCGGATTTGCATTGGTTCGAGAACCGATTTGGTGGGGTCATGCCTTTCGAAGTCATGGTTCAAACCAATAAGCCAGGTCGGGTAACCCAATTGTCCTTTTTGAAAAAGGTGGAACGGCTTCAGGCGGTGTTGGCCGATGAGGCGCAGATCTCGCGCTCCATGTCCATTGTGGATGGCTTGAAGTTTGCCAAACAAGGCTTCTTCGGTGGCAATCCCGGTCGGTATGCCTTGCCTACGCGCAGGGAGCAAAGTTTCATGGGCCCCTATCTGAATGGGGCCTCGGGCTCGGGCATTGACGGAGGCGGAAAATTCTTGGACAGCGCCAAAACAACGGTGCGGATTACGGCGCAAGTGGCCGACATCGGAACGCGTGAGATGGGGGAGTTGACCGATCGACTTCGCCTGCGAATCGACTCAATTTTCCCCCCCGAGGATCACAATGTGATCTTGACGGGAACGAGTGTGGTGTTTGTGGAAGGGACCACCTATCTGGTCAAAAATCTCCTTGTTTCTCTGGCCTTGGCGGTTTTCGTGATCGCCACCATCATGTCGATTCTGTTCAGAAGCGCTCGGATGGTGGCCATCAGTTTGCTTCCGAATTTGGTGCCCTTGATTTTCACAGCGGCGGTCATGGGCTTTTTCGGGATTGCACTGAAGCCCAGTACCCTCCTTGTGTTCAGCATCGCTTTCGGAATCTCGGTAGACGACACGATTCACTTGCTGGCCAAGTACAGGCAGGAATTGGACTTGCGTGGTTGGAACATGAGGGAAGCGGTGTTGCTGGCTGTTCGGGAGACGGGCGTGTCGATGATGTACACGAGCATCGTCCTCTTCTTCGGCTTCATGATGTTCTTCGCTTCAGACTTTGAAGGCACCCGGGCGCTGGGCTTGCTGGTGTCGACGACGCTTTTGGTTGCCATGTTGACCAACTTGGTGTTGTTGCCTTCAATGTTGCTCGGTTTTGAGCGCTACATCACCGCACAAACCTTCAAGGAGCCCTTGCTCGAAATCATCGACGAAGAAGAAGACGTTGATTTGGAAGAGCTTTCTGTGGACATCGGTAATCCCGGTTCACGAGGCTGAGGCCATGATGAAAGTCATCTGATTGGCTGACACCCGTCAAAGAGAATCAAGTCTAAGTCGTTGAATTTCACGGCATTCCTTAACCCCGAATGCCATGAACGCCTTGCCCCCACCTTCTCGTGTTGCCCTGTTGCTTGGTGAAGCCGAAGCCCACCGGGCTTTGCACCATCCTTACCTGGCCGCTTTGGCCAACGGGACGCTGACCGACCCCCTTGGGGCGTTACAAAGGTTCACAGCAGAATACGCGGTGTACACCTCTTCCTTTCAGAATTACCTCCTGCTCTGCATGAGCAAGTTGGAAAGCCAAAAGCACCGAAGCATCCTCCTCGAAAACCTGTGCGAGGAAAGTGGCATGATTGAAGCGGATGAGCTGGCCGAACTGGCGGCCATTGGCATCCGTCCGGAATGGGTCCAAGGGGTCCCACACCCCGAGATGTTTGCCCGCTTTCGAAGGGCACTCGGAGCAGCAGAAATTCGCGACACTGGCGAGATTGCTGAAGACTGGAAGTCCCTGTTTATGGCGCAGCTGAGCCAGGCCAGTGCGGCGGAGGCCCTCGGGGCGTTGGGGCTGGGAACAGAGAGCATTGTCAAGCATTTCTATCGGCCTTTGATCGCGGCGATTCAAAACCACACCGATTTGCAACGGAGGGATTACGTGTTCTTCGAGTTGCACGCGGAAATCGACGATGAACATGGTGAGCTCATGCTCAACATCGCAGCAGATTTGGTGGCGGCGAATCCGAATCATGCGGAGGCCATGCGCCGAGGAATGCAGAAGGCACTGAGTCTCCGTTCTCTGTTTTGCGACCGGATGTTGGAGTTGGAACTGAATCGTTAAGCCCCTGAACCATGGAAGCAAAAGAAATTTATGACGGCCATGCCGACCTCTGGGTTCGCAAAGCACCCATCCTGTTGTCGGATTATTCAGCCCGCCCCCATGTTTTAGAGCGATGCGGAAATGTGCAAGGCCTTTCCGTTCTGGACTTGGGTTGCGGAGAAGGGTATGTAGGCCGCCAAATTGCCATGGCGGGCGCCGCATCTGTGATGGGGTATGATGTCTCGGAAGCGATGATTCGCGGAGCCAATGAAACGGCAGCTTCGATGGACTTGGAGCATTTGACTTACCAAGTGTCGGACCTAAGGAAGGCAGAATTTGGCCACAAAGGCGAGGCGGTTGACCTCGTGATTGCGGTGTTTTTGTTCAACTACATGGACACAGCAGCCATGACCCGAATTCTGTGTCGGGTTCGGGAGATTCTGAAGCCAGGAGGTCGGTTCATCTTCACCGTTCCCCATCCCATGTTGCCTTGGATCAAGCCCGCTGAGCGGCCATTTTTTATGGAGCCTAAAGGCGGTTATCTGTCCTCTGTGGATGTCCCTTTTCCCGGCAGAATATGGAGGAGAGACGGGGAATCCGTCGAGGTTCAGGCGGTTCACAAAACGTTCACTACCTATTTCCAATCGCTTCGAGAGGCGGGGTTCATTGCGATGCCCCAAGTCGAGGAGCTTCACATCACGGCCGAGCATGTGGCATTGGACCCGGACTTTTTCGGGCCCCTGATTGATTTGCCCCTGCACGTCTGCTTTACCCTTCAGCCATGAGTCACACTTTCCCATCCCTCTCCAGTTCCGCGCGCAAAGTTTGTCGCATGCCCATTCCACGCGCTTTGCGAAGGGCCCTACCCGCTCGTGATCGCGCCGAAGCCGCGTTGTCCGATGCGCTGGATGGCCGCGGCTGTCCCACACTTGATTTGACCGCTTTGGCCAACGCGTTGACCTCCTCCACGGGGCATGTGGTATTGGGTGCACCAGCCGCTTGGACGGATGCACAATTGCGCTGGGCTTACGTTGTGGTTCTCCGTCAATTTGGGGTGTTGAACAACCGATACGGGCCGCTTTTTGATGTGATCGATCAAGGATTGGATCACAAGACATCCAATGCACCTGTGAGCAAAACGCGCGCGGCAACGGGGCTGCACACAGACAGCAGTGATGCCGGATACAACCCAGATTTGGTGGCCCTACTGTGCCTGCAGCAGGGTGCGGCGGGTGGCCGAAGTTTGTTGGCCAATGCGGAGGAGATGATGGGCCGTTTGCGTTTGAAGCATCCCGAGCTGGAGCCGATTGCACGGAAAGCGTGGCCGCGCGATGTGGTGACTCCAGGACGGCAGGGACATTTGTCGGTGATTCAGTCCAATGCCATCCCGGTACTGGCCGAAGATGAGCACGGCACTGTGTTCCGCTACATGCGGTTTTGGACTGAAAGGGCCCTGCATAAGTTGGGCAGAAGGGTGCCAAAGGAACTCACGGAGCTGTTTGATTTTATGGACCAAGACATGGCCATCAACGCACTGAGTTTTCAGATGAAAAGGGGGGACATGCTTTTGGCCAACAACCGAATAATGGTCCACGGTAGGGAAGCGTTTGAAGACCGGCCAGGCACGGCACCGCGCTGCTTGGTTCGGGCTTGGGTCGATGGATTTACAGATTCGATTCGCCCCCCCTTGTCCTTGCGGGCCTGAATCCGGACCTTTAGGGAATGAAAGGCATCATTCTCGCCGGGGGAAGTGGAACCCGCTTGTATCCGATCACCAAGGCCATCAGCAAGCAGCTGATGCCGATCTACGACAAGCCCATGATTTATTACCCCTTGTCCACGCTGATGATCAGCGGGATTCGGGAGATCCTGATCATTTCGACTCCGCATGATTTGCCGGGATTTCAGCGTTTGTTGGGGGATGGCAGTCAATGGGGATGCCGTTTTTCTTACGTGGAGCAAAAGGTGCCCAACGGATTGGCGCAAGCCTTCGTGCTGGGGGAATCGTTCATTGGAGACGACAAAGTGGCCTTGGTGTTGGGCGACAACATCTTCTATGGCCGGGGCTTTGGTCGCATCCTCCGCGACAATACCCATGTGGACGGCGCCATGGTGTATGCTTACCAAGTTGCAGACCCCGAACGATACGGCGTAGTGGAATTCGACGAAGAAGACCGTGTGGTGAGCCTTGAAGAAAAGCCCGAGCAACCCAAGTCCAGGTTTGCCGTTCCCGGCTTGTATTTCTATGACAATCGCGTGGTTGAGATTGCAAAAAACATTGAGCCAAGTGCGCGGGGCGAATACGAAATCACCGATGTGAACAAGGCGTATCTCGAGATGGGAGAGCTGTTTGTGAGCAAATTGGACCGGGGCACAGCTTGGCTGGACACGGGTACTTTTACCTCGCTCACGCAAGCCAGTCAGTATGTCCAAGTGATTGAAGAGCGCCAAGGCCTGAAAATTGCCTGTCTCGAAGAAATCGCCTGGCGCATGGGCTTCATCAGCACAGAAGAGGCACGTGCCCTCGCCGACGAACTCGTGAAAAGTGGGTATGGACAGTACATTCACCAGCAATTGAACCACGGACTTTGATGGACACAAAAGCCACGTTTGATGCGAAAACAGCCATGGAGAATTACCGGCTGACCTTTGAGAACGGCGTTGCCGAATTCTTGACCCGATACCCCGATACGGAGTTGTACGCACCGGTTCGATACCTCATGTCCCTTGGGGGCAAGCGCCTCCGACCTGTTTTGGTTTTGGCTGCATGCGAGGCGGCTGGCGGACGTTTACGCGATGCCCTTCCGGCGGCGTTGGCTGTGGAGCTTTTTCACAACTTCACTTTGATGCACGACGACATCATGGACGATGCCCCGCTCCGGCGCGGACAGCCCACAGTGCACGAAAAGTGGGACAACAATGCCGCCATCCTCTCTGGCGACGCTTTGCATGTGATGGCCTGCGAGGCTCTCCTGGATGCGCCAAGTCAGGCGTTGCCGGACCTGCTGCGCATGTACCACAGAACCGCACTCGAAGTGTGCGAAGGGCAGGAGCAGGACATGGCTTTCGAGTCACGCAACGACGTGACGATCGGAGAGTACATGGAGATGATCCGCCTCAAGACCTCTGTGCTTTTGGCGGCGGCCCTCGACATGGGCGGGAAGTCGGCCGGTGCAGACAGCGAGGCGCGAAAAGCATTGTACGAATTCGGCCTTCACGTTGGTCTGGCCTTCCAATTGCAAGACGACTACCTCGACGCGTTTGGCAACCCAGAAAACTTCGGAAAGCAGGTCGGCGGAGACATCCTCGCCGATAAGAAAACGTTCTTGCTGATTCGCGCCTTGGAGAAGGCGCACGGCGAAGACTTTGACGCCTTGAATCAAGAGATGGGACAGCGTTCAGCTGGAAAAGTGGAGCGTGTGCTTCGCCTTTACCGCCATTTGGGGGTCGATGTCGAATTGCGCGATGCGATGGCAGGACAAGTTGCCCTGGCCGAAGGAGCCTTGGCCCGACTCAATGCCCAAAACCCCAATGCGCTCTCGGGTTCAGAAGCCGCAATGGCCCTGCTTCACGGGGTTGCAGGCATGGTCACCGCCCGGCTGAATTGATATGGACAAGGCTGCCGTGGGCAACCTGCAGAAAATCAACGTCAAGTGGCCCCTTGAAGGATGTAACTTTGTCTGTCGCAGAGAGCATCAATGGACCTCCATTCCCATCTGAGCAACGCCGAACCGGGCGCCATTGAGGCGCTGTATCGGAAGTTCCTCGACGACCCGAATTCGGTCGACCCGACGTGGCGTCACTTTTTTCTTGGCTTTGATTTTGCCCAACGCATTTACGGCGAGGACGCCGTTGCGTCTGGCACGGCAGGAACAGGAGCCAATTCTAGCACCACGGCCAACGCGGCCTTGGCGCCGAAAGAATTCCGGGTAATCAACTTGATTCTCGCTTACCGCACGCGGGGTCACCTCTTCACCAAGACCAATCCTGTGCGCGCACGGCGCGACTACAGTCCAGATTTGAGCATTGGTCATTTTGGCTTGGAAGACGCCGATTTGGATGTGGTTTTTGAGGCGGGGAGTGAAGTGGGCATTGGCCCGGCACCCTTGCGGGACATCATTGCCCATTTGGAAGAAACTTACTGCCATTCCATTGGCATTGAGTTCATGTACATCCGTGAGCCCGAACGGTGGAATTGGTTCAAGGATCACATTGAGTTGGCCAACCGTCCCGTTTTGACTGCGGGAGAGAAGAAGCAGATCTTCAAGAAGCTCAACCAAGCCACCGTATTCGAAGAGTTCCTCCAAAAGAAATTCGTCGGCCAAAAGCGCTTTAGCGTGGAAGGCGGAGAGAGCCTATTGCCGGCGTTGGACGCCATTGTGGAGCGCGGCAGCGAGCTGGGCGCCAAGGAGTTTATCATCGGCATGGCGCACCGCGGCCGATTAAATACCCTTGCTCACATCCTCAATAAGCCCTACACCGACATTTTCGAAGAGTTTGCAGGCAAGGCCTACGACCACGGCGAAGATTTTGACGGCGACGTCAAGTACCACATGGGCTACAGCACGGACATGGTGGCCGACACGGGCGTTCCCGTGCACATCACCTTGGCCCCAAACCCATCGCACTTGGAGGCGGTGGACCCCGTGGTGGAGGGCATTGCCCGAGCCCGCATTGACCGCGAGCACAAATCAGAAGACGCTGTGGTGCCCATTTTGGTGCACGGCGATGCCGCTGTGGCTGGACAAGGCGTGGTGTATGAGTTGGTCCAAATGGCCGAGCTCGATGGCTACCGCGCCGGTGGAACCATCCATCTGGTGGTCAACAATCAAGTCGGTTTTACCACCAACTATCTGGACGCGCGCACAAGCATTTACTGCACGGACGTGGCCAAGGCCACACACTGTCCGGTTTTCCACGTCAACGCCGACGATGCAGAGGCGGTGGTGACAGCCGTTCGCATTGCATTGGAGTATCGCCAGCGTTGGCACCGAGACGTCTTCATCGATCTGCTTGGTTACCGCAAATACGGCCACAACGAAGGCGACGAGCCCAAGTTCACTCAGCCCAAATTGTACAAGGCCATTCAGCAGCACCCCAATGCGCGAGAGTTGTACCTGCAGCAATTGGTCGCAGAAGGCACCATTGATCGTTCGACAGCAGAGGGGATGCGGGCAGAGGTCGAAGGAAAATTGGACACCGCCATGGAAGCGGCCAAGTCCAGCGACAAAATTCACGTCACCAACTTCCTTGGAAACCTCTGGAGCGAATACCGTTTGAAACAAGCGGGAGACGACGCCATGGAGGTGTGGACAGGGTTTGACCGCGAACGGTTGGGCCGTTTGGCCGAAGCCCTGTGCAGTTTGCCCGAAGACAAGAATTACTTCCGCAAGGTCAAAAAGCTGTTTAAAGACCGCCGAGCCATGATCGAAGGCGATCGGTTGGATTGGGGGCTGGGAGAGTTGTTGGCCTACGGTACGTTGCTTGTGGAAGGCCACCCGGTTCGTTTGAGCGGACAAGATGTGGAAAGGGGCACCTTTAGCCACCGCCATGCCGTGGTCAAGACAGAGGACACAGAAGAAGAGCGCATCCCGTTGAATCACCTCGAAGCTGCGCAAGCAGACATTTCGATTTTCAACTCGCATTTGAGTGAATACGGCGTCATGGGCTTCGACTTTGGCTATGCCTACGGCACGCCCGAAGGCCTGACCATTTGGGAAGCGCAGTTTGGCGACTTCAACAATGGGGCCCAGATCATCATCGACCAGTTCTTAGCGGCTGGGGAGGACAAGTGGAATGCCCCGAATGGCCTCACGCTCTTTTTGCCTCACGGGTATGAAGGCATGGGCAGTGAGCATTCCAGCGGACGCATGGAGCGGTATCTGCAACTTTGTGCGCAGGACAACATGCAGGTGGCCAATCCTACCACACCGGCCAACCACTTTCACTTGCTCAGAAGGCAGGTGCTTCGTCCATTCCGGAAACCTCTGGTGGTCTTTACTCCGAAGAAACTGTTGCGTTATCCCGACGCAGTCAGCACCATGGCGGATTTGTCGGAAGGCAAATTCCAGGCGGTGATTGACGACCCGCAGCGCGCGGGAAGCTCTGCGGGCAGCGTAAAAAATGTAGTCCTGTGCTCAGGAAAGTTCTATTACGACTTGCTTGAAGCGCGCAAAAAGCGCGTTTTGGCCGGAGACATGGACACGGTGGCCTTGGTTCGCCTCGAACAGCTGTATCCTTTCCCGACGGCCGAATTGGGCGCCATTTTGGACCGCTACGAAGGGGCCACATTGTGCTGGGCGCAAGAAGAGCCTTCCAACATGGGGGCGTATGCACACCTGCATCGATTTGGACCTGGCGTAGCTCGGTTCTTTGCCCGACCTGCATCTGCAAGTCCGGCTTCTGGAAGTCCTGTGGTTCACAATGAACGTCATCAGGCTGTGATTGATTCTGTATTTCAACTCGGTTGACGACCTTGAGCGCAATCGATACACCCACCTGATCCTCAAACCCATCCCATGCCCATCCTTGAAATGAAGGTCCCCAGTCCAGGGGAGTCCATCTCGGAAGTGGAAATTGCAGCCTGGTTGGTCGCCGACGGAGACTATGTCTTCAAAGACCAAGCCATTGCCGAGGTCGACAGCGACAAGGCGACGCTGGAGTTGCCCGCCGAGGCAGCTGGCACCATTACGCTCAAAGCCGAGGAAGGCGATGCCGTGGCCGTTGGCGCCGTGGTCTGCTTAATCGACACAGATGCCGAAGTACCGGCGGATGCCGCACCTCCTGCAGCAGCGTCCGTTGCCGCACCTGCACCAACTCCAGCTCCAGCTCCAGCCCCGTCTCCAGCCCCGTCTCCCGCTCCTGCGCCCGCTCCTGTGGGCCATGCGGTGGGGCATCCTTCTCCCGCTGCGCGAAAGCTCATGGAAGAAGGCGGATTGAAAGCTGGGCAAGTGACCGGGTCTGGCCCGGGTGGCCGTGTGCTTAAACAAGATGTACTCAACGCATTGGCTGCAGGTGTTCCCGCACCGGCCTTGCCAGGTTCGGGTTGGTCCGGAAGCCGTGAGGTTCGCAACGAAAAGATGAGCATGCTGCGCCGCAAGGTGGCAGAGCGCTTGGTGGGCGTTAAGAATGAGACGGCGATGTTGACCACCTTCAACGAGGTGGACATGAAGCCCATCATGGACCTTCGCAAGAAGTACAAGAACAAGTTCAAGGAGCACCACGGTGTTGGCCTCGGGTTCATGGGCTTCTTTACCAAGGCTGTGACGTCGGCTTTGGAACTTTATCCAGCGGTCAATGCCATGATCGATGGCAAGGAAATGCGCCTGCATGACTACGCCGACATTGGCATCGCTGTGAGCTCACCCAAAGGCCTTATGGTTCCGGTGGTGCGCAATGCAGAGTCCATGTCCCTGGATCAAATCGAAGCCGAAATCAAGCGGCTCGCCATTCGCGCCCGCGACGGAGAAATCACGGTCGACGAGATGACCGGGGGAACGTTCACCATCACCAATGGCGGTGTGTTCGGTTCCATGTTGTCTACTCCCATTATCAATCCGCCACAGAGTGCCATTTTGGGCATGCACAACATCGTGGAACGCCCCGTGGCCATCGATGGCCAGGTGGAAATCCGGCCGATCATGTATGTGGCACTGAGCTATGACCACCGCATCATCGACGGCAAGGAAAGCGTGAGCTTTTTGGTGGCGGTGAAAGAGATGTTGGAGAACCCTGAGCGGATGTTGTTTGGGTCCAAGGACCCGATGGAAGTCCTTTTGGGGCTGTAACCGCCCATGGCAGCGCGCAACGCCAGCATTGGCACCAACCTCGACAGCCTCACGGTGGTCTTGTTTTTGATGCTGGCTGCACTGGGGTGGTGGAACTTGGTTTCCGCCGCTTCTGGTCCAGATGGAGATGTGCTGTGGTCTCTCGGGACGTTGCACGGAAAACAGGCGTTATGGCTGGGCGTTAGTTTGGTGGTTGGGGCACTCATTCTTCAAGTAGACGGCGAGTTTTTCATTCGAACGGCTTGGTTGAACTATGGTACTCAGATTGTCCTTTGTGCCTTGGTTTTGGTGATCGGAAAAAAGGTGGGCGGTGCCCGTTCTTGGTTCGGGGTGGGCGGTTTTGGCATCCAACCTTCGGAATTCGCAAAGTTGGGCACGTCGATGGCCCTGTCTTGGTATCTCGGCACGCGCGATGGATGGCGAGACTGGCCAAAGCGTTTCCGCAGTTTGGCCATCGTAGGCCTTCCGGCAGGCTTGATACTCTTGCAGCCTGACGCAGGCACAGTGCTGGTGTTTTTGGGTTTTGTTTTTGCGCTCTACCGAGAGGGCATGACAGGTGCTGTCCTGATTGCTGGGTTTGCTGCCATCGTTTTGGCGGTGTTGACCATTTTGACGGGCGCGAGTGAGGTGGAGTACCCTTGGCTGGGCGAGAAAACAGGATTCACCGCGTTTGTGGTGGGGTTGGTTGTGATGGGGGGCGTGGTCATTCAAGTGCTGAGAAGCGCCACATTGCCGCGCTATCGTGCCCGAACAGTGCGCGTGGCTTTGGCTGTTTTGGTGGCGGGGCTGGCTTACTCTTTTGCCTTGCACGTGGCATTGGAAGACGTATTGCGGCCGCACCAAAAAGAACGGATTCACGTGTTGTTTGGTTTGGATGTGAGCAATCCAGATGCGGACTACAACATTCGACACGCCAAGACCGCCATTGGTTCTGGGGGCCTCACGGGAAAAGGCTGGAGAGAGGGTCCCATGACCGGGTATGGCTTTGTTCCCGAGCAAGAAACCGACTTCATCTTTTGTAAATGGTCGGAGGAACGGGGCTTCTTGGGCGCCGTGTTTTTCCTCCTGCTCTACGCCACTTTCCTCCTGCGCATTTTTTATCTCGGGGAGCGACAACGAAGTCAATTCACCAGGGTCTACGCATACAGCTTAGGGGGCATTTTATTTATGCACCTGCTGATCAATGTGGGCATGGTTTTGGGGCTTGTCCCGGTAATTGGCATTCCCCTTCCCTTCATGAGCTACGGAGGGTCGAGTTTCATGGCCTTTTCGATCATGGTGGCCATTTTGCTGCGCTTGGATGCGGAACGGTTCAGCGTATTGCGCTGAGTTCAATTTGACCCTGGGCTTGGTTCCGGCTCTGGGTAGGGGTCAGACAAGTCTGCGTCGAGAATGCGTTCCAGTCGTTCGGTTTGCGTGACCTCGCCATTCACGTACTGTTCGACAAGAAGCGCTGCGATTGGGGCTGCCCATTCGCCACCAAAACCAGAATTTTCGACGTAAACGCTCAGGGCAATTTGAGGGTTGTCCATGGGGGCAAAAGCAATGAAAACGGAGTGGTCCTTTCTGGGTTCGTCTTGAACTGTCCCTGTTTTTCCGCAAACCGCCAAGCCGGGTATTCTGGCACGACGTCCAGTACCTGTCGGCTCATCCACAACTTGTCTCATCGCCTGAACAATGGGACTGAAGTGTCGGGCGTTCACGCCGGTTTCCATGCGAATCCCCAATCCTTCTGGCTTGCCTTTTTGGCCGAGGTTTCGGACGTAGTGCGGTGTGCGGTACCAACCTCGATTGGCCAATGTGGCAGCCAGATTGGCCATTTGCAAAGGGGTGGTGAGCAACTCGCCCTCGCCAATGGATATGGAGTAAATGGTGCCAAAATCCCAGCGTCGCTGACCATACACTTTGTCGTAGGTCGCGCTGGAAGGAATGTTTCCGGATGAAGTACCTGGCAGGCGCGCACCAAGAGAAGTGCCAAATCCAAATTTTGTGGCCCGCTCTTGCCAATGGTCCAGCCCGTTGGCCGCCCGTTCAAATCGCGTTTTGCCCTCGCCGGCCTTGACCACGCGTTGCATCACGCGATAGAAATACGGATTGCAACTGTGGACCACCGCATCGCGCAAATTGTCGCGGGTGTGCGGTCCGTGGCAGCCGATGAGGTTGCGGTCACAGTCAAATTGAGATCCTGGGTAAATTTTCCCCTCGTCAAGGGCGATGAGGCCTTGGACCATTTTCCAAATGGAACCGGGTCGATAGGTGGCTTTAATGGCGCGGTTGAACAGCGGTTTGGTGGGGTCGTTGGCCAATTGTCGGTAGTAGCGACCACGTTCGGGCCCGACCAATTGGCTTGGACTAAATCCAGGGGCTGACACCATGGCGAGCACCTCGCCTGTGGCGGGTTCGATGGCGACAACACTGCCTTTCTTTCCCCGCATGAGTTGCTCGGCAAATTGTTGGAGGGTCAGGTCCAAGGTCAATTGCAATGGCTGTCCGGCTTCTGCGGGCCGGTCGCCGTCTTGACCGGATGGGGTATTGCGAACCCGATTCCGCGCATCCACCACCACTGATTCACGGCCTTTGACTCCGCGCAATTCCAACTCGTACACCCGCTCCAAACCACTGCGGCCTATGCGGTCGCCCATTCGATAGAATGGATCTGAGTCCAGTTCTTCGGCTGTGGTTTCGGCGTATTCTCCGATCAGGTGTCCCGCTGCATCGTGCAGGTGGTTGCGCACTGGGCGGGTTCGGAAGGAAAATCCAGGAAACCGGTGGAGTTCACTGGCCATGCGCGCATGCTCCTCTGTATCGAGGCCCTTTTTAACGCTGGATGCTTTGTACGAGCTGTAGCGTCTGGCCTTGGTGAGGGCTTTGTCGAGGTCCGCAATGGACAGGCCTGCCCATGCGGCAGCAGCTTGCATCCAAGCGTCGGTTTTTTCGGGCAACCGGCGCGGCAGGACCACCAAGTCGTGTGTGGCTCGTGAGCCGACCATGAGTGTGCCGTGTCGGTCAGAAATGAGACCTCTGCTGGGCGGAATGGAATACCGATCACTGGTCAAGGACTCGGCTTTGTCTTGCCATTCTTCTTGAACCAACTGTAGCCCGGCCAGCCGAATGGCGAAGGCGACCACAAAAAAGACAACGAGCAGGACCACCGTTCTGAACCGCGTGTTCATGACGAGCGTGTGGCGTTGCGCCCCGGTGGAATCACGAGCAAGTGCAGCAGCATGCAGCAAAAGGTCGTCCAGCACGCACTGGTCAACGCCGGAGCGACGGCTTGTCCGAGGAGGTGAGCGTGCCAGGTGTCAACCACCATGAGGGTCAGATGATAAAGCAGGGCAGAGGAGAATGTCACGCCCAAGACCCAATTCACCCCCAATTCACGAATGATGGGGCGGCTGGTGACTTCGTATCCATCCCGGGGCGCGAGCAAGCGATGAAGCGAAGGCAAAGCCCCGCCAAGAACGGTTCCTGCCACCATGTGATGTCCATAGGTGCCACAAGCCACATCCAGTGCCAGTCCCAAACCAAATCCGGCGACCAACTTGGAAAAGGGACCCAGCTGCGGAGGAACCATCAAGAGCGCCCACAGGGCCCATTGGGGCTGTGACCAAACGCCAAAAGGCGCCACCTCCCCCAGAATCAAAGCTTGCAAAGCCACCATCAAAACCAAACGCAGGACGATCATGGCGCAGGCATAGGTTGAGCAAGAACAGTCCGCTCTGAGTCGGAAACACTTTGGATGAATTCAATGTGCCTCACAGACTTCAAGTCCAGCATGGGCGCCACGAGAATTGTTTTGAATTCCGATCCGGGAGAGGGGACCTCTTCGGTCACGGTTCCCACAGGAATGCCTTCTGGAAATTTGAGGTCAAAACCAGAGGTGAACACGGTGTCACCCGCCGTCCATTGAACGTACCGTGGCACGTCGTTCAGTGTGAGTTTATTGGGGTCGACACCATCCCATGAGAGGGGAGCGACTGCCCCATTTTGTCCCAATCGGCAACTCCATGTGCCTGCAGTGTTCAGCAAGGGGAGGATGCGGGCGTGATGTTCACCGAGGTCTACCACTGTGCCAAAGGCGGTGCCGGTGGCCAAAACGCCTGTTCCAATGCGAACAGAGTCATCCAATCCAGGCGTTGCCATGGCCATGGTTCTGGGGAGGCCATCGGGGCCTTTCACGAGCCAACCGGTTTTTACACGCCACCCATGCGTGCTGTCGGCGCGCCATGCGTCGGTCAATTTCATGGACAGAAGGCGTGAGCGGAGTGCTGCGTTTTCGGCGGCCAAAGACGCATTTTGTTCGGCCAGCTGCAGGTAGTTGGTCCACTGTTGCTGTTGATTTTCTACCATGGACACCACACCGCCTGTGGTACGGAACCAACTTGAACGTGCACTGCCGTCGTTTTGAATCAACACCATCAACGACACCACCAGCAGCAGGGCGAAGACGAGTAAAAAAGCATGGCGTTGGAGGAGGAGCCACAAGTTGCGCATGGGCAGGTCGAGCTCACTCTCGCATCAAGAAGGAGAAGTTCTGGACGTTCTGCAGTGCGATCGCGGTTCCGCGTGCAACGGCCCGAAGAGGTTCTTCTGCTACGTGCACAGGAAGGCGAGTTTTCGAACTGATTCGCTTGTCTAGACCTCGGAGGAGGGCGCCACCGCCGGCGAGGTAAATGCCCGTTTTATAGATGTCGGCAGACAGCTCAGGGGGGGTGTTCTCGAGGCAACTCAAAATGGCCTCCTCGATTTTGGAAATCGACTTGTCCAGCGCCATGGCGATCTCCGCATAGCTCACCAAAATCTCTTTTGGGATGCCGGTCATGAGGTCACGTCCGCGAACCGCGTAATCCTCTGGGGGATCGTCGAGTTCGGTGAGGGCGCTGCCCACTTCGATTTTGATTTGTTCTGCCGTCCTTTCACCCACCAGGATGTTGTGCTGACGACGCATGTACTCTTCGATGTCTTGGGTAAACTCGTCTCCCGCAACACGGATGTTTTTGTCGGTGACAATGCCACCCAAAGCAATCACTGCAATCTCGGACGTTCCTCCACCGATGTCGATGATCATGTTGCCCATGGGCTCTTCTACATCGATTCCGATTCCGATGGCGGCCGCCATGGGTTCGTGGATCAAGAAGACCTCCTTTGCTCCGGCATGTTCTGCGCTGTCCTTGACCGCTCGCTTCTCCACTTCGGTAATGCCCGAAGGGATGCAAATGACCATGCGCAACGTGGGGTTGAACAAGGTGCGACGTTTGTTGATCATCCGGATCATGCCCTTGATCATGTCTTCCGCACTTTGGAAGTCGGCAATCACCCCGTCCTTCAAGGGACGAATGGTTTTGATGTTCTCGTGGGTCTTGCCGTGCATTTGCTGGGCTTGACGCCCAATGGCAACGGTTTTTCCCGTGGACCGGTTCTTCGCCACAATGGACGGCTGATCCACCACGACTTGGTCCTCGTAATAGATCACCGTGTTTGCGGTGCCGAGATCAATCGCGATCTCTTGCATGAAGAAGTTGAACAATCCCATTTGTCTCAAAGGTGGTAAACCAACGCCCAATAACCTCGGCATGTTGCCGAAGGATGGACGAGATGTTGAAAAAGCCTCAAACGACCCTGAAAACGCGTCAATGACGGAAGTGACGAACACCGGTCATGGCCATGGCCACGCCATGGTCATCGCAATAGGCCACGCTTAGGTTGTCTTTGATGCTGCCTCCCGGTTGAACCACGGCAGAAATGCCGGCGAGATGTGCAATTTCCACGCAATCAGGGAAGGGGAAAAAGGCATCGCTGGCCATCACTGCACCCTCCAGTGAGAAGCCCATGCGCCCAGCCTTGTCGATGGCTTGGTTCAAAGCGTCAACACGCGAAGTTTGACCCGTGCCACTGGCGAGCAATTGTCCGTCCCTTGCCAAAACAATGGTGTTGGAGCGGGTGTGCTTAACCAACTTGACAGCGAAAGCGAGGTCAATGGCTTGGGCGTCGGTCAACGACGTTTTGGTTACGCATTCGAAGTCGCTGGGGGTCTCCATGCGGTTGTCGGGCTCTTGGACGAGGTAGCCTCCTAGGGCGGATCGCACCAAGCGCTTGGCAGTGGGCCAGTGACGTTGCTCCAAAAGGATGCGGTTTTTCTTGCCGCTGAGCAAGGCCAAGGCCGCGGGCTCGAAGTCAGGTGCAATGACCACTTCGCAGAACAAGCTGTGAAGGGCTTCAGCTGTGGCGAGGTCTAGGGGGCGGTTGGCGATAACAACGCCTCCGAATGCGGAAACGGGGTCGCCCGCTAAGGCATCGGTGTAGGCTACAGACAAGGTAGATCGGGTGGCCAAGCCACAGGCGTTGTTGTGCTTTAGGATGGCCACCGTGGGCTCGCCGTCCTTGTACTCTTGCATCAATTGAACAGCAGCATCGACGTCTAGTAAGTTGTTGTAGCTCAGTGCCTTGCCATTGTGCTGTGTGAACAGCCCTTCCAAATCACCATGGAAGGCTCCTTGTTGGTGGGGGTTCTCACCGTAGCGAAGTGGCGTGGACGTGGTTTCGAGCAGGGACAAAATTTCGGGTTGTCCGCCCTCACGGATCCACGTGCCAATGGCCGCGTCGTAGCCCGAGGAGACGCCAAAGGCGGCACCGGCCATGCGGCGTCGGAACTCAAGGTCAGTGGTCACGCCCTCGGCCAAGGCTTCTACCAAATCGCCGTATTGACCGCGAGAGGGGATGCAAATCACGTCTCGGAAGTTCTTGGCTGCCGCGCGAATCAGGGCAATGCCACCGATGTCGATTTTTTCGATGATGTCGCCCTCGTCAGCACCGGAGGCCAAAGTCTCTTCGAAAGGGTAGAGGTCCACGATGACCAAATCAATGGGGCCAATGCCGTGGTCGGCTACGTCGACATCGTCAGGGGCAAAGTCGCGGCGGGCAAGGATGCCACCAAACACCATTGGATGCAGAGTTTTGACCCTTCCTCCCAGCATCTCTGCAGTTTGCGTCACCGACTCTACTGGAGTGACTTCTGCACCCAAGGCTTCGATGGCACGTTGGGTACCGCCGGTGGAAAGAATCTCCACCCCATGGGCTTTCAAGCGTTCAACAATGGGAGCGAGGCCTTCTTTGTGATAGACCGAAATGAGGGCGCGTTGAATGGTGCGTTGCATGGCTGAAACCGAAAGAGAGAAGCATCAAAATTAGCCCACAACCTGAGCCCCACCACCCCTTGATGTAGCTTTGCTTCATGACGCGTCGATTGTTCGTTGAAAGCTTTGTTCAGGCGTGGCAATCCTTGATCACCAATCGGTTGAGAACCTTCCTTTCTCTTTTGGGTGTAATGATCGGAATCTTCATGATTACCGCGGTTTTCGCGGTGTCGGATTCCTTGGAGGAAAACATCAAGGGCATTTTTAGTTCGGTCCGAAGCGACGTGCTCTTTGTGGAGAAAATGCCATGGACTTTCTCTTCGGACTACCCTTGGTGGAAATACGCCTTGAGAAACGACCCCACGCTAGAGGACGCCGAAATGTTGCAGGGCCGCCTTCCTTCGGCCCGCAGCGTGGCTTTTCAAACGGGGAGCATGGCCACCGTGGAGAAAGGAAGCAGCAGCTTTGAGGGCGCTCAGCTGGGTGCGGTCACCTTGGATTATCTCGACGCCATTGAGCTCGACATCGAAGAAGGTCGGTTTTTTTCACCTCGAGAAGCGCAAGCCGCCATTCCAGTGGTGCTTTTGGGCCGCCAAATTGTAGACCGCTTGTTTCCCAATGGCAATGCCCTGGGACAGACGTGCACCGTCGAGGGGCGCTCGGCCCGTGTGATTGGCATCTTGGCGCAGGAAGGCACATCCATTGTGGGAGAAGGCTCCGATGACTTGGCTTTGATTCCCGTGACGTTTGGTCAGCAAATGTTGAATTTCAAGGCGTTGAAGACCAGCATTCTCGTTCGGGCCAAAGAAGGGGTAGACCTGGAGACCTTGCGCGGGGAGGTCATCTCTGCTTACCGTCCGATCCGCAGGCTTCATCCACGTGACGAAACGGATTTCGCAGTCAATGAGGTGGACATGCTCACCGCCTTCATCGATGTGCTGTTTGGCCGGGTGGAATATGGGGTTTGGTTCATTGGCGCGTTTGCCATTCTCATCGGTTGCTTTTCTGTGGCCAACATCATGTTCGTGTCCGTGAAAGAGCGCACGCCGTTGATCGGCGTGCAGAAGGCGCTTGGAGCGAAACGCAGTTTTGTCTTGGCTCAATTCTTAACGGAAGCCGTGGCGCTTTGCGTTTTGGGTGCCCTTTTGGCCTTGATGGCAGTTGCCTTGTTGATGTTGGTGGTGAACGCCACCGTGGATGGATTCTCTCTCGTTTTTGGATTGAACCGCTTCCTTCTTGGACTGGGCATTGCGGTGATCAGTGGCATTTTGGCCGGCTTGGCACCCGCCATGCAAGCCGCCCGCATGGACCCCGTGGAGGCCATGCGCTCAGCTTGAAGGTCAGAACAGGGCATAGCCCAAACGAAGTCCGCACAGCAAAGAGCCGGGACCTCCCCGGAGGGCATGCCAGAACCGGGATATGCAAGCTGCGGGCGACCGTGATGTTCAATTTGCGGTTGGATTTCCCTTGCGCACCAAATTCGTCCGGCAGGTCTTTCCTTTGCGTCATGCGTGTCATGGTGACCGGAATTACAGGACAATTGGGAGGCAGGATCATGTCTTTGCAAGGTTCGATTGGGGCTTCGCAGCACACTTTGGTGGGCTGTGACAGGTCCCAATGGGACATGGAGCACCCAAGTGACATCGACAGTTTGTTGTCCAAAGTTCAGCCCGATGCGGTGATTCATTGTGCGGCGTATACCGCCGTAGATGCTGCAGAAGAAGACGCCAATCGGGTCATGTTGATCAACGCCGAGGCGCCCCGACATTTGGCCGAGGGATGTGCAAGGTTTGGAATACATCTGATCCACATCAGCACGGATTATGTCTTCGATGGTTCGGCGACAACACCTTATTTGGCGGGTGCGGGCACTTCGCCCTTGGGCGTTTATGGACAGAGCAAGTTGCGCGGCGAACACGCCGTTTTAAAAGCCCATCCAAAGGCGTCAGTTGTCCGAGTCAGTTGGCTTTATGACCGGGAGGGAAAGAACTTCTTCAACACCATGCTTCGGTTGTCCGAAACGCGAGATCAATTGAAGGTAGTAGACGATCAGACGGGTTGTCCGACACACGCCGGACACTTGGCTGTGGACCTGTTGCGATGGCTGGAGGTCATGGACCGTTCCGCAAACACGACGGCGGGCATCCACCATTATGGTCATTCCGGGGCCACCACGTGGCACGGTTTTGCCCAAGCCATACTTCGCCGCAGTGCCCCCCATGTTGAGGTCCTGCCCGTGCCAACCTCGGCATACCCGACACCGGCCAAGCGGCCAGTCTATAGCAAGCTCGATGAGCGCGCTTTTTTTGAAACCCTTGGCTTTCCCTCCGTCACGTGGGAGGGGGCCCTTGATGCTTGCCTGCAAGCCAAATTTCCTGATTCAGGAGTCCATTGAATTTCAGATGAACCTCGATCTCATTCGCCAACGCGCGTCCGCATGGACCATGCTCCCACACGATGAGGAGACCCGCAGTGCTGTTCAAGACCTGTTGGATGCAGAAGACCCCACGGAGTTGCAAGAGGCGTTTCACCAAGACTTGGCGTTCGGCACCGGCGGCATGCGCGGTTTGATGGGGCCTGGGACCAATCGCATGAATGCGGCCGTAGTGGCCATGGCCACCCAAGGCTTGGCCGATTATTTGATGGGTCAATGCACGGGCAAAATTTCCGTGGCCATTGCGCATGACAGTCGGCACAAAAGCGATGAATTCACGCGAGTCGCTGCAGAGGTGTTCGCGGGCAATGGCATTGAGGCGCATGTCTTTTCGGGATTGCGGCCCACACCTGAATTGAGTTTTGCCATTCGGCAATTGGGTTGCCAAGCGGGCATCGTGATTACGGCGAGCCACAACCCCAAAGAGTACAATGGGTACAAGGTGTATTGGGGCGATGGGGGTCAAATCGTGCCCCCTCACGACAAAGGCATCATCGAAAAGGTCAGGGCCGTGGATGGATTGCAGGCCGTGCGCCGAGCCGATTCATCTGACCCGCTCATTCAGACCATTGGGGCGGGATTAGACCAGGATTACTACGATACCATTGCCGCGCACAGGATCAGTGTGCCTTTGATTGAGGATGGCTCAGATTTGAGTGTGGTGTACTCTCCTCTTCACGGAACAGGAGCTGTGAGCATGGCCCCAGCTTTGGAGAAATGTGGTTTTCGGAATGTGGAAGTGTTGGCTGCTCAGGCAGAACCCGATGGTGCATTTCCAACCGTGGCGTCGCCCAATCCTGAGGAGGCCAGTGCCTTGCGCATGGCCTTAGAGCGTGCAGAAGCCAAAGGTGCAGAACTCGTCTTGGCGACGGATCCGGACAGCGATCGTGTCGGTGCAGCTGTGCGCGAACCCAATGGGGGATTCCGTCTTATGAACGGCAATGAGCTCGCTTCTTTGCTCGTGCACTACGTCCTCAAGTCCAAAGCAGATCGGGGGGACATCGAGGAGGGGGATTTTGTGGCGAGAACCGTGGTGACAACGCGACTGATTTCCGACATCGCAGCTGAATTTGATGTTCCGGTCGCGGAGACCTTGACTGGCTTCAAGTGGATCGCGTCTGAGATTGCGGCCAGAGAGGGCCGTGGCCGTTTTTTGGTGGGCGGAGAAGAGAGCTATGGTTATTTGGTTGGGGATGAGGTCCGGGACAAGGACGCCATTGCAGCCGCGGCCATGATCGCAGAAATGGCGGACGTGGAATGGCGAAAAGGCAGGACCTTACTCGATCGATTGCGCGACCTGCATCGTCACTACGGCCTGTATCGGGAAGCGTTGGTCTCCATCAAGCGAGAAGGCATTGCCGGGGCAGCAGAAATTCGGGACATGATGTCGGGTTTCCGAACGGCTCCACCGGCTCAGTTGGGCGGCGAGGACGTTGTGGAAGTTCGAGATCACTTGAATGGTTGGAATGGACTGCCCCCTTCGAACGTGGTGCAATTCTTGACCGACGGAGGATCATTGATTACGGCTCGCCCGTCGGGCACCGAACCCAAAATCAAGTTTTATTTCTCTGTGCGCGGGGAGTGGAATGCCACCGACACCCACGCGGCGGCTTGGCTTGCTTTGGGCCACCAAATTGAGCGCATTGGACAGGATTTTGGCGTCGAGGTCAAGGCTTAACGTGCTGCTCGTAGCAGGAAATCCAAGCTTCAGGTGACATCAGTTTCATGAGCCCGATCAAGGCGGGCATGGCCGCGGTCAATTGCGCAGGGCGTTTGAACCGAACGCAAGATTTTCCCATGTCGAGCTTTCCACAATCGGCCTGCACCCAGAGGGCAGAAAATGCTTTTTGCAATTCGGCGTCTGCGTAGAGGCCCATGTGGTAGAAACCAATGTGCCCCTTCATGGAGGAAACAGAGATGAAGGGCAGTGGGGATGTGGGGTTGCAATGGTACCCACCGGGATAAAGGCTGTGTGGCACCGAGAAGTGAACCATTTTGCCATCGGAGTGCTGGGCAAAGCCTGCAGGCAAATGCGCGGACAACGCTTCAATCAATGCCGTCACAGGTGCCTGTCGATCCACAGCCAAACCAGACAAGAAGTCGTGGAGATCGGGCATGGGTCAAATCTGGGGAATCCAAGGGTCGATCAAAGGCAGGATGAACCGAGCACTCTGATCTAGGGCGGGCCACAAGTGACTGTCCGCGCGCCAAGCTTGCGGCAGGAAGTCAACCCCCAAGGTGCCTTGCAGCAACAACACGACGATGGACCAAAATAACCAAGTTTTGCCCAGTGCAAAAATCAAACCGCCCAAGCGATCCAAGGGCTTGAGGGCTGTAATGTCCACCAGTTTTTCGATCACGCGTCCCAAAAGGTGCACCCCAATCGCGACGGCGATGAAGGTGACGGCAAAGGCCATGATTCCGAGGTAAGATTTTCCGATGGCAAATTCGGAATCGAGCCATGCGGCGGCGACGTCCGACCCAAACAAGGCGGCGTAGGCTCCAAAAAAAAGTGCAGCCAAGCCCGTGAGTTCGAGAATGAAGCCTTTTCTCACGCCGCGAATCGCACCCCACAACAGGGGAAGAGCAAGCACCACATCCAATGGAGAAATTCCTTCAGGCATCACGGCTTGCAATCTACGTTTGCAAACAATGAAAATGAACGGCAGGGTGCGATGGGCCACTGAAGAAGACGTTCCGCAGGTGTGGGCGTTGATTTTGGAATTGGCTGCTTATGAGCGGGCTGCGGACCAAGTGCGCATCAACGCAGATGTTCTTGGCCGCGACGGGTTTGGAGAAAATCCCGGGTACGGGCTAATGGTGCTTGAACCACACGACCGAGATGAGGTCGTGGGGATGGCTCTTTTTTATGAGAAGTACAGCACTTGGAATGGGCGTTGTTTGTTCCTAGAGGACCTTGTGGTTACGCAGTCCGAGCGGGGCCATGGCTATGGTCGGCAGCTTTTTTCTGCCGTCGCTCAAGAGACGCGGAAACGCGGCCATGCGTATATGCAGTGGCAGGTGTTGGATTGGAACGAGCCGGCGATTGGTTTTTACAAAACGCTGGGTGCCAGTCTCGATGGGGAATGGCTGAACGGCCGATTGGAAGGTGCGGCATTGACCCAATTGGCCGAGGGGTGAAGATGAGTTGGGTCGTTCACAAATTTGGAGGCGCGTCGGTTCGGGATGCGTCTGGCGTTGAAAATCTGGGTCGCATCCTTCGCGATCGGCGGCTTGGTGCCGATCGCGGACGAAAGCAGGCCGTGGTGGTCAGTGCCATGGGCAAGACGACAAACGCTTTGGAAGAGGTGTGGCAGGCACTGCCTCAAGCGGGTGCAGCGGCGGTCCTTGTGGACGCGGTTGTGGACGCTCACGAACGCGTGGCCGAGGCGTTGGGTTTGCCGGCATCGATTTTGATACAAAGCAAAGTGGCCTTTGAAGCCTTGGCAATAGAATTGAGCGGCCAACCGGCAACGGATGCCACTTACGATGCTGTTGTTGGGTTTGGAGAGCGTTGGTCGACAGAAATTGTGGCTGCGCATTTGGCGCAAATCGGATTGGATGGACTGTGGGTGTCAGCATGGGATTTGGTGCGAACCAATGAACATCACCGGGCTGCCGAAGTGGACCTGGGACTCACCATGCACGCAATTCAACAGGCTTCAGAGGGCTGGAACTCATCGGTTCCGGTCATGCAGGGCTTTGTGGGGTCCACGTTGGAAGGTGTTTCGACTACGTTGGGCAGAGAAGGTTCGGATTTCAGTGGGGCGCTGATGGCGGAGGCATTGGGGGCTGCGGTTTTTTGCGTGTGGAAAGACGTTCCAGGTGTCATGACCGGGGACCCGAGAAAATGGCCGGATGCGACGTTCATACCGCACTTAGATCACAAGACGGCCGAGGCCATGGGCTTGGCGGGTGCCGGGGTATTGCATCCCAACACCATGGCTCCTTTGCGTCGGTCGGGCATTCCTCTCTTGGTGAATGGATTCATGAATCCCGAGGCCACCGGAACGAGAATTGAAGGGGACGTCCCCCCAAAAGACCTCCCCCCATTGTGGACCCTGTCCACGGGCCCTGAGGGGCAAACTGTGGTCCGTTGCATTGGCGCTACCCGCGAAATGGCCGCGGCCGCTTGGCAGGCTCAGTTTCCTGAACGCCCCATTGCGTCTCTCGAAATCGACGCTGTTGTGCCCCGTTGCATTCGGGTCAACCTCGAAAACTGAGCAAAAAAAACGCCGGCACATGGCCGGCGTTGAGTAAGATTCGGGACAAGAACCCTAGTACTCATCCTCATTAAAGAAGAAGTCTTCCTTGGATGGGTAATCGGGCCAAATGTCCTCGATGGTGTCATAAGTTTCCTGGTCGTCCTCGATTTGTTGAAGGTTTTCTACCACTTCCAGAGGGGCTCCGGTGCGCATGGCAAAGTCTATCAACTCATCCTTGGTAGCGGGCCAAGGGGCGTCTTCTAGGTAAGATGCAAGTTCTAACGTCCAATACATTTTGCGTCTATTCAGGCGCGGCAAAAGTAACCGAGCCGCCGATGTGTGCAACCCCTACGGGCCACATAGACAAATTGTTTGGGGTTATGAGGATAAAAATCCGTGATTATTCCCCCTTTTCTTGTTCTAGAGGCCATTTGACCTCTTGGGTTTTCGTGGTGTGCGCCACCCATCTGCCCAGCGTGAAGAAGGCATCGCTTAATCGATTCAAGTAGCGAATGGCCACTTTGGGTTGAGGCACCAAATGATCCAACGCGACCGCTCGACGCTCGGCTCTGCGACAAACAGTGCGCGCGAGGTGGCATTGGGAGAGGGCGGGGTGGCCTCCCGGTAGCACAAAATTTCTCAGGGGCGGCAAATCGGTCTCGAGGAAGTCGATCCAGTTTTCTAGACCTTGGATATGGTCTCCGTCGACCATGAGTGCGCCGGGTCGCGGTCCTTCGGGGTCGGCAAAAACACCCCCAATGCGGAACAAGTGGTCTTGTATTTCGCGCAACTTCTCCTCCTGGCTGGCCAGCGCGCTGTGGTCGGTTAGGCCGCCAACGACAGCGTTCAATTCGTCGAGGGTGCCGTAGGCTTCGATTCGTGCGTCATCCTTTTGGACGCGGTCTCCATTGAAGAGCGAGGTTTCACCCCCATCACCAGTACGGGTATAAATGCGCATAACGCAAAGGTGGGCACAAGCTGAACAACCTGAGTCAATTCGTCCATAAGCGGCGGGCGCGGTCGGATTACCTTCGCAACGTGAGTGCAACATCAGAACAGGAAAAACAGCGCCGCTATGACCTGGCCTATCTGCGGATGGCCAAGGAATGGTCACAATTGTCGCATTGTCAGAGAAAGCAGGTTGGGGCGCTTATCGTCCGCGACGGCATGATTGTCTCGGACGGATACAATGGCACCCCCAGCGGGTTCCCCAATGCCTGTGAAACCGAGGATGGCTCAACACATTGGTACGTGTTGCATGCCGAAGCCAACGCCATCACCAAGCTTGCACGTTCCTCGCACACGGCAGCTGGCGCCACCCTTTACATCACACTTTCTCCATGCCGAGATTGCGCCAAGCTCATTCACCAAGTGGGCATTCGGCGTGTGGTGTACATCGACGCCTACAAAGACGACTCTGGATTGACTTTCTTGAACCAAGCGGGGGTTGAGATTGTACGTTATCCTGAGCATGTCGATTAATCGTCCTCCAAAACCACAAGCCTGGGTACCACTGGCCTTGGGTCTCGCCCTTTGTTTGGGCGCCTATTTGGGCCGTGGTTTGGGTGGAAGCGAGGAGCACTGGTCGATTGGCACGGCGCTCGATGTGCCTTCGGGTCAAGTGTTGACCTCAGTTTTGGACCGAATCGACAGAATGTATGTGGACCCTGTGAACAGGGGGCGCTTAACTGAAGTGGCCATCGAGGCCATTTTGGACGAACTCGATCCCCACAGTGATTGGTTCAGTGCAGAAGAATTGGCGGCCATGGCGGAGCCGATGGAGGGCAACTTCGAAGGGATTGGCGTAGAATTTTTGCTTCAAGAGGACACCATTATGGTGGTTACACCCATTCCAGGGGGGCCCAGTTCTGAGGCGGGCGTGATGTCGGGAGATCGGATTGTGGCCGTGGATGACAGCGTGATTGCGGGTACGGGTTTGACCAATTCCAAGGTCATGAAACTCCTCAAAGGTCCTGCGGGCACTGAAGTGCGTTTGGGCTTGATGCGCCCCGGATCGCCAGACAGTGGCCGTGTCGAGGTGGCATTGAATCGAGGTCGGATCCCCATTCACAGCGTGGTGGCAGTCGAGCGGATGCCGGGCAACATCGGCTATGTCAAGGTGATTCGTTTTGCACGCAACACCCACAAAGAATTCGACTTGGCCTTGACCAGGTTGTTGGACCAAGGCGTTGACCGATTTGTGTTGGACCTGAGAGGAAATGGAGGGGGGTATTTGCACGCAGCCGTGCCCATGGTAGAAACGTTCCTCGACGAAGGAGACTTGGTGGTTTACACCGAAGGCGCCGCTCAGCCAAGAAGAGAGTACATCACAGAGCGTCCCGGTCGCTTTCGTGAGCAGCCGCTTGTGGTGTTGGTGGACGAGGGCAGTGCCTCGGCCAGCGAAATTTTGGCCGGTGCGTTGCAGGACCAGGACCGTGCCGTTGTGGTGGGCCGCCGGACGTTTGGAAAAGGGTTGGTGCAGGAGGAATTTCCAGTGGCCGATCGTGGGGCATTGCGTCTGACTGTAGCCCGCTACTACACGCCCAGCGGGAGAAGCATTCAGCGGCCCTATGGCGAAGGCATTGACTACGAAGAAGAGTGGATGGCGCGAGAAGAACGCGGGGAATATGTGGAGGCCGACAGCGTGATGGTGGTCGACTCTTTGGCGTACACCACAGAGGCGGGTCGACTCGTTTTTGGAGGTGGTGGCATTGCGCCCGATGTGTTCGTCCCCTTGGATACCTTGGGTTATCCGGCTTCTTTTCGTGAGTTGGTCTATGCGGGAAGTTTGCGAGAACATGCATTTCGCTTTGGAACAGACAACCGGTCATCCCTGCTTTCCTTGGGCAGTGTAGATGCGTTCATGGGTGCAGTGGAGGCGGGGTTAAACTTGGATGTCGCGGGCTTGATCGACGCAACATTTCTTCCCAACGAAGACCGTGAGCGATCTCTTCTGTTGAGCCGCAGGCGGGTAGCCGAGCGCATTGCCCATAACCTCTGGGGTGAATCCGCAGGTCACAGGGCGGTGCTGCGCACCGATCCAGGATACGCAGCGGCGGTTTCCGCTATGGAACGTGTCGATCGCATTTTGTCTGTAGACCTTCCAGGAGCGCTTGCTCACCCGAAGCCAGATTCCGAAACGGGTCCTGACACATACTTTGACCGTTCGAATTAAATTTGAACTCACGTTTACACACCAAACCGAATCCCAGATATGGCTTTTGAATTGCCCCAACTCCCTTACGCTTACGACGCCCTCGAGCCCCACATTGATGCGCGCACGATGGAAATTCACCACGGAAAGCACCACGCTGGCTATACGGCCAAGCTGAATGCAGCTGTGGAAGGCACCGACATGGCGGGGAAGTCCATTGAAGAACTGTGCGCCCAAAACGCAGACAACGGAGCCGTCCGCAACAATGGTGGCGGTTACTACAATCACAACTTGTTTTGGACGAGCATGTCACCCAATGGTGGCGGTGCGCCATCTGGCGATCTCGGTGCAGCCATCGATGCCGCATTCGGAAGCTATGACGGCTTCAAACAGGCTTTTGCTGCAGCAGCAGCGACTCGATTTGGAAGCGGATGGGCATGGTTGTGCGTCAAAGATGGCGTTGTCGAGGTATGCTCTTCGGCCAACCAAGACAACCCCCTTATGAACGGGGTGGGTTGCGGTGGACATCCCATCCTCGGATTGGACGTCTGGGAGCACGCGTACTACTTGAACTACCAAAATCGCCGGCCAGATTACATCGCAGCCTTCTTCAATGTGATCGATTGGAACGCGATTTCTGAGCGTTTCACCGCTGCACGCGGTTGATTTTTGAGTTGGGCCGCATGCGATCATTGATTCTCGTCGCGGGCGGCACTGGCACCCGCATGAACCGGCCGGTGGCCAAGCAGTTTTTACCGCTTGGTGGCCGGCCGGTCATCGTGCACACCTTGGATCGATTTCGAGCGGCATTTCCCGATTTGCATGTGGTTTTGGTGCTGCACGAAAGCTTGCACAAGGCGTGGGAAGAAGTGGTCCGTTTGCACCCCTCAGCAGCGGTCGACCACGTGGTCAACGGAGGCGCGGAGCGCTTTCATTCCGTGCGCAACGGATTGGAAGCCTTGCCCGACGGTGAGGGCTGGGTGGGCATCCACGATGCGGTCCGCCCTTTTGTGGAAGTGGACACCATTCGCCGTTGTTACGATGCGGCATTGGCCATGGGTGCTGCGATTCCCGTGGTCCCTGTCAAAGACACGATTCGGAGGATTGGAGCGGGTGGAAGCGCCCCTTTGGACCGGGCGTCATTGCGGGCAGTTCAAACGCCTCAGGTCTTTTCATTGACCAAATTGCGCAAGGCATACGCAGTGGATCACCAACCCCATTTTACGGACGATGCGTCGGTTTGGGAGGCGGCCGGCGGCATCCTTGAATTGGTCGACGGAGACTTGCACAACCTCAAGTTGACCACACCAGAAGACCTGCTGAGTGCAGAGGCTTTCTTGCAGCTCAGAGAGGCGAGGAGCGAGGCGCAAGACGGTGAATAACCGTGGCGGCACCACCGGTCAGCACTAGACTGACCACCATGACCAGAGTCGTGACCTCGATGAGGTCTTCTCCCATGCTTCCTGTGGACCACAAGGTCACAGAGGCGAGGGCATTGTTCACGAAGTGGGCTGCCATTCCGGGCAAAAGACTGCCGGTTCGGTATGCCAACCAGCCGAAAAGTCCCCCAAGCAGCACACGGGGCAGAAAGCCGTAAAACTGGAAGTGGATGGCGCTAAAAATCACGGCGGACAATGCAATGCCCAGCCAGGCGCGTCCAGTGAACCGAATGAGCAAAGGTTGCAGGACGCCTCGAAAGGCCAACTCTTCAAAAACGGCAGGGACAGCCGCGACGCTGAACAGAACAACGAGGCGTTTTGACCCTTCTGCGGAAGCCATGAACGTGGTGAGTTCTTCGAGCATCTTTTCCAGGGGGAGAAAGGCGGCTTCCAAACTTCCGCCTGCCGGAATCAAGCTTGTGTTGAGCTCATAGCTCGCAGCGAGAAGCGGGCTGCTGAATACAGTCGCGAGAATGGCGAGCAACAGCACGTTGGCTTTTCGTCCAACGCCCACCCCCCCCGAAACCCCTTCGGGGACGTCTCTCCAGAGGCGCCAAGCCACCCACGTGGTCAAGCCAAACCCCACTGCTTGACTGATGAAATTTTGGAGGTGCAGTTGCCACCAGCTTCCTGGGTCGCTTGGCATGGCCATGCCGGGTGTCAAGGCAACACCCTTTCCGAGAACAGCGAAAGACAAGATCGATGCCATTGCTGAACCTGCAGCCGCTCCCAAGGCCAACAAGCCAACGAAGATGAGCGTGCGGCTCAGAGATTGCATTTGGAGATTGGACATGCTTTGATTCTAGGTGGAGAGGGGGTGATCCCGATAGGCTTCGGTAATGGCATCCAATTGTGCGTGCAGCACAGCGGGATCGTCTTGGGTCACCAAGGTGAGACGATGCTCCTTGAAATGAGGCAGACCGCGGAAGTAATTGGCATAGTGCCGGCGCATTTCGACCACACCAAGCCGGGGCCCCTTCCATGCCAAGCTTTGGTTGAGGTGCTGTCGTGCGGCCTCTACTCGGTCCGAAATCGAGGGCGGCGGGAGGTGTTCACCCGTTGCGAAAAAGTGCTTGATTTGATCGAAAATCCAAGGATTTCCAATGCTGGCCCGTCCAATCATGATGCCGTCTACACCGAATTCCTTGCGGTAGGTCAGGGCTTTTTCTGGGGTGTCGATGTCTCCGTTACCAAAAACGGGGATGTGCATGCGGGGGTTCTCGCGCACGGCGCGAATGAGGCTCCAGTCGGCAGCGCCCTTGTACATCTGTGCACGTGTCCTGCCGTGGATGGATATGGCCTGAATGCCCACATCTTGCAGGCGTTCGGCCACCTCGACGATGTATTTGGTGCTGTCGTCCCAGCCAAGTCGGGTTTTCACCGTGACCGGCAGGTCCACCGCCTCCACAATTTCCTTGGTCATGGAGACCATTTTGGGGATGTCCTGAAGGATGCCGGCTCCGGCCCCCTTGCAGGCGACCTTTTTGACTGGACAGCCGTAGTTGATGTCCAGAACATCCGGTCCTGAAGCCGCTGAAATCTCTGCGGCGCGGCGCATGGACTCAATCTCCGACCCGAAGATTTGGATGCCGATGGGGCGTTCCTTCTCGTAGATGTCCAGTTTTTGTCGGCTCTTGGCCGCGTCGCGAATGAGGCCTTCTGAGCTAATGAATTCCGTGTACATCATGTCCGCACCGTGCTCTTTGCACAGCGCACGAAAAGGGGGGTCGCTCACGTCCTCCATGGGCGCGAGCAACAAAGGGAATTCACCGAGTTCTATAGGACCGATCCGAACCATGCGGCAAAATTAAGCCGCGTCGGGCGCCAATCGGCGAACCAAGTACGCCACCATTCGAGCACTGAATGTGCCACCCACTCCGAGCACGACGGCCACGACGCCTAAAACGTCTGTCCAACGCAGCGAAACGGGGTAGGCGGGGACCATGGCGCCTTCCAGTCTCACCCATCCATATCGGTCTTGCGCCACCACCAAAAGCAGTCCCAGCGTCACGCCGGCGGCAGCCCCGACGGCATTGATGAGGATGCCCTGCCAGCTAAAAACTTTTCGAATCTCCCGCGGGGTCATGCCCATGGCCGACAGTGTAGCGATGTCCCTGCGCTTGTCCAACAACAGCATGGTCAAGGCGGCAAGGATGTTGAAGGCCGCCACCACCAAAATGAAGCTGAGAATGGCAAACGTGGCCCATTTTTCGGCGCGACTGGTCGAATGAATGAGTGCATTTTTTTCCCGGCGCGTTCGGGTCTTCATTTCCGTTGGAAGCATTTGGTCCAATGCCGCGCGCAGATCGTCTGCGGACACATGGGCGTCAGAGACCAATTCGATTCGGGAAACTTGACCTTCTCGCTGGAGCACGAATTGGGCAAAATCGAGGGGGGACACGATGTAGCGGGCGTCGATGTCGGCGTTGATGGAAAAGGTGCCACACACGGGAAGCTGTCCTGTGACCAGCATTTGCTCGACCCCATCTCCCATGAGGGACAATCCCCGAGTCCGACCCAGACTGCGGCCACGTTTGGGTGCGCTCACGCTCAAGGTCACGGGCGCATCTGGTTGCACCGGAAGACGCAATTGGCTCGCCACGCCCAGTCCAACGTACCCACAGGGCATGCCCAAGGTGTCGGCCCGAAGCACATCTCCGCGTCGAAGTCGGCCAGCAAGCCCTGTTCTTTTGGCATGGTTTTGATTGAACCCCAACAAGGTGCACACAACCGGCTGACCTTGTCGGCGAAGGACCACGTCTTGCTCCAAAACTCCACCGGCCCAAGCCACCCCGGGGACGGCGGCCAAACTGTCGACCCAGGCTGCGTCCAAAACACGGCCTTCCACTGGCAATACGGCCAGTTCTGTATCCAGGCTCGAAAACAACTCCTCCACCAACTCTTCAATGCCGTTGAACGCACTGAGGATGGCGATCATGGCCGCACAGACTGCCGCCACCACGACCACCGAGATGCCCGAGACCAAGTGAATCAGACGTTGGGATTTCCGAGACCAGAGGTATCGGCGGGCAATGCGGAATGGGACGTTCACTCGACCAAATTAGGTTCCATCGTCGAGGGGAAGTAGTTTGAATTGCTGCATATGGGTTTCGACATGGCATCTCCTGCACTTTCTTGGTCTTGGTCACTTGTCTTTTGGATGGTTGGGTCATGCGTGACCGCTCAGGTAGAATATGTGCCCCCAAGCAGCGGACCAGGTGAATGGGAAACGGTTGACCCGGACATCGCTTTGGGTTGGTGTGGCGAGGGCATGGATTCCTTACACGGCTTCCTCGATGCCCGTGACACCAAAGCCTTTATTGTCCTGCAAGGCGGGCGCATTGCGGTGGAATGGTATTTCGACAGCTTCTCCCAAGACAGCCTTTGGTATTGGGCTTCCGCTGGCAAGGTGGTGACGGGCGCCCTGGTGGGCAAAGCTGCGGGTGAAGGCCTGCTCGATTTGGACGCCACGACGTCCGAATACCTTGGAGAAGGCTGGACGAATTGTCCGGAAGCGGAGCTGGGCATCACGGTGCGCCATCAATTGACCATGACGTCGGGGCTCGACGATGATGTCAATAACCGCGATTGCACCGTTCCATCATGTCTGGGCTGCCTGGAGGAGCCCGGCGAGCGGTGGGCCTATCACAATGGAGTCTACACGCTGTTGACCGAGGTTCTTTCCGAGGCAACAGGCATGGGACAAAATCTGTTCTTGGCCACGCGAATCAACCAACCCATCGGCACGTCCATGGTCTATGTGCCGGTAGGGTTCAATCGCGTTCTATATAGCAGACCAAGGGACATGGCGCGATTTGGATTGCTGGCATTGAGACAGGGCATATGGGCGGGCGACACGGTGATCCCGCCGGCTTATCTCGCAGAGGCCATGAACCCGAGTCAGGAGTTGAATCCTTCCTACGGGCATTTGTGGTGGCTCAATGGCCAACCCTCCTACCAGGTGGTCACCACTCAAATGGTCTTGCCTGGTCCGCTCATTCCGAGTGCCCCCTCAGATCTCGTGGCGGGGTTGGGCATGAACGACCAAAAGCTGTACGTGATCCCTTCGTCCGATCGCGTGATCATTCGCATGGGAGACGATGCGGGAGAGGGGGTTTTGGCGGGCTCCTCCTTCGATGAACTGCTTTGGCAAAGGCTAGCCGCGTTGACCGCTTCGGCCTGGACCTGCGCTTGCAACGGAGACCTGAATGGCGATGGCCTCCGTTCGGTCGCAGACTTGATTTTGTTGTTGGGGGACTTCGGTTGTGCCGAGGTCACTTTCCCTTGCGAAACGGACCTCACAGGTGATGGTGCGACCAACGTGTCCGATGTCCTGGCATTGCTCGCGGGGTTTGGGGTGCCGTGCACCCCATAACCGGTTTCAATCGTCCTTCAGTAAGCTGTCAATCTCCTCGTAGTGGTCCAAGCTGTCATCGAGGAAAAACCGCAGTTCGGGCATTTTCCGCAGGTGCTTGCCCATGCTGCCCGCCAAGACCTTTCGGAGGTGAAATGCCTCAGCTTCCACCAAAGCAAGTCCTTCGGCAGGTTTGCCCACCGACGCGATGGGCATAAAGCTGAGGTAGACCCTCGCCAACGACAAGTCCCGGGTTAGCCGCACTGTGGTCACGGTGATGAAGTGGCCGCCAAAGCGAATAGACGCTTCTTTTTGGAGCAGACTGCCAATTTCTTTTTGGAGCAACGCAGCGAGACGTTCCTGTCGAATTCCGGCCATGATTAAAGTGGGTGAAGGGGTTCAGTAAAGGAAGTGATTGTGCGGGAATCTCTGAACGTGGAGTTCGCGCACCTCAGCGTATAAAACCTCGCGCAGGCTGTCCATGCCCTCTTTCGTTTTGGCCGACAAAAAGAGAACGGGTCCTGGGTGGTCGGAGAATCGATTTCGCAGGCCCTCGATCAGCAATTCCCGGTCAACTTCTTGAGCTGGGTCTTGGAGCTGATCAATCTTGTTGAAGATGAGCATCGTGCGTTGGCCGCCGGCCCCGATTTCTGTGAGCGTTTCTTCAACCACCTTCAGGTGGTCTTCAAATTGGGGGTGGGACACGTCGATGATGTGCACGAGCAGGTCACTTTCGCGGGTCTCGTCCAGCGTGCTTTTGAAGCTCTCAACCAATTGGTGAGGCAGCTTGCGGATGAACCCCACGGTGTCGGTCAAGAGGAAAGGCAGGTTGTGCACCACAACTTTGCGCACCGTGGTGTCCAAGGTGGCAAAGAGCTTGTCTTCGGCAAACACTTCTGACTTGGACAGCCGGTTCATCAGGGTGGACTTTCCTGCATTGGTGTACCCAACGAGGGCCACGCGCACGAGCGCACCGCGGTTGCCGCGCTGGGTGGCCATCTGACGGTCGATGGCGGCCAAGTCTTTTTTGAGTGCGCTAATGCGGTCACGGATGATGCGTCGGTCCGTCTCAATTTCTTTTTCTCCGGGGCCTTTCATGCCAATGCCCCCCTTTTGCTTTTGCAAGTGGGTCCACATGTTGGTGAGACGGGGGAGCAGGTATTGGTATTGAGCCAGTTCTACCTGCGTTTTGGCATGCGCGGTTCTGGCACGTTGAGCAAAAATGTCCAGAATCAGGTTGGCCCGGTCGAGAACCTTGGTTTCCGGCAGGGCCTCGCCAAGATTGCGGAGTTGAGAAGGACTCAACTCATCGTCAAAAATGAGCAGGTCGATGTCGTTCTCTTCGATGTATTGGGTGATCTCTTGGAATTTTCCCTTGCCCACAAACGTGCGGACATCAGGGTGATCCAAGGACTGTGTGAACGTATGAATCGTTTCGGCATGGGCAGTTCGCGCCAAAAACTCGAGCTCGTCGAGGTATTCCGCGAGCAATGCTCGCGGTTGGTCTCGGGTGGCCAAGCCAACCAGCACCGCCCTTTCAGGTTTGCCGTCCGTTCGGGCTAAGGGTTTCTCCAGCATTACTCTCGAAAACGTTCGATGTATCGGGCGACCGCTGTGATTTCAGCTCGGTTCAGCACTTCTTTCTGTCCGGGCATGGTTCCTTTTCCATAGGTGATCAGGGCCACGCGTTTTTCCAAGCTCAGGGTAGACAGGCTGAGGTCCGGAGATTTGGAGGCCTTGAGCTTGCCATCTGCACCGTGGCACAGGGAACACTTGCGGAGGTAGAGCGCACGTGCCTCTGGCTCCGCAATTTCTTGGGCTGAATCCATATCGGATGTCGGCACAGGGGACCCAGCACACCCCCACAAAATCAGGGGGATGCCCAGCCACAGGAAAGACCGTAGCGAAGCGGGAATCACAACCAACCGTAGGCTTCGAACCCTTCGCGGAAAGGCCAGGGGATGCTCGAAAGAATGAGCACCAAGGACACGGTGAACCAAATGGCTTGGCGGCGGAATTTGCTTCGGTCATCCGATGCGCGTTTGGCCAAGCTGTGACCAAATGTCCCAAGGATCACCGCCAAGAGCATGGTGACCAGGTGCTCCAGCGAAAAGAACCGCTGCACGGTGTCGGCCATGACTTCGGCGTCGCCGAGCTTGGCTGCCCAACCTTTTCCGAAGTAGAGTGCCAATCCCAGCACGAGTTGAAGGTGGAGCGAAATCATGGTGAACAGGCCGCGTTTGCGGTCCCCGTCCCCAAAAGCACGTCCCGAAGACATGCCTGTGAACGCCTTGACAATCGAGAGGAGCAAGAGCACGAGAACGACCCAACGGAGTGTTCCATGCAGATGTTGAATACCAGTGATCATGTGGCGAAGATACGGGGGTACATTGCGCCCATGCAGATGGATCTCCATGGAAAGCACGCTTTGGTGTGTGGGGCTTCACAAGGCATTGGCCTCGCGGCCGCCCGCGAGTTGGCCAGCCTTGGGGCCAAGTGTACGCTTTTGGCCCGCAATGAAGGCCGATTAATGGACGCAGTCCAGTCCTTGCCAGGCGAGGGCCATGGGCATTTGGTGGCCGATTTTACACAGCCCGAGGGCGTTTCTGCCGCAGCGCTTGCCGCTGTGGAACGCGGACCGGTTCACATCTTGATCAACAACACCGGTGGACCTCCCGGCGGACCGGCTCACGGCGCAAATGTGGAGGCCTACCTCGCGGCGTTTACTCAGCATTTGCTGTGCAATCAAAAGCTGGTTCAGGCTGTTTTGCCCGGCATGCGATCAGCCGGAGGCGGACGCATCGTGAATGTCATTTCAACTTCGGTCAAGCAGCCTTTGGATGGATTGGGAGTGTCCAATACTGTGCGCGGTGCTGTGGCCAACTGGGCCAAAACGTTGGCCAATGAGCTCGGCCCCGACAACATCACAGTCAACAACGTTCTGCCCGGCGCGACCCGCACCGCCAGGCTCGATCAAATCGCCGAAGCCAAAGCGGCCAAAACGGGAACTACACCGGAATCGGTGTTGGAAAACATGGCCAAAGCGGTGCCCCTGAAGCGCTTGGGTGAAGCCCACGAAATAGGGTCGGCCATTGCCTTTTTGTGCAGTCCGGCTGCTGCCTACATCAGCGGAATTAACCTGCCAGTTGATGGTGGCCGAACCCGTTCTCTCTGAAACAGAGGCCAATGGACTTGGCAACCACAAAAGCCTGAAAACATTCGTGGTGTCCTGAGTGCATTTGGAACCGCTGAATTGTACTTTCGCACCGCACGTCAATCGATACGTCACTCATCATGGAGCACCCACGCGTCCAGGCGTTTATGGCCGAGGCCAAACGCCGGAATCCCAATGAGCCTGAGTTTTTGCAGGCAGTTGAAGAGGTCGCAGAGACCGTCATTCCTTTTATTGAATCCAATCCGCATTTCGATGGGCACGCCCTTCTTGAGCGGATGATTGAACCCGAACGGGTCATCCAATTCCGCGTCCCGTGGACAGATGACCAGGGCGAAATTCAAGTCAACCGAGGCTATCGGGTAGAGTTCAACTCCGCCATAGGTCCGTACAAAGGCGGCTTGCGTTTCCACCCGAGTGTGAATTTGAGCATCCTCAAGTTCTTGGGCTTTGAACAGGTGTTCAAGAACTCGCTGACCACCCTACCCATGGGCGGGGGAAAAGGCGGTTCGGACTTTGATCCAAAAGGCAAATCCGACCGGGAAGTCATGCGCTTTTGTCAGAGCTTCATGACGGAGTTGTCACGTCACATCGGCCCAAACACCGACGTCCCTGCGGGTGACATTGGAGTAGGTGGCCGGGAGATTGGCTACATGTTTGGTCAGTACAAGCGTCTTCGCAATGAGTTTACTGGTGTTTTGACTGGCAAAAAACCGGCATGGGGAGGGTCTTTGATTCGTCCCGAGGCCACAGGCTATGGTGCGACTTACTTCATGGCAGAAATGTTGGCTGTGAAGGACCAAAGCATCGAGGGCAAAACCGTCGTGATCAGCGGGTCGGGCAATGTGGCTCTTCATGCCGCTGAGAAATGCCTCCGCTTGGGTGGCAAGGTGATTGCCCTAAGCGACAGCAAAGGCAGCATTCACGATTCTGCAGGACTGACCGAAGAAAAGCTCGCTTGGCTCAAAGACCTCAAGGAGGTACGACGAGGGAGAATCAAAGAATATGCGGACGCCCACGATGGCGTCACGTTCCGCGAAGGCCAAGATCCATGGGATTTGGCTTGTGATTTGGCCTTCCCTTGTGCGACCCAAAACGAGTTGGATGGTCGTGAGGCACAAGCCTTGGTTTCCAACGGTTGTATGGCGGTTGCAGAAGGCGCCAACATGCCGTGTACGCCAGAAGCCGTCGAAGCTTTCCAAAAGGCGGGTGTCATGTTTGCGCCCGGCAAGGCCTCCAATGCCGGCGGCGTGGCGACGTCTGGATTGGAAATGTCGCAGAACAGTCTGCGCTTGTCATGGACTTCAGAAGAAGTGGATGGCCGCTTGCAGCGCATTATGAAGGACATCCACGCCCAGTGCGTAGAGTATGGCCGTCAACCCGATGGCTCAGTGGACTACGTCCAAGGGGCCAACATTGCTGGATTTGTGAAAGTGGCGGATGCCATGATTGACCAGGGTGTGGTGTAAAGCCCTGTTCGGGCAAGGTGTAGGGTAGTGCCTACGTTTCGTCTGAGCCTCCATCCTACAAGGGAAACAAGGAAGCAAGATTAGTTTTGAAGCAGCGGCTAGCATAGCCGTTTGATGCCACGAGGCAAGCGTGGTAGGCAAGCAATTTGGTTAAGTGAAGCGCCCTGAAAACGTTCGGGGCGCTTTTCATTTGTTCCCTTTTTTACGGAAGGACAAGGCCTTGCTCGGTTGTCCGGGAACAAGCGTTGAAGCGCAGACAGAGTCAGGCCACGTCCTGTCCGTTGTTTGTGCAGAGTTCCACCAAGACTTTACCGGTGTCACTGGGGTGGAGGAAGGCAATGGTTTTGCCGTCTGCACCTGCTTTCGGGCCGGTTACCACGCGATAGCCTAAGCCTTCTAGGCGCTTGAGTTCCGCGGGCAAGTCGTCCACATAAAAGGCCACATGGTGCAAGCCGGGTCCCCGCCGTGCGAGGTGTTTGGCAATGGCGCTGTCGGGAGAGGTGGGGACGAGCAGCTCTACTTTGCTCTCACCAGATTGAAAAAAGGCGGTCAACACCGCTTCCCCGGCCACTTCTTCTCGTTTGTAGGCGGGGGAGCCTAGAACATCTCCAAAAATGCGCTCTGCAGCATCGAGGTCCTCGACAGCGATGCCGATGTGTTCGAGCTTCTTCATCAAGACTGCACCGAGGTGGGGAGACGCTCTGCCGCCAATTTGAGGGCGTGGGCCTCGACGGCATCACTGTCCCATTGCGCGTCAATGTCGGGGCGGTTCATGACCTCGGCCATGATGCCATCTTGGATTCGGCCGAAGGCCATGGCATCGCTGTATGGCAGGTGGCTAAAAGTGACCATGGAATAGAGGGGCTTCCACACGTCGGGGTGGCGGTCAGTCAATCGGCGTTCGATGCGTTTTTGCAAAAGGAACTTTGGGTCGCCGGTGCTGTCCCGCATTTCAATGAAGTTGCGGAGGGCCAGGTCTCCAATCGCGTCGCCATTCTCTTTTCTCAGTCGAGTAAAATCAGTCAGGAGACCCTGCCAATCGTCCTCTTGTGGAGACCCGTCGTGGGCATCCATCAAGTCGGCCATGACGCGGGCGTCTTCGAAGCCACTGTTCATGCCCTGCCCGTAAAAGGGAACAATGGCGTGGGCGGCATCTCCCATCAACACGACACGGTCACCCTGATGCCATGGCGCGCAACGCGTCATGACCAAAGAGCTCGTGGGGTTTTCCTCCCAGTCTTGATCAAAGTTGGGCACCGCGTCCAAAACATCGGGGAAGTGCGTTTCGAAATAGGTACGCGCCGCAGCCGCATCGGGGATTTCAGAGAAACCTTGAGGGCCTTCGAAAGGCGCAAAGAGGGTGCAGGTAAACGTCTTGTCCGGATTGGGCAATGCCATGAGCATAAAGTGCCCGCGCGGCCAGATGTGAAGGGCTTCTGGATCGATCGCGAAATCGCCGTTGCCATTGGGGGGCATCGCCACTTCCTTGTAGCCATGCGCGAGGTAAGACTGGCTAAAATCAAACCGGTCTTTCTTCATCATGCGTTGGCGCACAGCACTGAATGCACCATCGGTACCAAACAAACGTTGGTGATGGGCCACGTGGCCATCGGTGAACGAAAGGTCCAAACCGTTGGCGTGAGACCGGAAGTCGGACAGGGGGTGTTCGAAATGGACATTGACCCGGCCTGTGGCCTCTGCGGCCTCCATAAGGATGCGGTTCAATGGTCCTCTGGCCACAGAGTAAATGCACTGGTCATGACCGAACCGTCCTTGGTTTGGCAGCCCGTAGGGTTGGTATGTCAGTTTTCCGTCCAAAGCGTGCATACAGCGCGCTTTTACAGGCATGGCAATGGACCGGACGGCATCGACGGCGCCGGCGAGTTCCAATGCCCGCCACCCTCGCTCGCTCAAGGCGAGGTTAATGGATCGCCCTGCGGCGTCGCCCACTTTTCTTGGGTCGGACCGACGTTCGTAGACATCGACTTTGTGCCCCCGATTGGCTAAGAGTAGGGCCATCAAGCTGCCGACCAAACCGGCGCCGACAACGGCCATGCCGCGCTCTTCGCTCATGCCTCGATGGCTTGGGCGAGGTCGGCAATCAGATCTTCAGGGTCCTCAATTCCGCAGCTCAGGCGAATCAAGCTGTCGTTGATGCCCAGTTGAGCGCGCTGCTCCGCCGGAACAGAGGCATGGGTCATCAATGCAGGATGCTCAATCAAACTTTCAACGCCGCCAAGAGACTCGGCCAAGGCGAAGAAATTTGTGGATTCACACACCTTTTTTGAGGCTGTGAGGCTGTCGTCTTTCAGGGTAAAGCTGATCATGCCTCCGAAATCGTTCATTTGGCGCGCGGCCACGGCGTGATTGGGAAAGTCAGCAAATCCGGGCCAGTATACTTTGTCCACTTTGGCATGCGCAGCCAGCCACTCTGCCACAGCGCGGCCATTGATGCAGTGCTGGCGAACGCGAATCCCGAGGGTTTTGATGCCGCGGAGGACCAAGAAGCAATCCATGGGTCCTGGAACGGCGCCAACATTGTTCTGAAGGGTGCGCAGCTCGGCGTCGACTCCGGCGTCTTTCGTCATGAGTGCACCCATGACCACATCAGAGTGACCACCGAGGTATTTCGTGACGCTGTGCATGACGATGTCCGCACCCTCTTTTAGTGGGTTTTGGAGCGCAGGCGTTGCAAAGGTGTTGTCTACTGCCAGACGCGCAGGATGGCCTTTGAGTACATCGGCGACCGCTGCAATGTCGGTGACCCTGAGCAAGGGGTTGGTTGGGGTTTCCAACCAAACCAAGCGTGTCCGGTCGTTGAGCACGGCCGATACATTGTCGGCGTTTTGTGTGTCCACAAAGTGGAATTGAATGCCCAACGGCGCGTAGTGAGTCGTAAACAAGCGGCGGGTTCCTCCATAAAGGTCGTCGCCTGCAATCACCTCATCGCCGGGCTTCAAGGTCATCAGAACGGCGTCCACCGCGGCGAGACCGCTGGAAAAAGCCAAGCCGTGTTGTCCCCCTTCCAATGCGGCCAGGGCCGCCTCAAGGGCGTCTCGCGTGGGATTAGAGGACCGGCTGTATTCGTAGCCTTTGTGTTTTCCAATTCCCTCCTGAACATACGTGGAGGTCATGTAAATCGGGGTCATAATGGCCCCTGTTGAAGGGTCGGGTTCCACACCCGCATGAACGGCCAGCGTGCTGAATCCGGTGGTCTTGCTTTCCTTGGACATGTCTCAAAGGTCGGGACTCTGGATTGGATTTCGAAGACGGGATCGCCGCAACCAACCTGGAATCACCAACACCCCAATCAGGAGGTAGATAAAATGCGTGGCCATTCTCCAGATGAGCATGGTCATCGCGGGGGCAAGCGGAGAAGAGGCGAGAGCCATCCACGGCTCAAAGAACACCCCGAGTAACCATTCAGCAACCCCGCTGGACCCAGGTGTGGGACTCACCAAAAGGAACACCCACATCACCAATTGACGGGCGACAATGAAGCGCCGCATCCAAGGTTTCCATTGGCGCGACGACAATCCCCATGACCGCGACAAGACAGAGAAAACGAGCGGACCAACTGAGAATGGTGGCAGCGAAAGCGGCAGCCCAGCGCCGGGTAGACAAAGCCTTCATTTGCCGTGCACTTTCGTTCAAGTCTTTGGCGAATCGAATAATGGCGGGCCGCCAGCGGCGCAATGGCCGCCAAGATCCTGCGCTTTGTAAGATGCGGTAGGTGGTCATGGGGGCGAGGAAAAGGCCAAAGCCGATGATCAGCGCCAGCAAAAGCAACAATCCCCATCCGGCCCAAAACAACCCCCATCCAAAGTCATGCCCGACCCCTTCCGGGCGCGCGTCCGGCCCCATGGACAGAAACAGGATGGGGACCGACAGCACATAGAACAACTCATCGAGGAGGACGGTGGAAAAGACCAATGCTGTGCTTCGGCCTGCAGACATGCCCTGCCGATGAAGCCCCCAAATGGCCACTGCACCCCCACCAACAATTCCCGGTGTAATGGCAGAAGCAAATTCCCACAGCACGGTCATTTCGATCGCTTGTCTCCATGAGAGACCGCGGTGGGAGAGCCACTTGAGGCGACAGACATAGCCCACGTCTCGAAGCAGAACCAAAGTCAGGAGGGCGGCCACTGACCTTGGCCATCCCGGCAGGATCACGGCCCCTTCCAGCGTGTCCCACCCGCCGTGCTCTTGCCAAGTGTCGGTTAGCATCCAGACAATCACCAAAAGGCCGAGAGCCAAGGGCAGCAAGGTTCGAAGTGGTCCTAGAGCCGGTGGATTTTGCGGGGTCAAGCCCATACTTGAGTCCCCTCTGTGCAGTTTCGACAGATGTCGATGTCGGAACGACCTGTGAAAACAGACTGGCGGAAGGCTCCGTAGCGATCTGATCTCCAGATCTCTCGAAATTCTTCGGCGTTGTTGGCCGTACCCATGGCGTGATCGGCATCCTTGTCGAAGCAACAAGGCACCACTTTTCCATCCCAGGTGACAACGGCACTCTGCCACATCCTCCAGCACTGATCCAACATGGGATTGCGCAAGGTCCAACGCCCTTCAGGGCTTCGGTCATAACGCCGCAGGCGGGGGTCTTGGGTAAGCAACGGATGACCATCTGCGGGAGCATCCAATTGGGCCGTTTTGACGACAAATTCATCGATGCCAGCATTGGCGGCCATGCTTTTCATGGTGTCCAGTTGGTGTTCGTTGGTTCCCACAACGAGGAACTGCCAAACCACATGCGGAGTTCGCACTCCCAATTTTGATTTTGCCGCCATGACGGCCTTGGTTCCGGCCAAAACCTTGTCGAGTTTTCCCCCGACACGGTAACTCGAATAGGCATCCTGGTCTGCTCCGTCGATGGAGATGATGAGCCGATCGATGCCACTTTTGACCAGTTTTTCGGCGCGCGTTCCATGGATGTGGTGGGCGTTGGTAGAGGTGCTCACGTATAGCCCGGCTCGCTTGCCCACACCTACCAATTCGTCCATACCGGGATGTAGATAGGGTTCACCTTGAAAATACAGATTTAAGTAAACCAAGTCCTTTCCCAATCCTTCGGGGCCTTCCAGCAGAGCAGAGAGTCGGTCGGGATTGAGCATGCCCGTCGGACGTGTAAACGAGCGCAGACCACTGGGGCACTCAGGGCAGCGCAAATTGCATGATGTCGTGGGTTCAACGCTCAAGCTCATGGGCCAAGCGCTGTGGTTGAGTCTGCCTTTCGGCTGATTGTTGCGCTGACCGGTGGCTTGTTTGAATTCCGAGTGAAGCCGGAGTGCATTTTTGAGCCGTCTGGGGTCCAGTACTTTGAGCCTTCTCCACCGATCTCCACGAATGGCCCACCAGCGCGAAGCATGGCTGCGACGTGGTGCAGACAGGGGAGTTTCAATGGCCGAAGAAGTCACCCGTGCAAGATACCTCAGCATGTTGGGCGGAGACATGTTAGGAGGTCCCTCTGTGGGTGTAAATTCGTTCCTGTGATTTTGATTGACGACACCCTCCTCTCGACGGAGATATTTGACCGTCGCTTTTGCTGCGACCTCAAGGCATGCAAAGGCGCATGTTGTGTAGAAGGCGAAAGCGGCGCTCCCTTGGAGCCGGAAGAGCTCGCCGAGGTGGAGAAGGCTTTTGAAGTGGTCAAAGACCGGCTGAAGCCAGAAAGCCTGGCCGTGATTGAGCGAGAGGGCTTGCACGTGGTGGATGGCGATGGCGATTTTGTGACCCCCATTGTTGAGGGCAAGGAGTGTGTCTACGCCACCTTTGACGCCGATGGCACGGCCAAATGTGCGTTTGAGCAGGCCCACCTCGAAGGCAAGTTGACTTGGCGCAAACCCATCAGTTGTCATTTGTATCCCATTCGCCTCACGGCGTTGAAGGACCTCACTGCGGTCAATTATCACAGGTGGCCCATTTGCGACGGGGCATTGTCCTGCGGAGCGGGATTGGATTTGAGCGTGCTTCGCTTTTGTAAGGATGCGTTGATTCGGAAATTTGGACAAGCCTGGTACGATGCCGCTTGTGAGGCGGAGCTGCAATGGCGCCAAGTCCAAGCCCAACGAAATCAAGGCGACGACAACCTTGCGTCGTGATTTGGAAGAAGGCATTGACCACGTTGCATTCCACGCTCAAAGGCGGGTGCATTTTGCTGGCCTTTTTGGTTGGTTATAGCGCGTTGGCACAGCAGGAATGTCCGTTGATTGCCGTGAGTGGCATTTCTTCCGAATCCCACGATGTGGTGTTAGGGTCGGACGGCCAAGACGTCGTTTTGCTTCGTCAACCCACGCAAGGTTCCGGCATTGGAACAGCGGCTCAAATGTTTGTTGCGACACTGGACGGCGATCCCAGAGCGGTCTCGATTCCCAAGTCCATTGCAGTGGTTCCCGAACAACACGAAGCTTGGGCCTCTCTTGGGCGTCTCCTGCACGTAGACATCGACCCATCCTCGGGCATGGCCGTCATCAGCGCCGAGAAAAATGGGCACCACTCGGTGTGGTTCAGCGCCCTCAACAAAAACGGTGCGTGGTCCTCGCCTTGGCCTGTTCCAGCGTTAGAAACCCATGGTGGAGAGGCCATTTTTGCCATGTTCGACGTGCGGGATGATCGATTGGGCGATGTGTTGTGTGGCTTTAAGCCGGAACACACCGCTACAGGGTGGAACGAAGAGGGCAAGGGTGAGTGGAAAGGGGGGTTTGACATTGTGCGCATTCCTCGCCGTGGGGATTATCGGTTGATTTGGTTTTTGGAGGCGCTCAACTCCACTGCAGATGAGTGGGCGTTGGCGCCACATCCTGCGCGCGGCGGTTGGCTAAGTGCAGAGCGCTTAAATGGCCGAGGGGGCATCGATGTATGGTGGTGTGCAGAGGTTCCCTTGGAGGATGACATGCCCTCTTTGACGGGTGCGCTTTTGGAAGGGCACACATTAACCGTGAAGTGCGCATCTCGTCCGATTTCCGGGCTGAATTGGAGGGTAAAGGATGCCAAAACCGGCAGTGCCCTCGCGCGTCTTTCCACGGATGAAACAGGGACAATTCGTCTGGATAAATTGAGAAGCGATGGCCACTTTGTTTGGTCGGTGGAGAACGTTCCCACGTGCGGCCAAGCTCAAGCCATTTGGAAAGACGAGAAAGGACGGATCATTCAGCGGTTCACCCTCATGGGGAAATCATGGACCTTGAACATGTTGGCGGCCATGACGGTCGGCACTTGGCG
>CBFHQM010000001.1:132519-152881 GCA_965657965.1 uncultured Flavobacteriales bacterium | reverse complement strand
AAGTGGCCACGTGTTGGTCATGGGCCATGCGAGTGCAGATGGTGACCCGGAAGCCAACCGCAGGTTGGCGGATGAACGGGCGCGACAGGTGGCGGTGCAATTGGAATTTGCGGGCCTCACACCGGATCAAATCCGTGTAGAGGGCTGGGGAGCTGACCGTCCATTGCTGCGTTGTCCTTCGGGTGTGAATTGTCCTTTGGGCCAGCGGGAGAGAAGTCGAAGAACAGAATTGTACCTCGTTCAGGACTGAGCCATACGGGCTTGGAGTATGCCGTAATTTTGCATCCATGCATATCGAAGTCATGCGGGCCAAACTGCACCGCATTACCGTCACAGAGGCGGATTTGAATTACATCGGAAGCATCACCTTGGATGCCGCATTGATTGAAGCCTCTGGCTTGGTTGTCGGGGAGAAGGTGCAGATTGTGAATTGCAACAATGGCGAGCGCATTGAGACCTATGTGATCGAAGGCCGGCGCGGAAGTGGTCAGGTTTGTTTGAATGGGCCGGCGGCCCGTCGTTGCCAACCTGGAGACATTGTGATTGTGATCGCTTATGGGTCCATGACCTTGGAAGCGGCCAAAACGTTTAAGCCTACGGTGGTTTTTCCGGACACTAAAACCAATCTCATTTCATCATGAAAGGACGCCTTGGCCAAATTGTGAAGTACGTCCTCATGTTGGGCATTGGCGGCCTTTTGTTCAGTTTGGCCATGCGCGCTGTGGAAGATCCGGAAGCGCTATGGGCCGACATGAAAAGTGCCAATGGTTGGACCATTTTGGCCAGCTTCGTCATGGGTTATTTGGCCATCGTGAGCCGCGGGGTCAGGTGGTTGATCTTGCTTGAGCCACTTGGGCACAAACCCAAAATGTGGAACAGCATCCACGCTGTAGCCTTCAGTTACTTCTCGAACACGTTTGTCCCCCGAAGTGGTGAGCTGGCGCGCTGCGGTGCCTTGAACCAAACCGATGGCATTCCGGTAGACGAACTCTTCGGGACGGTGATCTCTGAGCGCGTGGTGGACTTTGCCATGCTGTTTCTGTTTACCGGCATTGCGCTCCTCACCAATTTGGACACGTGCATGGCATTTGCGGCCTCTTTTTCATGGCCGGCGGGCGGTGATGCTTGGCCTTGGCTGCTTGGCGTTGCTCTCTTCGGCGTGATTGGACTCGGGTGGATCTGGCGAAGCCGAGAGACACTGGCCAAAACCCCTTTTGTTGCCAAAGTGTTTGGTTTCATTTCTGGCATTGGGCGTGGCCTCATTAGCGTGCGTCACATGCGGAGAAAATGGGCATTCTTGGCCCATACCAGCTTCATTTGGATCATGTATTACCTCATGGCCTACGTGGTCTTCAGTGGCATTGATGCATTGGAGACTTTGACTGCGCCTCAGGCGTTGTTTGTGATGATGGCCGGCGGTTTTGGCATGGTGTTGCCCTCTCCCGGGGGGATAGGTAGCTATCAATTGGCCGTGCAGTATGCGTTCATCGCCTTGGGCTTTGGCGGGGTACTTGGATTGGCCACAGCCAATGTGGTTTGGGCAGCACAAACGGGAATGATCATCATCACGGGCGGCATTGGCTATTTGTTCTTGGTGGCGTCAGGGCTCAAAAAGGCGAAGCCAATCACCGAACCGACTGCGGAATGAACGACCGAGTTCAAGGGCTTTCAGACTTGGCCACACAATGTGCGGCTTGGCAAGCAGAGGGGCTTTCGGTGGTTTTTACCAACGGGGTCTTCGACCTTTTGCACCGTGGTCACGTGACCTATCTGGAGGCCGCCTCGGCCCTGGGAGACGTGCTGGTGGTGGGCGTGAATGACGACGCCAGCGTCCGGCGATTGGGCAAAGGTGCGGACCGTCCCATTGTGCCCGAGCAAGACCGTGCGGTTGTGGTGGCCGCTTTGCGTTCAGTGTCGGCCGTGGTTCTGTTTGAGGGGGACACCCCTTTGGAGGTCATCCGCGCGCTTCGACCCAATGTGTTGGTCAAGGGCGGTGATTACAACGCCGCGTGTGCCGACCCGAGCGACCCGCGGTACATTGTGGGCAGCAAGGAAGTCTTGGCCAATGGAGGTCGCGTAGACACCATTGAGCTCGTCCCTGGCCGCAGCACAACGGCCATGGCCAATAAGTTAAAAGGCTAAGCGCAGAAGCGCAGAAGGTCTGCGGCTTCGACTGTAATGTGCGTGGGAAATCAGACGGTCTCCTCCTCCAAGAACTTCGTGGTGAAGTCTCCGCTGCGGAAGCGCTCGTGGCGCATCAAACGCTGGTGGAATGGGATGGTGGTTTTGACCCCTTCAATGATGTACTCATCCAAGGCCCTTTGCATCTTGGTGATCGCTTCTTCCCGGGTTTGGGCGCAGACAATCAACTTGGCCACCATGCTGTCGTAGTGGGGAGGGATGCGATAACCAGCATAGACGTGGGTATCGATGCGAATGCCGTGTCCACCAGGTCCATGGTAGTCGGTCACAGTGCCTGGGCTTGGCGCAAAGTTTCGGTCGGGATCCTCCGCGTTGATGCGGCATTGGATCGCGTGCATCTTCGGGTAGTAATTCCGTCCTGAAATCGGCTCGCCGTTGGCCAGTTTGATTTGTTCCTTGATCAAGTCGTAATCCACCACCTCTTCGGTGATGGTGTGCTCTACTTGAATCCGGGTGTTCATTTCCATGAAGTAGAAGTCCCGGTTGGCGTCCACCAAGAACTCTACGGTACCTACGCCTTCATATTTCACAGCTTCACCGGCAGCAATGGCGGCCTGACCCATCTTCTCGCGAAGGTCATCGGTCATGAAGGGAGAAGGGGTTTCCTCTACGAGCTTTTGGTGGCGGCGTTGAATGGAGCAATCGCGCTCGGACAAATGGCAGCACTTGCCATTCTTGTCGCCCGCAATTTGAATTTCGATGTGGCGAGGTTCGGTAATGAACTTCTCCATGTACATCCCGTCGTTGCCAAAGGCAGCACCGGCTTCGCGACGCGTGGTGTCCCATGCTTCGGCGACGTCCGCATCGTTTTCGCACATGCGCATGCCCCGTCCTCCACCACCAGCGGTGGCTTTGAGCATGATGGGATATCCGATCTCGTTTCCGCAAGCCACTGCCTCTTCGAGCGTGTCCAGAACCCCCACACTACCGGGGATGGTGGGCACACCGGCAGCTTTCATGGTCGATTTGGCCGAGGCCTTGTCCCCCATGGCTTCAATCATTTCTGGAGCCGCACCAATGAACTTGATGTTGTTCTCCTGGCAGACCCGAGAAAACTGTGCGTTCTCGGAAAGAAAGCCGTAGCCGGGGTGGATGGCATCGGCATTCGTGATTTCTGCCGCAGCAATGATGTTGGGGATGTTGAGGTAGCTCTTCGCGCTTTGAGCAGGACCGATGCACACGGCTTCGTCCGCAAAACGCACATGGAGACTCTCTGCGTCAGCGGTGGAATACACCGCAACGGTTTTGATGCCCATTTCCTTGCAAGTGCGAATCACCCGAAGGGCAATTTCACCGCGGTTGGCGATCAGAATTTTCTTGAACATGGTGCGAATCGATGCGGCCTAAGGTTAGGCCGGTTCCACGAGGAAGAGCGGCTGGTCGTATTCGACCGGGCTGTTGTCGTCGACCAAGATCTTGACGATGCGGCCGGCAACTTCGCTCTCAATTTCATTGAACAGCTTCATGGCCTCGATGACGCAAACGGTGTCGCCGACTTTGACTGCAGAACCCACATCGACAAAGTTGTCTTTGTCGGGAGAAGGTTTGCGGTAGAACGTTCCAATCATTGGACTCTTGACTTCGATGAGTCCAGCGTTGGCGTCTGCTTCGGGCTGTGGAGCTGGCGCAGCTGCTGGCGCCGGCGCTGCCACGGGGACAGGCGCAGGTGCGGGCATGGCAGCCGGCATTTGAACGGGCATTTGCATGCCTGCGGGCATGGTCACATGCAAGGCTTGCGGCGTCTCTTGAACAGCGGCTTTGCCGCGTCTGTTGCCGTTGCCTGGACTCTTGATTGTGATCTTAAAGTCCTTGCGTTCGATCTCCACTTCGTTCACGCCAGCTTTGGCGACAAACTTGATGAGGTCTTGGATTTCTTCCTGGGTCATGGTCAGTAGGTGAATTTGAGCCGGGTATACCAGAGTCCGAAGTTAATCGGAAAACGGTGGTCGTCCTTTTTGTTGAGATGTTAGGCTTTGGGCGTCATGGCCCACTTGAGCCAAATGCTGCCCCAAGTGAATCCTCCGCCAAAGGCACTGAGAATCAGGTTTTCGCCTGGAGTGAGTTTGTTTGACCACTCCCACAGGCAAAGGGGAATGGTGGCGGCCGTGGTGTTGCCGTATTTCTCGATGTTGATCATCACCTTCTCGCGGCCCACACCCATTCTGCGCGCGGTGGCATCGATGATGCGCAGGTTCGCCTGGTGAGGGACGAGATAAGAAATGTCGTCGGCACCGAGTCCGTTGCGCTCCATGATTTCATAGCTCACGTCGGCCATCGAGGTCACTGCAGCCTTAAAAACAGGCTTACCATCCTGTTCGATGTAGTGCATTTTGGCGGCGATGGTTTCGGCGCTTGCGGGGTTGAGTGAGCCACCAGCCTGCATCCGTAAGTACTCGCTGCCCGCTCCATCACTGCGAAGAATGGCATCTTGAATGCCGGTTTCTCCGGTTGGGTCAGCTTCTAGCAATACTCCAGCGGCCGCATCACCAAACAACACGCAAGTGGTGCGGTCGGTGTAGTCCACGATGCTGCTCATTTTGTCTGAACCCACAACGATCACCTTTTTGTGGGTGCCATTGGTTACGAATTGAGAGCCTGTTCGCAAGGCGAACAAGAATCCGCTGCATGCCGCACTTAGGTCGAAGCCCCAAGCGTTTTTCGCGCCCGACTTGTAGCAAGAGAGCTGCGCAGTCGAAGGGAAGAACATGTCCGGGGTGACGGTGGCCACAATCACCAAGTCAACCTCTTCTGGAGAGATTCCCCGTTGCGCGCAAAGGCCCTTGATGACCTCGGCGACCATGTCGGACGTGGCCTTTTTTGGGTCCTTTAGAATGCGGCGCTCACTGATGCCCGTGCGGGTTCGAATCCACTCGTCATTGGTGTCGACCATCTTTTCGAGGTCGGCATTGGTGAGCTTGTCGGGAGGGAGCCAACCGTGAACGGCGGTGATGGCTGCGGTCTGAGGGGAGTTCATCTCGGTATGGGTTCGGCTCTCCTTTGGAAAGCGAGCCGAAATTATGGGGCTTCGGCGTCATCGCCGACGGCAAGGTGCATCAAGCGGTCACCATTGGATGTGGAAAAACCCGCGACGGCCGATGCCGGGCGGGTTTTTCGAAGAACAATAAATGGTGAAGGGGTCAGAATCAGGCCTCAGCCGACTCTTTCTCCATCACAACACGGCCCTTGTAGTAGAGCTTTCCCTCGTACCAATGGGCACGGTGGAACATGTGTGGCTGACCTGTGCTAGAACAGGTGGACACGTTTGGCGTTTCAGCCTTGTAGTGCGTACGGCGCTTGCGTGAGCGCGTCGTGCTTTGGCGTCTCTTAGGATGTGCCATTTTGTGTGGTCTATGTCCTCGGCGCGGGAGCGCTTCGGGATTGGTTTTCTTCTTTACTTACGGGTACACCTCACTCTTCCTCCTCTGGATCTTTGTCTGAGCTTAACCCTTTTAAGGCCGCCCAGCGGGGATCCGTTTCTTCTGTTTCTTCTTCGACGTCCTCTGGCGCAACTTCTACGGAACCCGTAAGCCACTCAAGGACTTGGGGATCGCAATCGTCCATGTTCTCGTGTACCCTCCGGATGGGAAGGCCGAGCATGGTCGATTCGTAGAGAAACTCTCTTACATCCAGGAGGTGTTCCGCAGGACCGAGGACAAGAATGTCTTCGTCGGTCTTGTGGGTGGTCGAACCAAACTTGATCACGTAGCGTGCTCTGTGGCTGACCTCGACAGTCACCGGGGCATTGCAACGGTCGCAATGGGTTCCCACAGTGCCCGACACCCGGACATCGAAATGCATCATTTCATCAAACCTGTCGAGTTCTGTTGTCGCTTCAATGTCGGCGACGGCAGGCCCTGAAGGCTCGATTTTTTGAAAGAACGCCCCATCCAGTCGGAAGTCAAACGTGTGTCGACCGAGACCCAATCCCGTGTAGGGAATTTCGTACTCTGTGGAACCACCCATGATTCACCCCGGCTTGAGGGGGGGCAAAGGTACGGGTTTCGTTGCAATTTGAACAGGGCCGTTTAAGGACATCAAAAGCGCTCGCGTTCGTTGTCCCTCTTCTTGGAGATTTCCAAGGGGCTGACCGTCATTTCGCGGTGTGCGACCCGTTGCCTGCGAACGTCTGCGGCCATCCAGCATGCGGCGCGGAGACTGTGGCCATTGGCTTCGCCTTTGCCTGCGATGTCAAATGCTGTTCCGTGATCTGGGCTCGTGCGCACCACAGGGAGGCCGGCGGTAAAATTCACCCCTTGACCGAAACTCAAGCTTTTGAATGGGACGAGGCCTTGGTCGTGGTACATGGCCAAGACGCCGTCGAAATGCTGAAAGTCCCCACTGCCAAAGAAGCCGTCTGCCCCGAAAGGACCGTGGGCATGAACGCCTTGTTCTTGTAAGGCTCGAACAGCGGGAATGATGGTGGTTTTCTCTTCTTCTCCAATCAACCCGTTGTCTCCAGCGTGGGGGTTGAGTCCGAGAACGGCAATGCGTGGGGAAGCGATTCCAAAGTCGCGAGCCAAGCTTTCGCTCAACAGGGTTCCGTGTTTGACAATCCTGTCCTTGGTCAATGCGGCCGCTACGTCCTTGAGCGGCACATGCCCTGTGACCACACCAACCCGCAGGCTGTCAGAGGCCAAAATCATGAGGACGTCTTTGACACCGGCTTTGTCGGCGAGGTATTCCGTGTGTCCAGGGAATTTGAACTGGCCACTCTGAATCGTGTCCTTGTTAATGGGAGCCGTGACCAACACATCGACTTTGTTGCCTGCGAGACCGGCCACAGCCGCTTCCAAGCTCAGCCGAGCGAATTCCCCAGCCTGAGGCTGAGGCTGACCCCAATCGGGGTCGGCAAAATCCGCTGTAATGTTCACGCAAGACAGGCTGCCGGGTTTGGCGTCTCCTGCATCCTCGACTTCTTGAATGTCCAAGTTGACTCCGAATTGTTCCGCTTGCTGGCGCAAGGCTCCGGCGTGTCCAAAAACCACGGGGACCAGGTCGTCCAGCATGCGCTCGTCCGCAAAAGCCTTGAGAATGCACTCAGAACCAATGCCGTTGGGGTCTCCCCAAGTGATTCCGATTCGAATGGGCTGTGAATGGGCCATGTTGCGAAGGTAGTTCCGCGCAGGGTGCCGATGGATTGGGCAAGAACCCCTGATTTGGTTGATTTTTTGCATCTCGAGTCAACTTCTGTTCTGTCCCTGCGGTTACCTTTCCGTGCCCATGCGTTTGAATTTGGTTCTCCTTTTGATTGGCTTGATGGCGGGTTTGTCCGCCATGGCCACGCACAACCGTGCGGGAGAAATCACGTACAGGCACTTGTCTGGCAACACCTACGAGGTCACCATCACCACATACACCAAAGAGAGTGTGGTGGCAGATCGGCCTTTCCTCACGTTGCTCTGGGGAGACGAAGGACCGACAGCAGAAACGGACAGTTTGCCTAGGGTCAATGGCCCCTTGGACATTGCGGGGAACCCGACGGGCGAGTTGATTGGCGGGGATGTTCGATTGAACTTGTATACCGGCATCCACACCTATAGCGGGCCGGGCATCTATACGTTGGTGGTGGAAGACCCCAATCGAAACGGGGGGGTGCTGAACATTCCCGGCTCCGAGGACGTGCCGTTTTGCATCACCAGTTTGCTGATCATCGACCCCCAAGCGGGTCCAAACGACAGCCCATTGTTGCTTGCGCCCGCCATAGAAAATGCGTGTTTAGGTCAGCGATGGGAGCACAATCCTGCAGCGTTCGACCCCAATGGGGATTCGCTGAGTTACGATTTGATTGCCTGCGCCGGGTTCGAGTGCTTGCCCATCCAGGGGTTTGTTCAGCCCAACGAAGTGGAGGGCAATGCCGGTGAATTTTACGTTGAGCCGCTCACGGGAACCGTGGTGTGGGATGCTCCGCAAATGGCCGGAGAATACAACATGGCCTTGCGCATTCGAGAATGGCGTTGGTTGGGGGGGCAATGGCTTTTGGTGGGAGAGGTAATCCGCGACATGCAAATCAATGTTGAGGTCTGTCCCAATCAGCCTCCAGTGGTGGAAATTCCCGCCGACACGTGCATTGTCCAAGGCGAGACGTTGAGCTTCAATGTGACCGCTTTTGACCCCGATGGCGATGATGTAACGGTGACCGCCATCGGTGGGCCGTTCGAAGACGCTTTTGATCCAGATGCAGGCTACAGTTGGAACCCCATGACCGACGTGGGGAGTTTCAGTTGGACGCCGGGATGCGATGCTGTGAGAACCGCGGCTTACCAGTTGGTTTTCAAAGCCACGGATGCAGATGTCGTGCCGTTGTCGGATGTGGAAACGATGAATGTCCGGGTCTTGGCGCGGCCGGTGGTAAATACCGCTGCTTCGCCAATTGGCAACGCGGTAGAGGTCGATTGGAACGTCCACCCGTGTGCAGATGAGTACAGCGAAGCGCTGCAAGGCTTGGGTGGATATGAAGTGCACAGAAGGGTGGGGTCGAGCGAGGTTGAGCCCGAAGATTGCGAAGTGGGCATGCCTGCCGGCGCCGGTTTTGTTCAAGTCGGGTTTGTGTCGGGCTTGAGCAACAATGCCTTCTTGGACAGCGAAGCGCTGAGCTTTGGGGCCACATACTGTTATCGCATTGTGGCCGTGATGCCCGATGGCGCCAAGAGCAAAGTGGGATCGGAGGCCTGCGCGGTGATCGACAAAGGGGTGCCTGTGATGACCGGAGCTTCTGTGGAATTGTCGGACCCTGTGACCGGTGAAGTGGAAGTCCGTTGGTCACCCCCAACGGATGCAGACACAGTGGTGGCCTTTCCGGGCCCCTTCCGATATGTGGTAGAAGCACGCCCCAATGCGGCTGCAGCATGGGAGACCCTTCTGGAGGGGCCTGCCAACGCCACTTTGGGTGCACTCGATACTGTTTTTGTTCATTCGGGCATGGACAGTGAAACGCCCATTTGGTCTTACCGTGTCACGTGTTGGAGTGGGGATGTGGTTCTGGGTGTGTCGACGCCTGCGGCGGTCCCCGAGCTGGTGCTGACCCCATCGGACAACCAAGTCCTGTTGAGCGTGCCCCTCGGGCGCCCTTGGTTTGACACCGCATATGTATTTCATCGTGTGTTGGACGATGGAACCCTGCTCTTATTGGACACCTTGCCTGAGCCGCAATTGGTGGACTCCGGATTGGTCAACGGACTCCCGGTCTGCTATCGGGTGCGCACATTGGGCACCTATGGTTCCACGGACATTTTGGACCCCATTGAGAATTGGAGTGCGGTTCGATGCGCTACCCCTTTCGACACCGAGCCTCCGTGTCCACCTGAATTTGAGGTTGTGGCCGATTGCGCAGAAGCGTCAGTCACCTTAAAATGGCGCACGCCTACATGCGCGGACGATGTCATGGGTTACCGGATTTATCGGAGCGACAGTTTGTCTGGATCGTTGGAATTCTGGTTGGCGCTTGATCAACCCGAAGACACCATCATTACGTTGGACATCGAGGCCTTGGGCGGCTCTCTCGCCGGGTGTTGGGGCATGACGTCTGTGGACAGCTTGATGCCCGGGCCAGGCGGTGTGTTGCGTCAAAATGAGAGCGCAATGGGGGACACGACCTGCACCGACAACTGTCCTTTCTATTTCCTACCCAATGTGTTTACGCCCAATTTCGATGGGCGCAACGACCTGTTTCGACCCTTCCCTTGGAAGTTTGTAGACAGCGTCGACTTCCAGGTGTTCAACCGCTACGGAGAGCGTGTTTGGCGAACAACCGACCCCGATTTGAACTGGGGAGGTGAGCTTGGAGATTCGGGCCAAATGTGTGCCGATGGCACCTACCATTACACGTGCATTGCCTACACCCGGCGGCTAATCGGCACGGTTCCCGAGCGATTCTCTGGAACCTTGCAGTTGCTTGGAGGGTTATTGCAAGGAGAAGAATGATTGAATCATGTTCACTGGAATCATCGAAACACTCGGCACATTGACCGACATCCGAGACGAAGGAACCAACCGGCATTTCACGGTGTCCTCCTCGCTTTCTGATCAACTCAAGGTGGACCAAAGCGTGGCCCATGACGGGGTGTGCTTAACGGTTGTCGACGTGCAGGGAGATCAATACACGGTAACTGCAGTCGAGGAGACTTTAACCCGCACCAACTTGGGTCAGCGCCGGATTGGCGACAAGATGAACCTCGAGCGGTGCACCAAAGTGGGAGACCGTTTGGACGGACACATCGTGCAAGGTCATGTCGACACCACAGCTAAGTTGGTGGCCTGCGACGCGCGGGATGGCTCTTGGAACTTGGCTTTCTCGCACGGTTCAGCAGAGCACCACTTGACGGTCCAAAAAGGGTCCATTACGGTCAACGGAGTTTCGCTGACTGTGGTGGATGCTGGGCCGGAGGGCTTCTCGGTGACCGTGATTCCCTACACCTGGGAGCACACTGGGTTTCACGCCCTACAGGTCGGAGATTCTGTCAATCTTGAGTTTGACATCGTCGGAAAATATGTGGCCGAAATGATGTCGCGGCGGGGTTAACTCTTCGCGTCTCAAGCCTGGTCGGCCCCGGGTGCATCTGAAGCGGCACTGCGCAAGATGAAATTTTGGCCGAGATACACCTTCCTTACCTGTTCGTCTGCCGCCAATTCTTCGGCGGTTCCGGCCTTCAAAATTTGACCCTCGAAGAGCAAGTAGGCGCGGTCAGTGATGTGTAAGGTTTCCTGCACATTGTGGTCTGTGATCAGGATGCCAATCCCTTTTGTTCGGAGTTGCGAGACGATTTGTTGGATGTCTTCTACCGCAATGGGGTCCACCCCGGCAAAAGGTTCATCGAGAAGAATGAAACGCGGGTCGGCCGCCAAAGCGCGCGCGATTTCGGTCCGTCGTTTCTCTCCACCACTCAACACATCCCCCCGATTTTTTCTCACGTGGGTCAGTCCGAACTCATCGAGCAGAGACTCCAGTCGTGCCTTTCTTTCCTTGGGGTCCTTGAGGTGCAGTTCCAGCACGGCCATGATGTTGTCCTCTACACTGAGCTTGCGAAACACCGAAGCTTCCTGAGGAAGGTATCCGATTCCGCGTTGCGCACGCTTGTACATGGGCTCCCGCGTGATGTCGTGAACCTGGCCTTCTGCATCTTCAAGTGTTACACAGCCGCCGTCGGGCTGGACCAGTCCAGTGACCATGTAGAAAGACGTGGTTTTGCCGGCGCCGTTCGGGCCGAGAAGACCCACGACCTCTCCGGTTCGGACTTCGAAACCGACTTCGTTGACCACTTTGCGTCGGCCGTACTGCTTCACAATGTCCTGCGCGGTCAGCTTCATGATTCGGGTTGGCTTTGGGCGGCTTCTTCTGCTTTTTGTTTGCGCAGGATCCGTTTGGCTTGAAGAATGCCGATCTCGTAAAGTCCAAGAACAGGCATGGCCACCAGAATCTGACTGGTCAAATCAGGCGGGGTAATGATGGCCGCCAAAACAAGCGTGGCCACCAAGGTGTGCTTTCTGAATTTGCGCAGCCCAGCGGGCGTAACCAAGCGCATCTTGGCCAAGAAGTGAATGATGACGGGCACCTGGAAGATGAGTCCCGCGGCCAAGGTGATGCTCGCGACAGTCTTGAGGTAGCTCATTAGGGCGATGCGAGCTTGGACATCCCCAATTTCGTAATGGCCGAGGAATTGAAGGCTCAGGGGTGCAATCACGAAGTACCCGAAAGCAACGCCACAAAAGAAGAGCCCGCTTGCGGCCCAGGTGACTCCGCGAACCGCGGAAGCTTCACCGCCGTGCAAGCCGGGCCGAATAAAACGCCAGAACTGACCAAAAGTCAAAGGGAAGGCCAAGATGAATCCACCGATGGCGGAGACGAGAATGTGGGCAGAGAAATTGCCCAGCATAGAAGTGTTGATCAGTTCGTAGGTAATGTCGGTGACGCAAAGGCGGTCACCAGCCCCGGTAAAATGACTCAGGGCACACCAAGCACGAAAGGTGATGAAGTCGGGGTTGCGGGGGCCAAAAATCAACCGATTGAACACCCAATCCTTGGACACAAAAATGGCAATGCCCCCCACCAAAATTCCAATGAGCGCAAAAAATAACCGCCGCCTCAATTCCTCGAGGTGGTCCATGAACCCCATTTCCTCTTGCTCTGCTTCTTTAGCTGCCATGGGGGGTGGTTTAGCGGATACCGGCGTCAATCAATTGGTGAAGATGAACAAACCCCACAAAATGACCGTCTTGATTCTGAACCACAATTTGAGAAATGCGGGCGGATTCAATGTTGTCGAGGGCCACAGCCGCAAGCGTATCGGGCGTCAGGCATTTCGGCCGGGGCTGCATCACATCTTTCGCCGTCAAGCTCGCCCATTCAGAAGGGTCTCTTTCCAAGGCTCTCCGCAAGTCTCCGTCGGTCACAATGCCCAGGATTTCGCCCTGGTCGTGTTCGAGAACCGCCACTGCACCCACGCGCCCTGCGCCCACCGCGGGCACGACGTCGCGAAGCCCACTGTTGGGCGAAACAAAGACGCGGTGAGTGGGGTCGATGAGGTCTTCAAGTCTCAACAAAAGGCGTCGTCCCAGGCTGCCACCGGGGTGGTGCCGAGCAAAATCTTCACTGGTAAAGCCACGTGCCGCCATCAGTGCCATCGCCAAAGCGTCTCCCATCGCAAGTTGTGCAGCAGAAGAAGTGGTGGGGGCCAAGTCATGCGGACACGCCTCTTGCGCAACGCTTACGTCAAGCGTATGTGATGCCGCACGGGCAACTGGACTGTCCACTTTGCCCACCATGGCCACCAAGGCAATGTTGCGCGATTGAAGCAGGGGAAGCAAGCGAACCAGTTCGGCCGTGGCTCCGCTTTTGGACACGGCTACAATCACGTCCTTGTCTCCGACAAGGCCCAGGTCGCCATGCAAGGCGTCGGCCGCATGCAAAAAAGCCGAGGGGGTGCCCGTGCTGTTCAGTGTGGCGACCGTTTTGCGGGCAACATCGGCACTTTTTCCAATGCCAGTAAAAACCAGTTTTCCCCCTTGATTCCCTTGGGCAAGCACCAATTGAACGACGTCTACAAAGTCCTTTTCAATCCGTGGCCCCAATTGTGCAACCGCCTGGGCCTCCAAATCAATGGTTCGGCGCGCGGCTTCTAGGATTTTTTGATGAAGTTCAGACATGGATGAAGGGAGGGCAGCGATTTACAAATCCGTGTATCGGATTCAGCATTATTCAGTGTTCCTTGACTTATCTTGAATGCATCAAAGTTAGATGGAGACTTCAGTTGGCCCCCTTGTAAATGCAGACTCTCTTGTCGGTTCCTCGGTGAACGAGGGATTGTCGCGGTTCTTTGGCTTTAGTCAGTTCAAGGGAGAGCAGGAAGAAGTGGTCAACAGCCTCATGGCAGGCAACAACGTTTTTGTCATCATGCCGACGGGTGGGGGCAAATCCCTTTGCTACCAATTGCCGGCCATCATTCAAGAAGGAACGGCCATTGTGGTTAGCCCCTTGATTGCTTTGATGAAAAACCAAGTCGATGCGCTTCGCAGTCATTCCGACGACCCCGACATCGCTCATTATTTGAACAGCTCCTTGACCAAGGCAGAAATGATCCGGGTGAAGGAAGCGGTGGCCACGGGACGCACCAAGCTCCTGTACGTGGCACCGGAATCCCTGAATAAAGCGGAAAACGCCGATTTTTTAAGGTCCGTGCGATTGAGCTTTTTCGCAATTGATGAAGCCCACTGCATTTCGGAGTGGGGACACGACTTCCGTCCGGAGTACAGAAGGCTAAAGGAAATCATCGATGGGATTGGGAATTTCCCCATCATCGCTTTGACGGCAACGGCTACGCCGAAAGTCCAGCATGACATCCAAAAGAATTTAGGGATTCTTGAAGCCGACATTTTCAAATCAAGCTTCAATCGTCCCAACCTGTTTTATGAAGTGCGGCCCAAAGTGGATGCCCTCAAGCAGGTGGTCCAATATGCCTTAGAGAACAAGGGCCGCAGTGGCATCATTTATTGCCTCAGCCGGAAGAAGGTGGAGGAAATCGCAGAGACCTTATCGGTCAACGGAGTCCGCGCAGCAGCTTACCACGCGGGCATGGATTCAGCCCAGCGTTCGCGCAAGCAAGATCAGTTCTTGATGCAGGATGTGGACGTCATTGTAGCCACCATTGCATTTGGGATGGGCATCGACAAACCGGATGTTCGGTTTGTCATTCATTACGACATGCCCAAGTCGTTGGAGGCATACTACCAAGAGACCGGCCGTGCAGGACGGGATGGAGGTGAGGGGCATTGCATTGCCTTCTATGGGGTGCAGGACATGGAGAAGTTGGAGAAATTTCTCTCGGGCAAGCCCATCGCAGAACGCGAAATTGGCATGCAGTTGCTGCAAGAAGTGGCGGGTTACGCCGAAAGCCCCACCTCGCGGAGAAAGTACATTCTGCATTACTTCGGTGAGGAATTTGACGAGAAAGCGGGTCCGGGTTGGGACATGGACGACAATGCACGTCATCCACCAGAGCCTTACGAAGGCCAATCCATTGTGTCGCACCTGTTGAAATTGGTGGAGGCCACAGGCGGCCGTCATCGCGGTGGGTTTTTGAGGGACGTCCTGTTGGGCAACGAAACCCAAGAAACCAGCACCTATGCCGGCGAGAAGTTGGCGATTTTCAATGGGACTGGCCCAGAATACGGGCCGGATGAGGCCTGGGATGGCATCATTCGTCAAGTGGTTTTGGCCGGTTTTCTGAGAAAGAAGACAGAGGATTTTGGCGTGCTTTCGCTGTCCGAAAAGGGCACGGAGTTTATGGCCAACCCACAAAGTTTTACCCTGTACAAGGACAAGGGCATTCGCTCCAAGGCCGTGAACACCACGGCAACAGGCGTCGCGTTGGACCAGCCCTTGTTGGACATGTTGCAGGCATTGAGAAAGTCAGAAGCCGACCGTTTGTCTTTGCCTCCCTTTGTCATTTTCTCCGATCCGAGTTTGGAAGAGATGGCCACGCACTACCCCTGCAAAGAAGACGAGCTTCTCATCATCAATGGAGTGGGGTCCTCGAAAGTCCGCAAGTTTGGCGCGCCGTTTATCGCCTTGATCAAAAAGCACCTCGAAGCCGAAGGCATCGAGCGGCTGAGTGATTTGGTTGTTCGCAGTGTGGCCGGTCGGAATGCCGGAAAGGTCAGCATCATCCAGAAGCTGGATCGAAGGATGTCGTTGGAAGACATCGCAGGCTCGCAAAAGTGTTCGACAGAAGAACTCTTGGATTCAATCGAGGCCATTGTGGCATCGGGCACCAAGGTGGGACTGGACTATGTGATCGAGGAATACCTCGATGAGGACAGTGTTGAAGAGCTTTGGGAGTGTTTGATGGAAAGCGAAGAGGGCAGTGTGGCAGAAGTACTCGAGGAAATGGAAGATGCCTACAGCGAGGAAGAAATTCGGCTGGTGCGCATCAAGTTCATGAGTGAAGTCGCCAACTAAAAGGCGTTAGTCACTCGCGGCCAACCAAGCCATCATCTCTGTTCCCGTGCGAAGTGCATCCTCGTTGATGTCGAAACCAGCGGTGTGCAAGCCATCTCGGCATCCGGGCCCGTCGCCGCCTGTGCCCAGCCGGTAAAAGCAGCCTGGAACCACCTTTTGATAGAAGCTAAAGTCTTCGCCTGTCATGCGCAGGGGCAAGTCCACAACGGATTGCACTCCCAGGAGATCCTGCGCGCGCTGCTTGCAACGTTGGGTCAGCTTCGGCTCGTTGACCACAGGGGGGTAGCCAATGGCCAAGTCCACTTCGGCCTTTACGCCAAGCGCCAAAGCTGTGGATTCCGCTACGCGCACAATGGCGGCCCTTAGGCGTTGCGCTGTGTCTTCGTTGTAAGTCCTCAGGGTTCCGTCGATGACCACCTCATCGGGGATCACGTTTCGTGCCACCCCGCCTTGAATCTTGCCAAAGGTGAGGACGGCGGGATGTGTGGGGTCGCAGTTTCGACTGACCACAGTTTGAAGGGCGGTCAGGATGTGTGCCGAGGCCACAATGGGGTCTGCGGTGCGGTGCGGGAGTGCGGCGTGTCCACCCCGGCCCACAATGCGGATTTGAATCTCATCGGCCGCAGCCATGTATTCTCCGCTGCGGAAGCCCACTACGCCGGCTTCGAGTTGCGGATAAACGTGCTGGCCAATGATGTTGTCGACAGTGGAGGCTGTGGAGGGATGAGGTCCGGCGTCTGGGGCGTTCACGGAAAGTGCACCTTCTGCGACCATAAGGGAGGCGCCACCGGGCAGAATCTCTTCGCCAGGCTGAAATACCAACTGCACGGTCCCATTCCAAAGGTGTTTGGTGGATTGAAGAACCTCAGCAGCGCCCAGGAGGCATGCGGTGTGTGCATCGTGCCCACAAGCATGCATCCAGCCGGGCACCGCGCTCGCGTGCGGACGATCCACTTCTTGGATGGGGAGCGCATCCATATCGGCACGCAAAGCCACCTTTTTGGTTCCCGGCTCCATGCCTTCGATACGCGCCACAATGCCAGCAGCGCCTCTTTCTGCACACCAACCTTCGCTGTGTACAATGCCCATATCGGCGAGTGCATGCGCAACGTAAGCCCCTGTTTCCCGCTCCGAAAAAGAGGGTTCGGGGTGGCGGTGAATGTGACGGCGGTGGGCTTGGATCTTCCCCAAGGCTGCTGCCGTGGTTTGGCGGATGGCGTTCTTCAGCATGTCAGGATTCCCAGAGGGTTCTCGAAGTTTGGACAATCATCCGAATGGCGACAAATAGCATCAACAATCCGAACACCAGCCGGACTTTCATTGGATCAAGAGACAGGGCCAAACGGCTGCCAAAGTACCCGCCCAGCACAAAGGCCAGTACCATAACACCTGCTGCCTTGACATCGACCTCGCCGGCTTGCCAATAGTTCATGACCGCCAAGGCGCCAATGGGCGGCAGCATTAAGGCGAGGCTGGTTCCTTGAGCCGCCATTTGGGTCATGCCAGAGAAGTACATGAGGGCGGGAACGATGAGCAGTCCGCCGCCAATCCCAATAAAACCGCTGAGGCATCCGGCGGCCGCTCCAATGAGGAGAAGGGTAATCAGCATTTGAGCATCCATGGTTCGAGGGGGCATCAGAAGTCGGTAGAAAGTGACAATTGGAAAACGCGAGGCAAAATCAACCCGTCGTCGACGCCCCACCCCCAATCGGCGCGAACGAAGTAGCCGAGAAGCTGGGTTCGCAGGCCAAATCCAAAGTCCCAAATGATGGGCTCTCTGTTGTTGTCTACAGTGATGCTCACCGGGTACTGCTCAAGGGTAGTGGAGTTGAACGAGTTTTCGTCTCCGTATGGGTCTGAACCTGTCCAAGCGGAGCCGATGTCGAAGAAGCCCACCGCCTGAAAATGCTCCATCAATGGGGTGAGTGTCCGCTTGGGCATGAGCGTTGCAAAAACGGGCACGCGCAATTCGGCATTGGCGACGGCAAAGCTGGTTCCATTTCGCGCGTTGCGAACGAATCCGCGCATGGGAGTCGCTGTGGTCTGGAATGCAAACTCACCTTGCGGCAGGGGCATGGCTCCATCGATGGTGGGAATCAGAGCTTCGTGGACACCGCCCAAGTAATGGAGCAAGCCACGTTGGCCAAACGAAGAATTGCCTGCAGCGCGAAGGCAAAGGGTGACCCTTCGATACAGCGGCAGATATCTCCTGGCATCGAACCCCGCCACCAACAGTTGTTGGCCCTCGCCATCGGGCGGGAGGAGCATTTCGAACCAAGCCTTTGCCCGTGTGCCGGACCGCAAGTTCAGGCTTCGTTGACGGCTGTCGTCAAAGACCCAGCTGATCGTTCCTCCAATGCCCTGATTGTAGATGTCGTTGCGACTGGCGTTGAATGGGTCTGTCGAAAGCAGGGCCACCCGGTCCAAACGATAGGTCACTTGTGCTCGGAGGCTCATGGTTTCGCTGAAGGGCACTGTGCGACGATAATGCACGGCATGGGTGTGGGTGCGGGTCAAAGCGCCGAGTTCCGAATTGAGGCTCTCGTTGCCCTGGCGTTCGATGATCCATTGTCGGTCGACTTTGCGCTCCAAGTCTTGGTGGCTTAGAACAAAAGTGGAGTTCTCCAGACTGCCCGCCAGGCGAATTCCACCGATCCATTTTCGGTTTTCATGCAAGTCAGACGCGCCAATTTTAAGCAGTCCGCTGAGCCCCGGAAAGCTGGTTGATGGCCCCGAAAATGGCTGATAGAAGGACGTGGCAAAGGTGTTGTCTACTTGACTCAGCAGTTGATCGACGGCGTAATTCGTCCTGTATGGCAGCGGGGTTGGAATGCTGGGGAGTGGTGCGGCAGCATTCAGTAGGGGATCAGAATCGGGGGGAGAATTGACCCCGTTGTCGATCGCGGGAAGGGTCCGCTCAAACTCGAAAACGTAATGGGCATAATCGACTTGGTTGGGCAACAGTTTGGGTGTTGCATCTGGCAAGTATCCGATGTCCTCTCCTTGAGTAGTCTCTGCCTTGTTTGGTTGCATTCCCCGTGCCTGAGGCAAGACAGGGAGGTCGGCGGTTCGCCATACCTCTCGGCCGTTTTTTACGGTCAGTGCACCCCACCGCGTGCCGCCTTCTTGCAGGGCAAAGGATTGCACGGGCTGGGCCAATTTCAGCCATGGGACCGTACGGGTGAAATAACGGTAGTGGATGGCGGTGTCAATTCTCAAAATCGCACTGTCTCGCGTGGCAAAATGGAGCGACTGCACGTCGTTGGCACGGCGAAATGCGAATTGGCTTTGGCTGATGGCTTGGGGCTGGACTTCGTCGACATCGGCTGTCTCGGTGAGTCGGTCAAAGGTGGCCTCCTCCGTGTCGTAGACCCACAAGTCGCGTTGCTGTGGAACTGGCCATGGTAAGGTCTCTCCTTCATCAGTTGGACGTGTACTGGAGAACACAATGGACCGGCCATCGGGAAGCCAGTCGGGGTGCAGGTCGTCCCATTCATCCGACCAAAGTGGGACTTGAGAGCCGGCGATCGTGTTGTAAACGTACAGGTCGGACTGTCCAGCCCGAACACCACTAAAAACAATGCGACGGCCGTCTGGAGACCAGTCCATGTGGATGACCTTTTCGATTCGGAACAACTCTCGCTCTACAGACTCTTTGGTTGCGGCATCGGTTGTGGTGAGAAACACCCGGCCTTTTTCTTCGTGAATGTGGGCAAGGATGGGTGCTTCGGGGTGCCATGCGAGCACAGGATAGGTCGGGTCTACAATGCGCAGCAGCTTGTGGTCGTATTTCGCAACACAGCGCTTTCTTTCCCCGTCGCTTACCCAAACTCGGACTTGGCCTCTTTCGTCCGTGGTCCAGGCGCTCCAATTTGCATCCGCAGATTGCGCAAACCGTGTGTGTGTGTATTTCTGCTTGGACCTGTGGGGGATGTCGCCGAGGTGTTTTGGTTTTCCGCCATCAGTCAAGGTTTCGAGGTCAATGGCATTGACGATGGGAGGGTTGGCGGAAACCTCTGGACCAACGGATTGAACCAAGTAGTGCGATTGGGCGGCAGCCAAGACACCTTCGAGGTCGAACCCGATGCGTCGGAAGGCGGCATCCAGCGTTCTCCCAGACTTGTATCCGCTCAGGACGTCGAGCACGGCCTGGCGGCCAAAAGTTCCAATCAAGAATTGCCACAAAGCTTGACTGGCCACACGCGCTTCTTCTTGGTCCAAGACCTGAAGCTCCCGGATTTGACCGCGGCGAACCAAGTCTTGCAATGCCGGTGCATCTGTAGGGTCGAGTGGACCGGAAAGGGCAGAAACCATCCCTTCTTCCATCCACGATGGAAGGTCGTAGAGCTGGGCATTTTTGACCACGTCTTTCCAGTCATCGCCAAACAGGTATTGGCGGATCATGATTCGGTAGAGTCCTTGTTTTAACTGCAATCGGAATGCGGCCCTATCGCCATCAAACCAAGCGAAGAGTTTTTTGCCTTGGATCACGGTGGTGCCTCCAATGTTGCCGGCATCGCTGCCGTCGATGCCAATGTTGCTTTGACGGAAATCGGCGTGTTTGTTGAACACCAGCACATCGACCGATCCTTCAAGCCGCATTTGCATGGTGCCTTCTGCACCGGCGAGGTCTGCGTTCAAGCTGTACAGTGCATGGTTGGCAAGGGACCGTCCACCTTGGTAAAAGTGGACCTCGAAAGGCTCGCCTTT
>CBFHQM010000001.1:84610-132509 GCA_965657965.1 uncultured Flavobacteriales bacterium | reverse complement strand
GCGTTCAAGCTGTACAGTGCATGGTTGGCAAGGGACCGTCCACCTTGGTAAAAGTGGACCTCGAAAGGCTCGCCTTTGAGATACTGCCAGTCAAACGTGCGGTATTGAATGCGCTGCTGACCAAACACCATGTCCAATCCATTGTGGAATTGGCCAAAGACGGTGCATGGCAGAAGCACTGCAAAGAGCAGAAGTTGAAATCCGATTCGCCGGCGGATGGGCATTGAAGGCAAAGTACAAACCACGCATGGGGTTTGGCTTGAATAGGGGAACTTGCGGCCATGTTCGTCCAAGCTTGCAACGCTTTTTCTGAAAATACCGTCGTTTTGCACGATGGAGAAGGAGGGGCCATCGTTTTTGATCCAGGAATGTCTACCCCTGCGGAGTGGGACGCTTTTGATGCGGCCCTGAACAAGCGGGGTTGGACGCCCCGGGCTGTGCTCATGACCCACGCACACCTCGATCATGTGTTGGGTTGTGCAGGCATGGCAGAAAAGCACGGGTTGCGTCCGCAGTTGCTCGCGGAAGACGAGCCGACGTATGCCATGGCCCCAAGGGCAGCAGAACTGTATGGGGTCCCCATGGACCCTTTGCCAGATTTGCATCCGAAACGGCTAGAATCGGGTCAAACCTTACGCTTCGGTCAGCTTGAGTTGCGCGTGCTCTGGACCCCTGGACATGCTCCTGGACATGTGGTGTTTGTGGACGACCAAAACCAAAGAGTCGTTGGGGGTGATGTGTTGTTCAAGGGCAGCGTGGGCCGGACAGATTTGCCCGGCGGTGACCCTACGGTGCTCGCCAAAAGCATTGAGCAGGTGTTGTATGCCCTGCCCGATGGACATGTGGTGTGGCCGGGTCATGGCCCTTCGACCACAATCGGAGAAGAAAAACAGGCCAATCCCTTTGTAAACGCTGCGGGAACGGGAATGATGCAAGGAGGTCAGTGACCGAGTTCAGGCCTTCTTCATGGTAAAAGAGAAGGTGGAGCCCTTGTTGGGCGTCGAGCGCACGGAGATGCTCTGCTCGTGTGCTTCGATGATGTGTTTGACAATAGAAAGGCCAAGTCCACTGCCACCGGCGTTGCGTGACCGGCTCTTGTCGACGCGGTAAAAACGCTCAAAAATTCGAGGCAAGTGCTCCTCTGACATGCCGATCCCATCGTCGGCCACTTCAATGAGTACTTGCTCTTCCATGTCAAAAAAGCGGACTTGGGTCTTGCCCCCTTCTTTCCCGTAGCGCAGACTGTTGGAGACGAGGTTGGTGACCACTTGTTCGATTCTTGGAGCGTCCCCCACGACTTCCACGTTGCGTCGTCCTTCGTCTACAAATTCCACCTGAATCCCGAACCGTTTGGCCTTTTGTTCCAATTGATCCAGGACCTCAGTGACCAAGTCCGACAAGTTGAATGTGCCTTGTTCGAGTTCGAGATAACCGCTTTCGATTTTGGTGATCACATCGAGGTCTTCGATCAACGCTGCCATGCGGTCGGTATTTTTAGCCGCCTTGATCAGGAATTTTCGGTTGTTTTCGGGGTCTTCTAATGCCCCCTCCAACAGCGTGAGGATGTAGCCTTGGATGTTGAAGACAGGCGTTTTTAATTCGTGGGCCACATTGCCAATGAAGTCCTTCCGGAAGCTGTCTTGCTCCTTGAGCTGGGAAATCTCTTCTACCCGTTCGGTCGCCCAGTCCATCACGTCGTGTTGGACCTTGTCCATCACATCTTCGTTCATTTTGACATCCTTGGCTCGCTCCTTTGTGCTTTTGAACCGGTGAATGTTCTTGTAAATGATGCGCACCTTTTGGTAGATGAAACGCTCAATGGCACTGTAGATGATGGCCAATGCGAGCACGAAAAACCCAACGGCCAGCAAAGCGAAAGCTTGAATCGGGGCTTGGATGCCGTACAATTTGAGCACGAGGGCGAGGAATCCGAGCCCGAGTATGGTGATCACGAAGGCAGACGCGAAAGCCACGCCGCGCGGGGTACGAACATTCATTTCTCCTCGAACTTGTAGCCGACGCCTTTGATGGTCTTGAAGTAATCGTCCCCCAGCTTTTCACGGAGTTTGCGGATGTGCACGTCGATGGTGCGGTCTCCGACCACGACCTCGTTGCCCCATACCATCGACAAGATGGCGCTTCGGGTAAACACTTTACCGGGTTGAGAAGCCAGCAGGGACAAGAGTTCAAATTCCTTTTTGGGCAGGCTCATCTCCTGACCGTCTTTGATGACCAAGTAGCGTTCACGGTCAATTTTGATCGTGTTGGTCTCCACCACTTTTCCGGGCGACGTGGCATTTCCTTTTCGTCGCAGCAAGGCTTTGATTCGGCTCAGGAGAACCCGGGGTTTAATGGGTTTGGTGATGTAGTCGTCCGCACCAGCATCGAAGCCTGCGATTTGACTGTAGTCCTCGCCTCTGGCTGTTAGAAAGGCGATGATGGTCCGGTCGAGTACGCTGTTCTCCCGCATTTCGATGCAGGTTTCCATGCCGTCCATTTCGGGCATCATCACGTCGAGCAAAATCAAATCGGGTGTGACTTCTGTCGCGATTTCAATGGCCTCTCGCCCGTTTCCTGCCGTGTAAACGGAAAACCCCTCTTTTTCTAGGTTGTATTGCACGAGTTCCAGAATGTCTGGTTCGTCGTCCACCACAAGGATTTTTTGCTGGTCCATGCCCATCCAATGTTTGATGAAAATTAAGACAAAACCGGGGCGATGTGGAATTCAAGTGGTGTTCTATTCTCCATCGCCCAAGCTGTCTCCTTTTCTCTGTCGTTGTGTAGCTTCTGCTGCGCGCAAGTGACACCACTTGACCACCCAAGGGTGCGCTGAATAAGGCTGGGCCTCGCGCTCATTGCGTCGGTCGAGACGGCGGTCTTCGTAGGGCATGGCCACCGCTTGAGACAAGCGCAGCATCAAGATGGTGAACAGGCCAACAGCCATGTTGTGGGTGAGACAGGCCACAGTGAGCGCCAAAAGACCCCATGTGGTGGAGACACAAAAGAGCAAAAGGGGGATGCCGAAGGTGGTCCGGTAGGCGGGATCCTTCACAAGCTCAGCCATGCGCTTCTCGATCAAAATGGGCCACCACCCTGTGGTCAATTTGAACACAATCCAGGTTGGCCAGCGCCAAACTTCTGACGACCATGGCGTGGTCCCATTTGCGTGCAACCGTCCAAGGGCGGTAAATGTCTCGGCATGCCGAGGGTGGGGCATGCCGTCTTTGAGCAGGGCCTGGAAGTCCAACAAAACCGCTTGTTCTTCCGCCTTTAACCGACCCTCGAGGTGTGCCAAAACATGTGGATGGGGCACACGATTGTTGTACCCCTCGAGGTACCGGCAAAGGGCGAGGTGTGCGTCGTAAAGCGGGCCTTCGGTGAGTTCCACAGACAAGGCGCACAGTGCAGAGCGCATGGTTTGACTCAAGGCGATTCTTTGCCCTCCGTTGTCCTCTGAAGTGGCCCAAAATGTCGTCAAGTCAAGGGGGGCACCAATGCGCAGCCGCGCGGTGGTACGGTAGCCTTCGTAGCGCTCGAAGTCCATGACGACGGGTTGCACCTCTAGGCCCCTTTGCTGGAGTGAAGGGCGGCACATGGCTCCTAAAATGAGCCGCGCGGAGCCGTGTCGAAATCGACGCGTTCGACGTTCATCGAGGTGTCCGGCTTCTGGAAAAATGCCCAACGAGGCCCCCGCTTCGAGGCGGGCATATGCCGCAGCGAAGGTGTCCTTGTTTCGTTCCACCATTTGGGGTGCGCGGTCTACAGGCCGAAAGATGGGCATCATGTTGATGCGCAACAGAATGGCCCGAGCCACAGGGTTGGCGAACACGTCTGCACGGGTGAAGTAGTGCATCTGTCTCGACAAGCTCACGCAGGCAAAAACAGGATCTGCCAGGGCATTTTGATGCCCGGAATACAGGATGCGCGCCGGTCTTTGCTTTTGCTTTTTTGTGTCGACAAGATGCGGCACACCTTGGATCTCCACCCGGTGCCACATTTTGAATACCCATTGGCCCAGCGGTCGAAAGGCCAGGTACATCCAATGGGATTTGGATGTGGGAATGCGGAACCGAGGGGGGACGCGTCGGGCCACTTACTTGAGGGTGACACCCAACCGCTGTTCCAGTTGGCCTTTGACCCGCTGGATGGTCTTTTCGATGGCTTTCTCTTGCAGCGTCTTTTCGGGATCCTGCAGTTGAATGGAAATCGCGTAAGATGTGGTTTCTGACGTGGGGTCGGTGTAGACGTCAAACAAGTTGACTTGTCTCAGAAGTTTGCCCGTGGTTTGGCGCACCAAGGCCTCGATGTCGGCATAGCCAACACCTGCGGGGACGATGAGGCTGAGGTCGCGGCGGACCCAGGGAAAGCGGGGAAGGGGGTTGGACGACACTTGGCTTCTTTCCACACCTTTCAAAAGCCCCAATACCGGCAAGTCCGCGCAATACACGGCATCGTCTACGTTGAAATGGCGCGCCAGGGTGGGGTGCACCTGTCCGACCCTTGCTTTGAATCCGCCCTTGCCCTCCAAGAGGAGTCCTTCCTTGAACATTTCTCCTGCGGGCAAGTCCAATCGCTTGATGGCGGCGAGTGAGCTACGGGTGAGGATGGCGTCGACAGCACCTTTCAAAAAGGACAGGCCGTCGGTCTCCTCTCCGCGCCAACTTTCTGGATGGGTTCGACCGGTGACAAACAGAACGAGACGTTCTTCTTCTGTGTGTCCTCCTTCTTCTCCTTGGCGGTAAACCTTGCCGAATTCAAAAAGACAAAGGTCAGGGCGCTGGTGATTCCGGTTGCGGGCAATGGTCTCCAAACCTTGGAAAACCAAGGTTTGCCTCATGGCATCCAATTCGGAACTGAGTGGGTTCAGCAACGACACGGACAACTCGGGGTTGAGGGTGTCATCGGCAATCAAAGAAGCATGGGCAGCTGGCACAAGCGAATTGTGCATCATCTCATGAAAACCGCGGCCCACTAAGATTCCAGCCCACTCTTTTCTGAGGACTTCTGGGTCAGGTTTAGGCCGGTCCGACAGGCTGACTTTCATCCGGCCTGGCAAGGGGATGTGGTCGTAACCGTGAATGCGCAAAATCTCTTCGACCACGTCGGCCGGCCGGGTCACGTCTCGTCGGTACGCAGGGATGGAGAGGTCCAGTCCAGTTGGCGCTTCTTTGACAACGGAGATGTCCAAGTCTTCGAGGATGCCACGCACCCTCGCTCGGTCCAATTCTACCCCAATCAGCTTGTCGAGATAAGACCAATCCAATTGGATGTTGTTGGACTTTGGTAAGTCTCCTTCGAAACTTTGCACACCGCCGTCGACGCGCGCCCCGGCGTGCTCTTTGAGAAGGGCCACTGCCATTTCGAGTGCAGGTCGAGGAGTGGAAGGGTCTACACCGCGTTCAAAACGGAAGGAAGCATCGGTAGACAAGGCATGACGCTTTGCACTTTTCCGAACGGTAACCGGCTCAAACCATGCGCTTTCGAGGAACACCCGAGTGGTGTTGTCGGTCACGCCAGAATTGGCTCCACCATAAATGCCCGCCAAGCACATGGGCTGGCTGGCGTCGGCGATCACCAAGTCCGCAGAAGAAAGCTCAAGGTCCCGATCATCTAAGGCTTTGAATGGCTCTCCTTCCTTGGCTTTTCGCACCACCACCTCGCCGTTGATTTTGTCGGCGTCAAAGGCATGCAGGGGCTGACCCAAGTCATGGAGAATGTAATTGGTGATGTCCACCACATTGTTTTTTGGCTCGATGCCAATGGTCCGGAGTCGCTGCTGCATCCACTCTGGCGCAGGCCCCACTTTGAGGTCGGTTAGGGTGACGCCGAGATAACAAGGGCAGCCCAGCTCATCTTCGACCCGAAGTCCAACCGGACCTTGGCCCGAAGCGAGGGAAGGAGGAGCGGGAACCACCAAGTCTGGCAAGCTGGCGCCGTTTCCGTCACCGCCATTCCATTTCCATGCGGCCCTTAGGTCTCTGGCCACGCCACGGTGTCCCATGGCGTCTGTTCGGTTGGGGGTCAATCCAATTTCGATGCAGTGATCGGACTCCAGTCCGAGCGCAGAAGCGGCGGGTGATCCTACGGCTACATCCGCCTCCAACACCAAAATACCATCGTGACTGGTTCCGGTTCCCAATTCATCTTCGGCACAGATCATGCCTTCGGAAACCTCTCCTCGAATCTTGCCTTTTTTGATTTTAAATGGCTCTCCCTCGAGCGGGTGACAAACGGCACCAACGCCGGCGACAATGACCTTTTGGCCAGCCGCCACATTGGGCGCGCCGCACACAATGTGCAATGGGGCATCTTGGCCCACGTCCACTGTGGTCACGCGAAGGCGGTCCGCATTCGGGTGTTGTTCGCAGGTCAACACTTCGCCAACCACCATGCCCTTGAGACCACCTGGGACAGCGGGCATCTCCTCAAGGCCTTCGACTTCGAGCCCACTCGCGGTGAGGATGTCGGAAATCTGTTGGGGGTTCACTGCGCTTGTTTCCTTGATGGGAAGCCAAGTGGTGAGCCATTCCATGGATACTTTCATGACAGGGGTATTCGGGGCGGGTGGTCTGCGAATTTAACCCAGCCCAACGACGATTTGGCTACGTTTTGTGGCCAACTCGGTGACCACGTGTGAACGCCTTAAATTGAGCCCTGTTGAACGGCCTATTGCACCCCTAAGAATAACCACGTCGCTTTGAAGAAGATTCTGATCGTGGAGGACAACCAGTTCCTCCGAACCACCACGGCTGATATCCTGCAACTCGCTGGATATGAAGTGATTGAAGCGGAGCACGGGAAGCAGGGCGTCGAGCGCGCTCAGTTGGAGCGCCCCGACATGATCATTTGTGACGTCGAAATGCCCGAACTCGATGGGTACGGTGTGTTGCACTATCTCTCCAATGATCCGCAAACGGCCATGATTCCCTTTATTTTCCTCACATCCAGAGATGGTTCGGAAGAAATGAGGAGGGGCATGACCAGTGGAGCCGACGATTATTTGGTCAAGCCGTTTAGCGAAGCAGATTTGTTGGCGACCATCGAGGTTCGCCTGCGCAAAAGTGCCATTCTTCAACGGGAATATGGCCGTGCACCCCAGCGCCTGAATGAATTCATTGCCGATGCTCACGAGCACACAGGCATTCCGGGCATCGCCATGGGAGAGCGCCCCAGACGGTATGCATCGGGGCAATTTCTCTATGCCGAAGGCGACGCAACGAATCACGTCTATTACGTGGCTTCAGGTGTGGTAAAGATTCTGAGGACGGACAATTACGGCAAGGAGCTCATCATTGAATTGTGCAAAGCAGGAGACTTCTTTGGTCACATGGACGTGCTCAAAGGCTTGGAATACGGCAGTGCAGCCGAAGTATTAGAGGACGCCGAGGTTCACCTCGTTCCGCGAAAGGTTTTTCTCGATTTGATGCACCGCAACCGCGATGTTGCCATGCGTTTCATTCGGTTGTTGGCGGGTGAAGTCACCCAAAACCAAGAGCGACTACTGGCCTTGGCCTATGCTTCTGTTCGGGAACGCACAGCCCAAGCTTTGTTGGATTTGCAGTCGCGTTTCGAAGAGTCTTCAAGCCGACCTCAGCTGAGCCGCGAGGACCTTGCGGGCATGGTGGGGACAGCAAAAGAGAGTTTAATTCGTGCACTCAGTGATTTCAAATCCGATGGATGGATCACCTTGGAGGGCAAGAACGTCATCATCCAAGACGAAGCCTCTCTCAAGCGGTTTGCGGGCCGCTGATTCGGTCCAAGTCAGGTCCGAAATAATCAATCAAGGCCCGTCTGATCAGTGCATCTTGCGCTTTGGGCTCCAATTCAGGCAGCGAGATCTGTGACTCGAAATGGGGCCACCCATCGTCGTCTCTGCCCACGAATTTGTAGAAACCTTGTGGGGTTAGAACCGTGCACACAGCCACGTGCATGAGGTCCATTTTCTCCTGTTTCTTGAATTTTTGAAAGCCCTTTCCGAGCTCTTGGACGCCCACCAAATAGAGAATGTCCTGCAGGTCCATACCGCCGCCAAATCGCTGTTCCAGCGCGTTGAGCAGGGCTCGCCATTGTTGTTCAAATAAGACGTCCATCAGGTTCTATAAAAGCGAAAGGAGAGCCTTTTGGGCTCCCCTTTCATGGGTCGGGATGACTGGACTCGAACCAGCGACCACACGTCCCCCAGACGCGTACTCTACCAACTGAGCTACATCCCGAGACCGCCGAAGCGGAGCGCGAAAATAGGGAAATCCTTTGCTTTCCGTGTGCATGGAGTGCTTTACTCCATGACGACCGTTTGCTCATTGAGCAACTCCTCTTCAATCTTGATGATGCCAATCCCGGTCAATGAGCCTTTGGTGGCCTCAATGTCGAGTACGGCGAAACCGGCTTGTCCTTGCTTGTAAAACTCACTAAAGTTGAAGCTTACACTGCCGGCAGCGTTGGTCACCTGGGTGGTGTCAAACCTCAATTCTCCAATAAAGGTCTGGTCCACGGAACCCACAGCATAAAGGCGGACTTCGGCCCCTTGCACGGGAGCACCTAGGCTGTTTTGAACGTACACAACGGCTACAGTATCCTCGATTTCATTGCAACCTTGGAGCCCCAAAGCGCCAACAACAATCAAAACGAGGGCACCAAGTGCGCGGAAGGGGGTCATCGATTTCATATTTTCGAGGTCGCTTGGAAAAGATGGCATCATCTTCCCAAGCCTACAAATAACGCAAATTCCAAACGATGGTTGTTTCTCCTTCTCGTTCGCTCTTCATTTTGGCCGCCTTGCTTGTGGCCACCAGTTCATTTGGCCTCGCTCAAAAAGGAGAAGATCGCCCGCAAGTGCAAATTGAAACGGCGCTCGGAACCATGGTGGTAGAGCTGTACAATGAAACGCCCATTCACCGGGACAACTTCTTGAAGTTGGCCGGTGAAGGTTTTTATGATGGCTTGCTTTGGCACCGGGTGATTGGGGGTTTTATGACCCAGGGGGGAGACCCAAAATCCAAAGGGGCGCCCGCAGGCACCCGTTTGGGAGGCGGCGGGCCCGGCTATACGCTGGAGGCGGAAATCGATCCGGCATTCATTCATGTCAAGGGGGCGTTGGCAGCGGCCCGTCAAGGCGATCAAGTCAACCCGCAGCGCCGGAGCAGCGGCAGTCAGTTCTACGTGGTTCAGGGCCGCGGTGTCAACGCCCAAACCTTGCAAGGCGTTGTGCGAAGCATTGCCCAGAACACAGGGGAACCCTTTGCCTACACTCCCGATCAAATTCAGGCTTACGAAGCCCAGGGTGGAACGCCTCACTTGGACATGCAGTACACGGTTTTTGGCCGCATTGTGGAGGGCTTGGATGTGCTTGATGCCATTTGTGCCGTGCAGACAGACCGCTCGAACCGTCCGTTGGAGGATTTGGAAATGAGCATGAAAATCTTAGACTGAACATGTCTACACTGAATCAAGAAGCGCTGGACAGCCTCTTGGCCTCTGCCAAAGCCGAGGTGCTGGACAACGCGGAGAAGCTGGAGGCTTTTCGCATTGCACATTTTGGTCGCCAAGGCCTTCTCAAGGACCTGAATGAACGTTTTCGTGCAGTTCCCGGTCCAGAGAAGCGGGAGATGGGACAGGCCTTAAACGCTTTCAAACAGGCCGTTCAGGCTCATTTTGACGCCGCAAAAACAGCGCTCACTGCACAGGCCGATGCGGCGGGAAGTGGCATGGACCACACGCGTCCAAGTGGAGAGGTCCCTTTGGGCTCTCACCACCCGATTCAAGTCGTTCGGCGAGAGATTTTGTCGATTTTCGATCGGATGGGATTCACTGTGGCCGATGGTCCCGAGATTGAAGATGATTGGCATGTTTTCTCCGGATTGAATTTCCCCGAGGAGCACCCTGCACGGGACATGCAGGACACGTTTTTTATCCAGCGTAATCCGGATTTGTTGCTCCGGACGCACACCAGTTCTGTGCAGGTTAGAGAAATGGAAAAGCGAGACCCGCCCCTGCGCATTGTGATGCCAGGTCGTGTCTTCAGAAACGAGGCCATCAGTGCGCGCGCGCATTGCATTTTCCACCAAATCGAAGGACTTTACATCGACAAGGATGTGAGTTTTGCAGACTTGAAGCAAACGCTGCTGGCCTTTGCCGAACAGTTTTTTGGAGCGGGAACCAAAATCCGTTTGCGGCCGAGCTACTTCCCCTTTACCGAGCCGAGCGCCGAAATGGATGTCTATTGGGGCTTGGAAACAGAAGTGGACAAGCGCATTACCAAGGGCACAGGGTGGCTCGAGATCATGGGCTGTGGCATGGTTGATCCTGCAGTACTTGAGGCTTCAGGGATTGACTCCACCGTCTATTCCGGCTTTGCCTTTGGTATGGGCATTGAGCGCATCGCCATGCTCAAATGGCAAATCGGAGACTTGCGTGCGTTTTTCGAAAATGACGTGCGCTTTTTGGAGCAATTCACACCGGCTTTCTAAGACGGAAATCTCCTTCTGAGGTTATCCACGAAGGGAAGGGCATTGCTCACTGGAACGGGTGGGCCGGGCGAGGAGTCGCTGGGTTAGCTTTCCATTGAATGCGTTGGCTTGTTCTCCTTGTCACCTTGTCCATGACCACGCCGGGTTTTTGCACGGATTCTTGGACGGCGGAATCTTGGATTCATCAATCGGACTCGCTCCGGTTGGCGGGTCAAGACGCAGCATCATTGGAGCTGTTGGTCGCGGCACAGCGGCACTTTTCGGAAAACGGAGATGCCTGCTCTGGTGCTTTAATGGCGGAGCGGCGGAGTCGAATCCACCTCGATTGGCACAACCCTTTGCATGCAGACGAAGCCTTGACCGAGGCCCTGAATCTCGTCAAATTCTGTCCTGAATACAGCGAAATGGCGGTGGGCTGGCAGTTCGCCTTGGCCCAAGCCAAATTGGCCCAAGGCGCGCGCCCTGCGGCGAGAGAAGCGCTGAAATCGGTAGCGGTTCTCAAGGATGCCGAAGGCGTCAACAATCAAACGCGAACCTTGGCTTTAGAGGCGATGTCTCGTTTGGCTAAAATGTCGTTTGCTGAAGGGGCTTTCTCCGACTCAGAATCAGATCATTTGGGTTGGGCAGCGGGTCTCATTGCTTCAGGGCGTCGCGCCGAAGCAGCCGAAGTTGTAGGGTGGGCAGGCATCTGCAACGCACTGGATGTCCCAGAGAATGTGCCTTCTTATTGGCCTTCTTTTTCGGACGACTCAGGGTGGCAATCCTGGACATTGGAGCGCCGCACAGGCAAGTGCATAGAATGGGGGCGCATTTTGCTTGGAGGAAGCGCGTTTGAGGCCTTTGATGTTATGGCCAATTGGCCATGGGCGAAGTCATTGGCTGTAGGGTCGGGCGAAGCCGTATCCCCTGCTTTGGAGGCCCAATGGGCGTTGCTTCAGGCGCGCCGATGGCAGAAACGCCCGACGCAGGCCTTGGCGGCTTCCTTGCATGCAGAATTGGCTGCGCGAAACATAGAGGTGGCGGAAAGTCGATCGCCGATTTTGCTCGAGGCGTTGCGGTTGCGCGCAGAACTGTTGGCCGAGACCGGAGCGCATGGTCCGGCTTATCGTTCCCTGGCAGAGGCCGACAGTTTAACGCGGTCGATGCAGCGGGCAGATCGGGCAAGGACTGGCCTGTTCGAAAGTGAGCCTTGGTTGGCGGCCATTGGCGATGCCCGGACCGCTGTGGAGACAAAGAAAGCAGAGCAGTGGCGTCACATGACGTTTGCCATTACCGCCGCATTCGTGCTGTTGTTCATGTGGTCGTTGAAGCTGCGCAGCCAATCTGGGCGCGCGCACAAGCGGTTGAGGCGATTGCAGCAACAGTGGTTGCCGGGCAAGCAGAATCAAATCGACGCCTTGGCCAAGCGCGGCGCTCGGATCGTGGGTCTGGCGCAATCGCAAACCTTGCCCGGGGAGCTCAAGTCAGAGCTGGAGGCATTTGGCCGCTTGGCCGCGCTGTGCTCGGCAGAGACGGTGCATCAGCCCGTGAACTTGGAACGCATCTTTGGTGATCTTGCCAAGGACCGCTCGTCGCGTGGTCTCTTGGACTGGACGCTTCAGGAGGAGGTGCCATTCCAAGGAGATGAAGCACAAATCCAAGACTTCTTCCAGGTGTTGCTCGAAGGCGTTGGGGTAGGAAGCTGCAGTATGACCGTGAAGAGTGGACCGGAAGGCCTGAATGTGGACCTCGGAGATTTCTCGGAACGCGGCTGGTGGCGACAGGCCATGAGTTTATTCGCCGGTGACAGCAAAGCATCCAATTGGTCGTTGATTCGATTGCGTTGCGATCGATTGGGCGGCGTCTTGAACTTGGACTGCAATGCAGCGGGGGCAAACAAACTCTCTGTTTCCCTGCCGGTTTACTCCGCGTAAACCACCTGCGCAATCACGCTTCCCACAGTTTCCAAAACGCCGGCATCGATGGCCGCGAGGTTGTCCCCGTGCGTGTGGTGAAACTGGAAGTATCCCATGGGCTGTGTGTCCATGTGATAGTGGACAATGTTGGCAGAGGGAATGCCGGCCAATTGACTCACAAACAAGTTGTCGTCTACTGTTTGCGGGGTCACTCGGTTTAGAAACATGTCGCCATGTCCCATGCGTTGAGCGGTCCTCCACACCTTATCGACCACGCTTGGGGCGGTCTCCATTGAAGTGCCCTCTCTGTTGAAGATGGCGCCCTTGGCGCCCACCATGTCCAGCAAGATCCCATACCGGGCTCGGTAGCCAGGGACGTGGGGCTTTCTTGCCCAATACTGGGAGCCCAAGCACCAATCGGTGTAGTCTCCGGACCGGTTTGGAAGCCACTCGGGCTCGCCGTAGTCCTCTGCATCGAAGAAGGCAATGTCCACGCCGACGTTGGGCAAGCTGTCGCCAAGGATGCGGGCCAGTTCAAGCAAAACGCCCACACCCGATCCGCCATCATTGGCTCCGTCGATGGGGTCTTTGATGCGCACGGTGTCCCGGTCGGCGAAGGGGCGTGTATCCCAGTGTGCGTAGAGTAAAATTCGCCGACGGACCTCTGGCCTAAAGGCCCCAAAAATGTTTTGAATGTCCAGTGCGGTTCCATCATAGGCCGTTACCCGTCCTGTTTGAACGGTTACATCGGCGCCGTATGTCTCCAGCTGATTGGCCAACCACGTGGCACATTCGGAATGGCCAGGGCTGTTGGGAACACGGGGGCCAAAACTGACTTGTTTGGCCACATGGGCATAGGCGCTGTCTCCAGAAAACAACGGGGTCTTGACCAGCGCCTTCTCTACCGGACGTTTCGCTTGAGGCCGCTTGGATTTCGGGGGTGCAGGGTCATGGCAAGCGGCCATGGTCACGACCAAAAGCGCGAGACCCAGGGCCGAGATGGTCCGCTCAATCAAATGTCCAGCTCGTCCCATCTTTTCCGTCTTTGATGTTGACCCCCATCTCTGCCAATCGGTTGCGAATTAAATCGGCTGTGGCCCAGTCCTTATTGGACTTGGCTTCTGCACGCAGCGCACACAAGACATCCATGAGCCCGTCGGTGCGGTCATCGGTGCCCGCATCGCCTTCTTCGTGCTGCAGGCCCAAAATGTCCTTTGCAAAGCGTTGGAAGAGGTCTTTTAAGGTGGCAATGCCCTCCGCTTCAATGGCCATTCGGCCGGATGCCACGGAGTTGATCACTTTGACCGCGTCGTACAAGACGGCAATCAAAATGGGGGTATTGAAGTCGTCGTTCATGGCGGCATAAGCACGCGCGAGGATGGCGTCGACATCAGGGGCGGCCTCAGCAGCGTTCTCTGTGGAGACCGGCTCGAGGTCTTCGAGTAAGCGCCATGCCGACATGAGCCTTTCTAGGCCTTTTTCGGCGGCTTGCAGTGCGGGATTGCTAAAGTCGAGCGTCCCGGCGTAATGGCCCTGCAACATGAAGAAGCGGACCGTCATGGGCGAGTACCCTTTCTCCAACAGTTTGTGGTTGCCGGTGATGAGTTCGTCCGGTGTAAAACCGTTCCCTTCGCTCTTGGACATCTTACGGCCATTGACGGTCAGCATGTTGCCGTGTATCCAATATCGGACCGGATCGGCATGGCCATGGGCGCCCACATTTTGTGCGATTTCGCACTCGTGGTGAGGAAATTTGAGGTCCATTCCGCCACCGTGGATGTCGAAAGATTGACCCAAGTATTTGGTGCTCATCACAGAGCATTCAAGGTGCCAGCCGGGAAACCCGACGCTCCAGGGTGAAGGCCAGCGCATCAGGTGGCTTTCATCTGCCTTCTTCCAAAGTGCAAAGTCAATGGGATCCCTTTTTTCATCCTGACCGTCAAGGGCGCGGGTCTGGCTTTGCAGTTCGTCGATTCGACGTCCACTCAGTGCTCCATAATCGTTGGACTCAGCAAATTTCCGGACATCGAAATACACGCTGCCATTGGCTTCGTAGCCGAATCCATTCTCAATGATTTTTGAGATCATGTCGATTTGCTCGACAATGTGACCCGTTGCAGTGGGTTCGATGGAAGGCGGAAGAATATTGAAAATCCGCATCACATCGTGAAAGTCATTTGTGTAACGCTGCACGACCTCCATGGGCTCGATGTTCTCCAACCTGGCTTTCTTTCCAATCTTGTCTTCTCCGTCGTCAGAGTCTCCCGTGAGGTGCCCAACATCGGTAATGTTGCGCACATAACGGACCTTGTAGCCCAGGTGCAAGAGGTATCGAAAGACCACGTCGAACGTCAAAAACGTACGCACGTTTCCGAGGTGCACATTGCTGTATACCGTGGGTCCACAGACGTACATCCCCACGTAGGGGGCGTTGATGGGCACGAAGGGCTCCTTTTTTCTGCTCAGTGAATTGCCGATGTGGAGTTCGGCGGCAAAGGAGGAAATGGCGTCAGGTCTTGAAGGAGCGTCCATGTCGTGGAGAGTGGTGGAGGGTATTGGAGTGCTAACTCGGTGCGAATATCGCAAAGCAAAGACCGGCCCGCGAGAAAAGCAGACCGGTCTTCTTGGTTAAGTGGGGCCGAGATCGGCCCACGGGCATCAAGCAGTATGTCGTTAGTGGGAGCGTTGGACCACGCTGCCGTTAGAAAAGGTGGTACGGTTGATGACGCGCCCTTCTCGGTCGAGTCGAATTAAGTCACCGGATTCTTCACCATCGGAAAGTTGAATCACCATTTCCAATTGTCCATTGTCGTGGTAGTGGCGTTGCTCGCCTTGACCCACACCATGACTGTCGAAGGTCAAAAGCTGTTGAATGGTTCCGTCTGGATAGAAGCGGCGAAGCTTGCCCACATTCATTCCGTGCTCCCAACGGCCTTCCTCGTAGAGTTCACCTGTTTGGTTGTACAGTCGGTAATCACCAAAGGCATCACCACCAGAAAAGTGGATTTCCGATCGGACTTGGCCTGTAGGGTAATACCGTTTCCAGAGGCCATTTCGCTCTCCATCGATGAGGTCGCCCTCCTCGTAAATCGCCTCCGTTGGAAATCCGTCCAACCCCGAGTCTTTGCCCAGAATCACAACGTGAACCTTGGCTGAGGGGTCGGCGGTGCAGGATGCTGCATCGTCGGCTGCGATGAGCCCAAGGGGAAAGAGCGCCGACACCAAGGCGGTGGTGGCCAAAATCATGCGATTAAAAGTCATGGGAGCGTCCATTTCGCCCCTCTACGCGAGTCTCTCCTCCAAGGTTTCAACCCGAAGGAAAAAAGTCGACTTATCCGGGGACCGACAGGACTTGATCCTGTCGCTTGGAGACAATCATTCTGCGCACCAGTTCACTCAGATCGACCGCGGCGGACCAATCCCAGTCTGTGCGCGCAGCAGCATCATCCAAAGCCTCAGGCCAGCCATCTGCGATGGCCTGACGGAAATCCGGAGCATAGATGGCTTGGAAATCGGGAACGTGTCGCTGGATTTCGGCAAACAGTGTTGCTGGATCAAAGGACAGCCCTTGAATGTTGTAGGACTCTTTGTTGACGATGCGGTGCTGCGGTGCAGACATGATCTGCATCATGGCACCAACCGCATCTTCCATGTGCATCATCGGCAGTACGGTTCCCTTGGAGAGGAAACAGGAATAGGGGGCGGGTGTATCCAAGTGATCAAACACTTCGACGGCGTAATCGGTGGTGCCACCGCCAGGCGGAGAAAGTTCGCCAATCAGCCCGGGGTAACGCACGCTGCGCACATCTACACCGCGATGCTGCCTGTACCATGCGCACCATTGCTCTCCAGCTTGTTTGCTGATGCCGTAGACCGTCTCTGGAAGTCGATGTCCATTTTGCTGGGCAATCGGTCCATTGTCTGGCCCAAACACTGCAATCGAGCTTGGCCAAAAAACACGGGCAATGCTCGGATTTGCAGCAGCAGCCTCGAGGACATTGAGCAGGCCACGCATGTTTAAGTCCCAAGCCCATTGGGGTTCTTTTTCGCCGCGCGCACTCAATGCTGCAGCCAAATGGTGAACATGGGTCGTGCCATGCTGTGCCATGCGGTTTGCGACGGCATCTCCATCGCGGACGTCCATGCACTCGAAAGGCAATGCTTTGAGCGCATCCAATGTGGGGGGGTGGATGTCGGACAAGACCACATGCTCGCCAGCGCGATGTAGAGCCAAGGCGAATTCTGTGCCGAGCTGACCCGAGGCACCGATGATGAAATGGACGTTGCGGGGCATGGGACAAATATGCGATGGATGTAGCTTGCATGAACGCATGTCTGAGAACCCTTATTCATCCTTTGATTATCTCCTCCCCGAGGACAGGATTGCCAAGCGCCCTGCCGAAAACAGATCTGGCGCAAGGTTGCTGCATGTCTTGAGTTCAGGTGAAATCGTCGACCGGCAGGTTCAAGATTTGCCCCAATTGCTGCCGGCAGAAAGTGGACTATGGGTCAACGAAACCAAGGTGTTACACGCCCGTCTGATGGCAAAGAAGCCAACGGGTGGTGTTCTGGAACTGCTCCTTTTAGAACCTCGAGATGAACCGGTGGAACAGGCGCTGGTGGCACATTCCCCTGTGGTTTGGAACGCCATGGTTGGCGGTGCAAAGAAGTGGAAGTCCGGCGCACTTGAGGTTCCGGAGAGCGGCGTAAACCTCACGGTGGAACGCGACGGTAGCGCACTTCGTTTTCACTGGGAAGGCGGTGAAGCCTTTGGAGATGTGCTCGATCGATTGGGTCGAATTCCACTGCCTCCGTACATGAGAAGAGAGGCCGATGCGACAGATGCCGACCGTTACCAGACCGTGTTTGCCCGCCACCCCGGCAGTGTGGCGGCGCCAACGGCAGGGCTCCACCTGACCAAAGGCCTGCTGTCGGAATTGAAGCGAAAGGGAGTGCAGCTGGGCCAGGTTACCTTGCATGTAGGCGTAGGCACGTTCAAGCCCATCAGCGGAGAATTGAATGCACATGAGATGCACGGCGAGCGGTGTTTACTCACCCAGCAAACGCTTCATGACCTGTCTAGCGTAGAAGACCTCACCGTTGTGGGCACCACCTCACTTCGCACGTTGGAAAGTGCATTTTGGCTCGCTTGCCGATGGAAAGCCGGAGGCCCAGGACCTGACGTGCCTGTTGCGCAATGGATCCACCAGACGGAAAAGCCAGTGTTTCCCTCTTTTCGGGAAGCGGCGGCGTGGTTGGCTACAAAATGCCAAGACGACGAAGGGTTGGAGTTTGTGACTCACCTCATGGTCATACCCGGCTATCAGGTGCGCTCCGCTCAGCGTTTGCTAACCAACTTCCATATGCCCAATAGCACCTTGTTGTGCATTATCGAGGCGATGGTAGGCCCAGATTGGCGTGCGGCGTATGCACATGCCATCAAAACAGGATATCGTTTCCTGAGTTACGGAGACGCCTGCCTGCTGGAACGGTCGGAGTGACTCATTCCTGCAGACAGGCGGCTTCAATTTGATTCAACCCGAAGGAAAGCGAATTAGCTTCCTTGGCGAAGATCTTCTACGTTGGCTTTCTCTTGGATCGCGCGCGACAGACGAGCAGGTGCGCCGCTGGTTGCAGGCATGTTCCTGAAATATGAACGGTTGTTCAATGTGTTGGTCTGAGAAGCGAAGTCTCCAGTGGCCTCCACCTCGTTGCGGAGGGTAGGAGAAATGACCCAAATCCCGTTGGCACCTTGAATGGGCGCACTTGTAGAGTTCAACTCAGAAGAGAATGCGGCGCCCACAACGTCGGGCTCGGCAGCGCCTCCGGCACCACTGATGCTGGGGGATTGAAGGCTAACGGAACTCGCTGTTTTGACTGCGCCGCTGATTTGGGTGGCAATGTCCTCCAAGGAGCTTCCTGCCATCAACTCCATGTAGCGCTCCGCTTTCTTGTCCTTCAATGCACCGGCACGCATTTGGTCCTCTACATTTTCCAAGGGTGGTACACCGGCTTGCTTCACGCGCACCAACGTGGCGATGATGTAGTTGTCGTCGATGCGGAATGGGTTAGAGACATCTCCTGGCTCAGCACCAAAGGCCCACCCCACAACTTCACCTGCGTTGGGTAAGCCAGAAATGGCTGTGGCTGAAGCCATCACGCTTTTCCCTTCGACAATCGCGTAGCCCATGGTGTCCGCCGCGTTGCGGAAGTCCTCTGTAGAACCATAGTCAATGGCGAAGTTCATGGCCACTTGCTCTGTTTCTGATGAGGTGCCATTTGAAATGGACACTTTTTGCTCCACCCGTTGGATGGTCAAGGCTTCGGCCGTCCATTGTTGATCGAGGACCTCGATCAAGTGGACTCCATAGTTGGTTTCTGCCGTGCCGATGGCGCCGACGCGGTTGTCAAAGCAGAAGTTCTCGAATGGCTTGACCATGCGGCCGCGCTTAAACTCGTATTCGCCACCCGTGGCTTTTGAACCGGGGTCTTCGCTGTGCTTGTTTACCAAGTCGGCAAACGCATCGCCTGCACGCAGGCGGCGCTTCAACGAATCGGCGCGTGCTTCGAGCACAGCCAATTGGGCAGGGTCTGTAATGTCGGCTGTCTTCAGAAGGATGTGACGGCACTTCACTGTGCTGTCTGCAACGTCTTCACGAGACGTGACTTTGTCCAAGCGAATGTTTTCGCCTTCGAAGTAGGGGCCGACTACAGTGCCGATGGCGGCGGATTCCAATTCAGAAGCCTTTGATTCAGCAGACAACGCCTCTCCAATCAATTGCAATTCGCGGGCATTGTTAGCCAATCCTTTCGCGCTGATGAAAGCGACATCGTCGGACGACGTGCCCCACTCGTCTGCCAGTCCTTGAAATTGGCTCTTGGCAAGGTTGCGGTCGTCGAAACTTGGGCCGATGGGAATGCGGATGTATTCCAAATCGCGGCCAGCGCGCTGCGCATATTGCGCCTCGTCTTTGTGGTTCCGGTAGAAATTGCGGACATCGCTGTCGCTGACCTCTACCTCGCTGTCTGGAATGGACGCGTAAGTTTTCAAAACGTAACTGAAGTCCACTTTGGCTTCGGTACGCAAGAACTCGCGCTTGCCTTCGAGAGTGTTGGCTGCAAGACCGGCTTTCACCAATCCATCAAACTTCTCGCGCATGCGCTTGGCACTGATGACGTTTGCGTAACCCATGTAATTCACGCGGCCATTCGGATCGCTGTACATGTTGCTGAACGTCTGGCGCCAGTTTTCTTTTTGCTCTTCAGTGACTTGTCCGCCGTAGAAGGTCTGCGCCACCCAAGGAGAGATGTAGTCTCCGTAACGGATGTCATCGAACTCTTCTTTGGTCAACTCCAGGCCAAGGTCGCTGAACTCGTCGCCGTAAAGGCGCTCTGAGACTAAGTCGCTCCAAACCTCGTTTTGAGCGGCGCGATTGTCCGTGTAGTTAAACAGGTCGTTGCGCTGTTGCACCTTGGTTCGGTACTCCATAAAAGAGATGTCGTCTCCATTGACAACGCCGGCAGATTGGGTGCCGGCTTGATTTCCAAACAACGCAATAACAGCGTCATAGGGAACGAGGAAGCTCAACATGCCTATACCAATAATGGTGAGGAGGAGCGTTTGGCGGTTGCGGATGCTTTCGATCATGCCCATTGTGGCAGGATTTTTAGGTGGTTTGCAAAGATAGGCAGAGCACAGCGGAGTGCATCACGTCGATTCTTGCTGATTTAGCAAGACCTCGACGAGGACAATTCGTGCTCCATCGACGCGGGTGACTTGGATGGCCGTTCCATCGATTTCGATGCGGTCCCCTTCGCTGGGGATTTCTTCGGTGTAGTGCAGCACCAGTCCCCCTATGGTTTCATAGGCTTCGTCTTCGGGCAGGTCGAGGTCAAACCGCGCATTGACATCGTCAACTTCGTGGCGGGCACTGAATCGATAGTGGCCTTTGCCCAGTTCCATTTCGATCAAGTCCTCGTTGTCGTGTTCGTCTTCGATGTCGCCGATGAGCTCCTCCACAATGTCCTCCATTGTAAGAATGCCCGATGTTCCACCGTATTCGTCCACCACTACAGCCAAATGACGTCGACGGCGAATGAACTCGGCCAAAATGTCTTGCGCCCCCATAGGCTCGGGTACAATGATCGTGGGGTGTAAGAACCGAGTAATGTCTTCGTTGTGAAGTTCTTCCTCGGTTTCCAATGTTTTGCGCAGGACGTCTTTCGAATGGACATAGCCGACAATGTGGTCGATGTTGCCTCTGTAAACGACAACCTTGCTGAGGCCCGTTTCTACAAAACAGCGTTCGAGCTCAGCCAGTTTGGCGCCGGCTTCGAGGGCCACAATTTCATTTCGCGGAACCAAGCAGTCGCGCGCTTTGAGGTTCGAAAAGTCAAGGGCGTTCTGCAGAATTTGCAGTTCGTTGTCCAAAACAGACTCCTCTTCTGACTCCATTCGGTCGTTGAGGTTTCGGACAAAGTCATCTAAGTCAATCGAGCCAAGTTGATCCTCGCTTACGTCGTCTTTTCTCTTTCCCAGAAACACACGGCTCAGACCCAAGACGACCAGCGCGGGCGGCAAAAAGAGGTAGTGAAGTACAACCAAGGGGAAGGCCAAAATTCTGAGCCACCGGTTCGGAGCACCATGAAAGAAACTCTTGGGAAGGAATTCGGCCGTGATCAAAACGACAATGGTGGCAATGGCGGTCTGAGTGGCCAGAGCGGTCATGGGGGAAGGGGCGGTCTCCCATTGCGTAGTTCCGAAAAGCCAATGGCCGAGCAATGCGCCCGATTCCAGACCAAAAATCACGAGCGCCAGGTTGTTGCCCACCAACATCGACGCAATGAAGCGTTCAGGGCGTCGCATTAAATGCTCCACCAACCGCCCGGAAATGCCCCCTTGGTTGCGGTCCAACTCGGCTTGCAGACGGTTGGCCGAGACGAATGCGATTTCCATTCCCGAAAAGAAGGCCGAGGCCAGCAGGGAAGAGATCAGCAACAACAAACTGGCAGGGTCAGGGTCCATGGTAATGTGCCGGGGCTACGCTCGAATTTAAGCGAAGCGGAGACAGGACGCACAGTCAGTGCGATTCGGAATCGGAAGGAGGCCTGCTTTCCGCTGAGGCTTCGATTTTTTTTCGCAGTGCACGTCTTGTCAAATACCACGTACCAGCAATGCCCGGGAAGATCAAGCTGATTTTTCCACCAGCCCAGCCGCGGGTGATCAAGTCGTAGATGGCGACCGCAAGGGCCACGAGCGCGATGACGGCCCAAAGGCGCTCGGCAATAAGGTGAATTCGGTGGGTCACGGCGTGTTGGTCTTGGTGGTGTCGATCAAAAAGATGCCGGTTGGGCGTAAAATTCGATATCGGCTAAAACGGGCGTCAGATTCTAACCCTGTTCCGCGCAAGATGCCTTCGGGCGTTCTGACCTCGACCGGTGCAGGCGTGTGAACACGGTCGCTGTCTGCACTCCAATAGAGCAATTCGGTGTGGAGCGTGTCCCCGCCTTCCCCCATCAACACGACATTCCCCTCTGCCTTGAGAAAGCGAGACTCCTCAGCAAATGTGCCGGATTGAGCCGAAAGAAACGCCCCGTCCATGCCGTCTTTCTCGAGTACTTCCATTTGAAAGCCTCCCGATACAGCCCACGTCGCGTTTTCCTCTGAAGACCGCTGCATGTTGGCGGCATTGAGTCGGTGCGTAGGCACACCCTCTACGCTGTATTCGAGCTGGGCAGAACGAATGGATTGGGAGGCTCCGTCCCCGAGCATTTCGAAGTCGGCTACCTCGTCAAGGCTGTTCCTGCAACCGCCGAAGCAGAGCAGAACCCCCAGCATGATTGCTGTGCAATGGAGCGGATAACGCACGCTCAAATTCAGGGTTGTCGAGCCTTGGTTGTCTCGCCCAAACACTCCACGCGAATCTCCTTGCCTTCGGTAATTCCATAGGTAAAGAGGTCATCGATGGTGGGGTAGGATCTCTTGACTTGAGAGATCTTCGTTTTGGCTTTCGAGGCCACATTGGCGTCGACGGATTTTGCACGCTCGTAGTAGTCTGTGGCGAGCCAGTAAACTTCGCGGCCACCCAAAGGACTGGCTGTGCAGGAGCCCACCATGGAAGCGACAGCATCTCCAATCAAGAGGTAGGGCTCTCCATTGCCTGGGTCGGCTTTGGCCGCCTTCCGGGCATATCGGATGCACTTGCTGACTTGTCCAGCGTTCTTGGCCACTTGCCCTGCTTTCATCAAGTTGCGTGCAGCTTTGGGGCAGTCACCACAAAGTTCAGACGCCTCTTCGAAGTAGGGCAAGGCGGCGCCGTAATCGCCCTTTTTTGCCAGCTGTATACCGATTGAGTAAGCGGCATCTGCATTTTTCTCGTCTGCATAAACCGCTTCGGCTACGGGCAAGAAGATGGCATTGTCTGTACAGCCTTTCTCGTTGAGCAATCGCAAGACTTTTTTCTTGATTTCAATGTCGTCCGGTGCCGCATTCAGCTTGTTTTCGAGCACGGGAACCATGTCTTCACAATTGGCCACTTGAACGAACACTTCGTCGAGGTTCTTTTGGGTTGTGGCGTATTTGGCGGCCTTGGTGCTGTCGTTGGCCGCAAGCTGGCGCTGGCGTCCGGCTTCGATGAAGTCGCTCAAGCGGAGATACTCAGTCAGCAACTTGTCGATGGCAGCAGACTTTGCCTCGGCATCTTCTGCGCCATTGAGCACTTTGGCGAGCAGGCTGTAGTACCCATTTAATGCAGCGGCCGAAGTACGATCTTCCAAGCAGTCAATGGCCGACTCAAACATCGGACGCGCCTCCAAAGCACGTTTCTTATTTAAGCTGGTCCAGTCCATGGCTTTGCGCGCCATGACTTCGCATCCATTGTTCGGCTTTTTGGTTGTGGTCGGAAAGTGCGCGATCCTCAAGTCATAAAAAACAAACACACTGTCCCGCAGACCCACGGCCCGAGCATTGTCCTTGGCTTTCACTGCCGCCTTCATCTGACGCTTCAGCAAATTGACCCCTTTGATGTACATGTTCTGTGACACGGTCGGTGGGCAGACACTGCAAGCCGTCTGCCAAAAGGGGTAGGCATCGTCGTAGTTCTTCTGCTTGTAGTAAGTCTCGTAGAGGCTCAAGTTCTCTTTGCAAGCGGCCTGCTGTTCGGGCGTTTCGCCATACTTGCTGTCGTCTTGTGCTTGCACAGAACCTGCCGTGAATGCGGCGAGTAAAACGAGGACGGTGGAGATGTATCGGGTCATTTTCTTGAAACGTCTACTGGGGTCAAGCAAGGACCGGGCCAAAAAGGTTCTGATTCTCGCGAAGTCGGCAAAATTAGACCATTCACTTCAGTCGCGCTTGGGCAAGTCAATCGTACTTCCGGGTGACCAGCCACTGGTTCTTGAAGAAGGGGTGGAGCGTGAACCCGGCCATTGCACCAAAACCTTGTTCACGAAGTCCCAAATCCGAGGTTCCCGCCTGAAGTGAACTCCAGTTGAGTGCGAGATTAAAGCTCGATCCCGAGCGTGAGCCCCGCATGGGAAGGGACCAGCCTACGCTCCATGTGTTGGCATTGAGCAGCCCCTGATCGAGGGCGATGTACCCTTCGGTCTGGCGCCACCCAATCTGGTAGGTGGAGCGCTGCCAAATGGAATTGGCGTCGTCCAATCCCCTCGGTGTCAGTGCGCCACCGAAGGCCAAGGTGCTCTTGTCGGCAAAGACCGCCCCAGGATCAAGCCATTCGGTGCCCAATTCTGACCAAGCCGTCTGCTCCCATTCAACACCCAGCCGGAACCGGAGGCCATCTTGGGTGTTTCGTTCGATTTCTAAGCCCAATGTCCAAGACAAGGGCAATTCAATGTCAAAGGCTTCTTGGCTGGCATATGCAGAATCGATTTCGATGGGGCCCGTGGACAAGGTTTGCCAAGATGACCATTGGTTTTTTCTGACCAAATTGTGCTGACGGCCCAATGCTGCCATGCCCCCGAGTCGAAGCAAGGTGCTGGTTACAAGTTTCCGGTCTTTGTCAAATCGCGTGCCGAGCAGTCTTTCGTGACCAAAGCCAACGGAAAGCCCGAGGGAGCGATGGGTTTCTTCGGTTTCGACACGGGTGTCTAGAAAAATGGGGTTGGCAATGTCGATGGTTCGCGCCCTGCTCAATTCACCAAAGCGCTGTTCCAAGCGTGCGCCAAAGGAAGTTCCATGGGCGATAATGCGCACGCTGTCTTGAAGGGTGCCATCGGGCGCAAAAAAACGCTTGAACTTGGTGCCCTCCCATTTCCGCGCATAGCCCATGTGGGCTTGTGTTAAACCACCGTCACCTTCGTACGCGATTTGGTACTCATCCGCTGTGTCGTCGGTTCGAATCTGAGACACACTGTATCCGGTATTGGACCAAGGCTGGAGTCCAAAGGTGAAGGCGCCCTTGCCGCCGGCCTTCTTGAATGCAAACGACACTTGAGTCAATCCGCCAATTTCCCCTTGTGTGGCACGGTCACCTTCCATGATTTGCTCGGAGCGAAGTTGGAATCCCCCGGCAAATGTGGTTCGGGTCAGAAATCCGGCAGCTGCGGGGTTTCGGGTGTTTAAATGGTGTCGGTCCATCCACGCGGCCCCCATTTGACCCATGCCGAATTGGGCGATTCCAGCGCCTGATTGAAGCTCTCCAAATCCAAAACGTGAATGCGGCGAATAGGTGGTTTGTCCGCTCACCCATGTCGACATTGAGGCCATCAAGAGGGCCAGGCCCAATGAAACTGCAGAGATGTGGGGGGTCATTTTCATGAAGGTGTCAAAAGTGCAGCGGCTCCGGAGAGGACCAGGTTGGGGTCTGCGAAAGTCTGCCATCCGTTCAAACCATCAAAATGCGCGGCGTCTCCACCGGTCAAAATAATTTGAGCGCAAGGGTCCAGTTCAATAAGAGAGGCCGCCACACCGGCGACAGATTTCAGTGTTGCCCATGCAATTCCAGCTTGGAGTGCACCTTGGGTACTCGTGCCCAATGCCCCCAAGTGTCCTTTTTGATGCGGCCACTGGCCGTGTTCATTTTGGGTGAGTACGGGCAGGCCCGCTTTGGCCATGGACTGGGCTTGAAGATTGAGTCCGGGCAAAATGGCACCGCCGCGCCACAAGCCGGGAGAGAGCAAGTCTACAGTAATGCAGGTTCCGGCATCGACGATGACGAAGCTGCCGCCTGGATCACGTTCGTGGCATGCTGCGGCTGCGGCAATGCGGTCGGACCCGGGCGCCCCTTCGGTATAACCCACCGAGAACGGGGCCTTTTTGATAGGGTCAAAATCTTGGATGGCCCCTTTCTGAAAAGAAGCGAGCCAATGAGAGAAGCCGTGAAGATCTGCTGCGGGAGGCACGGGCCTTTTGAGCACGTATACGCAGGGCTGTTCTTCAGGGGCCTTTTCACAGTTTGTAGCGGAGATTTTTTCCAAGGTCGGTCTGACCTCTGCCCATGGCGCCCCACCGAATTCGAGGGGCCCTGAATGGGGGATGCGGGCCCATTTGAGTCGTGTGCCGCCAGGGTCAAGGAGCCACTTCATCTCCAGTCCAAATGAGCGACCAGGTGATTCACATCGGCGGAAAGACGCGTGATGACCGGATTCAGTGAGTCTGCATTTGGCCGCAACTCAAAATAGAGCGCCCCTCTTAGGAACTGATCGTTTCCGTCCGTCGACAAGAATTGCAGCGGACTCGCGGCATTTCCTTGAATGTGCCAGGTGAGGTTCATGCCGCCATCTTCAAAATCCATCCGTTCAATCTCGATGGCGTCGGCCTTGACTTCGTGCTCGTATGCCAAGCTAAAGGCGTCTTTGAGCACGGGGTCAAGTTGCACTCCGCTGGCATAGGTGCAGTGCACCCGTGCTTTGTATTCTGGATAGACGATGTTAAACCAACAGCTGTCGGGCGCGAAGTTTCGGACAGGTTCCAATTGCGCTGACTTGGCCATTTCAATGTCGAGGGGACAATCCAGTGTAACGGTGCTGAAGAGGGTGTCGTGGAGGGCAATTCTAAAGTAGCCCTTGGGCCTCGGTACTGCCTGATTTTGATCACATGCAGAAAAGGTCAGCGACATCAAAGCGGCCAACACAATGGCCACCCCTCCCCGCATAGACGGTCCACGGCGGTCAGCGCCCTTTTCTTCTCGGGGTGTGTCTGCATCGGGCAGCATCACCTTGACTTGTAGGACCCTTCTTCGGTCGACGGCTTCGGCGACAATCTCAATTCCTTGGAAAGTGAGTTTTTCTCCTGGTTTGGGCAGTCGCGCGAGTTGCTCCACTACGAATCCACCGAGGGTGTCACTTTCCCCTTTTTCGGATTCGAATTCGGTTCCGTCAATGCCGAGAATTCGATACGCATCGATCAAGGCCGTTTTGCCTTGAAACACGACGGTGCGCTCGTTGATTCTCGAATACAGAATGTCTTCATCGTCAAATTCGTCGGAGATGTCTCCCACGATTTCTTCGATCACATCCTCTAGCGTAACAATGCCACTGGTCCCGCCGTATTCATCGACCACAATGGCCAAGTGAACCTTCATGCTCTGGAAGTCACGAAGAAGGTCGTCGATCATGCGGTTCTCAGGGACAAAGAAGGGCTGACGCAACAAAGCGTTCCACTCAAAGTCTGTTTGGTGGCGCTGTGGCAGAATGTCTTTTACGTACAAGATGCCTTTGACCTGGTCGAGTCCGTCTTCGTAAATCGGCACGCGGCTAAATCCACCTTCGGCCAATTTTGCTTTGAGGTCTCCCCAGGCCAAATCATGGGAAAGGGCGGTGACCGCTGTCCGTGGGGTCATGATTTGCTTGACGTCCTTGGAACCAAAATTCACAATGCCACTTAGGATTCGATTCTCCTCGTCGGTCCGATCATCAGAGTCTGTGATGTTGACGGCGTGCTCCAAGTCCGACACCGACAGCTCATGTGGGGCCGATTCAACCGAACGCGAGAGCGCTCCCGCCAAGGCGTTCATGGGTTGCCAAATGGGGCGAAGCAGTTGTTGGGCCAATTGGAGAGGACGCGCCATTCGACGCGCAAGGGCCAAGGGGTTGCGGTTGGCGTACACCTTGGGCAAGACTTCCCCGAACAGCACGATCAAGAACGTGACTCCAAAGACCTGCAGCACCACCGCCAACGTGGGGTGAAGGGCAGGGAGCCAGTGTTGCATGAGTACAGTAGAGAGCAGGATAATGAGAATGTTCACCGCATTGTTCAGCACCAGAATGGTGGCCAAAAGTCGGCGTGGGCCCTTTGCCTCATCTGGGGTCGACAGAAGGGTCAGTACGATTTTTGATTGATCGTCTTCAGCCTCATCGAGGGTGTTTCGCTGGGAAGGATCCAAAGAAAAGAAGGCGATTTCGCTGCCCGAGACAAAAGCGCTTACCGTGAGGAGCAAAAGGGAGGCCGAGGTCACCAACCACGCCAGTCCGTTGGAAAGATCTGCCATGGTTAAAGGGGAATGCTGGACGTGTCAATGGGATGCGGGCCGCGAGGCGAGGCGCTGTCGTTCCGCTTTCCTTTTTTTGCCTCTTCTGCTTCTGACCCAAGTCGGTCAAGGCGGTCACCCATCACTTCGGTTGCACGGTGCTGTTGTCCGTGGTCGTCGAGCCATGTTCTGGACTTGAGACGGCCTTCCACGTAGACGCGGTCGCCCTTGGACAGTTGCGCGTCGGCCGATTCCGCCAATTCGCGCCACAAAACGACGACATGCCATTCCGTCCGCTCGTGCCATTGGCCCGTTTGGTCTTCATAGCGCTCAGAAGTGGCCACAGACAATTTGCACATGGCCTTTCCCCCCTCAAACCAACGGGTCTCAGGTTCTCGACCAAGGCGGCCGATGAGCATGACTTTGTTCAGGCCAGACATAGGACGCAAAGTACCGAAGCTCTTGCGGCACGAAAGGGTGAAAAGTCCTCAATTCTTCACAGCATGGCGCTGTAGGTCGGACAAGACCTTGTCAATGAGCCTTGGCCAGGTACGCTCGCCGTCCTCCACAGCGATCCATTGGCCTTGGTTTTTTTCGGTGCTGCTTTTAGAGGTGTACTCGATTTCGGAGAAGTGAAACCAAGCATTCATGCGCATGTGCGTGAGAATGTGGAGTACCGGTCCCCATGCGTTCGGAGGCGGGGTAGAAGGCAAGTGTTCTTCGCTCATGGCCAAGGGAAAGGACTCGAGGCCGCCCCAGATTCCCGATTCGGGACGCCGCTCAATCCACCATTCTAAGGGGCCCGAATCGACCCTTCTTCGGCGGATCTCGAAGTGAACAGCCACTTCCTTCGGTCGTTTTTTCGGTTGTTTGACCGGTCGCTCCAGAGCATTGCCAGCGCGGCGAGAAAGGCAATCAGAATTGAGGGGGCAATGCGCGCAATTGGGGTTTCTGGGTTTACAAACCATGGCCCCCAATTCCATCCACGCTTGATTGGAAATCCCGGCTTTCTTGGAGGCAACAAGCGCTTGGGCTGCACTTTCGATGGCGACTCGGCCTGACTTCCTGTCAACGGGTTGGTCGATGTCAAATAACCGCGACAACACGCGTTGAACGTTTCCGTCGATAACCGCTACAGGTTCACCATAGCAGATGCTTGAAATCGCGGCTGCGGTGTAAGGGCCAATGCCAGGGAGACTTTGCCAGCCTGCCGCGGTTTCAGGGAGCTCTCCTTTGTGCTGGTTTACAATGGCCTGTGCAGCAGCGTGAAGATTTCTGGCTCGGCTGTAATAACCGAGGCCCTTCCATTGGGCCATCACGTCTTCCGCTGAGGCCGAGGCCAAACTGTGAACATTGGGAAAAGCGGCCATGAACCGATGCCAATAGGCTGTGCCAGTATCGACTCTGGTCTGTTGCAGAATCACTTCGGAAAGCCAAGTTGGATATGGTTTTGGGTCAACGCGCCATGGCAGTTCGCGCGCATGTTCGCCATACCAAGCGAGCAGCTTGACCGTGAAAGGGTGAGGGCCATTCATGGCCCGAATTTGCGAATGGTTTGCCATGATGGTGTCGACTAAGCAAGATTTGCTATTTTTGCCGGCCCATTACCACAGGAATTCAACCAGTTGGGTTCAAAGCATTTGTAAAGTGACGGAAAAGAAGATGACGAAGGCGGACCTCGTGAGCCGCATTTCAGATAAGACAGGCATTGAGCGCCAGGACGTTCAAGCAACAGTCGAGGCGTTTATGGAGTCCGTTCGCGATTCCCTGGAGAGTGGACACAATGTCTACCTCCGTGGATTCGGGAGTTTTGTGATTAAGAAGCGTGCCAAGAAAACGGGGCGCGACATTCTGAAGAACAAGACAATCGAGATTCCTGCCCACAACATACCCTCCTTTAAGCCCGCTAAGAGCTTTATGGAGAACGTAAAGACCAAAGTGGCTGCAAAGTGACCCTGGAATGATGACTGACAGCGCACCAAACCGTTCGATTACACCCTTCGTCATTGGAGGATTGTGCATCGTACTGGTCGTGCTCGTCTGGCAAGTCATTCCAAGGCAACCTGCAGGTTTGGTCCAAGAGGACATCCCCACCACGCTCGAAGAGGCGGCGCCGGCAGATCCGGTGTTGTCCGCCGTCGAACAAGTCAGGGGTGCCAATCCAATGGAAGGGATCCTCGCCTTGAAAGCGTTGGCTGAAGGGGACCCTCCCAATGTGGATGCCGTCATTGAATTGGGACGGTTTAGCATTCAATCAGGACAAATAGACAAGGCGAAAGAGCGTTTCGTCCAAGCCATTGATTTGGCTCCAGATCGCGCAGAACCTCTGGTTCAATTGGGCATGCTGGAATTGGACGCTGGAAACGCCGCTGAGGCCTTGATTCATTTTGAAAGGGCCGTGCTGGTTGACAGCACTGCCCACAACGCTTGGTTCTTCCAAGCGCAATGCCACGAGCGCCTCGGAAATCCGGGCTTGGCACTCGCTGGCTATCAACGTTTTCTCCCCCTTTCCCCGGATACCATCATCGAACAGGCAGTCCGTCAACGGATCGACCTCCTGATTCAGAACTCATAAATTCTCCGACCATGCCAAGTGGAAAGAAGCGCAAGCGTCATAAGATGGCCGTGCACAAGAAGAAGAAGCGTCTCCGCAAGAACCGTCACAAGAAGAAGAAGTGACATCCATCGGCCTAGTGTTGATTGGGGCAAGTGTGCCACCAACACGGGCCATGATTTCTTGACGCGTGAACATCGAATTGGTCATCAACAAGACCAAGTCCGGGTTGCGTATTGCCATGTTGGAAGACGGCCAGTTGGTCGAACTTCACGAAGACAAAGGCAACCAGGAATATGCGGTCGGGGACATTTACCTCGGCCGGGTCAAAAAGGTGCTGCCCAGCCTAAATGCTGGATTTGTGGACATTGGACATCCGAAAGATGCCTTTCTTCACTATCTCGATTTGGGCCCGCAGTACCGCAGTTCTAAAAACTACGCCCAACGTTCCATCAAAGGAACCCAAGCGAGCTCCGATCTAACCAACTTTAAGTTGGAGTCGGACATCGAAAAAAAGGGCAACATGAAAGACGTTGTGTCTGCAAGTCAGACCGTCGTCGTTCAGGTTGCCAAGGAGGCCATCTCCACCAAAGGGCCGCGTTTGACGGCCGAAATCACCATGGCCGGTCGATACCTCGTCCTGGTGCCGTTCTCTAACAAGATCAGCATCAGTCAAAGGATCAACAAGGAGAGTGAGAGAAAGCGTCTGCGCGTGTTGCTGCAAAGCATTCGTCCAGAAAATTGTGGCATCATCGTTCGTACGGTGGCCCAAGAGAAAGGAGCGGCAGACCTGCACTCGGATTTGGAAGAATTAACCAACCGGTGGAAAGAGCTTCACTCCAATCTGCGCAATGCAAAACCAAGACAGCGGGTGCTGGGCGAAATCAACAAAACGAGCTCCTTGCTCCGTGATTTGTTGAATCCCAACTTCTCGCAAATCCTGGTCAATGATGCTGAAGTGGCGGCCGAGGTTAGAGAGTATTTGGCAGCAAATGCACCGGACAAGGTGGACATCGTAAAGGAGTCCAAAGCCAAAGACGTCTTTGATGACCGCGGTATACACAGGATGATCAAGGCCAGCTTTGGCCGTCAGGTCAACTTGAGAAGCGGGGCGTATTTGATCGTTGAGCACACCGAGGCCATGCACGTGATTGACGTGAACTCTGGAGGTCGGAAGGCAGGCGCCACTTCGCAAGAAGAAAATGCGGTTGCAACCAACATGGAGTGTGCGGATGAAATTGCGCGCCTGCTGCGCTTACGTGACATGGGCGGCATCATTTGTGTGGACTTTATCGACATGGGTGACGTGGCCAATCGACGCAAGTTGACCGAGTCTTTGCGCAAGTCCATGAAGCCGGACAAGGCCAAGCACAACGTGCTGTCGCCGAGCCGCTTTGGTGTTGTGGAAATCACGCGTCAGCGTGTGCGTGAGGTCACCGACATCAAGACCGCCGAACATTGTCCTTCGTGCAATGGCACAGGAAAAGTGGAAGCGAGCATCTTGATCACCGATCGCATCGAAGATGCTTTGAAAACAGCAGCTGACCGGGGCCTTGGCTCCATTACACTGCTCATCCACCCCATGGTGGAGGCCTACATCACCAACGGTTTTTGGGACAACATGCTCAAGCGTTGGAGAAAGGGCTTTGGTTTGAAAATCACGGTAGACAGCAACGATTCTATGGAATTGTTGGAGCACCATGTCTACGACGCCCAAGGGGTGGAACTCACCCTTTAACAGCTGTTGGTCGGGGCGGCAATTCCTTGGGATAAGCCAGGAAATGCCGCTCCACCGGCACGCTGAGCGTGCTCAAATTCAGATGGTCAGATGCCGAAGCGGCATCGCGAACCGTTCCATCTTTGAACAGCATGCCGATGCCGTGTGAGGCCGTCGAATAAGCGCGGTTGTCGATGCGGTCGTGGAGCACAAAACAAGCGGCGTCTTCGGTGCTCAAATTCATGTATCGTTCCACAGCGGAAATGCGCTCGGCGATGTCGTCTTGATTGAATGGCGCGTCTCGCAACTCAATCTTGAACAAGCGACGCTGGGTCATTCTTTGGCTCAAGTCCGACAAAACTTGGTCGGGGTGGCTTTGCCAAGCCTTGATGCAGCACATCACGTCGTTGTCGTCGAGTGCGCAAAACGCGGCAAGCACATCGGGGTCCGCTACAAAACTGGCGCGGTCCAAATCTTCGGTAAGAAAGGGGCGCAGAGCAGGTGTGGTCCACACGTCGGTTCCAGCATGAACAAGGTCTCTGGCTCGCTCAAGAATGCCCATCATCATCCACTCGGCGGCCAATACCGTCTTGTGCAGGTAAACCTGCCAATACATGAGGCGTCTCGAAATGATGAACTTCTCGATCGAGTAGATTCCTTTCTCTTCGACCACAAGCCTCCCTTCGTGGACATTCAGCATCCGAATGATGCGCTCGGAGCTGATTTGACCTTCGCTGACTCCGGTAAAAAAGCTGTCCCGCCTCAAGTAGTCCATTCTGTCCATGTCGAGTTGGCTGGAAACCAAATCGTGCAGAAACCCTTTGGGGTGGTGGTCATTGAAAATTTCGATGGCGGTGTCGAGCATGCCATTGAATTCTTCGTTTAGACGGGTCATGATGAGGGTGCTGATCTCCTCGTGATGCACGCCGCGCACCAGTGTGTGCTCTAGTGCGTGGCTAAAAGGCCCGTGTCCGACATCGTGCAGCAAAATGGCAAAGCAAGCGCCACGGTACTCCTCTTCGGTGATCACAACCCCTTTTTCGCGCAAGGAGTCCAACGCTTCTTGCATGAGGTGCAAGGCGCCGATCGCGTGGTGAAAACGGTTGTGCACAGCGCCAGGGTAGACCAGGTGACTCATGCCGAGTTGGCTGATTCTACGCAGGCGTTGCACCCACGGATGATCCATGATGTCCGTGAAATCGGCGTGTCGGAGTTGTACGAAACCGTATACGGGGTCATTCAACAGCTTGGGTCGGGCGGCCATGCCCGAAATTTCACGCGTTTCTTTGCACTTGCGGCCGCTTTGCAAAATAATTGCGACGAATTGCCATTGAAGGAATCATGACGCGCACTCCACACATCCTTTGGGCAGACGATGAGATCGATCTGCTGAAGCCTCACATTTTGTTTTTGGAGCGGAAAGGCTACGAAGTCACGGGCTTTACAGATGGGGCCTCATTGCTTGAGGCACTGGAAGAAGACCGCATTGTTGACGTGGTGTTTCTCGACGAGAATATGCCAGGTTTGACTGGGCTTGAAACGTTGCAGCGCATCAAAGCGCGTCGCCCACACCTGCCTTGTGTGATGATCACCAAAAGCGAGGAGGAGCACATCATGGAGGAGGCCATTGGGTCCAAAATGGCGGATTACTTGATCAAGCCACTCAATCCGAATCAGATTTTGCTGTCTTTGAAGAAGATTTTGGACGAGAAGCGTTTGGTGGGGGAGAAGGCCATGAGCGATTACCAGCGGGAGTTTCGGGAGTTGGGCATGCGCCTGATGGACCGGTTGAACCGCGAAGATTGGGAAGACATTCACAAGCGATTGGTCCATTGGGACCTCGAATTGGCTGCCTCTGGGGACACGGGAATGGCCGAGGTGCTGCGCATGCAAAAGCAGGATGCAGGGCGCCAGTTCGCGCGTTTTGTGACCGACAATTACGGGGGCTGGTTGGCAGATTTGGACCGTTGCAATGGCGTGGAGGACCCGCTGCTTGCGCCACATGTGCTCAAGGAGTCAGTCAAGCCCTTGTTGGATGCCGGACGCAAGACCTTATTGGTGGTGATTGACAATTTTCGCTACGACCAATGGCGCACCTTGGGCCCACAACTTTCAGAGCACTGGCAGGTCCAAACAGAACAAATGCACTGGAGCTATTTGCCCACCGCAACGCAGTATGCGCGGAACGCCATGTTTGCGGGCATGACGCCAGCAAAAATTGCAGAGGTGCATCCACAATGGTGGAAGGACGAGCAAGATCAAGGCTCAAAAAATGCCTACGAGTCAGAATTGTTGGGGGCACAACTCGAGCGCTGGGGTTTCAAGGGGAAGTGGGGGTACCATAAAATCACAGACGTAACGGCAGGAAGAAAATTGTTGGAGGACTTCCACCGCATTCGTGACCGTGACTTTACTGCGGTGGTCTTCAACTTCGTCGACATGTTGAGCCATGCCAGAACAGAAAGTGAGATCATCAAAGAGTTGGCCGAAGATGAGGCTGCCTACCGGTCCCTTACGATGAGTTGGTTCGAGCACAGTCCGCTTAGGGAGTTGCTGGAGCGCGCTTCAGAAGAAGGCTTCGAGCTCATTTTGACCACAGATCATGGTACCGTGCAGGTGGCCGACCCAGTAAAGGTCCAAGGGGAGAAGGAGGTTACAGACAATCCGCGTTACAAAACGGGGCGCAACCTCCGCCACGACGACGCGGTGTTCGAAGTGGACAATCCCCTCGCATTTGGCTTGCCCAAGGCGCACCTGTCGAGCCGGTACATTTTCGCAACCGAACGGGATTTTATGGTGTACCCCAACAACTTCAATCGGTTTGTGCGCTACCTCGATGGAACATTTCAGCACGGCGGTATTTCCATGGAGGAGATGTTGGTGCCGCTGGTTCATTTGGTGCCCAGATGAGCGCGTCGGAGTTGGTTCGGGTTTGGCAGTCGGGGCCATATGGCGTACCGAATCTGGGACAGGTTGTGGCTGATTTGGTGCCGAACTTAAAGTGGGGTCAGGTGGTCGCCTTGCAAGCCCCTATGGGCACGGGAAAGACCACCTTAGTGGCCGCAATCGCGCGTCATTTTAAGGCAGAAGATGCCGCATCAAGTCCGACGTTTGCGTTGTGTCAGGTCTATCCATTGGCCGGAGATTCAGGGCGCTTGATTCGCCACCTTGATTTGTATCGAATTCGCCATTCCGATGAGCTTTTGGACCTTGGGTGGGACGAGTTAATGGACGATGCGGATGCGCTGACCTTTGTTGAGTGGCCAGAGAAGGCCGCAGACCATTTTCCACAGACCGCATTGCTCTTGAGAATAGAGAAATTGCCAGATGGAAGGAGAATGGCGACCTTGTGGCAGCGGGATACCGATTAATTTTCCAGACCAGAACCCAAACCGCCGTGGAAACCAAAGAACGCATTCGAAGCCTCGCTTTTCAAGCCTCGCTTTCGCCACAAGAGCAGCAATTGGCCATTCCGACCAGTGAGGAAAGCCTGCGCATTGGCATTCCCAAAGAGATGGTGTTGCAGGAAAGGCGAGTGGCCTTGGACCCGGATGCCGTGGGGCTCTTGGTGGCCCATGGCCACGAAGTTGTGGTGCAAACTGGCGCCGGTGTGCGCGCACAATTTTCCGATGCCGATTACAGCGAGGCGGGGGCTAGAATCGCCCCAGACGCCGCTGCGGTCTACGACAACGACATCATTCTAAAAGTGGCTCCACCGCAAGAATCTGAGCTGGAGTTCATGCGGGACAGGCAGACCATTTTTAGTGGTTTGCAATTGGCCACCCACCCCGAACGGACCATCGAGAAAATGATGGACCGCAAAATCACGGCGGTGGCTTGGGACTTCATGCAAGACCGGACTGGGATTTTTCCTTTGGTTCGGGCCATGGGGGAAATCGCAGGCACCACGAGCATTTTGGTGGCGGCTGAGTTTTTGGCTCACCCCAAATTTGGTGACGGGACGATGATGGGCGGCATGACTGGGGTTGCGCCATCCGAGGTCGTCATCATTGGCGCAGGAACCGTTGGAGAGTTTGCTGCACGCGCGGCCATTGGATTGGGGGCGTCTGTTCGCGTGTTCGATGCGAGTCCTTACCGGTTGAGGCGATTGCGTGGTGAAATTGGTGGTCGATTGTGGACGAGTACGCTGCACCCCAAAGTCCTGGCTGATTCCTTGGCTGCAGCCAATGTGGCCATTGGAGCGGTTCGCCCTCACCATGGACGCACGCCGATGATTGTGACCGAAGAAATGGTACGCAACATGCGGGATGGTTCGGTGATTGTGGACGTGAGCATTGATTCTGGAGGCTGTTTTGAAACCAGCCGACTGACCCACCATCAAGAGCCAGTGTTTGTGGAACACGGGGTCACCCATTACGGTGTGGCCAATATCCCAAGCCGGGTGCCGCGCACGGCAAGTTTGGCTTTGGCCAACCTTTTGGGACCGCTGCTCAAACAGGTGGGGGAAGATGGCGGAATTGAGTCGGGTGTGGGCAACAGCCCCATGATTCGCAGTGGCCTTTACCTCTACAGGGGAAGCGTGGTCAACCGAGACTTGGCAGACGCCTTTGGATGGCCCTACAAGGACCTCAATTTGCTCCTCGCCGCCTACGACTAGGGAATTAGCCTCCGACGCGTTTTCTAATGTCGTGAAGCTTTAAAAGTGCCTCGACAGGAGTGAGCTGGTCGATGTCCATTCCGAGCAAATCCTCTTTGATGTCTTGCAGCACAGGATCGTCGAGTTGAAAAAAGCTCATTTGAACGCCATCGTCTTGCATTACAGCTTCCGAGGCCGGGACTGAGGTTCGGCCTCCTCCCTCTGACTCCAAGCCAATCAGCACTTCCTCTGCGCGGCGCACGAGGGCGGGAGGCATGCCCGCCAATTTGGCCACATGAATGCCAAAGCTGTGCTCACTTCCACCGGGAATGAGCTTTCTCAAAAAGACCACTTTTCCATCCTGCTGTCGGACGCTCACATTCGCATTGTGGATCCGAGAAAACCGGTCGGCCATGCGGTTTAGCTCATGATAGTGCGTTGCAAACAGGGTTTTGGCGCGACACTTTGGGTGCTCATGCAGGAACTCAGCGATGGCCCACGCAATTGAAATGCCGTCGTAGGTGCTGGTTCCTCGGCCGATTTCATCGAGCAGGACCAGCGACCGGTCCGAGAGGTTGTGAAGAATGGAGGCCGTTTCGTTCATCTCGACCATGAACGTGGACTCTCCTGCACTCAGGTTGTCCGATGCGCCAACGCGGGTAAAGACTTTGTCGACCAAGCCCATGCGCACAGAACGTGCGGGGACAAAGCTGCCCATTTGCGCCATTAAAGCGATCAAGGCCGTTTGCCGAAGCAAGGCACTTTTACCCGACATGTTCGGGCCGGTGATCATGAGGATCTGCTGATGGTCTCGGTCGAGTGCGACGTCGTTTGCGACATAGGATTCACCCTCCGGCAAACACCGCTCAATCACAGGGTGTCTTCCGCCAACAATCTCCAGCTCATGTCCCTCGACCAAAGTGGGACGGGTGTAACCGTTGTCTTCGGCCAATTCGGCAAAGCCCAAGAGCAGGTCGAGTCCGGCTACAGCCCGTGCAGTGGATTGCAAGAGGGGCAGATGCGGGTGAAGGCCAGTGACCAACTTGGCATAAGCCTCGCGTTCCACCACATCTAAGCGCTCTTCTGCGTCGAGAATGCGGCTTTCAAGTTCTTTGAGTTCCGGTGTGATGTAACGTTCCGCCTGGGTCAGCGTTTGTTTCCGAATCCACGTTTCCGGCACTTTGTCTTTGTGCGCGTGGCGCACCTCCAAGTAATAGCCAAACACATGGTTGAATGCGATTTTTAGCGTGGTGATGCCGGTGGCCTCCACCTCTCGCACACGTATGCCTTCGAGCTTGTCTTTGCCATTGTCTCGAAGGTCTCTGAGACGATCGAGCTCTTCCACAACGCCGCTGGCGATGCTGGCCCCTTTGCCCAAGACGCCCGGAGGGTCTTCTGTGAGGTCACTGCGCAAGGTGGCGAGCGCTTCATCGGCGGGATCAAGCCGCCCTGCCCATCGGCCGATGATGGGGTCGTCTGAGCTGTCGACCATGAGCCGAAGGGCCTCCACTGCGGTGAGCGCACGTCGCAATCGATCCAATTCGGCAGGAGAAATGCGCACAGCGGCCGCCTTGGCCAACAGTCGTTCTAAGTCTCCAATGCGACTCAGTTCTGCGATCAAATCGGCCCGCATTTCGGGCTGGGCCAAAAAGGCGGCGACGGCCTCATGACGCCGCGCAATGCCCGCTGCATCGCAAAGAGGTTGAGCAATCCACCGTCGGAGCATTCGGGCCCCCATCGGTGTGGCAGAACGGTCCAAAATGTCGACTAAGGCTGTGCCTTCAGGATGCGTCGGTACCAGCAACTCGAGGTTGCGGATGGTAAACCCATCCATGGCCACGCTTTTTCCCCATTCTACGCGTCCCAGAGAGGCGATGTGGGCCAAGCGGTCGTGCTTGGTACTGCCCACATAATGCAAGGCAGCGCCTGCGGCCACCACGGCCAATGGTTGACCGTCGAGCCCGAAGCCCTTGAGGCCCTTGGTGCCAAAGTGCCGCTCCAGTGTTTCTCTGGCAAAATCGGATTGCCATACCCAATCATCCAGCGGGAACCGGTACCCAGTCAAGTCGAGGGACTCGGGTTCGGCATGACGCAAATGCAGGGTTTCCTTCGGCCGGAATGTTCGCAAAAGCGGTGCGATGTCGTCGGGAGCGCCTTCGGCTGCCAAGAATTCACCCGTAGAAACGTCGAGGAAGGCCACGCCCGCTCGCAAACGCTTGGCTTGACCTCGACCTTCTTCCACAACATGAACGGCCGCCAGCCAATTGTTTTCGCGGGCCTCGAGGACCTGGTCGTTGAGGGCTACCCCAGGTGTGACCATCTCGGTCACACCGCGTTTGACGATGGTCTTGGTGGTCTTGGGGTCCTCCAATTGATCGCATACCGCTACACGGTGTCCGGCACGCACCAACTTGGGCAGGTAGTTTTCGAGTGCGTGATGCGGGAATCCAGCCAATTCAACTTCAGCTGCAGCGCCGTTTTTCCGAGCGGTCAGAACGATGTTGAGCACTTTTGCCGCGGTAACAGCATCGGGCCCAAACGTCTCGTAAAAGTCGCCTACACGGAACAGCAGCAACGCGTCTGGATGTTGGCCCTTCACGCGGTTGTACTGCGCCATGAGGGGCGTTTCCTTGGCCCCTTTTTTGTCTTTCGATTTTCCCTTGGCCCCAGCCATGGGCTCAGGAGGCCACTTTCAGTCGGCCTTGGTCGCTCGCGTCGAAACGGTCTCTCGCGTAGGCTTCGGTGACGCGCAATTCGTCGACCCCTTCTTTGCCGGGCATCTCAAACATGGCATCGCTGAGAACCGCTTCGCAAATGCTGCGCAAGCCGCGGGCTCCGAGTTTGAAGTCCACCGCTTTTTCCACGATAAAGTCCAAAGCACCTGCATCGAATTTGAGGGCAATGCCGTCGAGCTCAAATAGGCGCTGGTATTGCTTGATCAACGCATTCTTTGGTTCGGTCAAAATCCGCCTTAACGCATCGGGGTCGAGAGGGTCCAAGTGCGTGAGCACAGGAAAGCGGCCAATCAATTCTGGAATCAGGCCGAAGCTTCGCAAGTCGGCGGGTGCAATCGCAGACAGCAGGAGTTCCGGTTGGTCGTCCGCGTTTGTGTTGAATCCAATACTCGAAGTGGCAATTCGCCTCTCAATGTGCTGTTCGATGCCGCTAAATGCACCGCCACACACAAATAGGATGTTGCGTGTATCCAGCGTGATCATCTTTTGCTCGGGGTGCTTCCGTCCACCTTGAGGAGGAACGTTCACTTCTGCACCTTCGAGCAGCTTGAGCAAGGCCTGTTGAACGCCTTCCCCGCTTACATCACGGGTAATGGAAGCGTTGTCGCTCTTTCGGGCAATCTTGTCGATTTCGTCGATAAAGACAATGCCGCGTTGCGCTTTGGAGACGTCGTAATCTGCCGATTGGAGAAGGCGGGAGAGGACGCTTTCTACGTCTTCACCCACATAGCCCGCTTCGGTTAGAATGGTGGCGTCTGCTATGCAAAACGGCACACGCAACATGCGGGCGATGCTTCGGGCAAGCAAGGTTTTTCCCGTTCCGGTTTCTCCGACGAGGACGATGTTGGACTTTTCAATCTCCACTTCCCCATCTCCTGCAGGATGCGCCAATCGCTTGTAGTGATTGTACACCGCTACGCTGAGCGTGCGTTTGGCCAATTCTTGGCCAATCACGTACTCGTCCAAAAAGCGTTTGATGTCGGCCGGCCGATCGAGCTGAAGGCTGTCATCGAATCCGTTGTCAGACCCGGTGCTGCGCTCCTCTTTGACAATGGTTTCTGCTTGCTCGATGCAATGGTCACAAATGTGTCCAGTCACCCCCGCAATGAGGATGTCCACTTCCGACTTCTTTCGCCCGCAGAACGAGCAATTGATTTCACGCTCCGCCATACTCAATCAGTCCTGCTTGCGCTCGAGCACTTCGTCAATCATGCCGTAAGCCTTGGCTTCGTCGGCAATCATCCAGTAATCGCGGTCGCTGTCTTCCCACACCTTTTTGTAGTCCTGACCACTGTGGTGGGCGATGATTTTGTAGAGTTCCTCCTTCAGCTTCATGATCTCACGTGCGGTGATTTCGATGTCGCTGGCCTGTCCACGAGCACCACCCAAAGGCTGGTGAATCATGGTGCGGCTGTGCTTGAGTCCTGTGCGCTTTCCGGCAGCTCCTGCGCAAAGCAGCACTGCGCCCATGGAGGCGGCCATTCCTGTGCAGATGGTGGCCACGTCCGGACGGATGTACTGCATGGTGTCGTAAATCCCCAATCCAGCATACACGCTACCGCCTGGAGAATTGATGTAGATCTGGATGTCTTTGGTCGGGTCCGTGGACTCGAGGAAGAGCATCTGAGCCTGAATGATGTTGGCGATGTAATCGTCTACCCCGGTTCCGAGGAAGATGATGCGATCGGCCATGAGGCGCGAAAAGACATCGACTTCACGGAATGGCATTTGCCTTTCCTCAATTACGGTTCGGGTCATGTTCTCCGGTCCGTGAACGGCGGAGATGTAATCCTCAACGTGGTGGCTGGTGAAGCCGCGGTCCTGGACAGCGTACTTCAGGAATTCCTTGCGCGTGGTCATCATGATGCTTGAAAGTTAATCCGACCCGTGGATTGAGCCGCAGTGAATGTTTAGAGGGAGCGAACGATTTCCATCCACCCTTCGTGGGAAACCTCCTTCTCCTTGATTTTGGCCAGCTCACGCAGTTTATCGATGGCTTTGCGCTCGTAAATCGACTCGGCTACACGACGGACCTCTTTTTGGTCGGTGAGCATTTGTGCGACCATGGGGTCGAGTTGCTCAGCGTTGAGCGGAATGCCGTATTGGGAGTATTGCGCCTTGATGGCGTTGCCCGCTTCGGCCTTGATTTCTTCGCCTTCCACATCGATGTTGTGTTCATCGATGATGTGGTTTTGAATGACTTGCCACTTGATGCCTTTGGCGTATTCGGCAAATTCAGCTTCAATTTCTTCGGCCGTGATGGGCTTTTCGTTGGCCACGCGAATCCAGCGCTTCAAAAACTCTTCGGGCAGAGGCGGGTCGAGCTTGCCGACCACTTCTTCCACAAATTTCCGCTGGAACACACGGTCTCCGTCGCGGTCGAAAATGCGCTGAAGGTCTTCTTTGACTTTGTCGCGAAAACCGGCTTCGTCGGTCACCACATCCTCGCCGAACAACTTGTCGTAAAGCTCTTCTCCAAGCTCTGCAGGCTCGATGTGACGCACCTCTTTGATGGTGAATCGCAGGGGACTCTTGAATGTCTCGGCGGCTTTCGCTTCGATGCCCAACATGCGGGCCAAATCATCCGCGTCCCGGCTGATGTGGTCGGGATTGACCACCACTTCGGCACCTTGGGCGAGACCCATCAGGGCTTTCACGGTCTTTTTGTCTTTGACAGACTCCATGCTAATGGTGCCTTCGTGCATGACGCCACCCGCCTTGATTTCCTCACCTTCCAGCTCAACGAACTCGCCGACCATTAGGCAATTCTCTTCCACTTCTGTGCGGTCTGACATTTTGCCATAGCGCCTGCGGAGGTCTTCGATTTGATCGTTGATCAGGTCGTCGTCGATGCGCACCTTGTGGTGCACAAACTTGGTGAACCAACCGAACTTGATGTCCACTTTCGGGCTCAGACCAATGTCGTAGCGAAAAGTGAACACGTCTGGTTTGTCCCAGTTGCCATCGGAATCCCCTTTTTCAGCTGGGATGGGTTGGCCCAAAAGGCGGAGTTTTTGCTCACGGATGTAGCCGTCCATTTTTTCGCTCAAGAGCTTGTTGAGCTCGTCTGCGAGAACGGCTTTCCCGTATTGTTTCCGCACCAATTGGATGGGGACCTTCCCTTCGCGGAACCCCGGCATCTTCACTTGCTTTCGGTAATCTTCTAGGATGCCGTCTACCTTTTCCTTGTAGTCCTCTGGGTGGACTTTGACGGTCAAAACGCCGTTCAAGGCGTCAATGGTTTCCTGAGTGATCTCCATGTCGTTGTGTCGTACTCAAACTTTTGTGCGGGCGGAGGGGCTCGAACCCCCACACCTTGCGGCACCAGATCCTAAATCTGGCGTGTCTACCAATTCCACCACGCCCGCAGGGAGCGCGAAGATAGGCCTCAGCAGGACGGTGACGAACTCCGAGTACACAACGGTCAAAAGCGGGTCGGGTTTGTGCCGTTGTACTGCAGATTCGCCGGGTGCCTTCCCTGCTTTCCGCATGCACATCCAGCCCCCTTGAGGGTGCAGAGACCGGCCCCTCGAAGGGTTTTTCTTCGAGGTGGTCGGTCCTCTGTCTCGGTGGATTGTGCCTGTTTTCTTGGGCCGTGTCTACAGCTGCAGTGCAGGCACAGTCAAATCGCGGCCAGTCAAGTTGGCGCTTTGCATTTCGTGTAGCAGAACCCGGGCTTTTTGAGGTGTCTTGGCGCAAAGGACTCAACACGCCTTCGGATGGGAAAGGTCGCCTTCTTTTTTACGGTCATGTGGTCAACAGAACAAGAGGGAGCATCGGTGGGGTTTCCATGATCCAGGTGGCGCCGGCTCGCTCTTTTTTGTTGGGTGTTGATTTGGCGCGATCGGGCGTGGGGTATGTGTCGCTGGGCGCCATGTGGCACAAGGAAGGGGTTGTGTGGGTTCGGGTGCCTGTCCTTCAGCCGGCCCCTGTGCCTTTGCGTTCGCAGTTGCGGGCGCTTCGTTGGGCAGATCTTGGCCGCGGAGTTCAAGGGAAAGCCGCAATGGATTGGTCCCCAGGGTCAAGACCGGCCTTGCGATTGATGGCTTCGGATCGGATTTGGCATCTCGGCGCGGGTTCAACGGGCGTCTGGGCCGGTCGGTCGAGTTCGCCTCAAGGTGCGTGTTTCCAATGGACAGGCTGGGTTGGGTTCATGCGGGGAGGACTGTTGTGGGTAGGCGTGGCTTGGGGCACTCAGAATGGCCCCGCGCCTTGGGGCCCCGATCATGAGCCCGCTGAGCGCTTGTCCCCATGAAGCGTTTGGGATGGATGTATTTCTGGCTTCAATTGGGTGCGGTTTCCGGACAAACGCCGCTGGATTTGCCCGATGCCCCGCTTTGGTTGATCGAAGCTTGGGAGGCTGATTGTCTCGAGTTGGGGGAGTTGGCCATGTTGAGGGACGTGGGGCTGGCTGGCGGGCTAACCCAACAGGCCGTTGTGATGCAATTGGGAACCGAAAGAAGCCAGGCTGTTTTGCCTTGTTTAATGGCGTTGGTCTCCTTTCAATCCAGCCTAAAGGCGAGCATGGAGGTCGTAAGTCCCCGCGGTGAGGTCAAGGGAACCTTGCGCTTGGGGAGAACATTTTCTGCAGCCACCCAAGAATTTAGAGGCCACGGAAGGTTTTTGCATTGGGACAAAAAGGGGGGCCTATGGCGGGCAAGGATGGACCAGTCCGCTTCGATGGGTTTGACCTTTTGTGCGGCAGGTGCTGTGCAGCGGAGCCGTGGGAAGTGGGTTTTTGGGACGATGACTCCGCGCTTTGGACAAGGCTTGGTAATGTGGGCGAATGGCGCTTTTGATGACCTCGGAGGAATGGAAGGTAGCCATCGAATTCCACTCGGGTTGTCTCCTGCTGCTGTCCGGTTGCGCGGTGCAATGGATGGGGTGGGTTGGCAACGACACAGTGGGGCGAGGGCCAAAAGTTGGGCTGCACCAGGTTGGATGGTCCTCGGACGCATATGGTCGGGTGCGGGTTGGACCGGCGCTGTCGGCGGCGGTCGGCCAAGGTTAAAGTGGGCCCTTCGAATGTTGCCACAGGCGACACAGTCTTGGCGCGGATTGGTTGGGTTCAATGGGCGCGGCCAGCATTCGGGGTGGAGTTGGCGATGGGCTTTGGCTGGTTTTCAATCGGGCTGGGTTGGCCGTTGGAGCCTTTTGCGTTCTTGGACTTCCCAATTCGAAGGGCACGCATTGATGGTGCGGGACCATCCCCACCATCCTGGGTGGAGAAGCGGAGAGTGGCGGACGACGCTTCCCGACAGCGCGGATGTTGTGGGTTGGATGATTCAAGCTGGATTGGCTTGGAAAACACAGGGAGAGGGTTGGCTCAGGTGGCGCTGTCGAAAAGGGATGAGGCCAACGGACATTCCCGAACAGCGGTGGGCGTTTCGATGGGAAAAAGGCCACTTTCGATCCACCCTTCAGTTGGACATGTCCGATACGTGGGACGCGGGGTTTTGGAGCCAGTGGACAATGCGGGTCAGATGGGCATGGCGTGATGGGGGATGGCCAAACACCCGCTGGCGTCTGCATGTTGGCGTTTCGGGGGAAGGCGAATCTCAAGGTGGCGTATTGGCAGTGTCGTGGGCGCATCATGGGGCAAGCGGCAGCCGTTGGTCGGCTGGGGTGGGGCAGGCCTGGGGGGCTACGGACGCACCCGTGCGCTACGTCACGGGATGGAATGACCGCCCCGCTCAGGCCTTTGGGCAGCGGAAAGGGCATTTGTTTTTCCGACATCAGTCCCCGTCGGGCCACTGGCGTTTCCGAGGAACCATGGCCTTGGTCGGGCGGGAAACAGAGGTGCGAAATGCCATCTTGACTCTTCAAGGGTTGGAGGTTGAATTCCGGTGGGATTGATGGCCGCGCGCACGGCGGGGACGGAACTATATTGCAGAACCAGACATCTTCCCCACGTGGGAGGGTCAATACGCCCAACGAACACCCATTATGGCCACAACCTCTGACATCAAAAACGGACTTTGCATCCGTCACCAAAGCGCGCTCTATCAGATTCAAGAATTCCTTCACAAGAAGACGGCGCGTGGAGCAGGCAACGTCTGGACCAAACTGAAGAACCTCGAGAACGGAAAGATCATCGAGCATTCGTTCAACACGGGATCTAAAATTGACGTGGTTCGTGTGGAAACACGGGAGTACACTTACTTGTACGAGGATGACATGGGCTACAACTTCATGAATTCTGAGACGTTCGAGCAAATCATCTTGGAGAAGCATTTGATTGAAAACTCCCAGTTCCTGCAGGATGAAATGCGGTGTTTGATCGTTTTTCATGCGGAAGAGGAGCGTCCACTCAGCGCCAGCTTGCCCAGTCACATTGAGGCAGAGGTGACCTACACCGAGCCCGGAGTCAAAGGCGACACTGCAACCAATACGCTCAAGCCTGCCACCATCGATACAGGCACTGAAGTGCGCGTGCCGTTGTTCATTAACATCGGCGACCGCATTAAAGTGGACACCCGGACGGGAGAGTATTCCGAGCGGGTCAAGAAATAAGTCAGCATGTCAGCCGAACTCCGAAATCGGAAAAGGCTGGAACGCCTGCGCCAGCAAGCCGACGCATTGCTTGCCCTCACGCAGGCCATCAACCGCAATGAGCCCAACGCTTCCCTGTTCGACAGTTTCCGTGAGGTGCTGACGTCCATGGGGGTTGGGAAATTGGCGCTCTTTAGTCGCGGCAGAGCAGAATCAGGGGCATGGGCATGTTTGGTGGCGTGGGGATACCCCGAGAACTTGCCTGCGCTGTCCGATCCGGGTTTGTTGCTGAGTGGGAAGGCGCATGCCATTGTTAGCGGAAATGCTGAAGTGGAGTTTGACTTGGCCATCCCCGTGGAACACGATGGGGTCGTGATCGCCTACGTGGTCATGGGTGACCGTGAAGAAGGCCGTGGGATGAGCCCATCGATTCGACACGTGCGGTTCATTACCACACTCACCAATGTTTTGGTGGTGGCCCTGCGCAATCGGGAGTTGACTGCAGACCGCATTCGGACGGCGGGGTTGGAGCGGGAGTTGGCTTTGGCGGGAGAGATGCAGGCCATGCTCCTTCCTCGGGTGCTTCCCGACGATGCGCACCGAAAATTCGCAGCCCGCTATCGACCGCACCATCACGTTGGAGGGGACTATTACGACGCCATCAAGCTGTCGGACGGCCGTATGGCCATTGCGATGGCCGACGTCAGTGGCAAGGGAATGCCTGCGGCTTTCTTGATGTCCAATTTCCAAGCGCATTTGCACGCCCTGATTGAAGGGGGAGGACTCAACCTCAAAGTTTTGGTGCGCTCGCTCAATGACCGGGTCTTCAACAGTGCGCGAGGAGAGCGTTTTATTACGTTCTTTTTTGCGCTACAAAACCCTGCAACGGGCCACATGGAATACGTCAACTGCGGCCACAATCCGCCTTTGTTTGTCCCGGCTTCTGGGCCGGGCGTTTTCTTGGGTGAAGGTTGCCCAGGTCTGGGCATGTTGGACGTCCTGCCCGAGGTGGGCGTAGGGTCCCTTCAGGTTGAACAGGGGGGGACTTTGGTTTGCTTTACCGATGGGCTAGTGGAGCAAGAAAACACCGAGTGCGAGCCCTTTGGCGAGCATCGACTTCAACAGTTGGTGGAGGCCGAGCGAGCCGCGGGTGTCGAGGTCATCAATACCGCCATCATTGTGGCTTGGGAGAACCATCGAGGGACAGCCGATCCTGCGGACGATACGGCCTTGTTGACGACGCGTTTTTCCTGACCTTCAGGTCCAGCATCACAAGGATGGCCAGGAACCCCCAAAACGGGGCGCTGGCCTTGTCCGTGTCGAGGTAGTTGTTCAAGACACCGTGAATGAAATAGGTGAGCAGTCCGAGGTAAATCGACAGGGACCAAAGCGAGGCCCAGCGGTCCACCTTTCGCCAAGCCCGATACGAGCGAAAGCCCACCGTTGAGGTGAGCCACAACAAGGCCAAAACAATGAGGCACCCCGGTGTTCCTTGTTCTGCCAAGGGCCCTAAGTATTCACTGTGGGAATTCCCCCGATCGGCATTGTTGGTCGAAATCAGGGTGCGGTGCTCAGAACGTTGGAAGGGCGCATAAAAAAACTGATAGGTTCCCGGACCCCAACCAACCAGCGGTTTCTCCGTCCACATGGACAGGGCGCAGCTCCATCGGTTGATGCGCTCCAAGTTGGAGGCGTCACTTGAAACGTTCGAGATGGACTCCACGTGCTCGGTCAAGTTGTCCGAGGAATCCTGGTCGTTTCGTTCGAGGGTAATCAGCAATTGGTCCCAAACCAAGAACAAGGAGATCAAGGCGACCCCGCCGACGGCGACCAGGTTCCGCAAGCGAACACCCATCATCATCAGGGCCCCAATCCCCGCAGCTGCCGCCACAGACACCCATGCGGCTCGGGTGAACGACAGCACCAACCCGAGGGTCAAAATGGTGAATGCAGCGGCCAACCCGACCTTGGCCAATGGCCGTCGATTGGGCCGGATGAGAAGGGCCAAAACGGGG
>CBFHQM010000001.1:65681-84592 GCA_965657965.1 uncultured Flavobacteriales bacterium | reverse complement strand
ACAGCGCCATAGCTCGTATGATCCTTGAAAAAAGGATCCATGACCCAGTGTCCGGCTTGCTTGTCAAACCCATAGCCCGCATGTCGAATGACAGTGTACCCAATGACCACCAGCAAGGGGATCACGTACAACAGGATGGCGGTCTCTTGTTTTTTGATGGTCTTGACCAACGGCGCCATGAGGAAGAAAAAGCCCACCACAAACCAGGCGCGGGCCAAAGTGAATTTAAGAGAGACCAGGAGGTCCGACGAGGTCAGTGTGGTGACCATGAGCCAGACAAACATCACTTGAATGCAACGGGTAATGGGGTGCGACTCCAGGTCGGCATCGATTCGTATGCCGCGAATACGGTCCAACAAAAACAGCAGAAGAAGACCGAAAAGGAGCGGTTCAGTGGGCAGGTAAAAACCCACGCCGCCAATTCTCAATTCTTCGAGGTTTAGGCTCAAGGGGACCGTGGCCAGAAGGCCGAGCAGAAGCCAATCCCTGCGAGACAAGGACAAGGCCACAACACCCACCACAAGGGGCAGGGCAGCCAACGGATAAAATTTCGCTGCAATGGCCGCACCGAGCAAAAGGGCATAGCCCAAGACCAAAGGGATGACGGCCCATTTGGACCCTGTTTCCACTTTGTTTATCCGGCCCAAGAGGGACATTAGCGCACGGCGTCGCGGAAGAGAAAGAAGACCAAGGCCGCAAAGGCCACGGAAATGGCACCCATGACGGTGATGAGCCAGCGAATGGGCCTTGCTTTTTTATCGGCAACGGCTGCCCGGTCCACCACAAAAGCGGCGGGGATTTGGGATTCAGCGTCGAGTTTGTTCAAATCGTAGCGCTTTTTCAAAACGGCCTCTTGCTCGTAGGCGTCCTCGAGCTTGGTGGTGATCTGGTTGAATTCGTTGGCGAAAGGTGAAAGCTGCTCCATCTTTTTCAAGATGCCCTCCGCACGGTTGTTGAATCCCCCGGCCAAGGCCGTGGCGTACTGCTCGTTCAGTCCTTCGATTTGAACGGGGTAATCGTACACGCCTTCGTCGCGAAGCTCTGCCAATCGACGTTCCATCTTGGCAATGCCCTCTTGGTGTCCCAAAAGGGACTGTTTCGCATAGCGAAACGCCTCGAGTGCCCGGTTGTTTCTCAGCTGGTTGGAGACGGAGTCTGTGAGGTTGGCAATGTCGTTTGCGATGTCCTTGGCCATCACAGGGTCGGTGTCAAACACATTGATTTGGATCGAGCCATAACGGGTCAACGCCGCGTCCACTTTGCCCGAATACATCTTGGCCATGTTGGCGTTGGCCCCTGGTTCGCCTTTGATGATGTTGAAGTGGTCCCACAGGTTGTACTTCTCAATGATGCGTCGGCGGATGCGGTCTGAATTCAGAATTTGGAGCAACCGCTCCGCGTCTTCGGTTTCACCATAGGCCAGAATGTCTTCTCGCTTTTCTGATTCATAGAACTGCGCGCCAATGGACTGCTGCGGAAGGGCGAACAAAACCACGGATGATTGGAATTCAGGTTCAATCAGAAAAGAACCCGCGGCACTGGCCAAAGCGCCAATGATGCCGGCGGTAATCAATGGCCAACGCCAGTTCCAAATTCGGCGCAACAGCGCTTCTTCTGTATTGTGGTCCTCGATGTTGTTCATGGCTTTGAGGTTGAAAGGGTCATTCCGCTGCCGGATGCAGTGCAAAGAACCTCAATCGGGGTGTAAAGATTGTGCAAAGGCGTTCTTTTTGTGGTGGGTCCCCGAGCTTAGTTTCGCTTTCATGGCTGTGATTGCAATCAACACGCGTTTGGTGGTCCCGGGGCGGCTCGACGGGATTGGTTGGTTTACGCTTGAAACGGTGCAAAGGATGGTGTCGGCTCACCCTGAGCATGAGTTCCACTTGATTTTTGACCGGACGCCCCCGGCTGACCTTTTTCCAGGTCAGCATGTCGAAGTGCATTGGATGTGGCCGCCCGCCAGGCGGCCGTTTCTTCTCGACTGGTGGATGGACCGCAGCCTTCCTCGGTTGCTCAAGAAGATCGGGGCGGACTTGTTTGTCTCTCCAGATGGTTTTTTAAGCCGAAGAACCAGCGTCCCGCAGGTGGCCGTGCAGCACGACTTGAATTTTGAGCATCACCCGGAATGGCTGCCGGAGTCGGTGTCCAAACACTACCGATGGCGCTTTCCGGATGCGGCCAAACGTGCTGTGAGACTGGCGACAGTGAGTGAATTCAGTGCGAACGACATTTCTGAACGCTACCAAATCCCGTTGGACCGGATCGATGTGGTCTACAACGGAACGGGGACGGCGTATCGCCAGCCGTTGGGCGTCAATTCAATTCAAGCTGCGTCGACGATTCGTCGGCGCTTGACCAATGGGCAGCCCTTTTTTGTTTTCATCGGAACGCAACATCCGAGAAAAAATTTAGAAGGTCTTTTGGGTGCGTTTCAACGTTATCGGGAGAAAGGAGGGCAATGGGATTTACTGTTGGTCGGAACACCGATGTGGCGCCGCAGGCGTTTCAATGCCAAGGACATTTTGGATTCGGCGCCAGATGAGGTCGCCCAACATGTCCACCGGTCCGGATGGTTGCCCCAAGCAGATTTGGCTGCCGTGTTGGCCGCTGCTGGGGCCTTGGTTTTTATCCCTTGGTTTGAAGGGTTTGGCATTCCGTTGATCGAAGCTTTTTCAGTGGGAACTCCCGTTATTCACGGAAACCGGACTTCATTGCCGGAAGTGGCCAACGAAGCGGGTTTGGCTGTGGACCCTTCCAACATTGAAGAGGTCGCAGAGGCCATGCAGCGCATGGAATTAGAGCCGGCATTGCGGGAAAATTTGATCGAAAAAGGGAAGGACCGGGCAGATGATTTCAGTTGGGACCGAACCTCGGAATTGCTTTGGTCCTGTTTGGTCAAAGCGGCCAAAGAGGTCGGCATGGAGTGGACAACCCGAGATGACACTTTGCGATGAAGCAAATGGGGCTGGCGACATGTTTGCTCAAAGGGCGCTTGGAAGCGGGCATCGATGAGGCTGGTCGTGGTTGTTTGGCCGGACCGGTTACTGCCGCTGCAGTCATACCGGGTCCGGCGGGCTTGGATTGGCTTGCGTCCGGGTTGAATGACAGCAAGCAATTGAATGCTGCAGCGCGCGCCGAGTTGAGGGCCAGAATCGAGTCCGAGGCATTGGCTTGGGCTGTGGGTTGGGCCACTGTCGAGGAAATCGAGCGGGTCAACATTCTTCAAGCTACGTACCTCGCCATGCACAGGGCGGTGGATGCTTTGGCCGTTTGTCCGGATCATTTGCTGGTGGATGGGAATCGGTTCCGCCCACATTCCATAGCGCATACCTGTGAAATCAAAGGGGATGGTCGCTTTTTGTCGATTGCGGCAGCGAGCATTTTGGCCAAGACACATCGCGACGAACGGATGAATGGGCTCGCCCTTCAATTTCCACAGTACGGATGGGCGTCTAACATGGGATATCCAACGCCTGCCCACAAGAAATCCATTCAGGAAGTCGGGCATTGTTTGCATCATCGCAAAACTTTTCGAGGCGTTCAGGGGTCATTATTCTCAGATTGACCGATTCTCTGTTCCGCCCATCTTGATATCACGTTACCATCATGTTAACCATGGCTTCGGGGGGGCATGAAGGGGTCGAGGTCACCTAATTTTGCACCAAACCACAAGCCATCACTATGCGCTCAATTTTTCTGACGATTGCAGTTCTGCTGACTGCTGCACTTTCTGCCCAAACGGCCCATCTGGCCATGTTGGCAGATCCAACCGACAACGCCGGCGCGCGCTTTGTCAAAATCGCCAACAACTCTGGATCCTCTGTTGATTTGACAGGGTGGTACTTGAAACGTTGGACAAACGACAATGCCACTCCACAAGGCAGTCAAATTGACCTTTCAGATATCGGGTCTTTGGAAGATGGCGGCTGCTTTTACGTTGCGGCTTCGGCCTCCAGCTTTGAAGAGGCTTACGGTTTTGCTCCCGACATGACCGGAGGAACAGGCGGTGCTGTGGACAGCAACGGGGATGACCAGGTGGCACTTTTTGATGCCAATGACAACATTGTCGATCTCTACGGGGTCATTGGTGAGGACGGAACAAACACCTGTCACGAATTCGAAGACGGTTATGCTCTTCGCACCACAGCAGCTCCTGACGGAGACACATGGAACGGATCCAACTGGACCATTTACTGTGACTTTTCAAATGCAACTGATTGTGTGGATCACAATTCCAACCTGCAGCAAACGGCAGCAGAGATTGCCTTGCTCGTGAGCGAGTGCGGTGCAAATGTGGTGTCCGAGGACAACGCTTGCGGCGTTGCCGGAGTGGTGGTGCAAGCGGGTGCTTATTTCTATGAGCCTGCCAACTTGGAAGTGGCGATTGGCGACACCGTGGTGTGGGTCAATGTGGGCGGTTCTCACGATGTGAATGGCAACATCAATGCCTTGACCGGAGAGTCCTATAACAACCCTGAGTCCTTCTCGTTGGCAGTAGCTTCGGGTGGCACCCCCGAAGTCCCCACGTGCATCGGGAGCTACACATTTACTGTACCGGGAGTCTACAACTATGATTGCTCAGTAGGCAATCACGCATCCCTCGGCATGGTGGCCACGGTGACGGTAGGCACCGGCGGTTGTACTGACGCAACAGCCACCAATTACAACGCTAACGTTGATTTTGAAGACGGTTCTTGCACCTACCCAAGTGCAGCCACCATTAGTGCGATTCAGCAAGACATGGGCGCAGAGGACAACGGCACGTTTGACGGCCAAGAGGTCACCCTCTCCGCCATCGTTACCGGTGTTTATGGAAGCAACACCTCCATCCAAGATGGCGAAGGTCCATGGAGCGGCATGTTTGTCTACGTTGGCGGCGGATTGTTGGACGACACCACGCAAGTGGCAGTGGGTGACAGCGTTTTGGTTGCAGGTACAGTCGGCAGCTACAGTGGAGGCACACAGTTGACTTCGGCCAGTGCGACCATTTTGAACAGTGGGAACCCCTTGCCTGCACCTGCTGTATTGTCTACTGCAGATGCCAACTTGGAGGAATACGAAGGCGTGCTCTGCCAAGTCACAGGCGCCATCACAGGAGAGCTCAACAACTTCGGTGAATTCACCATTGATGACGGTTCGGGCAACCATACCGTGGATGACCTCGGCTACGATGGTTACACAGACCAAAGCGCCATGCTCGGTGACAGCTACCGCATTACGGGGGCCATCAATGGCGGATTTGGAAACAGCATTGAGCCACGTGACGCAGGGGACTTCCAGAAGTTGGGTTGTACCAACTCAGCAGCGGACAACTACGACGCCTCCGCCATCATCGACGACGACAGTTGCAACTTGGTGGACGGGGCCATTGCCATTGCCACCATTCAGGAAGGCCAAGCCTTGACTCCTCCGGTCTTTACGGACTCACTGGTGACCGTCAGCGGAATTGTCACGGGCGTCTATGGAAGCTTGTTCAGCTTGCAGCAAGGCACAGGTGCATACAGCGGCTTGTTCGGCCTCAACCCAGAAGTCGCCGTTACCGTGGGCGACTTCGTGAGCCTAACGGGTGTGATTTCAGAATTCTTTGACTTGACGCAAATCACAGGCGTGGCCGGAAATCCACTCCTGACCAGCATCCAAAGCCAAAACAATGCGCTTCCTGCAGCGGAAGTACTCGGAACGGGTGCAGCCAACATGGAAGAATGGGAAGGCGTCTTGGTCCAGTCAACTGGAGTAGTGGGGTCACCTGACCTCGGCAACGGAGAGTGGGGAATGGACGATGCTTCTGGCGAATTGCGTGTGGACGACCGTGGATGGGATCACTTGGCCACCGGAGAAGTGGCCGCTGGCGCCCAGTTCCAAGTCACCGCTCCCTTGCACTACAGCTTCGGAAATTTCAAGTTGATCCCGCGCGATGGAGACGATGTGCTTCTTTACGGTTGCACCCTCCCAAGTGCGGACAACACCACACCAGGAGCCGACATTGACGACGGGTCTTGCACAGGCAGTCAGCCTTGCGACTTGTTCTACAGCGAAGCGGCCGAAGGGTCCAGCAACAACAAGTACTTGGAGGTGTACAACCCCACAAGCAGCAGCGTAAGCTTGGCTTTGTATGCCGTGGTGAGCCAAAACAATGGTGCGGACAACCCTGACCAATGGGACTTTTTCCAGGACATTTTCCCAACAGGAGCCTCGATTGAGGCGGGTGGCACCTTCTTGATCGTGCACCCCTCGGCCAATGCGGCCTTGTTGGACAGTGCAGATGCGACGTTCAACTTCTTGTCCAATGGAGACGATGCCTTTGGATTGGTGTTCTAGTGCAACAGCATCCTTCGGAAACGATGGAGATTGGACGTTGATTGACGTGGTGGGTGAGCCTTACGGGCCTGATCCCGGTCAAGCATGGGACGTCGCTGGCGTGACCAATGGCACACAAAACCACACCCTTCGCCGCAAGCCAGAGGTTTCCTTTGGAAATGGAGGCGATTGGGTCACCAGTGCGGGAACATCTGCCGAAGACAGCGAATGGATTGTTTTGGACATTGACTATGCGCTGGACAACAACCTAGACGGATTGGGTAGCCATGACTTTACAGGATTGTGTGCTTCGGATACGGAAGGATGTACAGACCCATTGGCGCTGAACTACGACATCAATGCCACTGTGGACGATGGCAGTTGCCTCTTTATTCCGAACGTGACGATTCAGGAGATCAACGATGGTTCCGCCACCGGACTCGTGACCACCACGGGAATCGTAACAGGTGTTTACCTGACCGACGACGGCTCTTTCGGAAACCAAGCGGCCTTTACCATGCAGAATGGAACCGGTGCGTTCTCCGCAATTTGGGTGCGTGGCAGTGACCTGACTGCAGCCTCCATCGGAAACGTGGAGATGGGAGATGAAGTCGAAATCACAGGCAGCCCAGACACCTGGTTTGGAAACGAGTACATCCCCAGTCCCACCATTGCCGTCTTGAGCACGGGCAACCCGCTTCCAGCGGCAGAAGTGCTCGCTTCTGGCGACATGAACATGGAAGATTGGGAAGCGGTTTTGATTTCCGTGACTGCAGCCTGCGACAATGCAGACCTTGGCTTTGCGGAGTGGTCGATCAACGACGGTACCGGAGGTGCCCGTGTTAATGACCGCGCCTATGACGCGTTTGGTGCAGGTGTTGTCGAGGCTGGTCGCACCTACCGTGTGACTGCTCCGACAGGCTACGCCTACGGCAACTGGAAGTTGGAGCCACGCGACTCCACCGACGTGGTTCGCCTCGGTTGTACAGATGATACATTCCCGAACTACTGGCCATTGGCCAACGAGGACGACGGCTCTTGCGCCAACATCCCAGGGTGTACCGATGCGACTGCCGACAACTACAACCCAGATGCGACCTCCGACGATGGAAGCTGCATCATCACTGGGTGTACAGACGAAACTGCATTGAACTACAACGCCAATGCAACGGCTGCAGACAACACCACTTGTTATTACACACTGCCCAACATCATCGTGAATGAGATTCACTACAACCCTTGCAACAACCAAGGAGGTGACTTCGATTGGGAGTTCGTGGAGTTCTACAATGCAGGTGAAGAGGCCGACGTCAGCGGCTTCGAGGTTTGGTCTGCTTTCTCTGATCCTACCTCCATCGCCTTTGCACTGTCATTCCCAGAGGGAACCATTATTCCCGCCGATAGCTACTTCTTGGTGGTGCCTGGTTTGGTGGCCCAAACCAACTACACCAACGAGGGCATTACCGTATTCTTGATGGACAACGGAAACTGGGGCAACGGCGGTGGAACCGTTCAGTTGCAGGATGCTTTCGGAAACATTCTGGATGCTGTAACCTATGACGATGCCGATCCATGGCCTTCACAAGAGATCAGTGTGCTTGGAAACGTTCTGGCTGCGAGCCCCGATGGCGGTTGCGCTTCTTTGGAGTTGATTGAGACCAACCTCAACAACGACGATGCGGACAACTGGCAGAACAGCTGGGTCGAGAACGGCACACCAGGCGCAGCGAACAGCTCTGCCCTCGGATGCACCGACGGCACAGCCTGCAACTACCTCACCACCGCACTTTTCGACGATGGGTCCTGTACTTACGACTGTTATGGTTGTACGTATGTCGAGTCTAGCAACTACGATGAGAACGCATTGTTCGACGATGGAAGCTGTGATTTGGCACCAGTCAATGACTGCCCAACTGACTTGAATAACGATGGCACCACGTCTGTGAGTGACCTCTTGATTTTGCTCGGAACATTTGCGACTCCGTGTCCAGAATAAGGTGTCGAGCCAGCAACGATTAACGGAAGGGCGGCAGCATTGCCGCCCTTCTTTTTTTGCCCATTGGACGGCAGGAGCGTCCATATCTGCTATCCTTGAGCCTTGGCCATGAACGGAACCCTTCAATTCTTCCATCTCATCGGTGCGGTGGGGCTGTTCGTTTACGGAATGGTCCTGATGAGCGAGTCCATTCAGCGCTTGGCGGGTGCCCGTTTTCGCCGGGCGGTGGCCACGGTAACGCGGAGCCCGGTCCGCGCTTACTTCACCGGACTCAGCTTAACGGGTTTGCTGCAATCGAGCAGCGTGACCTCGGTGATGGTGGTGAGCTTTGTTCAAGTCGGCTTGCTGCGTTTGTCTGAGGCCTATTTCATCTTATTGGGAGCCAACTTGGGCACCACCCTCACGAGTTGGCTGGTGGTGTTGACGATTTCGCAACCGTCGCTCGGAGAGCTGGCCTTGCCCCTCTTGGCGTTGGCACTGCCCATGTTGTTTGCAAAGCGAAGGCGAACCAAAACCACGGCAGAGGCGATCATTGGTTTCTCTTTGATGTTCGTCGGCTTGGGGTTGATTCGAGAGGGGGTGCCCCCTCTGACCGAGGCTGGCTTGGCCAGTTTCCTTGAGCCTTTTGCTGGTGGGTCCATGTTGGCCTTGCTCGGCACCGTGGTGATTGGCGTTGTGGGCACGCTCGCCTTTCAAAGTTCTTCTGCCATGCTGGCGTTGGTTGTGACCTTGGCGGCGGGCGGTGTGGTTTCGGAGACCATGGGCGCTGCGGTTGTCCTTGGCGCCAACATTGGCACAACCTCCACTGCAATATTGGCGTCGTTGGTTTCGGGTCGAGAGGCCCGAAGGGCGGCGTTGAGCCATTTACTAGTCAATGCGGTTGGCGTTTTGGCGTTGCTGCCTGGTTTGCAGTTTGCCTTGGAAGCCATTCATTGGTTTTTAGCACCACTGGGCGCAGGTGGAACCGACGTCGCTGTGGTGCTGGTTTTGCTTCACACTGGCTTCAACCTGCTCATGACCACGGTTTTTGGACTCTTTCCCAAGCCCATGCTTTGGTTGGTAAGGGCGTGCATTCCAGGTGAGGGCATACGGGGCTATCGCACACCCATGGTCACCACCAGTGGAATGGATGCGCCGGAATTGCAGGTGTTGGAGGCGCAAAGAGAAGCGGAGCGGCACCACGAGTTGGCCTTGAAGATGCTCAAGGAGATGAAGGCCATGCTGGAGGAGTTGGACCCTGTGAAAAGGGACGCCATCGGGGAGCACATTCGAGAGTATTGGAGCTTGGGCGCCAGATATGAATCCGAAGTCAAGCGGTTTTTGGAGCGGTTGGCACGGAACAAGCTTTCCGGGGGCACTTACCGGAAGGTGCAGTTTTTATTGGAGTGGACGGGCGACATGGGGCAGCTCGTGGGACTCTGCGAGAGGTTCCGTCAATTGCAAGTAGAGAGAGAGCAGGGCGACGTCTATTTTATTCCCAAGCAAAGGCGCCGACTCCTGGGCATGATCGAGGGGCTCTCCGAAGCCATGGAGTCCCTTGGAGAACTCAACGGTCCACTCGAGGTGAGTGCCACCCAAAGCGCACTGCACATTGGCAAATTGGAGTCTCGCTTGATTGAGGTAGAGGCCATTCGGGAGCAGATGCGTGTGAAGCACCGCGAGGACATTCGCAAAGGGCGTTATTCCGTGGAGAGTGGAATGGCCTTTAGCGAGATGGGGGATGTGCTGGAAGAGATTGGGCTTCGCATGGGCCTGCTCTCCAACAAGTTCACCGACATTTTTAAGGCTTGAGTACCGCGCCGGTTCGGAGAGTGTCACTGGATTGTAAATCCCGGTCTACAATGTGGACGGCAAAGCGCAGGGTATCCCATTCGGTAAGCAAGTAGTACCGTGGAGCCAGCTCCACGGTAATGGTGCCGCGCAAAGTCTTGTTTTGGCCTGTGGGTTCGATGCGGGGTGCGCGGTAATAAAACGGAACCTGATCCAAGGCTGGATCGAGAACAATGGTCACCCATTCGCCGTTTTGGAGTTCCTCGTATTCGCAGAAAATGTTGTGATGGAAAGGACATGTCGGACAAAAAGCGCCGGTTGTGTCCGTTTGATTCAGTCCAAAATTCCCATCTCCGTCTTCGAAGTCCAACGAGAGGAGGCCGAGGTCGCCGGTTGTGGACATTGTCAAATTGGTGAGCCGTGGCTCCGGAGGCAAGGAGACGGGAGGCTCGCAGGCAGACAGGAACGTGGTGATCACGGCCAACAGACCCAAAGTTTTGCTCCAATTCATTCGTTGCACCTGGCACATGGTGCCAAAATAAGCCGCATTTTGCGCGATATGCCGCATTCGGAATTTGTTGGGTCGCATCGGTCGTCGGCAGACATGGAAAAGCAAGGTCAGGCGCTGCGGGAGACCGTGCTGGCTGGCTTGTCTAAGCCGTCCACCGAATCGTGGCTGGAAGAAGAATTCAATGCCCTCGCTTTGGCGGTGTTTCGGCATCAATTTGCGGGCAATGCCCTCTACCGTCGCTGGTGTTCAGCACTGGGGTGGAGCGACAAACGTGCGGCATCGTTGGAGAAATGGACCGAGATTCCCACGATGCCCGTCGAGGCATTCAAATGGGGGGATGTGCGCACCTTAGGTACAGCGGAACATGGAGAAGCCTTGGTGTTCAGGACCAGCGGGACCACAGGCGAAAAAAAAGGGCAGCACACGGTGCGCACACCGGAATTGTATGCGGCCAGTGCCCGTTGGGGTTTTGAGCGTCAGTTTGGTGCGCCGGGCAGCGACGGGGCTGTTTTGCTGGGCATGCTTCCGGGCTACCTCGAGCGAACCGACAGCAGTTTGGTGCACATGGTTCAGAATTTGCGAGCCGCTGGGTGGTGTCTGCCTGGATCCAAGCCGGAGGACGGATTCTTCCTCCATGATTTTCAGGGGCTTTTTAGCGCCATAGATGCCGTTTTGGACGCGGGTCGTTCCCCTGTCGTCATGGGCGTGACTTGGGCCCTTGTCGACGCTGCCAAGGCGTGGTCCGATCAGGGGCGTCCCCCGTTGTCGCCTCAGGTAAAAGTGGTGGAGACAGGGGGCATGAAGGGCAAACGAAAAGAATGGGTGCGCGAGGAGGTCCATGCTCACTTAATGGCGCATTTTGGGTGCTCTGAGGTTCTCGGTGAGTACGGCATGACAGAATTGCTGAGTCAAGCCTGGTCTCTGGGTCGAGGTCAATATGTGGCGCCGCCTTGGGTGCGGGTGCGCATGCGCAGAACAGACGACCCCCTGTCCATGGAGACCACCGGGGCAACCGGGGGACTGGACATCATTGACTTGGCCAATGTGGGCAGTTGCGCTTTTTTGTCCACTCAAGATTTGGCCCGCCCCATTCAAGGCCAAGAGGATCGGGGGTTTGAAGTGCTTGGGAGGTTCGATCATTCGGAGGTGCGCGGATGCAATCTTTTGGTTCTTTAATCAGGACCTTTTCACTTCCCTTGGCAAACATCAAGTCGGCCCTTAGATTCGCCGCGCATGGAAACCGTCATTGCCTTGTTGGGTTTTTCACTCGCTGCCTATTCGGTGGTGGGCAACGACAGCATTCAGACCCTTGGTACATTCTTGACTTCGAACGAGGATAAGCCATGGTGGGTCCTCTGGTTGTTTGCCGGAGGCATCATGACCGTGGTGGTGACCATGGGTTATTTGGGCCTCGGAGAATACCTCGGTGGCCGCGGAGGGGACCTCACGTTTGGTAAGTATGCCGGACTTTTCCAGGACCCCGATAAGCCCATTGATTTCCCGAAAATGTCCATTTGGTATGTTTTGCCGCCGTTGGCTTTGTTGGCCATTACGCGTCTTGGCATTCCGGTGAGTACCACTTTTTTGGTCCTCACCTTCTTCGCGCCCAAGGCTCTGCCGAAGATGTTGGTCAAGAGCCTCGGTGGATATGGTGTGGCCTTCTTGTTCGCCATCGTGGCGTTCATCGTGTTGAGCCGTTTAACCGAACGCTACTTCCTCAAACACCCGATGGAAGAGGGCAAAGGACTCATGCGGGACAAGAAGTTTTGGACCGTAACCCAATGGTTGGCCACGGGGTTCTTGTGGAGCCAATGGCTGACCCAAGATTTGGTGAACATCTTGGTTTATCTCGGGGATCCAGCGGAGGTTCAGCCTTGGAAATTTGCTTTTGCCCTTGCGGTATTGGTGGGCATGCTGGGCTACATTTTTTACCAGCGGGGAGGGGAGATTCAGAAAATCGTCCGGGTCAAAACCAACACGGCAGACATTCGTTCTGCGACGTTTATTGACTTGTTCTATGGCTTGGTTTTGCTGGTGTTCAAATTCGACACATTCGGCATTGGCGCCAAGGTTCCCATGAGCACAACATGGGTCTTTCTGGGCATGCTCGCGGGCCGAGAGGTGGCGTTGCACTTGCGCTTGAATGAGCTCGACCGCACCCGTGTCTGGCCGATGGTCCTGAGTGACCTGGGTAAGGCCACACTGGGGCTGGTGATCAGCGTACTGCTGGTCGTGTTCCTCTACGTCGTAGAGGGCCGGGAGTTGGCCTCTTTGTTTGGCTAATCAATCCACAATCCGAACCAAATAGTGGTTCTTCTTGCCACGCTGGATCAGAATGAGGCCGCTGCCAATGGCATCGTCCACGGTCAAGGTGCGGTCAGGCCCGACCTTGTTTCGGTTCACACTGACTGAGTTTTCTTTCAATGCCCGTCGGGCCTCGCCACCACTCGATAGGAAGGGGGAGTCGCCTCCGGCCAACATGTCGATGATGCCCACGCCTTGCGACAATTCCGCTCGGGAAACTTCGCGTTGCGGAACCCCTTCGAACACGCTAAGCAGCTCGGACTCTGGCAACGCCCTCAAGTCTTCTTCTGTGCTTTTGCCAAAGAGCAGGGCAGTGGCCGCCATGGCAGTATTCAGGTCTTCCTCTCCATGGATACGCGTGGTGACGTCGGCAGCCAGCGCTTTTTGCATGGCCCGTCCTCCGGGGTTTTCGGCGTGTTCCGCCTCAATGGCCAGGATCTCGTCCTGGGTCATGAGCGTGAAAATCCGAAGGTATTTTGCGGCGTCGTCGTCCGCGGCATTGATCCAGTACTGATAGAATTTGTAGGCACTGGTCCGGGCTTTGTCGATCCACACGTTTCCGCCTTCGCTCTTGCCGAATTTGGAGCCGTCAGACTTGGTGATGAGTGGTGCGGTTAAGGCAAACGCGTGTCCTTGCCCTTTGCGGCGGATCAACTCTGTCCCTGTGGTCATGTTGCCCCACTGGTCACTGCCCCCCATCTGGAGCATGCAGTTGTGTGCTTTCCAAAGGTGGAAGAAGTCATAGCCTTGGACCAGTTGGTAGCTGAATTCCGTGAAGCTCATGCCGCCTTCCAATCGGTTCTTCACCGAGTCTTTGGCGGTCATGTAGTTCACGGTGATGTGCTTGCCAACATCCCGAATGAAGTCGAGAAAGTTGAAGTCTTTGAACCAATCGTAGTTGTTGACCACGCGCGCAGCATTTGGGCCCTCAAAGTCGAGAAAGCGAGAGAGCTGGGCCTTTTGACTGTTTAGGTTGTGTTCGAGAACTTCAAGGTCCAAGAATTGGCGCTCGGCTGTTTTTCCACTGGGGTCGCCTACCATGCCTGTTGCACCGCCAACGAGCGCGATTGGACGGTGACCCGCACGCTGCAAGTGGACCAAGAGCATTACCGGCACAAGGTTGCCAATGTGCAGAGAGTCTGCAGTGGGGTCAAATCCCACATAGCCGGTGGTCTGCTCTTTGCTCAGGTGCTCTTCGAGGCCAGGCATGGCGTCGTGCAACATGCCGCGCCACTTGAGTTCCGCAATGAAATCCATGGATGTAAAGGTACGATTGAAGGTGGTGAGCCGAAGGCCTTAAAGAGCAGCAACGAGCTGTTCGAGTTGCATGGACCTCGAGCCCTTAAGGAGGACAGTCCGGCCTTGAATTGGATGGGCAGAAAGGTGATCCTTTAGCGCGCTCAATTCTCCAAAAGACAAGTCGGCTTCGGCGTATTCTTTGAACTGGGGTCCTACGACCCAACACTCCAAGTTGATTTCGCGACAGACATCGCGAACGAGACGGTGCCCGGAGGCAGCGTGCTCTCCGAGTTCCATCATGTCACCCAAAATGGCCAACGGTTTGGGGTGTTGTGACGCAGCAAACGCCCGAAGCGTGGACTCCACCGAACTGGGGTTGGCATTGTAGCAGTCTACCACAACCACATTCTGGTTTGTTTTGACCGTTTCTCCCCGTTGGCTCACCGGTTGAAACTGCTCCAAGGCCAAACCTATGCTTTCTGGTGGAACGCCGAAATGATGGCCCACGGCAATGGCCGCCGTCATATTGGCCAGCTGATGGTCTCCTTCGAGCTGAACGGGGATGGCACACCCAGTTTTGTGCCATGGCCCGGGATTCTCACTTTGGTCTAGGGACCAGCAAATGGGGCTTTTGGGTGCATCTGTGGTGCGCCACACGGTTGGCGGATAAAGGGTTGTCCCGAACCAAATGGGCTTGAGACCATCTAGGTTGGCCAGGGCAACCAAGTCTGAGTCTGAGTGAGGCACAAAGGCCGGCCTTTGGTGGTTCGCTAGGTAAACAAAGAGTTCTTGTTTTCCCTTCTTGACCCCGTCGATGCCGCCAAAACCTTCGAGGTGAGCCTGCCCCACATTGGTGATCATGCCGTGGGTGGGGTTAGCGATTCGAGACAGTTCCGCGATTTCTCCTTGGTGGTTTGCGCCCATTTCAACCAGAGCAAATTCAACGTCTTTGGGCATGGCGAGCAAGGTCAAAGGCACCCCGATGTGGTTGTTGAGGTTGCCTTTGGTGGCATAGACCTTGAATTTTTGGGACAAGACAGCCCGTAAAAGTTCTTTGGTGGTGGTTTTCCCATTGCTTCCGGTGAGTCCGAAAACAGGGCCTGTAAACCGCGCGCGGTGCGCTTGGGCAAGCTGTTGAAGTGCACTCAAGGTGTCGGGGACAGAGAAAAACCCTTCTCCTTCAAGTTTCGGGTCATCCACTATCGAAGCGAGACATCCCGAATCTAAGGCTTGCTGCGCGAAGGCATTGCCGTTGAACCGTTCGCCCCGCAGGGCAAAGAACACCATGCCAGGTCCGCATTGTCGGGTGTCGGTGGTCACGCCAGACGAACGGTCGAACAGGTCGAGTAGGGCTTGAATGTCGAGAGACTTCATGGGAACAAGAAAAGAAGAACCCCGCACCGGATGAGCCAGTGCGGGGTTCGGAATGAACAGTCTTTCGTTGGGCTCAATTGTTGCCCATTGCGTTGCCCCTTGGGGATCCTACGCGTGTCATTGCACAACGGAATCCAATGGTGGACGAACTTTGGTTCTCTTCCAAGAAGCGGCGTGTTCCCGGGATAACCCAGTAGACGCGGTCGTTCCAGCTTCCGCCTTTGTATACCCGCACATTGTCGTTAATCAGGGAGGTGCCTCCGTACTCGTAGACCAAGTCGTCGCTTTCATCTGCCTGGTCGTAGAAAATGGAGCTTTCCAATTCACCATCGAGGTAGTCAATGTTGTCGGCTTGCTGGTAGTTCCGACGTCCGAGGTTCTCTTCCACAGTCACATTGCGATAGCGCATCTGCCCCGGTGTGTTGATGATGTTTCGCGACCAGAACTTACGAATGTCGCTGGCGCTGGGTGCTTCACTCTCTTCGATGAGGTCGAGTGCTTCGTCCATTTTGGTCATGGCTTCTTCGATGCGCTTGACGTCCATGTCCTCATTGGCGCTCTCCATCTTGGATTTCAAGTTGTCGATCAAGTTCTGACCCTCACTGGTCAATCGGCCGGCAGTTTCCTCCTCATAAACGGTGAGGTCTTCTTCAACTGCTGCGATATCGTACTCCACATAGTCCAATTTATCGGTGACTTTTCCTTCGCTGTTGAGCAATTTGGTCGAGAACACGTTTCCTCGGAAAGGCCGGAATTCTTGAGCATCTTGATGGGTGCCGGGACGGTAAACATCCATGACCCATTCGCTCACGTTTCCTGCCATTTGGTAAAGTCCGTAGTCGTTTGGCGCATAGCTGTATACAGGCGCAGTGACATCGGCATTGTCATTTAGTGCACCAGCGACACCCATGTAGTCACCTCGGGCACGGACAAAGTTGGCGTTGATTTCTCCGTAGTATTTGCCCCGGCTGTCATCGTTCCGCACATAGTGGCCATCCCAAGGGTAGGTCCTGCGGCTCGTAATGAGTTCCTCTCCACTGTTTCCAATCAACGACAGGGCGGCATATTCCCACTCTGCTTCCGTCGGCAAACGGTAGTCTGGGAGCAGTATGCCATCGCTCATAGAAACGTTGCGATATCCCACGCCGTTGGGGCGCAAGTCTTTGATGCCATCGGCCGCCTTGGCCGCCTCTTCGTATTGTCCGTCTAAGTATGACTCAGTGCTGAAGTAACTGTCGTCAACTTGGCCTGTGGGGTTGTGGACCAAGAATCCTTCACGGACCATGATTTGCTCATTGACCCTGTCTGTTCTCCACTTGCAGAAGTCGTTGGCTTGTAGCCAAGAAACGCCCACAACTGGGTAATCCCGGTAAGCTGGGTGACGCAAGTAGTAGTTCACGTAAGGTTCGTTGTAGGCACGTGGATCTCTCCATACCAAAGTGTCGGGCTTGGCGCGGTCGACCACCTCTGGATAACCCTCTCCATATACTCGGTCGAGCCAAAAGAGGTATTCAAGCCAGTAATAGTTTGTGACCTCCACCTCGTCCATGTAGAATGAACTGACCGTGACACGGCGGGGGATGTTGTCCCATGACCCGGTCAAATCATCTTCGACTTGGCCCATGGTGAACGTACCGCCTTCAACGAATACGAGGCCAGGTCCGGTCTCTTGGCCGATGTAGGGCAGTTTTTGGAATCCGCCATTCTCTGAGTCGTTGTACGCCCATCCGGTAGCACCGGAGCCAGCGCCCGAGCATGAAGAGAGCATTGCCGCTGAGAACAGCGCGACAGTAGAGAAGAGGAGGATGGAATGAAGTTTCTGCATCGCTTTCTATTGGGGTTCCTTGCAGGGAGTGAGGTCAAAAACCAGGACAGGGAGGACTTCTAAATTTCACACGTTTGGCACGGCAATCGAAATTCAGTGCCATGCTGACTTCGTGTGCACCGCCTGTTGCGGGAGTGAGGTCAGACACGGTAACATCGTAACTGTAGCCGAATTTGATCACATCGGACTGTATGCCCAACGTAACGATGAATGCGTCGCGATATTCTGTTCCGATGATGCCTCGGTACCAAATTCCACCGACGATGGGCCCTTTGCTCACATAGCCGCCCACGTTCATTTGTTGAAACTCGCCTTGACGACGGTACAGGATGTTGGGTGAAATGAAGGCGGACGCATAGCGAGAGTCACCATCCAAGGGCAACAACGCGCCAAAATGTGCGGTCAGCTTCATGGGCAGGCGGCTCACGCCTACAATCAAGCTTTCGTTGGGCTCGTTTAGATGGTGAGCGGCGAAGCCGAAATAGACTTTTTTGCTGAATCCAATGATGCCCGCACTAAAGTCAACTTGGCTCACTTTTCCACCGCGCTGTTGGTCTTGTGATTCGTAGATGAACCCTTTTCTCGGGTCAATCATGTCTCCGAACGTGAGACCACTCCAGTCCAACGCCTTTTGGAAGTAAGTCGCTTCAAATCCGGCTTTGATGGAAAATTTCCTGCTCACGGCTTGCTGGTAGCTGTAAATGCCACTGATGCGCGAGGTGCTTAGGACGCCTCGGCCGGCGCGGTCGTTCATTACGATGAGCCCCAATCCGCCAGAGATGCTGGGGATGTGCTGGTCATAAGCCGCAGCAGAAGTAACATAGTTGCCACTCATGGCGGGCCACTGATTCCGGTAGTTCATCACGAACCGTGGACAGCGCGCTGCCCCTGCGAAAGCGGGGTTGAGATAAATGGGATTGGAATAAAACTGCGTGAATTCCGCGTCTTGGGCCGAAGCAGACTGCGGCGAGAATGCGCCAAAGCAAGCGAGTGCGAGTGCCAAAGCTGGCAGCGCAAACGCGCCAAGCACTTTATTTTGGGTGGGCTGAGTGGGCTTCATGTCCATGCGGTTTCTACCAGACGTTAGTCTCGTATAAGATCGTGAAAATTACAAACTTGTGGGAATTGGCAGGCATCTTTGTGCGAATGCAATAACCAACGCCGTGTCTGCGTTGGTCGAGCGAGCGATTCCATCCCATTCCATGTACCCAACGGCCCATTGTCCCTTTTCGTTGCTTTTCCTAACAAAACCAGCCATTCAAACGGGTATACGGGCCGCAATGGTCTTGGGTTTCTTGAGCTTAATCCAAGGGGCAATGTTGGGTCAATTCGAATACAATTGGCCGGAACATTCTGCACTTTCAGAGGGGGAATGGTACAAAATGGCCACCGTGAAAACCGGTTTTCACAAGGTTGACGTCTCTTTTTTGTCCGAATTGGGTTTAAATCCAAGTTCGGTCAATCCGGAGTCCATCAATCTTTATGGGCATGGCGGAGATCCGTTGCCGATCGACAATGGCTTGGCCAGGCCCCTCGACCTGGTTCCGATTCCCATTGAAATGGTTCACGACGGAGACAGTCAATTTGATGGAGGT
>CBFHQM010000001.1:55199-65165 GCA_965657965.1 uncultured Flavobacteriales bacterium | reverse complement strand
CTGGATGCACAGGTGCCCGACGCAAAAGGGTGGTTGGATTACGTTCGGATTACCGGGACCCGCGAAGCCAATATGTCGGGCGGCTCCCAGCAGGAGTTTGTGCGCGCTTCAGCGGCAGGACCTGGAAGAATTGTGGAATGGGCCGTGGCCGAGGGGCAGTCTGTTCAAAGGGTGTGGGATGTAACCAACCCGGTATCACCCTCGCGCATCCCCCACGAAATTGTGGAGGGGACGTTGCGTTTTCGAGTGACTTACGATGACATTCGGTCGTTTCGTGCCGGAACGGGTTCTGGATTTTATGTACCGACCGCGATTGGAGCGGTCCAGAATACAGACGTTCATGGATTGTCCCAGGTGGACATGGTCATCATCACCGCGCCTGGACTGCGTGAAGCTGCAGACAGTTTGGCGCACATCCACGCCAGAGAAGGTCTGTCCATTGCGGTGCTTGAGCCCAGTTTCATTTACGACTGCTTTAGTTCGGGTCGGGTGGACCCCACCGCTTTCAAAATGCTCATGAAGATGCTTTATGATCGGGCAGAGGGCGACCCGGATGCTGCGCCTCGGTATCTCCAGTTGTTTGGGGATGGGACGTATCAAAACCGCAACTTGCCAAGGTTCGGAAACGAGTTGATCACCTTTCAGAGTGCCCAAAGTCACACTCCAACTCAGAGTTATGTAACGGACGATTATTTCGGCTTCTTGTCGGACCAAGCTTCTGAGCGGCTGACCGATTCGCTGTCTATTGGTGTGGGGCGGATTCCCGCAGGAAATCTGGAGGAGGCCTGGGGTGCAGTGGCGAAGGTGGTGGCATATTCGAATGGCAATCCCGATCCCGACGGTGCTGCTTGCTTGTCCGGGGGGTTGCCTGGAGAGGGAGAGGGCAATCCGTTTGGGCCGTGGCGCAATCGAATTTGCTTTGTTGCCGACGACTTTGACGGCAGCTCAACACCCACCGAGACGGGGCACACTGTTTACAGCATCGGACATGCCCAGAGCGTAGAAGAAGAGAAGGGGGCTTTCGACATCAAGCGCATTTTCATGGACGCTTACCCGCAATTGGTGACTCCGGGTGGTGAGCGCTATCCCGAAGCGCAAGACGCCATCGACAGGCAAGTGCGTGAGGGGGCGTTGCTTGTCAACTACATCGGCCATGGCGGCGACCGGGGGTGGGCGCATGAGCGCGTGCTCAATACGTCCACGATTTCGGCTTGGGACAACTTGAATCGCATGCCGTTGTTCTTTACCGCGACTTGTGAATTGGCCCGATTCGATGATCCGGAAGTAGAGACGGCTGGCGAGTTGATGGTCATGAATCCGAATGGGGGCGCCATCGCCATGATGACGACCACGCGGGTGGTATACAGCTATGCCAATGAGCAGCTCAATACCGCGTTCTTTGAAGTGGTTTTTGACTCGCCCAATGGGGAGCGTCAAAGGCTGGGAGACATTCTCCGCCGCACGAAAAATCACCCTTCGTCCGGGGCCTCTTCGAACAAGCGGAACTTCACGTTGCTGGGAGATGTAGCCTTGTTGTATGCAACGCCACAAGTTGAAGTGAGAACCAGCGAGATCAATGGCATTCCGGTAGATGCGATGGCCGACACCCTGCGCGCCCTCGATCAAGTAGAAGTCCGTGGGTATGTCTCCGATGCTTCTGGGAACCTGTTGACTGACTTCAATGGGTTTGTTTACCCCACAGTTTTCGATCAGAAATTGGAGGTCACCACCTTGAACAACGACGGTGGCAGTGGCGGGGTTACCTACCAGGAGTGGAGAAACCGCCTCTATGCTGGCGCAGTGCGCGCCGAGAACGGGGTGTTTTCCTTTGAATTTATCGTTCCTCGGGACATTGGTTATGACCCCGCACCCGGCCGCATTAGCTATTACGCAGTAGACGGTGACTTGGACGCGCACGGCTACACCGAAGCCGTTTTTGTCGGGGGTGTTTCGGAGGACGCCATTCTGGACAACACGGGCCCCGAGATTTCCTTGTATTTAAACGACAGCACATTTAAGGATGGAGGGACAACGGATCCCAACCCGGTGTTGTACGCCTTGGTTAGAGACGATCAAGGACTCAATACGGTGGGCAATGGCATTGGGCACGACCTCAAGGCCACCTTGGACGACGAGACCTCTGTGGTGCTGAACGAATACTATTCGAGTGACCTCGACACCTACCAAAGTGGCAGGGTGGTGTTCCCATTCTCTGACTTAGAAGAAGGCCCTCACACCTTAGAGTTGAAGGCCTGGGATGTTCACAACAACAGCGCAAAAGCCCAGCTTGATTTTGTGGTGGTATCGGACTTAAATGTGTTTTTGGAGGGGTTAATCAACTACCCAAATCCAGTGGGTTCGAGCGGGACCACCTTTCGATTTGACCACAATCAAGCATGCGTGGCATTAAAAATGTCCCTGCACATATACGATTCACAGGGAACCCTCGTTTGGCAGGGTGAACGCTCAGACACTCCGACTGGATATCAGGTCGATGGCTGGCATTGGGATGGCGCTGCATCTGGAGGATCCCCTCTTGGGCAGGGAACATACATCTACAGGCTGGACATCGAAACGCCAGAAGGACGGCAGGCCGGCAAAACGGGTCGGCTGGTCTTACTTCACTGACCGAATTGCCCTTTTAACATTGTAATATTGTCCCCGAATATGGACATTCAGAATTCCCTTCGTTCTTGGCTTTGTCTCCTCGGTTTCGTGGCGGTAAGCCCCGTCGTGATGCAAGGTCAGCTTACCCCGGAAGAGACGGCTCAGCAGTTGCAATTGAATACGATTACGACAGCGGTGCCTTTCTTGATGATTGCACCTGATTCCCGGAGCGGCGCCATGGGCGACGCGGGTGTGGCTTTGACCCCAGATGGGGCCGCCATGGCCTGGAATCCAGCGCGCATGGCGTTCACCGATCAAACTTTTGAAGCACACTTGGGCTATGCACCATGGCTTCGGGCGCTGGTAGACGACATGTCACTGGCTTACTTGAGCGGGACGAGAAAGCTCAACAAGCGCCAAGCCATCGGCATGGCACTGCGTTATTTTTCCTTGGGCAACATCACCTTCACCGATGTGAACGGCACAGCCATTCGCGATTTTAGTCCGAACGAGTTCTCGTTGGACTTCGGGTTCTCCCAGAAGTTCGGAGACAAGTTCAGCGGCGGGTTCACCGCGCGCTACATCCATTCAAACTTGACGGGAGGCACCAACATTTTGGGAGCGGACAGCCGGCCCGGACGTTCTGTCGCGGTTGACGTAGGGGTCTTTCATACCAACGACAATGTCAAGTTTGGTGCGCGGGATGGCCGTATGAATTGGGGAGTTTGTGTGTCCAATGTGGGTGCGAAAATGAGTTACACCGAAACCGCTGAGCGCGACTTCATCCCCACCAACCTCAAAACGGGCATTGCGGCCACCGTCTTCCTCGACGACTACAACCATCTGACGTTCACCATGGACGCCAACAAACTCCTCGTGCCCACAGCGCCCGCTTATGGAGAGGGTGAGGATGACGATTTGATCGTCAGTGGTTTCGACCCCAATGTGGGTGTGGCCTCCGGCATCATGCAGAGTTTTTATGATGCGCCTGGCATTGTGGAGCGACAAGGGGATGGCACCTATGTGATTGAGCCCGGAAGCATATTCCGTGAAGAGTTGAGAGAGGTTAATCTTGGTGGTGGCTTGGAGTACGATTACAACGGCGTGTTTGCGGTTCGTGGCGGGTACTTTTTCGAGCATTACACCAAGGGGAATCGTCAGTTCATTACGCTGGGTGCGGGCATCAAGTACACCGTTCTGGACATTGATTTGAGTTACTTGATTGCGACAACGCAGCAAAACCCTCTGGCCAATACGTTGAGGTTCTCTCTCCGCTTGGCTTTTGACGATGTCATCGGAGGTGGGGACGACAGTGACCCCTCTAACTTCTGAATCACACATGAAGCTTCCAGACCTGCGCGTTGGTTACGGGTACGACGTTCACCAATTGGCGGAAGGAGAGGAGTTTTGGTTGGGTGGAATTCAGATTCCAGGCCCCATCGGAGCTGTGGGACACAGCGACGCTGACGTGCTGTTACATGTCATTTGTGACGCCTTGTTCGGTGCGCGCGCCATGGGTGACATTGGTGCGCATTTCCCCGATACAGATGCGGCGTACAAAGGGATTGACAGCAAATTGCTGCTCAAGGAAACCGTGGCCAAAGTGTGCACGGAAGGCTGGGCAGTCGTGAATGTTGACGCGACCATTTGCTTACAAGCCCCAAAACTGAGGCCGCACATTGACGACATGCGCGCATGCATTTCGGGATTGCTCGGGGTCTCCGTTGATCGCGTGGGCGTCAAGGCCACAACGACCGAGCAATTGGGGTTCGTTGGCACTGGAAAGGGCATCAGTGCACATGCCGTGGTTTTGTTGGGGCGCTAAGGTGCCTGTTTGACCCGCGTTCCGCTGTATATTTGCTTCTTGCCAATTGGGAATCATGACCACTTCCACGCCTGCTAAAAAATCTCCTGCACGCCGCAAGCCGGCTGCAAAAAAGACGGCCAAAGTGCCGTTCTCCAAAGCGACTTACCTCAAGTGGCACCGCGACATGCTGTTGATGCGACGTTTCGAGGAGCGCTGTGGCCATTTGTATATCCAACAAAAATTTGGTGGGTTCTGTCACCTTTACATTGGTCAAGAGGCCGTGTTGGCGGGAATGGTGGAAGGCACACGCCCCACAGACCGTGTGATCACGGCATACCGCGATCATGCACACCCACTGGCCTTGGGCACAGATCCCAAGGTGGTGATGGCAGAATTGTATGGGCGCAAAACCGGATCCAGCAAAGGAAAGGGAGGGTCCATGCACATGTTCGATAAAGAGCGAAACCTCTTCGGAGGACATGGCATTGTTGGCGGACAAATTGGGCTCGGAGCGGGCATCGCCTTTGCCGACAAATACCGCAAAGAAGACCACGTGACGGTCTGTTTCTTCGGAGACGGCGCGGCGCGCCAGGGCATGTTGCACGAGTCGTTTAACATGGCCATGACCTGGAAACTTCCCGTGATCTATGTGGTGGAAAACAACAAGTATGCAATGGGCACATCTGTGGAGCGAACCACAAACGTGACCGACTTGTCCAAGCTCGGGGCTTCCTACGAGATGCCTTCAGAATCCGTGGACGGCATGTCCCCTGAAGCTGTGGCCAAAGCCATGAAGAAAGCGGCAGACCATTGCCGAACTGGAGCCGGCCCTTACCTCCTCGACATTCAGACATACCGCTACAAAGGACACTCCATGAGTGATCCTCAGAAGTACCGTGAGAAGAGCGAAGTGGAGGAGTTCCAGCAGCGCGATCCCATTGTCCATGTTGCGAAAGTGATTGTGGAGCAGAAGTGGATGACGGAAGCCGAGCTCAAGGCCATCGACAAAGAAGTGAAGGCCCAAGTAGAAGAGGCCATTCAGTTCGCTGAAGAAAGCCCCTTCCCCGAGGCGCATGAATTATACGAGGACGTCTACGTGACGCCCAATTACCCCTTCGTCAACGACTGAATCGGACCCCAGATGGCAGAGATTGTACGCATGCCCAAGTTGAGCGACACCATGACTGAAGGTGTTGTCGCAGAGTGGCACAAGAAAGTGGGAGATGCAGTAGAATCTGGCGAGGTGCTCGCCGAGATTGAGACTGACAAGGCCACCATGGAATTTGAGTCTTTCCAAGATGGAGTATTGTTGCACGTAGGCGTGGAAAAAGGAGCCACAGCCGCTGTAGACAGCATTTTGGCCATTCTGGGAGAGGCGGGAGAGGACGTCTCCGCTCTGCTCGCAGCCGATGCGGCAGCCCCCGCCGTGGCAGAGGAAGCCCCTGCGGCAGCCCCTGCGCCAACTCCGGCCCCAGCACCCGCTCCAACGCCTGCTCCGGCTCCAATGCCGGCACCCGTGGCGGCAGCCCCTGTAGCACCCGTGCCCGCAGCCTCCGTCAGTGGAAAAATCAAAGCTTCTCCGTTGGCTGTCCGCCTTGCGGCAGAGCTCGGATTTGATTTGCGCCACATTCAAGGTACCGGTGACGGTGGCCGAATTGTGAAGCGTGACATCGAGAATTACGTTCCAGCGCCTGCCGCAGGAATGGGCGCTGTGGAGTCATCCTCAGACCAGCCCGTGAGTCAGATGCGCAAGGTCATTGCGCGACGTTTGGCAGAGTCAAAGTTCACAGCACCACACTTCTACTTGAAGTTGTCTGTGGACATGGATGCGGCTGTCGAAGCCCGCAAAGCCATCAATGCGCAAGAAGGGGTCAAAGTCAGCTTCAACGACATGGTTGTCAAGGCGGTTTCATTGGCCCTGAAGAAGCACCCCGGTGTAAACAGCGCGTGGATGGACACCTTCATCCGGACCCACGAACACGTGCACATTGGTGTAGCGGTGGCTGTGGAGGACGGTCTCCTCGTTCCTGTGGTTCGCCATGCAGACCGAAAGTCGCTGTCTGAGATTGGCGCAGAGGTCAAGGATTACGCCGGAAAGGCCCGAGACAAAAAACTTCAGCCCAGCGACTGGGAAGGCAACACCTTCACCATCTCGAATCTGGGCATGTTTGGCATCGAAGATTTCACCGCCATCATCAATCCCCCAGACGCTTGCATTTTGGCGGTTGGCGGCATCAGTGATGTTCCGGTTGTGCGCGACGGTGCCGTGGTGCCAGGGAAGGTCATGAAGCTGACTTTAAGCTGTGACCACCGTGTTGTAGACGGCGCCATGGGCGCTGCCTTCCTTCAAGAAGTCAAGTCCTTGCTCGAACATCCCGTTCGCATGCTGGCCTAATCCCGGCGCCGATGCCGGAACCGCTCAGTGTCACTACCCCGATCGAATTCCTCAAAGGAATCGGTCCAAAGCGGGCGGAGGCATTGGCCGAAGACTTGGGCATTCGCTCTTGTGGTGACCTCCTGTTTCATTTGCCTTTCCGGTACGAAGACCGCACGCGTTATCACCGCGTGAGTGAAGCCGTGCCCGGGCCGGTTCAGGTTCAGTTGAGGGGCACCATCCGCAACATCAAAGAGATTCAGCAGAAGCGGGGAAAAAGGCTGGAAGCTGAGTTTACAGACGAGCATGGCGACACCCTCGCCTTGGTTTGGTTCAAGGGGGCCCAATGGGTGGCCCGGAATCTTCCCGTGGGCCAGCCCTGCGTGGTTTGGGGCAAAGTGAGTGATTTTAAAGGGGGCCGCAACATGGCGCATCCAGAGGTGATGGGCCTGAGTGAAGCCAATTCAGCTTCCGCGCTTCATCCGGTGTACAGTTCCACCGAGCGACTTGGACGCTTTGGTTTGAATTCCAATGGATTGGCCAAGGCAGTGCAAAGGATGATGGCGCAATTGCGCAAGGTCCATGGCCAAGATTGGATTCAAGAGACGCTGCCACCCGAGATTATGTCCATGCGGGGCATGCCGGGTTTGGCCTTGGCGCTCGAGCAAGTTCATCAGCCCGCCGATGCCAACGAGGAGCGCCTTGGGCGTTTTCGGCTCAAGTTTGAGGAGTTTCTCTTTCTTCAACTGCTGTTGGTGCAGCACCGAAATCAGCAGACTCAGGATTTGCCTGGCGAAGCGTTTGCTCATGTCGGCACGCATTTCAATCGTTTTTACAAAGAGCGCATTCCCTTTGAGTTGACTGGGGCTCAAAAGCGCGTGATTCGAGAAGTGCGAGAGGACACCCGTCATGGGCGTCACATGAACCGATTGCTGCAAGGCGATGTCGGCAGTGGTAAAACCATGGTGGCCCTCCTCACGGCATTGCTTGCGGTCGACAACGGATGTCAGGCCTGCATTATGGCGCCCACGGAAATCTTGGCGCAGCAGCATTTGGCGGGGTTCCGGGAAATGTTGGGGGATTTGCCGATTCGTGTCGAGCTGCTCACGGGCTCTGTTAAAACCGCCCAGCGCAAGCCCATTTTGGAAGGGTTGGCAGAGGGAACGGTGCATTTGTTGATTGGAACCCACGCTGTGCTAGAGCCGAAGGTGGTCTTTCATCGTTTGGGGCTGGTGGTGATTGATGAACAACATCGATTTGGGGTGGCGCAGCGCGCACGGTTGTGGGCAAAGGCGAGCATCCCTCCGCACATCTTGGTAATGACGGCCACACCCATTCCTCGCACATTGAGCATGACGGTGTATGGAGACCTCGACGTGAGCGTCATCGACGAATTGCCGCCGGGTCGGAAGCCCATCCGAACCGTGCACCGAACGGATGCCCAGCGTTTGGGGGTTTTCGGATTTATTCGAGAACAAATCGAGCAAGGGCGACAGATCTACATCGTGTTCCCTTTGATCGAGGAGTCGGCCCAGCTCGATTACAAAGACTTGATGGATGGCTACGAGAGCCTGACCCGGCACTTCTCCCCTCCAGACTATCGGATCAGCATTGTTCATGGCCGCATGAAGCCGGAGGACAAGGATGCGGAGATGAAGCGGTTTGTAGAGGGCACGACACAGATCATGGTGGCCACAACCGTGATTGAAGTGGGGGTGAATGTGCCGAATGCCTCGGTCATGGTGATTGAGAGTGCTGAGCGATTTGGGTTGAGTCAACTGCACCAATTGCGAGGAAGGGTTGGACGTGGGGCCAATCAGAGCTTTTGCGTGTTGATGAGCGACAAGGAGCTCGGCAAAGAGGCCAGGCGAAGGCTGGAAACCATGTGCCGAACCCAAGATGGTTTTGAGATTGCAGAGGTCGATTTGGAATTGAGAGGGCCTGGAGACCTGATGGGCACCAAGCAAAGTGGTGTGCTTGATTTGAAGGTGGCTGACTTGGTCAAGGACCGAGCCCTGCTCGAGGATGCGCGGGACATTGCGCGCCGAATTCTCCGTGGAGATCCCGGGTTGGATGCACCGGAGCATGTCTTGCTGAAAAGCGGTGTGGAGCGGCTGCGCGCGGCGCGACCGGATTGGAGTCGCATTTCGTGAGGGATGAACCGTCCTCCTTTGGCAAGTCCCTGAACGCGACGAAAACCTAAGGACTTCCCCTTCTAAGTTTGGAACATGAACGCTGGAGGAAGCCGGTATTGGATGGCACTAAGCTTGTCATTGCTTTGCGCTTTTGGGGCCACCTTTTGGTTTTTGTCCGAAGGACGGAATGAGCCGCCGAGTGAGGCCATGCCACCGACGTCAGTAGCGTCCGGTTCTGAGTCGGATGTTCTGGTGCAAACCGAGGAGCAACAAGCCGTGCAGGAGAGTGCAGTCGAAACTGGGGAGGACGCGGACGTAGTGTTCAGCTTTGCCAAAGCCGTTGCAGAGTTGGATGGAGGTGTTTTGGAACAAGACGATTTGAACCGCGTCTTTTTTAAGGGGGTCGATGGCGCCGAGCGGTGGGAAATCGGAATGGAAGGGCCCCTGATTGGAGCGCACCAGGTGGATGCGAACGGCGATGGAAACCGAGAAGTCATTCTGGTCGACCGGAAACACTTGGTGGGTCTGGACCCTGGAGGACGTCCGATCCCTGGATTTTCAGTTCGTCCCTCCTCGTCCATCACGGCACAGGCTGTAGTGGATTACGATGGCGATGGGAAAGCACGGTATTTGCTTGGTTTGGCCGATGGTCGAATTCTCAATCATAGGAATTTGGGAGAGGCCACACCAGGCTGGCGCCACACGTCTAAAAGCACAGCCATTCAGGCCATTGCGCATCTTCGTGCTGGGCGCAAGGACTTCATCTGTACTGTAGACGAAGCAGGGGTGGTCATGCTGCTCAAAAGAAATGGTCAACGCCGGGTCCGGACAGCGGCGCAATTGCATCGGCAGGAAGGAAGCCGGCCCGTGGCTTTCGAAGTCGAGTCGGACATTGGCTCCTCGCTCTTGATTTCAAGGAACGCGGACGGCGTGGTCGAGACGCGGCGCTTTGACGATGGTATTCCATTGCCTGCAAGGGCGGCTGAACGTCAATTGCTGGAGGCGGCCGAAGCCCGAGCAGCTGAGCGGTAAAGCGAAAAGCA
>CBFHQM010000001.1:0-55163 GCA_965657965.1 uncultured Flavobacteriales bacterium | reverse complement strand
GATTCAAGAAAATCGTCCCGAAAGAAGAGAGACGTTCAGTCTTGGAGAATGGAGCGTGAAATCACGATCCTTTGAACCTCGCTTGTTCCCTCGTAGATCTGCGTGATTTTAGAGTCGCGCATCAGTCTTTCGACATGATACTCTTTCACGTATCCGTAACCACCGTGAATTTGGACGGCTTGGTCCGAAACCCGCCCGGCCACTTCAGAGGCATACAGTTTCGCCATGGAACTGGCTAAATCATAGTCTTCGCCTTGGTCCTTCAGCCAAGCCGATTTGATGCACAGCATTCTTGCCGCCTCCACTTCCGTGGCCATGTCAGCCAACTTGAATGCAATGGCTTGGTGCTTGTGAATCTCCTTTCCAAAGGCCTTTCGCTCTTTGGAGTAGGCCAGAGCGAATTCCAATGCACCAGAGGCGATGCCCAAGGCTTGCGAAGCGATGCCGATTCTGCCTCCGGCCAGTGTCTTCATGGCAAACTTGAACCCAAATCCGTCTTCCCCGAGCCGATTCTCTTTGGGGACTTTGACGTCTTGGAACATCAAGGTGTGGGTGTCGCTGCCGCGGATGCCCATTTTGTCCTCTTTGGCGCCTACAATGAAGCCTTCCATTCCGCGCTCCACGATCAGGCAGTTGATGCCGCGATGGCCTTTGTCGGCGTCGGTCTGGGCGATCACGAGATAGGTGCTCGCTGATCCGCCGTTGGTGATCCAGTTTTTGGTGCCGTTGAGCAAATAGTGGTCGCCCATGTCAATGGCCGTCGTGCGCTGACTTGTCGCATCGCTGCCGGCTTCGGGTTCACTCAAGCAAAATGCGCCGATTTTTTCTCCGCTGGCCAGGGGCGTTAAGTACTTCTGCTTTTGCTCTTCGCTTCCGTAGGCTTCAAGGCCCCAGCAAACGAGGGAATTGTTGACCGACACGCAAACCGAGGCCGAAGCGTCAATTTTAGACAGTTCTTCCATGGCCAGCACGTAGCTTACGGTGTCCATGCCACTGCCTCCGTATTTTGGGTCGACCATCATCCCCATGAATCCCAATTCACCAAGCTGGCGAATTTCATCTTTGGGGAAGCGCTGTTCGTTGTCACGTTCAATGACACCGGGCTTCAGCACGTTTTGGGCAAAGTCTCTGGCTGCGTCGCGCACGGCGCGCTGCTCTTCGGTGAGTTCCAGGATCATTTCAGGGAGTCTCAAGTTTTCGGAGAGCGAAGATACACCATCTGAGAGCCGTGATTGAGGCGCCATCCCGCATATGGAGAGTCATGGGGACCATGTCGGGTACATCTTGCGATGGCTTGGATGTCGTCTTGGTCGAAGTGTGCGAAACAAACGGGTTTTTGGACCTGGTTGAATTTGAGGGGTTTACCTATCCAGAAGCCTTGGCGGAGCGGCTGCGTGGCTTGGGCAATATGAAGGGACAATCGGCCGATAAATTGAGTCAAGATTGGACCCGTTGGGTTGGCCAAAAATTGCAAGCGTGCCTGCACAACTGGACCAGATCAGGCCGCCCAGTGGATTTGGTGGGCCTGAGCGGTCACACTTGGTACCACGAACCTGAAGGGGTTGGAACTGCCGCCATTGGCGATGCAGAGCAGCTTTGTGCTGCTCTTGGGGTGCCTGTTGTGGCCGATTACCGATCGGCCGATGTTGCCGCAGGCGGGCAAGGCGCACCGCTGGTGCCTTTGTTCGATGCCCATGTATTTGGGGGGCATGTGGCCTGCGTGAATTTGGGGGGCATCGCCAACGCGACTATCCTGCCGGCAGAGCCGTCTGGAAACGTTCGGGCATGGGATGTTTGCGGCTGCAATCTTCTGCTGAACCGACAAGCCATGCGGCTGGGTCTTTCCTACGATCAAGGAGGCGCAATGGCGGCAAAGGGGACCGTTGATGTGACGGTGTTGGCTCGGCTTCATTCGTGGAAATACGTAAGTCAGTCGCCCCCGAAATCTCTTTCCGCGGAAGATTTGGCTCCGTTGCATCGGTGGCTAGATGAGGTTGAATTGCCCGAAGACGCCTGTGCTACTGCGGTGGAGTGGATGGCCATGTCTTTGACTGCGGCTTTGATGGTTCATGCGCGCCCGGGACAGGTTTTGGTGTCCGGCGGCGGCGCGTTTCATCTTTTTTTGATGGAACGATGGGCCGCCCATTTGGGCGACCAATGGACCTTGGAGGTCCCAAGTCATCCGTGGGTGGAGGGCAAAGAGGCCGCCGCTTTTGGTTGGCTGGCGCTGCGCACCGCCCGCGGCGAAATCACATCCTTGGCTTCGGTGACCGGGGCGACACAAGATGTTCGCGGCGGCGTGCTCTTCGGTAACTTCGCGGCACCCGACGAGCTCGGTACCTAAGAGAAAAATCATGAAGGAACTTCTTGCCGACTACAGTGAGCGCTCGCCCGAAATCGTTTTCGAGTGGACGGACACAGAAACTGAGGCCAAGGGTTGGGTGGTCATCAACAGCCTTCGCGGTGGCGCCGCCGGTGGAGGAACCCGGATGAGAAAGGGATTGGACCGGAATGAGGTCATGTCCTTGGCCAAGACCATGGAAATCAAGTTCACCGTGAGTGGACCTCAGATTGGTGGCGCAAAGAGCGGCATCAATTTTGACCCAGCAGATCCCAGAAAAGAGGGCGTGTTGCGTCGTTGGTACCAAGCCGTGACCCCCCTTCTCAAGCATTACTATGGAACAGGAGGAGACCTGAATGTCGACGCAGGCCTGGAGGTCATTCCCATGACAGAGGCCTGTGGCGTATGGCACCCGCAGGAGGGTGTATTCAATGGGCACTTCCGCCCCGATGAGGCCCAAAAAGTGAGGCGCATCGGACGTTTGCGTCAAGGCGTAAGCAAAGTGGTTGAGGACAGTCAGTATTTGCCCGATGGCGGTGGCGTTCGCTACCGCGTGGCAGACTTGATCACGGGATACGGTGTGGCGGAATCGGTTCGGCATTTCTACAACCTCTATGGGGGTCAGGTCAAAGGCAAGCGGGTGTTGGTCCAGGGCTGGGGCAACGTGGGGGCTGCGGCTGCTTTGTATTTGTCCAATCAAGGCGCAGTCATCACCGGCATCATTGACCGCGCGGGGGGCATTCTGAGCCCTGAGGGGCTGAGCTTGGAAGAAGTACGCGCTTTGTTTTTGGCCAAGCAGGGCAACACCCTGCGTTCGGAAAACATGCTGTCTTTCGAAGAGGTCCAAAGTGCGGTTTGGAGCGTGGGAGCCGAAGTGTTCCTTCCCTGCGCGGCTTCTCGACTGGTCACGGAGTCGCAGTTGGACAACATGTTGGCCAATGGCCTAGAGGTCATTTCGTGTGGCGCCAACGTGCCATTTGCGGACAAAGAGATTTTTTACGGGCCCATTTCAGAGAAGGCGGATGCGGCTTGTGCCGTGATTCCTGATTTTATTGCGAACTGTGGCATGGCTCGTGTGTTTGGTTATCTCATGGGAGACGGAGACGTTCGGTTGGAAGACGCGGCCATTTTCGATGACACTTCGGGCTGCATTCAGGCGGCGTTGGAGCGTTGTCATGCTCGCAGTCCCGAAGCCACCGGTGTATCCTCGACGGCCTTGGCCATCGCCCTTGAACAACTCGTTTGATTTACCCTTGAACTGAAACCTTCTCCATGGAGACTTTGCTCATTCTTGTTTTTGTCCTCGGCTACTTCCTCATTGCCTTGGAGCACAATGTGCACATCGACAAGGCCGCCAGCGCCTTGATTACGGGCACTTTGTGTTGGGCCATTCTCGTGCTGGGTTGGCACCAGGCACCGGCTCATTTGGTGGATTCGTTTAACGAATTTGTACACGGGGCCGGACATGGCGCCGATCACGGGGCGCTCAAGGTGTTCTTCGAGCACCGATTGCTCCATCACATGGAGGAGATTTCGAGCATCCTCTTTTTCTTGCTCGGCGCAATGACCATTGTGGAATTGGTGGATGCCCACAATGGATTCTCTGTGATCACTGACCGGATCAAGACCCGGAAGAAAAGCCGTTTGATTTGGATCATCGGCATCTTGACGTTCTTCTTCTCAGCGGCATTGGACAACCTTACAACCTCGATTGTGATGATCTCCTTGCTGCGCAAATTGATCGCCGACAAGCCCACTCGCTGGTTGTTTGCCGGTGCTGTGATCATCAGCGCCAATGCCGGTGGGGCATGGTCTCCCATTGGTGACGTGACCACCACCATGCTTTGGATCGGGGGCCAATTGACCACCCCGGTGATTGTGGGGAATTTGATTGTGCCCAGCATCGTTTGCATGGTCGTGCCTTTGACCATCATGTCCCTTCGCATGAAAGGGGAGGTGGAGCGCCCTCAAGCCGATGACCCGGATGAGGCAGCGGACCCGACCAGCTCGGGAGAACGGAATTTGATTTTTGCCATGGGGGTGAGCGGGTTGCTGTTCGTGCCCGTCTTCAAAACGGTGACCCATCTGCCTCCATTTATGGGAATGATGTTGTCTTTGGGCGTGCTGTGGTTGACCACAGAGGTGCTTCACCGTTCCAAAAATGAACAGCGCCGAAAAAACCTAAGTGTGGTTGGCGTTCTGCGCAAAATTGACACGGCTTCTGTGATGTTCTTTCTGGGCATTCTGCTCGCGGTTGGCGCGCTCCAGGAGGCGGGTCATTTGATTGCTTCAGCAGATTGGCTGAGGACGTCTCTCGGAGATGTTTACTTGATCAATGTGGCGATTGGTCTGTTGTCGGCCATTGTGGACAATGTGCCATTGGTGGCGGCCTCCATGGGCATGTACGACGTGGCTGCACCGGGAACGGTGGACGCTTGGCAGGGCTATTTCGTTCAAGACGGAATTTTCTGGCAGTTCTTGGCCTATTGCGCAGGAACAGGTGGAAGTGCCTTGATCATTGGCTCTGCGGCGGGTGTCGCGGTGATGGGGTTGGAGAAAATCGACTTTGTCTGGTACTTGAAGAAAATGAGCCTTTTGGCAGTGGCGGGATACCTCGCAGGCGCAGCTGTGTATTGGTTCATGTTCAGCTGAGGGGCATGGTTGTGCGCGTGTGAACATTCGAACGGGGGAAAAGCCCTGCCATCGAGCGGCGTGTGGCATACGTAAACGGCGACCTTCGTCGTTGAGTCAATACGCATCCCGAACGCCATGCACATCCCTCTTCTTGTTCTCGCCCGCATCCAGGACCTGACCCTCGGTGGCACCACAGTGACCGACGAAGGTGCCTCAGGCGCCATGGCCACTTCCGCAGAGGTCGTCACCCGAGACGTGTCCATTTTTGAACTTCTGCTCTCCGGTGGTTGGTACATCATGTTGCCGTTGGCCATCATGAGTTTCTTCGCTTTGTTCATCTTTTTTGAGCGTTCGATGGCCATTCGCAAAGCCGCCAAGGAGGACAAAGACTTCATGGCTAAGCTCAAGGATTACTTGTCTGCAGGAAATTTGGACAGTGCGCGAAACCTCTGTGAGCAGAGTGGAACACCCATTGCGCGGATGTTGCACAAAGGCATTGCCCGCATCGGAAAGCCATTGAAGGACATTTCCACGAGCATCGAGAACGTGGGCAAGCTGGAGATCTACAACCTCGAGAAAAACCTGAGTACGTTGGCCACCATCGCGGGGGCCGCACCCATGATTGGGTTCTTGGGGACCGTCATCGGCATGGTCAATGTCTTTTTGGACATGGAAAGCGCTGGCATGGTCCGGGTAGACGACATCTCTTCGGGTACGAAGCAGGCGATGATCACCACCATTGTGGGTTTGATTGTCGGCATCATCGCCTACATGGCTTACAACCACCTTGTGAGCCGCGTCAGCAAGGTCATACACATGATGGAGGCGAGTTCGTTGGAGTTCATTGACATCCTCGAGGAACCCGCCCGCTGATGAACCTTTCGCAGCGAAATCAAGTGCAGTCTGGGGGCAACATGTCCTCGATGACGGACCTCGTGTTCCTCCTGCTTATTTTCTTCATCATCCTGTCCACGTTGGTGTCCAATGGGGTGAATGTGGACTTGCCACAGAGCAAAGGCACCAGCAGTGCCAGCTCACGCATGACCATCTCCATTCAGCCAGATGGCTCGTATTACCTCAATGGCACGGCCATTGCCAGGGCTGACATTGAGCCGGCGTTGAAGGTGAAATTCGGTGACCAAACCGATCCGGTATTGTATTTGCAAGTGGACAAGGAAGTGCCCACAGGACAAACAGTCGAAGTCATTGGCTTGGCCAAGGCCAACGAGTGGAAAGTCATGCTCGGGGCTCAACCTACACGATAAGCGCTGCATGCCCACTTTCGATTGGAACCGACACCACGCTGAGCAAGAACGCAAGGAGCGCCGAAAGGCCGCTGTGCTTTCGGGCTTGACCTATGTGGCCATTTTGGCCGCATGCGTGTTTTTGGTGGCCTTTCAAGAAGTGACCCCGCCCCCGGGTGAGCGATTTGTGGCGGTGGGCATGGCGGACTTTGGCAATGTGGATGAAGCCGATGGTGATCGTGAAACCGAGGTGCCTTCCGAGCAGGTAGAAGAGGTGATTGAGCAAGAAGTCAGCGAGGCTGTTTCTGAGGAGGTGGCCCCGATTGAGACGGTCGAGACGCAAGAAGTGAGCGAAGTGGAAGTGCCCACGCAGGAAGAGGTGGTGGAAGAAGTCACGGAAGTGGAGGCGCCCGATCCAGAGCCCGAGATTTCCAATGACCTGTCCAATGCGCTGAGTCAAATGTTCAGCAACAGTGGCGGAGGGGGGTCTGAGGGCGCCGATTCCGGCACGGGAAACAGCGGAACAGAAGACGGCAAAATTGAGGGGTCGGGTGTGGTTTCAGGTGAACCGACAGGCGAACTTCTCGATGGTGGTAAAATGATTGGGAAGCCCAATCTAAACGGGAAGCCACAATCCGAGGGGGTTGTGCGGATGAAGGTGTACGTGGACAAGAATGGGACGGTCACTGAGGCGAAGTACGATCCCGAGAACAGCACGACATCAAACAATCGGTTGGTGGAATTGGCGCGGCAATCCGCGATGACGGCCAAGTTCGAGAGCCATCCCATCAAGCCCACTCGAATCGGTTGGATTGAATTCAACTTTAAGCTTCAATGAACGGCGATTGCCGGACAACGCTGTTTCCTTTTTTTGAGCGGTGAATTTCAACGAGACCTTGGATTGGCTGTATGCCCGACTCCCGATGTTCCAGCGGTCGGGGCCTGCTGCATATAAAATTGACTTGGCCAGCACCTTGGCGCTGTGCGCGGCACTCGATCACCCCGAACAAGGGCTAAAGGTGGTCCATGTGGCGGGCACAAACGGAAAGGGTTCTGTGAGTCATGCTGTGGCATCCGCACTTCAGGCACGTGGAACAAAAGTGGGCCTTTACACCTCTCCGCATCTGCGCGATCCAAGGGAGCGAATTCGGGTCAATGGCGCCATGATTCCCGAAGCGGCGTTTGTTGCGTTTGTGGAAGACCATCTTGACATTTGGACCCGCCTCGAACCCAGTTTTTTCGAGCTGATGTTTGGCATGGCGTTGGTGCATTTCCAGAATGAGGGTGCAGAGGTGGTCGTGTTGGAAACGGGCATGGGTGGGCGGCTAGACTCCACCAACATTTTCCCGCAGCCTTTGGTCACGGCCATCACATCCATTGGCTTGGACCATCAGCAGTTTCTCGGGCCAGACTTGCGTTCGATTGCTGGAGAAAAGGCCGGCATTTTAAAGGAAGGGGTGCCCTGTGTTTTGGGCGTTTTGCCGCCTCAAGCCCGGTCGGTAGTGTTGGAACGTTCTATTCGGCTTCATGTGGAAGTGCACGATGGAAGGCAAGACCCCGATACCGCAGATGGTCCTGAGTGGTTGGCCAGAAATCGCGCAATTGCGCGTCGGATTTTGGATTTTATTCCGGGGGAAAAGGCCTCGGACGAGAGGGTGCTCATGGCCGGGCCCTCGGCTTGGGGTTTGCTTGGGCGATGGCAATGGTGGGGGAGTGATGTGCTATTGGATTGCGCGCACAACGTGGAGGGACTAACTGCCACGGGTAAGGCCCTGGCTGCACTTGATCGTCCCTTGCGGCTCGTATATGGGGCAGTGGAGGACAAAGACGTTGAAAGCGCGTTGGCTTGCCTACCCCATGTGGAGCATCACCATTGGTGCTCGGCCAACATCCCTCGCGCCATGTCCGCCGAAGATTTGGGCGAAAGGGCTGCGGTTATGGGGCGAAATGGAACGGCACACAGCCATGTGGCAGCGGCGGTGGAAGCGGCCATAAAGCAGCGGAAATCCAACGAGTTGGTCGTGATTTTGGGCAGCGTGTTTATCGTGGGCGAGGCGCTGGCCTCACTTCAAGCCTAAGGCTGGATTCTGCGCAAGGCGCCGCAATTAGAGGCAGTTACAGCCGTAAAGGCCGAGAAGAATCAGCAAGTCCGTTGTTCCCACCAAGTCGTCGAGATCGATGTCTGCTGGATGAGGTCCAATGTGACCAAAGTTGGAGAGCATGAACAAGACGTCTTCAACAGTCTGAGCGCCGTCGCCGTCGAGGTCACCAAGGCATCCTCCAAAGGGACCGACACCACAAGTATTGTTGATGGCCCCTGAGAAGTAGGCGTTGGCCAGTTCAACGGCCTGTGTTCCGCAAATGACGCCCATCTGGCGGCCACGTATGTCGTCGGTTACGGGGTGAATTCCTCCCCAAATCCGGGACAAACTGCATTGGTCTGAAGCGTCGTAGTAGGTGGCCCATTGAAGGGTCACATCTACACTGGGCCCCACCTCGAAGACAAGGAAGTCATTTTGCGGACATTCAAATTGGCCCATGCCTCCGGGGAAGAAAGGGTCACCTGTGATGGCGGTCAAGACTTCCGCAGCGGAACGGCTAAAAGTGGAGTGTCCTGAGACATAACCGGCAAACGGCGGGGTCACAAAGCTGGGCCGTTGGTAAGGCCACCAGTTTTCGGCAAGAATCCAGTCAACCCCAGAAATGTTTCCGACGGTATCGACGGGCACATCAAGGCCATTTTCGGCTTCGTAGGTGTCGATGTAGTCTGGGCCTTTCCATGTGTAAACCTTGATTTTACCGATGTTTTCTCCATTGGTTCCGGCCAAGCTGTCGGTGTCGTCGACGAGCTCGATGTAGCCGGGGTAAAGGGGGATCTCCATTTGGACTGAAGCTGGGCAAGGCGGGGTCGGAAGACTGCCCTTGGTCGGCCATGTAACGAATGGCGGAGATGGGACGGGTGTAGTCGTAATAGCCTTTGACGCTCCAAGCCGCAATGGCGGCATCGTGAACAGCTCCGCCCAAGGTGAGGTAGAATTGCACCTCGTATTGAAGCGGGTCGAGCTCTTCTCCTTCGCCCATCCAGTCATAGGTGAACGCGGGGTGCGACATGACTTCGTTGCTGATGCTAAACCAGTGTCCGGGAGGCGTCTCGCTGTCGGGGCCATCGGCCCAGAATTCGGCCAAGATTCTGCCGTAATCGCCCAGCGGTACTGTTTGTTCTTCGTAAGGCAAGCCTGTCGCAGGGTTGGTGGTGTGTCCTGTGCCTGCATCGCCGCCTTCGAAATAGGTATAGAACTCGCCGTATTCGGCGAGCGTCTCAGGGAACTCCGGTGCGTTTCCGATGTTGGCAGGGCTAACATCGATCATAACGCCGTTGGCTGGGTCGTGATGAGACTGCCAAATGCTGACCATCGCAAAGTGATGCTTGAACATGCTGTCGGATGCGGCGGATTGGTCTCCTCCGATGTAAACAGGTGCACCGGGGTCGAGCCAAGTCGGCCACAATTCCCCGTCGCGCTCATACATGGTCATTTGATCATCGGACAGAGAAAAGGGCGCCACCCAGCCCCACTCTGGACTCTGAAAGGGGGGAGAACTGTCCAAGACTTGTCCGGATTGATCCACAAATCCATTGATCGCCAGAGGCTGCCAGCGATTGGGGTCAGTCACAGTGGGGTTGCCGGGGTCAGAAACCACGAGCTGATCATTGAATGGCTCGTAGTACACATTGGTGTAGTCGAACGCTTCATTGGATCCGTCTTGAAGGCCGAAGGCAATGACCTGCTGCGCGATGTAGTTGCCCAATGCCGCGGGAGAGCCGAACTGATAGTTTTCAGAGGTAATGGAAGGGTCGTATCCCAGTGCAGTGAACAGAGAGTCAAAACGGGCTTGGGCCGTAATGACACCTGGTGACGTTGCGTAGCGGTGGGTGAGCACGCGATAAGCGGCATAGGAAATCGCTTCCTTTCGGGCACTGGGGATGTCCAGAAAGGGAAGAATGTTCTCAGGAATTCCAGAAAAGTCCGCGGTGTATCCACCCAAGGTGTGTCCCAACAGCATGGGCTCTGCCACGTCGTCGTACGCGGCCCAAGCATCATACATCGCAAGGGAAACATGGTACAAGTTCCGCGAGTGGATCGGGGGACGGGCGAAGTCGACCCGAATGCCTTTAAGCTGCACTTCGATCCATTCGTAAGCCACTCCGTGTTCGGCTTCTTGTGCCTGTACTTGTGTAGGCAGGAATTGTCCCATGCTCGCCAAAACCACAAAAAGGAACTTCGTGAAGTGCTTGTAAACCGTCATTTTCCTGTCTAATCGTTGAATTTCGTCGCGCAATGGGCCTTTCGAAGATACGAAATCCCTTGTTTTCGGTGTGTGACTTAGGTCATGCAAGGGTCAAGTTCCAGTGAACTTGGAGGATAATGGTGGGCGGTGAGGGACTCGAACCCCCGACCCCCTCGGTGTAAACGAGGTGCTCTGAACCAGCTGAGCTAACCGCCCTGTCGTGGGACAAAAGTACGAAGACCGAACTTGCAGGGCATGCAGAAAACCGACAGATGGACAGATTGGGTAAAGTGGGGCATACGATGCCTTGCTCAACCTGCTGTTTGTGAGGGGGATGGGAGGCGTTTTTCGCTTTTAACTTTTCGAAAATGTCCGAGAGCCAACAAGGGGTGGGGGGCATTCAAAGAAGAGGAGCGGGACATGAGACGGAGCAGCGAGGTTTTGAGGGTGTTGGATTTTGGTGCGCATCACGGGGCACAGGGAAAGTCGGTGTCGGTCACCTTTTCTGACTTGGCCGGACGGGCTTCTTCTGACCTCAGAAAGGGGGTTTGGTTGAGTGCGGCCGCGGCGTGGATTGGACAGGCTTCGGTCGGGAAAGACCGCCCTGTGCGCATTCTAGAGTTGGGGACATGCTTGGGATCAGGTGGCGTCCAATTGTTGCACGGATGCAATGGCCAAGCCGAATATGTGGGTCTCGAGGGAAGCCCCGAGCTTGCCAGCTTCACAGCTGACCGGCTCAAGCGGTTGTATCCCGAGGCGGACGTCACCCTTTTCGTGGGGCCTTTCAGAAACACTTTGGCTCCATTTCTCGCACAATCTCCTCCATTGGATTTGGTGTTTTTGGACGGGCACCATGAGGGACCTGCGCTGCTCGATCAGTGGCGTCAAATTCGTTCGGCCTTGGCTCCTGGTGCCCTGGTCATTGTGGATGACATCCGCTGGTCGGAGGACATGCACGCGGCATGGATCGAGCTTGCACAGCACCCATCAGTTGAAGCTTTGGATGTGTTCAGGATGGGTTTTTTGTTTGCCAAAGGAGAAGAAGAGGGGGCTTCACGAGCGCAGCTTCTGCGGGCGCCGATGCGATTCTGGGCCTGAGCTGCGTAGCCATGTCGCCGAGGTCATCCTCCGCGGTAACTTCGCGCCGCCATGAAGCAAAAAACCGCCCTTGTCATCCTCGACGGATGGGGCCTCGGTTCACCCGATGCCAACAACGCCGTTCATACCGCCAAGACCCCCACATTTGATGGGCTCGTGAACACGCATGGCCACGCCACGCTGGTGACGCATGGAGAGCATGTTGGGCTTCCCGATGGACAAATGGGCAACAGCGAGGTGGGCCACCTGAACATCGGTGCAGGCCGCGTCGTTTACCAGGACCTGCTGCGGATTGATCGGGCGGTAGCCGATGGCTCGATGGCCACTGAGCCCGTATTGCAACACGCACTCGCTCTGGCCAAAGCAGAGGGATGTCGCCTGCATTTGATGGGATTGGTGAGCCGAGGCGGGGTACACAGTCAGCAGGACCATTTGCACACCTTGCTGCGCATCGCTGCAGATGCCGAGGTGCAGGATGTGGTGGTTCACGCATTCACCGATGGTCGCGACACTGCGCCAAAGCTGGGGGCCGGCTACTTGGAAGAGCTCGAAACGGTTTGTGCAGAAACCGGCGCGGAAATCGCGACAGTGTGTGGTCGGTATTGGGCCATGGACCGGGACAAACGCTGGGAGCGCATTGCCAAGGCCTATCGTCTTCTGGTGAAGGGCGAGGGTGAGTCTTTTGAAAACGCCCAGGCGGCCATGGCAGCAGCCTATTCCGCTGATGTTACCGACGAATTTGTCGAGCCAGCCACAATGGAGGGTGTAGATGGACGGATTCGCCCGGGAGATGTGGTCTTGTGCTTCAATTTCCGGACCGACCGGTGTCGGCAAATCACCACGGCCTTGACGCAAGAAGATTTTCCCGAGGAGGGCATGTCTATGCTCGATGTGCACTATGTCACCATGACCAATTATGACGACAGGTTCAAGGGCATTGAGGTCATGTACGACAAACCCAACCTCCCCATGACCCTCGGCGAGGTGGTCAGTCTGGCCGGGCACACTCAGCTCCGGTTGGCCGAAACGGAGAAGTATCCCCATGTGACCTTTTTCTTTAGCGGCGGCCGAGAGGCGGTTTTTTCAGGAGAGGAACGCGCAGTGGCGCCCTCACCTAAAGTCGCCACCTATGACTTGCAACCCACCATGAGTGCCTCGGGTGTAGCTGGGGCGGCGATGGACGCCATGGCCTCGGAATCTGCTCCTGATTTTGTGTGTCTCAACTTCGCCAATCCAGACATGGTAGGGCACACTGGGGTCTTCGATGCGGTTGTTGCGGCCTGTGAAGAAACCGACCGGCAGTTGAGCCGTGTATTGGAAGTCGGCCAAGCTGCTGGCTATGCCTTCGTGATCATTGCCGACCATGGAAACGCAGAATTGGCAAGGAATGCAGATGGAACACCACACACTGCACACACGACGAACTTGGTGCCGGTGATCGCCATTGGCGATGGCGTAACAGGCGTGTCCGATGGCATCTTGGCCGATGTGGCTCCGACTGTGTTGGACCTGATGGGATTGGTTATTCCAGAGGAGATGACCGGATCTTCCCTTGTGCGCCGCTAAACTTAGAGATTCCGAGGTCAGAACCGTTGCCTGACCACTTGCACGGACCCGGCAAAACTCAAGTTGTCACTCCGAACAAAGACGTAGTAATACACGCCTTCGGATAAGCCGTCGGCTTCCCATGTGGAGTCATAGCTTGGGTCGAAGTAGACTTCGTCTCCCCAACGGTTAAATACCTGCAGGCTGCTGCCGGGATAACCCTCGATGCCCTCAATCACGAATCGGTCATTTTCGCCGTCGTTGTTCGGGGTGAAAATGTTGGGGATCACAGTTTCGCATTCTTCGGAGGTCACATCGACTTGAATGCTTGTGCCGCACTCGTCGGTGATCACCACCGTGGTCGTCGCGTTGCCGCCCCCCACATACATGCTACCGGTGCCGTTGGTGAAGACCACGGCAGAATCAGTTTCTGCATTCAAAGCGACGCCATCAAGACCGCTAAACGTGTAGAGAAAGGTGCCTCCTTCCACGCCCAACACACCTTGCTGGAAAAGGCAGAAGGTGGTGTTGGCACTTAGGATGGGCTCGTAGGTAGGCACAAGGACAGTCCAATTTGCCTCCGCGGTCTGTCCACAAGCGTCTTCGGCATTCACTGTAAATGTGGCATTTGTGCTGGGACTCACCGTCGCGTTGCCTCCATTCGCATTGTCGAGGTCGGGAGAGGCCGTCCAGTCCCAGGTGACTGCGCCGCTTCCCGAAAGGACTTCTGTTCCCAATTGAACGGGGTCACCGGGGCAGTAGGGTTCGTCTTGTTGAACAATGTCCACATCTAAGGCGGTGGGGTTGACCAAGTCAATGGGCAAGAACAAAGAGTCACCGCATACATCGGTTACCGTCAAGGAAATGGTGGTCGGCTCGAGGTCGTCGTAATCAATGCTGGAGGTGGTGTCCCCGGTGCTCCAATCAAACGTAAATGGGGCATAGCCTTGGGTGACCAAAGCGGAAATTTCAACGGGAGGGCACAGCGCCACTTCGTCTGGAACTTGGACCAGAATGGGATCGGGATCTTGAATCACCAGCGTAGCGGAGGCCAGGGTGGAATCTCCGCAAAGGTTGACGTAGAGGTATTCTAGAGTGACTGTTTCTGGGCCTTCTGCGAGGTTGTCATCGATGACGATGAGTGGGATTAGCTGTTCACCCACCCCTGCTTCCATGATGACGGCCGTGTCAATGGCAACAAAGTCTACGCCTGACTCAGCAGTTCCGTAAACGAACAATTCCAGTGTATCGGTAAAATCGGCCAGTGGACGGATCACAGTGAATGCCGCCTCATTGCAGCCCTCGACTACAATGGTGTCGCCGAGGAATACGGGCGCACCACCAATGCTTGCAGAGGCTTCAATGTTGGCTCCGTTGGAGGCGAAACTCCCGCCTTCGAGGAAAACTGCACTGTCGAATGCGGTGTCTCCAGCGTCGGCAATCGCGATTTTGATGTGGTAGGTCTGTCCACATTGAACTTGCGCTGCCGCCGTCAAAATGACCGTGAAGCCGTCCAGTTGGACGGAGTTAGCGTCGTTGTTGCCCGCATTGTCTACATAATAATCGGTGTTCAAGTTCCATTGTGCGGAAACCTGATTGCAGTTGTTGGCATTGCCGTTTCCGCCTGCTGTGCCATTGTTGACGGTGTTGATGGTGACAGGAATGGTCTCGTCCTCCAAAATGGGGTTGGGGATAACGGCCAAGTTGATGGCGTTGTCCGAATAGGGGCCTACAATGCCCGGGCCGGAGAGAAAGAATCCAAAGGCATCATTTACCGTTCCGCAGACGTATTCATTGTACTCTTCTGACCCGAATATATAGTTGAAGATCAGGGAGTCACCTGTTGGAACGAAGTCGAATTCAAGAATGGCGGCATCGTTTGTGTTGAACGTACTCAATGCGGTCAAGTCGGGGTCCCCGGCGCCATTGTTGCCACCGCCAAGTCCCGCTCCACCCGCATCGTTCGGGCCGATGGCCACGTCGATGTTTCCCGTGGCCAGCATGATTCCGTTGGCAATGTCAATGTTGGTGTTTTCAGCGTCAAAGCTGCCGATTTGATCGAGATCACCACTGAACGTGATGTTGCTGACTTCGACGCCTTCGCCGAGGAGGAAGTCAATCAAGGCGGCCTCAGCACCAATGGTGTTGTCCGTTACGAGTTGACCGCTGGAAGTCGGCGAGAGCAACAGCAGGGAGAACAAAGCCGTCAAGGGCGCAAAACGGAATGAAATCAATGGCATGGATTCAGTTCAGATTGAAAAATAAAACAACCGCCGTCAAACCCCGAGCTAACTTGCACCCATGTCGTCGTTGATTGCCGTTCAGGATGTTTGGAAGACCTACACAGTGGGCGAGCAGAAGGTGCATGCTTTACGGGGTTTGACAGTCAACATTGCTCAAGGTGAATACACCGCGTTGATGGGGCCGTCGGGTTCTGGGAAATCAACGCTCATGAACATGTTGGGTTGCTTGGATACGCCAACTTCTGGGAAATATCACCTGGCCAATGAGGATGTTGGCGCACTCGACGACAATGCACTCGCCGACATTCGAAACCGAAGAATTGGTTTTGTTTTTCAAACGTTCAACCTCATGCCGAGGTACACAGCATTGGAAAATGTCGCCTTGCCTTTGGTGTACGCCGGGGTGTCTAAAGCAGAGAGAGAAGAGCGCGCAAAAGAGGTGTTGAACCAAGTGGGTTTGGGCGACAGGATGGACCACCGGCCCAACGAGCTGTCTGGGGGTCAACGCCAGCGTGTGGCCGTGGCCCGGGCACTGGTCAATCGGCCCGATTTGCTGCTGGCAGATGAGCCAACCGGAAATTTGGACACCAAAACTTCATTGGAGATTATGGCGTTGTTTGGAGAGATTCACAATGCCGGAAACACAGTGGTTTTGGTCACCCACGAGGAGGACATCGCCAAATATGCGCATCGGGTTGTTCGGCTCAGAGACGGCGTGGTGCACGCCGATGAACAGAAGTCGCCGAAACAGGCTTGAATCGCCGCATCTTTGCAGACGTGAAGCGAAATGTAATTTCTACGTTGCTCAACACCGACTTGGTCGGTGAGACCGTGACTGTGTGCGGCTGGGTCCGCACCTTCCGCAACGATCAGTTCTTGTCCATCAATGACGGCTCGTCATTGGCCAACCTTCAGCTCGTGGTCGACCGCGAAGCCACGGAGGAGGCCTTGCGCAAGCGTTTGACCACGGGCGCCTCAGTCTGTGCTGTGGGTCAATTGGTGGAAAGCCAGGGCAAGGGGCAAGTGACCGAATTGGAGGTCAGCCAGCTCGAAGTTTTGGGCGATGCCGACCCCGAGGTATATCCCATTCAAATGAAGCGCCATACCATGGAGTTTCTTCGGGAAAAGGCCCATTTGCGGTTCCGGACGAGCACGTTCAATGCGGTTTTTCGCTTGAGACATGGCCTTCAGTTTGCCATTCATGAGTATTTCGAGAAGAACGGCTTTTACATGTTGCACACGCCCATTGTGACGGGAAGTGATGCCGAAGGTGCAGGAGAGATGTTCCAGGTGACGACCTTGGATTTGGCCAACGTTCCAAAAACCGAAGACGGGGATGTGGACCATGGGCAAGACTTTTTCTCCAAGCCGACCAACCTCACCGTGAGTGGTCAGTTAGAGGCCGAGCTCGGGGCCATGGCGTTGGGCAAGGTGTACACTTTTGGCCCCACATTTCGAGCCGAAAACAGCAACACCTCCCGGCATTTGGCCGAGTTCTGGATGATTGAACCCGAGGTGGCCTTCAATGATTTGGTGGACAACATGGACTTGGCAGAGGACTGCCTGCGTTTTGTGTTGAACAAAGTCCTCGAGCAGTACCCTGCCGAGTTGGAATTTCTCGCTAAGCGAGAGGCGGACGCCGAGAAGCAACTTCCCGCAGACCAACGCAACGAAATGGGCCTCATCGAAAGGCTCAAGTTTGTGACCGAGAATCCGTTCATTCGACTCACTTATACCGAGGCGATTGACTTGTTGCGCAATTCCAAGCCGTTCAAGAAGAAGAAGTTTAAGTACCCCGTGGAATGGGGAGTGGACTTGCAAAGCGAGCACGAGCGCTGGTTGGTCGAAAAGAAGTTCAAGCAGCCGGTGATTTTGACGGATTACCCCGCCGAAATCAAGGCGTTTTACATGCGTTCCAACGACGACGGTAAAACCGTGGCGGCGATGGATGTTTTGGTGCCGGGCATTGGTGAATTGGTGGGCGGCAGTCAACGTGAGGAAAGGCTCGACATGTTGCAGAAAAAGTGCGCGGAATTCGACATTCCCGAAGAGCATGTTTGGTGGTATTTGGACACCCGGCGTTTCGGATCTGCTCCGCATGCCGGATTCGGCATGGGATTCGAACGTCTAGTAATGTTTGCCACGGGCATGACCAACATCCGAGACGTAATTCCATTCCCACGGACACCGCAGAACGCGGAATTCTGAAGACGATGCAGCGAATTGCTGCGTTATCTTAAAGTATGTTCAAGCAAAGTCTACAGCAAAAACTTCAGCAAAAGCTGAGTCCTCAGCAGATTCAGTTGATGAAGCTGTTGCAGGTTCCTACGCTGGAGCTAGAGGCGAGAATCAAGGAGGAGTTGCAGGCGAACCCCGCATTGGAAGAAGGGCGCGCAGAGGAAGAGGAGTTTGACAAAGCGGAAGGTCTAGACGATGACCGGGGAGAGACCCGCGACGATTTTGATTTCGACGCTTACCTCGATGATCCCACACCAAACTATCGATATGCGGTCAACAATCACCGCGAGGAAGATGACCGTGACTTGCCATTTGGCGCAGGGGAGTCTTTCGCGGAGCGGTTGACCGCTCAAATGGGACTTCGTCCCGTGAGCGACCGCCAAAGGCTCCTGGCGACCTTTCTGATTGGCAATTTAGACGAGGCCGGATATCTGCGAAGGGACCTGTATTCCATCACCTCCGATTTGGCCTTTGGCCAGGGCATCGAGGTGGAGGAGGAGGAGCTAGAGCTGGTGTTGGACATTGTACAGCAGCTCGATCCAGCGGGCATCGGTGCGCGCGATTTGCAAGAGTGTTTGGTTCTTCAAATTCAACGCAAGCTAGAGTCGGCTGAAGAGGAGGGCTCGTTGCGCTTGGCCAAGCGCATCTTATTGGAACAATTCGATGCTTTTACGAAAAAGCATTACGACAAGTTGATCCTGCGCCTGGACATCGAGGAGGATGCATTGCGAGAGGCCATGTCGGAAATCACCCGGTTGAACCCCAAACCGGGCAACTCAGGTTCTGACTCGAGTCGTCCCATTCAAGCGGTGGTCCCTGATTTTCATGTTACCGTCGAAGGGGATGTATTGCGGCTGAGCATCAATGGCAGAAATGCACCAGAACTCAAGGTGTCCAGCGAGTATCGAGAGATGATGGCAGGCTATGCCGCAGCAAAAAACCCAGACCGCTCTCAGAAGGAGGCCATCACATTTGTGAAGCGCAAAGTGGATGCAGCGAAGTGGTTCATTGATGCCATTCATCAGCGCCGAAACACGCTGAAAATCACCATGGAGGCCATTCTAAATCTGCAGGAAGCCTATTTCTTGTCTGGAGACGAGACAGACTTGAAGCCGATGATCCTCAAGGACATCGCCGAACGCATAGACATGGACATTAGCACTGTATCGCGCGTGGCGAATTCGAAATATGTCCAAACGCCTTACGGGACGTTTTTGCTCAAGACCTTGTTCAGTGAGTCATTGGCCACCGAGAGCGGGGAAGAGGTGTCCACTCGCGAAGTCAAAAAGATCTTGGACGATGCCGTCAAAGACGAAGACAAACGGAAGCCACTGAGCGATGAAAAGCTCATGAAGGTGCTTCAGGACAAAGGGTACAAAATAGCCCGGCGAACCGTGGCCAAGTATCGAGAGCAGTTGGGCATACCCGTGGCAAGGCTGCGCAAAGAATTGTGATGCGCAAGCTGGCTTTTTTGTTGTCTTACGTGTTTCACCCATTGTGGACTCCGTTGCTTTTGTTGGGCACGCTGTGGCTCTTGGATCCTTGGGTGCGCATGCAGCCTGGGGTCATGATTTATGTGGCCACTGTTTTGATGATCAATGCGCTGGCCCCCGCGGTTTCCATTTGGTTCCTCTATAAACGAGGGGCTTTGGGGGATTTAGAAGTGTCCAATCGAGAGGAGCGGAAGTGGCCGTTTTTGATGGTGCTGTTTTATCAGGTGCTCGGTTATATCGCGCTGACCCGTCCAGGGGTGTATTTGCCGCCCGAAGTCTTGAGTTTGGTGTTGGCCATGATGGTCGCATTGATCTTGGCCATTTTGGTCAATCGCCGCATCAAAATGAGCATGCACCTTTTGGCGAATGGTGGGGCGCTGGGTGCCGTTTGGGCGTTCAATCATATGCACGACCTGGGACTCGAGTCGTTGTTGCCCCTCGGGTTTTTGCTTGCCGGTGCCATTGGTTGGTCCCGCATGAAGCTGGGGGTGCATACCCCTAGAGAATTGGCGCTCGGCTTTTTGGTGGGATTCACCTTGGTGCGGGCGATGGTCGAGTCCGGATGGACCCTCTAAGGCCCTCAGTTATTGAATTGGCCAAGGCGCTGTTGCCAGCGCCAAGCGTCTAAAAGACAGGCGTCCAGTGTTCTTTTGCTGGTCCAGCCCAATTGATCCTTGGCCTTGGTGGGGTCTGCGTAGATGGCCGTAACATCTCCTGAGCGGCGGTGGCCCATTTGATGGGGTACGGGAATGCCCGTGGCACGCTCAAAGCTGTCCATGACTTCTTTTACGCTGGTCCCTCGACCCGTTCCGAGGTTAAAGGTGTCGATTCCTGCGGGGTTCCTTGCCAGCCACCCTAAGGCAGCGACATGGGCCTCGGCAAGGTCACAGACATGCAAGTAATCTCGGATGCACGTGCCATCTGGGGTGGGGTAATCGGATCCGAAAACCGTCAAAGGTCCCCTTAGGCCAGCTGCAGCCTGAGTGAGAAAGGGGACGAGATTGGCCGGCGGCCCCAAAGGCAACTCTCCAATTTTTGCGCTGGGGTGCGCTCCGATGGGGTTGAAATAGCGGAGGATGGCCATTCCCAGCGTGCCTTGGGCAGCCGCATGAGCACTGTGGAGCAATTGCTCACAGGCTTGCTTCGTATACCCATAGGGTGAGGCTGCAGGAAGGACAGGTGCGGATTCAGATACTGGAAGTTGTTTCGCCTCTCCATAGACCGTACACGAGGAGCTAAAGACCAATTGGGAAACCTTGTGCTCGCGGAGGATGGAGACCAATCGGGCTGTACCTCCAATGTTGTTGTCGAAATACTTTTCGGGATGTTCGACGCTCTCCCCAACGGCCTTGTCGGCGGCAAAATGAATGGCGCCTGCCACCGGTTGAGCAAAGGCGGGGGCCATGGCTTGGCGGTCTCCACAATCCACGCGGTGCCATTCGAGCGCGCCGCCTACGATGTCTTCAAGACTGGATACCACCTCCTTTCGGCTGTTGCGAAGGTCGTCTATGATTATGGGTTGGTAGCCAGCCTCGTGCAACGCGACGACAGTGTGGGAACCAATGAATCCGGCGCCTCCAGTCACGAGAATGCGGGGACGGTTCAATTCTTGATTCATGCTCAAATATCGGTAACCTTTTTGGGGAGGCGTGCGTATTGCCTAGGTCAAAACGCGTGACTTCACGCAATCATGAACGCAGAGCTCTATAATCTCAGCTACCTCCAAGAGGTGTTCCAAGGCAACGATGCCATGGTCCGCCGCATCTTGGATTTGTTTGAGGTTCAAGTGCCTGGCTACTTTGACGAAATGGAGTCTCGTTTGGCGCACGGCCAATGGCGGCAGCTCCATCCCCTGGCGCACAAAGCCAAGAGCAGTTTGGGGATGTTGGGCATGGAGGGCGTGTTGTACCACACCTTACATATTGAAACGGTGTCCAGAAGTGGGATCCAACCCGAAGACATACCCGAGCGACTCAGGGCCGCACGCGCAGCGTTGGATCTTGCCATGGCCGCCTTGTCCACCGACAGAGATCGCCTTCATTTGATGGGAGCCGCCCGCACAGAAGGGAAAACCCACGGGAGCTCTACCATCGATTCGGAAAGGGGCTTAAAAAGAGCGTAAAGCCGTCTGCGCGATCGGCGCAATCGGATTGGATGCAGTTTGGTCCTTCGGTAAATTGGCCGAGTGAAAAACGGACTGTCAAAGGATTTCTTGTTGGATGCCGCGCGCCATGGATTGGCCCCGTCTGAAGTTGAGCGCCAGTTTCATCGGCTGTTGACCGCTTCTGAGACTGCGTCACCTGAATTCCCTTGCACTCTGATGGCGGGCATTCGTCGCTTCGCTGCGGCTGAATTGGCCGAAATGGCGGAGATCGGGACCCAGCTCCCTGTGCATCGAGCGATTCGATTTATTCCCGCCAGTGGCGCCGCCACGCGCATGTTCAATGCAATAGTGAATCGAGAGCCTACCGCGATGGCACAGTTGGACGAACATTGGGCGTCTTTTCCTTTTCGTAAAGCGGCGGAAGCGAAAGCCAATTGTGACACACTTGAAGAGCGTTGGGCAGCAGTGGTCCATGTTTTGGGCCTGCCTGACTTGCCCAAAGGGGCCCTTGATTTTCACGTGGAAAACGATCAGGTCCGAACGGCCTTTGATGGACAGCTAATGGAATGGGCGCGCACGCTGAGCGTCGAAGGAGGACGGATTCACTTTACCCTTCCCGCCCGTGTTTTCGAGACCCAACTCCAAGCCATTCAAGCTGCAGCCAGAACTTATGGCTTGTCGGTGGGTGCTTCCGTTCAGGATGCCTCCACGGACACCATAGCGGTGACCGAAGACAATCGGCCATTCCTCAAGTCAGACGGTTCCCCGCTGTTTCGACCCGGTGGTCACGGATCCTTGTTGCACAACCTCGCGGCGATTGGTCAGGCCAATCCCGGGGCGTTGGTCAGCATCAAAAACATTGACAATGTGCGTCCGGAATCAGCGCTGGAGCAAGTTTTGCCGTGGCGCAGGGCGCTGCTGGGCCTTGCGGAAACGATGGATCGAGAGCGCATTCAGGCATTGAAGGCGCTCGAAAAGGGGGACGTGGTTCCCGCTCAAGATTGGTTGGTCCAGGGGCCGCTCCATCCTTTGGACAAGCCGCCCGCCGAGGCAGGTGACCTCCGAGAAGCCTTGGATCGGCCATTGTTGGTCGCGGGAATGGTTCGCAACGAAGGCGAGCCCGGCGGCGGGCCTTTTTGGTTGAGAGACGACCAAGGAACACTGCGGTCTCAGGTGGTGGAGCGCGCAGAAATGGACCTTGCCCATCCAGCGGTTCGAGAGTGCTTGTCCAAAGCGACGCACTTCAACCCCGTGGATTTGGTGTGTTCGCTTCACGATCAGTTCGGGTCGCCCTATGACTTGATGTCTTTTGTGGATCCGCGTCGGGATTTTGTGGTGTCCAAAACGCACGAAGGCACTCCGCTGAAAGCGCTTGAGCATCCCGGTCTTTGGAATGGCGCCATGGGCCGTTGGAATACCGTCTTTGTCGAGGTGCATTCAGCCACCTTTGCTCCGGTGAAGACGGCATTCGATTTGCTTCGCCCGTCGCACCAACCGATTGGGTGATTTTGAATGCAAAAAGGCCACCCCCCGAAGGAAGTGGCCCTTTTTATCGAACATCTATTTCTTTAGCCTTTCAAAATGCGCTTGGTGACCACATTCTCCCCGCTTACGAGGCGAATGGTGTACAGGCCGGGGCGCAAGTAACCGAGCTCATTCAATCGAATCGGCTTGTTGATTGATCCGGCGCTCAAGTAGCGCTTTTCAACTGGCATGCCTTGGGCATCCAAAAGCTGCAGTACAGCTCCATGTGCGACGGTTCCGCGAATGGCGACGTTCAGAACGTCTCCGAAAGGAACAGGGTATGTGCCCAGGATGATGTCATCACGTCCGTCGGTTGTGGCTTCCACTGAGTTGGCTGTTGCGGCGTTCAGGCCCGCAGCCATGGTCAGGTTGAAGAGGGCGGCTTGTCCATTGATGTAGAGACGGCCAAACTCTGAATCTCCAGCTCCGTTAGCCAGCGCCGCAAGTCGAGCGCCTTGAGGGCAAGACACTTTCAAAAGCACAGTCTGGTTTGCGCGCACTGCTCCGGCATTGAATGTGAGAAGCAGTTCGTCGTCCATCATGTCTTCGTGGGTAAAAGTCCCCGCTGAAAGCACGGTGCCGTCTTGCGTTGTCAAACCGTAATCAAAAGTGTAGCCAGGCTCAACGAATGGGACGGCCAATTTGATGTTGGTGATGCGGCCACGGTCGCACGCCTTGAACGTTTGGATAAGGGTCTCACCATTGAAGTTGAGAACACCACTGCTTTTGCGTTGTGCTGAAGCGCAATCACCTTCAACTTGAAGCTCGAGATCGGCGGCAACACGCGATTGCACATGGGATGGACCGTCGTTGGTTGTCTCGCCACGAGTGACGTTTTCCGACTGCACGCTGGAGGAGGCGCCACGGAAAGAGGAGCTGAATTTCAGGTTCTTGCCTGCGTCTTCGTTCCCAAGCTTAAGACTGCCAACAAAATCATTGGCATTGTCGGTGCAAGGCAAGACGCAGCTGGCGCCATCATACGTCTTCAACACAACGTAAATGGTGCTGTTGCGCAGTGTAGGGATGGCCAAATTGTCCAAGTAGAAACTGGTGCCATTGTAGTTGTCCTCGGTGAACGTCTTGATGGCGCGAAGCGTCATGTTGGCATCCATGATGGCCACACTTACCGTTCCGCCATTGAATTCGGCCGCGGCAATGATGTCCAAGTCTGAGATGGTGCCTTTAGAGCAGGCACGGTAGGATTGGGTTAACATGCCCTCCAAAAACAGGGCGGTATTGACGACGTCTTGCTCGACTTTGCACTGGATGTCATCCTGTGGAGAGGCTGCGAGTGTGACGTTTGAGAAAAGGAGGCCAAGAAGGGCCAAGGAAAGAAAAGATGTGCGAATCATTTTGAGATGTTTGTGGATTCATCTCCCATTACGCCACGGTTGGCAAAACGGTTACATCTTTTTTTCTCTCACCTGAATTTCTCGACCTAAACCACTGATTGTAAAGTGATTAATTCCCGATAAACTTTTTGGAATTATGCGAGCGCAATGCGCTGAGCCCCTTGTGGGATCTCTTCTTCGTTGTGGTTTGATGCCACAATCAGGGTCCGTTCCGCTGTCCATTCGGCCATCAACTGCGCAAACCAGGCGCGGCCATTGGCATCGAGATGAGAGGTGGGCTCGTCGAGGAACAAGGCGGAAGACTGTGTGGAGAACGCCAGCGTGAGTGACAAACGCTGACGCATGCCCGAGCTCAAGTTTCGAACCCGAGCATCTCGTTTGCTTTTGAGCATAGAGAGCAAGAGCGCACTTTCGAGATCGGTGCCTTGAATGGGACTTCGGAACTTGAAGTGAAATGCGATGTGCTCTTCTACGGTAAGGTCCAAAATGAGGGACTGATCCGGTGCGCAATACGAAATGGCGCCTGCGAGGTCTTTCCGCTCTATTAGATTTTGACCGATGGACCAGTTGACTTCGCCTTCGCTCCATCCATCCATTCCGCACATCATACGGAGCAAGCTGGATTTTCCGCTGCCGTTTGCGCCGAGCAGGGCCACCATACTTCCGGGGGCCACCTCGAAATTGAGCTTTCTCAACACCCACGTTTTTCCGTGGCGCTTTCCGAGTTCTTTGACCACGCAGGCCAGCGGCATGGGGTTTTTCATTCAGAAGGGCCCTCGAACAATGCCCTTGTCTGATGCCCGAATGAAGGCGAGAATGATGTCCTTGGCCTCACTGAGTGGCAATTCTAATTCAGCCACTTTAATGGCCTTTGACATGTTTCCTCCAGTAATGTAGAGCGTTCGATACACGTCTTCCACAGCCCGCACAAACTCATCGGGGAATCCTCGGCGACGCAAACCAATGGCATTCACTCCAATGTAGCTCAAGGGCTCACGGGCCACCTTGACGAAAGGAGGGATGTTCTTTCGAACCAAGGAACCGCCGGCTACGAAGGCATGCTGTCCGATGCGAACAAATTGCTGAACGGCCACTACACCTTCAATGATGACCCAGTCCTCGATGGTCACGTGACCAGCGATGCTGGCACAGTTGGCCAAAACACAGTGGTCACCAATCACGGCATCATGGGCTACGTGAGTATAGGCCATCAACAAGCAGTGGGAGCCCACCTTGGTGTGCATGCGGTCAGTCGTACCTCTATTGATGGTGCAACACTCGCGAATGGTCGTGTGGTCACCGATTTCCGCGGTGGTGTGTTCTCCTGCGTATTTGAGGTCCTGCGGAATGCCGCCGACAACAGCGCCCGGGAATATGCGACAATGCGAGCCGATACGTGTGCCATCCATGATGGTCACATTTGGACCGATCCACGTTCCATGCCCAATCACCACATCTCCTGCAACGGTTGAGAACGGACTGATGGTCACCCCCTCGCCGATGCTGGCATCCGGGTGGATCACGGCCATGTCTGAAATGCCCTCACTGGGGGTGGTCGTGCTCATGCGGATGTGGTGGATGGGACGCGGTCCCGAACGATTTGGGCCAGCATTTCAGCTTCTGAGACAGGTTTTCCGCCCACAAAGGCCTTGCCTGTCATGTGTACCAACCCCCTTCGAATGGGGCTGGCCAATTTGAGTTGGAACAGCACGGTGTCGCCAGGAACGACCTTCTGTTTGAATCGAACGTTGTCGATTTTCATGAAGTAGGTCGACCATTCCTCGGGATTCTCTACACTACTCAAGGCAAAGATGCCGCCTACTTGAGCCATGGCTTCAATTTGCAATACGCCTGGCATGACAGGATTGCCGGGAAAGTGCCCTTGGAAAAAGGGCTCGTTCATGGTCACGTTCTTCAACCCAACAATGCCTTCGTCGGTGCGCGAGATCACCTTGTCCACCAAAAGGAAGGGGTACCTGTGCGGGAGAAGTCGTTCAATGTCATGAATGTCGAACACAGGTGCTTCTGTGGGGTCGTAATGCGGGATGCCTTTTTCGGCCTGCATCATTCGCTTCAGTTTCTGCGCAAAGGCCACGTTTCCAGCGTGACCGGGTCGAGCGGCCAAGATGTGGCCTTTGATGAAGCAGCCGGTCAAGGCGAGGTCGCCAATGATGTCGAGCAGTTTGTGCCGGGCGGGCTCATTCTCGTATTGCAGGGCGATGTTGTTGAGGACACCGATTTTACCTGGCTCGACCCGTAGGTTCTCTTTGCCGGCAAGTTTTGCAATGTCGTTCAACTCAGGCTCGGCGTACTCTCTTTCTGCCAGAACAATGGCATTGTCGAGGTCGCCACCCTTGATGAGACCTTGCTCCAAAAGGGACTTGACCTCTTTGAGAAAGACAAACGTTCTGCACCTGCTGATCTCGGGCACAAATTGACCGAGGTGATACATGCTGGCATGCTGTGTACCCAAAATGGGGCTGTGATAGTCGACCATCACAGTGACCCTGAATTCATCGTCTATCGGCGGCACAGCCAGCATTTCGACGCCTTCGCCATCGTGCTGGGTAATGGTGTCATTGAGAACAAGGAACCGACGGTCTGCGTCTTGCATCAAGGCCCCCGTTTGCTCGATGTGGGCGACAAAAGGCCAACTGCTTCCATCGAGAATGGGGACTTCTGGCCCGTTCATTTCAATCAAGACATTGTCGATTCCACAGCCGTAAAGTGCTGCGAGAAGGTGTTCGGTGGTGTACACCCTCGCGCCTGCTTTTTCGAGTGTGGTGCCTCTGCGGGTCTCGACGACGAGGTCACAGTCGGCTGGAATTTTTGGGGCGTCTGGCAAATCCGTTCGTTGAAACACATACCCGTGATTCACATCGGCAGGATGTAACGTCAGCGTTGTCAATTGCCCGGTGTGCAGGCCGATGCCCTCCACCGAGAAGCTGCTGCCGAGGGTATGCTGTTTGTCGCTGCGAATGGCAGCGGTATGAATGGAGCCCTGTGAAGAGGTGTTCGACATGGTTTAGACGCTTTGCTGGGCGTTGGGTGTTCCGTTTGATTGACTTTGTTTAGAGTCAAACTCTCGGGCAAGACGGCGCAGCGCGAGTTGAATGCGCTGGTGCTGTCGTATGGGTTGTGCGGGGTTGCCTTGCAGGACTTGATTTTCCCGATTGACGCTGGCGGAGATGCCGCTTTTCGCGGCCACTTTGGTGCCTGAGGCCACATGGATATGCCCATTGATGCCCACTTGGCCGCCAATCATACAATGGCTTCCGATGGAAGTCGAGCCTGCAATGCCCGTTTGGGCGGCGATCACCGTGTGGTCTCCAATTTGGACGTTGTGTCCAACTTGAATCAGGTTGTCTAGTTTGACACCTTGACCCAATACCGTTGAGCCGAGGGTGGCGCGATCAATGGACGTCCCAGCGCCGATTTCACAATTGTCTCCAAGGACAACGTTGCCCAATTGTGGCACTTTTTCGTAGCCTTTTCCAGTGGGGGCAAAGCCAAAACCGTCGGCGCCAATTGTGGCACCTACTTGAAGAATGCAGCGGGCCCCAAGGATGCACGATTTGCCGACAACACTCCTGATCCCCAGGACGCAGTTTGCGCCAATCTCGCTGTTCTCATCGACCATGGCCCCCGGGGCCAGATGAACACGGTCTCCAATGACGGCGCCTTCACCGACAAAGCACAGGGCACTTAATGTGATGCCTTGACCTAAAGTAGCAGTGGGGTGCACCACAGCAGTGGGGTGAATGTCATTCTCCACTTTCTCTTCGTCCCTGCCATCCGATGCAAACGTCTGCATCAGTTTGGCCATCGCGGCATAGGGGTCGTTGACCCGAATCAATGAAGTGCCTTCGCAGAGGGGGGCAGTGAGCTGGTGTTGCGCGGCGATGAGCACAGCGCTGGCCTTTGTCGTGTAAAGGTGTGGTTCGTATGCTGGGTTGGCCAAGAAAGTCAACTGGCCCTCTTTGGCTTCCTCTATGCCAGCAAAACCATGGAGAACCTGATTTGGCGCACCTTCGATTCGTCCGTCAATTAGGTTTGCCACATCTTGGATGGTCGCCTCCATGAAGCGAAATTAAGACATGTCCAGCTCCAGCGACTTTACAAGTGGCTGTCGGATTCCCAATATTCCTCACACAAGGGCATCCTTGAATGACGTCAGGGAGACTTCCACATTCATGGAGGGATGACCAGGCCTTGTAAGTAGGGCCATATGGACCTTTTCGGCCTTGTTCTTCTTGTCCTTGCGCATCCATTCCCACAACGTTTCCGCAGAAGGCAACATCAACTGACTCGGGAATCGCGTGTTTAAGTCGGCTGATGCCGAGAGGAGTTGCGTTTTGTCTTCGTCGTTTTCGGCACAGAGAAGAGCGCTGATTTTGAGCTCGATTTGCATTCCCCAAGCGACCGCTTCTCCATGAAGAAGATCTTGGTCTTCCGTCATGGCCCATGACTCCAGGGCGTGTCCGACGGTATGACCAAAATTCAATTGTTGACGTTTTCCGTTGCGCTCAGTTTCGTCGGTTTCGACGATGTTGGACTTGATCCTCACGGATTGAAGGATGGCAGCGCCCACGGACTCGGCTTCAGCATCTTCTCTCATGAGCGGGGCAAGGGTTGCGCCCAAATTGCAGTTTTTCACGGCCAAGAGCAAGTGCTTGGCATGTTCGGCCCAGCCGTTGTTTCTGTGTCGTTCGGGAAGCGTATTCAAAAACAAAGGGTTGATGCTCACGCCAACGGGTTGTTGGAACGTGCCGATTCTGTTTTTGCCGTTGGCCAAGTTGATTCCAGTCTTGCCGCCAATGGCTGCGTCCACCATGCCCAAAAGCGTGGTGGGGGCAAGCCAGCAGGAAATGCCGCGGAGGTAAGTACTGGCCACGAATCCGGTGAGGTCTGTGATGGTGCCGCCGCCAAGGCCCAAAATGGCGCTGCTCCTGTCAAATCCAGCTTCATCGAGTTGGCTCCAAAGGGCCAGTGCGTGCTCGATGGATTTAATGCGCTCACCAGGCGGCGTTAGGCACAAAAACTCTGTGTGCGGGGGCAAAAGAGGGGACAAAAGGGGGAGGCAATGTTTCTCTGTATTCCGGTCCATCACAACTGCGAGGCGAGTCGGACGTGTTTCGTCGATCCAGTTTAGGATGTCGTGGAGTTGAAGGTCAAGGGCTTCAGGATACATGGCAGTGGGATGGGCAGAAACAAAACAAGCGGACTGGATTGTCCGCTTGTTTTTGTGGTACCACCTGGATTCGAACCAGGGACACATGGATTTTCAATCCATTGCTCTACCACCTGAGCTATGGTACCGGTAGAGGGCGTCAAAGATAGTCAAAACTAGGTGGCTTCTGAGATTCAATTCAACGGAAATTAAAAGGGAAGAGAAATGGAAGGCGGGAGGAGGGTTTCCTTGTCAGGAGAGATATTATACACAGCGCTTCCGAATCATAAGTTTCGACGAAAAACAAAAAAACGTAGACGAAATAGACTTTATCCCGAAAAAGAGCTGGTGCGAGTTTGTGGGCGTTAGAGGAGAAGCGCAATCTGAGAAGTAAATTCACTGCATCCTTGTCTGAGGATACCAAACCGCGTTAACCAAATTGCTTGACATGATGTCTAAGTCCATCACATTGGTCGCAGCCCTTTTTTGCTGTTTGACTGCCATTTTCTCCCAACAACAAGTCGCGATCAATTCGGCTCCTGCCCCTGAGGGTTATGGACTCGAAACTGTCGTCGTCACCGAAAACATTGGCCAGTTGGTCGGTCTTCTCGGCGTGACTGACCTCACAGGGTACAGCACCACTCGCCTGTACATCACGACTGTGAACGAGAGCGACTTCTTGTCTTCCGTTTCTGGAGATGCGACGAATCCGACTTTTGTGAACTCCACGACGAACTTCTATCAGGCAACGCTCGGAGCGGCCACGCCCAATGGAATTCAAACCGCTTTGTTTGCGGTCTATCCAGATCTAGCGTATGACAGTTGGGTCACGATTGGTCTTGAAAGCGCTCCAAACGCAAGTGTCGGGGAAGCGACGGTTGCCACGGTGCAATCCGCAGACAATCCCTGGCAGACTGTGTTTGATCCCGGTGGCGGCCTTGCTGGCGGCAACATTTCCATCGATGATGGCATTGGAGGAGCATGGTATGCTTTGAACGGAGACGCGAACGGTGTTGCTGGCGATGACCTCAGCGTTTTGGTTGGTCAATTCACCACAACAGGTGAAGTCAGTGGTCAGGTTTATATCCAGCTTTTCATCAATGGCGATGGTTCCGACGAGTTTCGCGACACCTTCTTCTTTGGTGCAGGTGGTCCAGTCGAAGGGTGTGACGCTGCAGACGCGTGCAACTACAACCCTGACGCGACAGTCAACGATGGATCTTGTCTGTATCCACAGGACATCTGTAATGGTGCTTCAAACGTGGACTGCGACTGTGCTTGTTTGAATGACAGCGACAATGATCTCGTGTGTGATGAAGACGAGGTGGTCGGTTGCCAGGATGCAACGGCCTGTAACTTCAACCCTCTTGCGACCGACGACGGTACATGTGAGTTCGCGGACGCTGGTCTCGATTGCGACGGCAACTGCTTGAATGACGCCGACGAAGACGGCGTGTGCGACGAGAATGAGATCGTGGGCTGTGAAGATGATTCAGCTTGTAACTACAATGCTGACGCAACAGATGCAGGGACATGCGAGTTTGCTGGTGCTGGACTTGATTGCGATGGGAATTGCTTGAACGACGCTGATGGTGACTTGGTTTGTGACGAAGACGAAATCGAAGGTTGCCAAAACAGCGGAGCGTGCAACTACAATCCCTTGGCCACCGACGACAACGGTTCATGTGAATTCTTGACATGCGCGGGTTGTACGGACAACACGGCTTGTAACTACGATTCTGCTGCCACCATCGACGATGGAGGTTGCACCTTCATCGACGGCATCTGTGATTCTTGTGTGGATGGCGAAATCGTGGACAACGATGCAGACAATGATGGCATTTGTGATGCAGATGAGACTGCAGGTTGTACGGACCCTGAGGCCTGCAATGCGGGTGACTTTAGCGACATCGACAATAGCTTGTGTGCCTATCCTGATGGATACCCCAACAACGTCGTGGATTGTGATGGCAACTGCCTGAACGATGCCGATGGAGACTTGGTGTGCGACGAGAACGAAGTCGCCGGATGTACGGATGGTCAGGCTTGTAACTACAGTGCTGATGCTACAGACAACGACGGCAGTTGCACTTATCCAATTGACGCCTACGGCGTGGATTATGTGGATTGTGACGGAGCGTGTTTGAACGATGCGGACGAGGACGGTGTATGTGATGAAGACGAGTCCGCGGGTTGCACTGACCCTGAGGCTTGTAACGCAGGTGATTTTACAGACACGGACAACTCTCTTTGTGAGTATCCAGCCGATGTGAACAACGGGATTACCAATCTTGATTGCGATGGCGCATGCTACAACGACGCTGACCAGGATGGTGTTTGCGACGAGGACGAGATTGTTGGATGCCAGGATGACACAGCTTGTAATTATGACATAAACGCAACAGACGCAGGAGCCTGTGACTTTGCAGACGAAGGCTATAACTGCGATGGTGAGTGCTTGATCGACACAGACGGCGATGGCACTTGCGACCCCTTCGAAATCGTAGGTTGCCAAGAAGAAGATGCGTGTAACTACAACGCCTTTGCAACGGATGCAGGGGAGTGTCAGTATCCTATCGACCTCTATGGTGCCGATTACGTTGATTGCTCAAGTGCATGTTTGAATGACCTTGATCAAGATGGGATTTGCAACGAGGATGAGTCCTTGAACCCAGAAGGTGGCGCCATTGCCGTGGCTCTTTCTGAAGGCGCAATGATCGACAGTTCAGCTTCTTTGTTGAACGATGCGATTGATAACCCTTCTGACGATTTGGTGGCGGCGCTCATCATGCTCGGTTTGGGTGACATCTTCGGTCCAGCGGTTGAAGATGAGGATTGCGGTTCAATCTTCTTGCCATCCAATGGCGCATGGGATGAAGCGGGTTACAACTTGAATACACTGTCTCAAGAAGTGCTTGGCGACTTGATTGCAGGTCACGTGTTCCCAGGTCTCTGCTCAGAAATGCAGGAGGGAGGTGCCTACTCTAACTACTATGGTGAAGAGTTCACTTACACCGAAGCCGGTGGACAAGGCCGACTTGAAAATGCTGGCGGCGATGTCTTCTTGATTGATGCAGGCGCGTTCCAGTTCAATGGAAACAGCTTCCTGTATGCCTTGGGTGCTGTGATTCCGCTCGACAGCGCAGACCCTTGCTTGGGATGTGCTTCGTTGGACATCGACGGAGACTTGGCAGACTACACGGTGGAGTGCGAGGGCGACTTGGTCGCTGCCACGGCCGCTTCTGCAACTGGTTTTGCGTGCAACGACCTCGAATTGGATGAGGTGGTCACCGTCAAGGCCCGGGTAGATGGACGCAACCAGATTTGTTCAGGTGGCGGATCCAGTCAAGGCTGGAATGTGCTGACGGCTGGTGATGACGCCAACTTCAACAACGGTTCGGATGCATTGCTCCAGTTCTACGACATGAATGGAGACATGAGCGCGGGTCACTACTTCATCGAAGACGTTGACAACGGCGGTGTTTCCTTGACCCAATACGAGAATGGCACGGCCATTTTGGAAGGTGTGGTCATGGACAAAGACAACAACAACTTGCGCTTGGAGATTCACCTCTTCTTTGAAGGACGCGCCGTGGGTGCTGACTGGGCAGGTGGTTTCAAGAACGACTATGGTTGCGCAGTGAATACAGACCTGTGGACCATGTATACGTTGAACAACGCAGCATCATATGCTGTGGGTGGTCTTGGAGATTGGCAGTTCGGAACGTTGATTCACTTCAATCACCAGCCAGCCAGTGAGTACTTCGGTTTCCAGTTGGGAGACGGAGCCAACAACCACAACTGCGATGACAACGGTTTCTCCGGTTGGTTCAGCTGGAGTGGTGCCATTGCAGGTGAGTCTGCCATGGGCTTCGCCGGTGACGTGATTGCCACATTGGAGCCCAGTTGCGACATGGCAACGGATTGCCAAGAAGGCGAGTATGTGGATTTCCACTACATCGCATTTGACGATCAGTGCTTCATCGCGACAGAATTGGTCCAGACAGTGACCCGTGACGACAACACCGCTCCTGTATATCAGGCTGGAGGTGAAGACCTCACTTTGACTTGCGACGAAAGCGAGCAGTGGTTGTTGGACAATCCCGCTGAAGACGAGATCGTTCTGTTCACAGACAACTGTGACGACAGCGAGTATGGTTGTGCTGCAGGGTTTGACCCCAACACTTCTGGATTTTCCGACGGCAACACAGTATACGTGTGTGTTGAACTCGTTGGACAGACGACAGCGAGCTACACAGCGAGCAGCTGCCGCGTCTTGAACCGCACATGGGTGGCCACGGATTGCTTTGGCAACCAGACGTACCATGTCCAAGCCATTACCATCGAAGACAACACGTTGCCAGAGGTGTCCATTGATGCACCTGCTGACGTGACATTGAATGTCAATGGCCTTTGCTACGTCGACCTCGATCCAACCAATACTGGCGAGGGATCACCATCCTACGCAGACAACTGTGACTTGGCCGACACCAACATGGACTACAGCGACATGGTGGTAGACAGCATCAGCTCAGGTTGCTACAGCATCATCCGTACTTGGACAGCCGCTGCAACAGACAGCTGTGGCAATGCCAATGCGGATACTGACGATCAGCGCATTGACATCCAAGACGTGATTTCACCCTCTTTCCTTGCGGAAGGAGTGGACACATTGGAGTGCGACCTCTGGGGCTCTTGTGACTATGATTACCTCAACAGCGTTGGCCTGATGACCGTCACAGACAACTGTGAGCTGGATCATGTCGACGTGGACTGTACTCCACTTTCAGCAGGTTGCTGGGATGACTACATCATCGACTACACGGCTTATGACAAGTGTGGAAACATGTCCTCCTTCCAGCAAATTGTGGTGGTCGTTGACCGCACAGCAGCGGAGTGGACGTTGGCCTCTGCTGATTTGACGATGCAGTGCAGCGACGCTGACTTGACTGGCTTTGTTCAGCACGAGTTGGGCGAGTTCTACGCCGTCCCTGAATACACACCTGGTGATGGTCTTCATGCAGAAGCCATGGACAACTGCGACGCAGAAGCCGTGGTGACTTACACTGACCTGATTCTCACAACGCCTTGCTTGGAGGAGTACACCATCAAGCGTACGTACAGCACGTCTGACTGCTCAGAGAACTACACCGAGCATGTTCAGTACATCACCATTGAGGACACAACCGCACCAGAATTCACCGCGTTCCCTGCGGACGTGACTGTTGAATGTGATGCAGTGCCTGCTTTGGCAGCGATCAGCACCTTGTCTTCTGCAGACAATTGCCACGACACAAACGAAATCACCTACATAGGTGAGGTTCGGACCGATGGCGCTTGCGAAGACACCTACACCTTGGTGCGCACTTGGGAGACGGTGGATTGCGCAGGCAACGTGCACAGTCAGTCTCAGACCATCGAAGTGGAAGACACCACTAACCCTGAGCTAGAGATTGCCTGCCCAGGAGACATGTTGTGGAGCAACGTTTGTTACGCAGACGGTGACCTTAGCTTGACCTCAAATGGTGAGCCCACTTGGACGACAAGCGACAACTGTGATGCTGATGTTACGGTGACCTTTACCTACTCGGATGTGGCCGTATCGAACTGTACCAACTGCGACAGCAACCCCGAGGGCAGCTACACTGTGACCCGTTCTTTCACGGTCACAGCCGAAGACAACTGCGGGAACAGCATCGTTCGGGAATGCGATCAGATCATCACCTTCACAGACGAGGAGGCTCCGATGTTCGATGGCAACCCCATGGAATTGTACCCAGCGCCAATCACTTGTGGAGACATTCCAGATCCATATGACATTTCTGTCTTGCCATTGCACGCCAGTGACAACTGCGACAGCGAATTGGATTACACCATCACAATGGCCTTCCTCACTTCAGGGTCTTGCCCAGGCACATATGTCCGGATTTGGACTGTGACGGACGACGACGGAAACGAGTCTGAGTCTGCCATCCAGTATGTGGCGACAGTCGACACGCTCGCTCCTGAGTTTGACTTCTGCCCAACGGACATCACGGTCTACCTCGACGAGAACTGCTCAACAGATTTGAGTACGGACGTTACAGGAATGGCAACGGTGACCGACAACTGTGATAGCAACCCAGAGGTGTGGCACGAAGACGTGAGCTTTATGGACCTGCCCGGCACTTGCAGCACGGATGGTGCGGATTACGTCTACGGAGACGAAGACGCAGCCCACAACGGAAGCTACCAGTTCACCCGTGTCTTTTACGCGGAGGACGCTTGTGAAAACGAGAACTGGAAAGCAGACAGCTACTGTGAGCACATCATCACTGTGTTGGACGCCATTGATCCAAGCTTGAGCGTGGATTGGCCAGCGGACCGCACCGAATTGTTGAACGAAGCCTGCGAGGCAGACCTCAGCTTGGACATGGTGACGGCCAGCGCTTCAGACAATTGTGACGGAGACGTGACCATCAGCATTTCCCACAGCGACAGCGCTCCTCTCTACGGTTGCGATGGTTCTGACGGAGCTGCGGAAGGCAGTTACACCTTCACACGCTCATGGACAGCCGTGGCGTGCGATGACAGTGGAAACGAGACCACGTTGACTCACGATCAGTCCTTTACTGTGAATGACGAGATCAACCCAACGGTGGACATCAGCTGCCCCGACACCTACATGACGGCATTGGCAGACGATTGCACCGTAGATGTGTCTCCTGCTGCAGCTGGACAGGCCACGGCAACAGCCGATGACAACTGCGACAGCAACGTGGCGATTGCCATTGTTTATGTGGACAGCCCATTGGAGTTCACCTGCAGCGATGCTGACGGCACCGCAGAAGGCAGCTACACCTTTACACGTACTTGGACAGCCACTGCAACGGATGATTGTGGCAACGAGAGCAGCGAGGACCACATCCAGACCATTACGGTGACGGATGAGACCAACCCACTCTTGAGTGCAACAGCTCCAGCGGATCAAGTGGTACAGCTCGATGCTGACTGCTCCGCGGACTTGAGCACCGACGCCCTCGGATACGCTTCGCAAACATCGAGCGATGCATGTGACAGCGATGTCACAGTGGAGACTTCATTCAGCGACAGTGCGCCTCAGTACACGTGCAGTGGCGACGACGATCAACTCGACGGAAGCTACGTGTTCACGCGTACGTTCTCCTTCACGGTGACCGACGATTGCGGAAACAGCACATCGACATCTGTGGATCAATTGATCACGTTGCAAGACAACATCAACCCTTCACAGACGATCGAGACGTTGGATGCTGTCACCCTGTACCTCGATGGCGATTGCGCCACCGACCGCAGCGATGCGGCCACAGGCGTGCCTGCCATTACAACGGACGACAACTGTGACAGCGATGTTGCCAATGTGTTGACGCACATGGACAGCCCGAACGCATACACATGCAACGACGGAGATGCAGCGGCCGAGGGCAGCTACACCTTCACTCGCACATGGACGAGCGTGGCAACCGATGATTGTGGCAACGAGAACACAGTGACCATGAGCCAGGACATCACCGTCCTCGACGAAATGGCCCCGCAGTTCACCGCTACATGTGGCATCGGCAACAACGAGACGGTGGAGTACGCTTGCGGTGATGACAACCAGAATGGCATCAACGACATCTTCGACTTCATCCAGATTCCTGCGCCTTGCGACGTGGAATATGCTGACAACTGCGACAGCGAAGTGACGCTTGACTTCTCTTCTGTGGAAGCTGGTTACTTGCCAACTGCGGACATCGCCAACTTCTGCATGCCTTCCGACGTGGAGGCGACAGACAATGGTGAGACTTGCGACGATCGCGATCCAGAGGCCGTCCGCTTGTTCAACTTCCCAGGTGGTGAGTCCTTCACCATCGTTTCCGGAGGAAGCAGCATTGTGGAAATGGCCCCAGACAGCACCATGCGCATTGTGTTGGAAGTGGAAGACGGCATTGGAGGTGGATTCATCTTCGACGCGACTTACGACGGTGGTCACGATTGGAACGAGTGGTTGGATCTCCCCGGCATGCAGAACTACAAGAAGGACTGCGCCGACATCTTCCCAGGCATCGAGATCTGGACAGAATGGATCTACTACGTGATGGCAAATGGTACCATGAGCGGAACAGGAACCTTCGCTGGCTCTGAGTTCGCTCTGCAGCACCAGCCGTTGAACGCTTACTATGGTCTCCAGATCGGTGAAGGCGCCAACAACAAGAACGAGAACTACGGTGGTAGTGCTTGGTTCTTCTACAGCGGTGAGCTCGTGGTGGACGGTGCGAGCCAAGGCATGGTGTCTTCTAGTGGTGACATCTTCTTTGACCTCGACTGCTGCCTCGGATGGCAGATTGACTACAGCTACACCATCACCGATGATTGTGGAAACAGCACGGACTTCGCTTATACCGACCTCGGTACAGGTGAGTTCGACAACCTCGACAACGTGACGGTGAGCGGAGGCGGCACACATGCTCCTTCTGACATCACCGGTGGTGTTGCCAGCTTGAAGGATCCGATCCGCATCACAGGTCTGCAGCCGAACCCAACGAACGATTACAGCACACTTGGCTTCTTGGTGAACAACAACATGCGCCTGCGCATCGACTTGTATACCATGAGCGGCCAGTTCGTTCAGGAGTTGTTTGATGGCAATGCGAGCACAGACGTACAGTACGTGCTCGACATTGACGCCAACACACTCTCTGGAGGTATGTATCAGGTTCGCCTGTCAAGCTCTGACTACGTTGTGGTCAAAAAGCTTCTTGTGTCCGAGTGATTCCGGAACAGAGGATAGCGTTTAACCAAATCGCTTGAGGCGGAAGCCGCCCCCACCCGGGGGCGGCTTCCTGCATTTCGGGAAGTACCTTTCCCGTTGTGAATGGGCCTGATTCTCACCCGGCAGTAACGCGCATCCTCGTGGTTCGGTTTTCGAGCATGGGGGATGTTATCCTGACTTCTCCCGTCATTCGGGCGCTTCATGCCTTGATTGATGGGGTTGCAGAGGTTCACTTTCTGACCAAGCGGTCATTTTCTGCGGCGGTCAAAGGGCTGGAAGGCGTTCATCGCGTTTGGGAAATCGACCGGACGACTGCCGAAGTGGAGCAGGGCTTGAAGGAGGTGGGTTTTCACTATGTCGTGGACCTGCATGCCAATGCGCGTTCGGGGTTTGTGAAGCGGGCGCTGAGGGCGGGCGAAGGGCGGACTTTGGACTTGACCGTTGACAAACGCAGTTTTCACAAAATTCTGTTGGTACGTACCGGGCTGGATCGGCTGGCTGGCCAACACGTGGTCGAACGTTATTTGGATACGTTGCGGCCTTTTGGAGACGCTCAAGCCGCATTGGCCACGAACGGGGAGTCTGCACTGAAATTGCCTGTGTTGCCCGCGCAGGAAAGGGGGGGAGGCGCATTTCTGGCTTTGGGCGCAGCACACGCGGGGAAGGCCATTCCCGAATCGCACTGGTTGGAGGTGATCGCCGGGCTTCGCAATGAAAACAGGAGCGTCACTTTGATTGGGGGTCCCGATGAACAGGCATTGGCCGAAAGGCTATGTGGTGTGCAGTCTGGTGTCTCGTCACTCTGTGGTCAAGCCAATTGGACCACGACCTTTTTGGCCATGGCCAAGGCGGATGTTTTGGTTGCTGGAGATACGGGCGCGATGCATGCAGGTGCAGCGCTCAACATTCCCATGGTGGTGGTGTGGGGTTGCACCTCGCCCGCATTGGGCATGGGGCCTTGGAAACCGCATCCGGCAACCGTTCAATTGGAGCCCGAAGAACCATTGCGGACACGCCCTTGCAGCCGACTGGGCGACCGGTGCCGGCATACAGTCCCTTGTATCCAGCGGGTGTCCCCTGAGCGAATCTTGGCCGGAATCAACGGGGTGCTCAATCAAACAGCGCCTTGAGCTCGGTGGCGTCTTTCGGGGCCATTTTTCCTGCGAGAATCAACCGCAATTGACGCCGGCGCAACGCACCTTCAAACCGAGATTGTTCTTCGTCCGTTTCGGGCACCAATTCGGGCACACCAATGGGCGCACCCAATTGGTCCACGGCCACAAACGTGTACATGGCTTCGTTTGACTTGGACCGCGCCCCGGTGGCATTGTCTTCCACAAAAACCTCCATGAACACTTCCATCGAGCTGCTGAACGCTCGGCTCACTTTGGCCTCGATGGTCACCGTGTCTCCCAAGCGAATGGGACGGTCAAAGGACACATTGTTAACGGCTGCAGTAACGACGACCCGTCGGCAGTGTCGGTTGGCGCTGATGGCCGAAGCAATGTCCATCCAGTTGAGCAGTTGCCCACCCATGAGGTTGCCCAACACATTGGTGTCGTTGGGGAGCACAATGTGCGTTGTGGTGGCGAAAGTTTCCTTCGCTGTGCGGGTTTTCGGTGCCATTGTGGTCCTGTTTTGCCCCGCAAAGGTCGGGTCTTGGACCCTGTCGTGCGAATGCGACAACACTCCTTCACCTTTGCACCATGTCCTATGACGTCATCAAGGCCCTGCACATCATTTTTGTGGTCACCTGGTTCGCCGGTTTGTTTTACTTGTTTCGCCTGTTCATTTACCACAGGGAGGCCATGCTCAAACCTGCGGTAGAACGAGACGTGCTCGTGGCCCAGTTCCGCATCATGGAGCGGCGATTATGGGCGGCGATCACATTGCCCAGCGGCGTTTTGGCCACTGCAGCTGGCATCGCGCTCATCTACATGAATCCCGTTTGGTTGCAAATGCCATTCATGTGGGTCAAGCTGGGCTTCGTAGCCACCCTCTGGGCCTACATGGCATACGGTGTCAAGGTGCTCAGGCAGTGTCAGGTTTCTGGGCCTTTGGACTCGTCCATTCGTTTGCGGTTTCTGAACGAGTTTCCAACGGTCGTCTTGATTGCCGTTGTGTTTCTGATCGTGTTGCAGGATGCAGTGGGCTGGATATGGGGCGTGACCGGAATCTTGGGACTTGCTCTTCTTCTCACATTGGCCATCAAGCGATACCAAAAAGCGCGAAAGGGCGATGCCAATTCGACCAAGGCTGGTTCTCGGGAGGCGGACAAGTCGGCGTCGTAATTTTGCACCATGGAGACAAGGGTTTCTTGGGTGGATACACATTGTCACCTGTATGCTTCGGCATTTGATCAAGACCGGGACGAGGCCATGCTTCGCGCGACCGAAAGCGGAGTGGAGCGTTTGCTTTTACCCAACATCGATGTAGAAAGCATAGGGCCGTTGCTTGAATTGGTTCAGGCTTATCCCGAGCGTTGCTTTCCGATGATGGGGTTGCACCCTTGTCATGTCGATGCCGATTGGTCTGCCGCATGTGCCACCATTTTGGAGGCGCTCGATGCCCATCCATGCATTGCGGTCGGTGAAATTGGCATGGATTTGTTCCGAGGCAAAGAGACCCGGGAGCATCAGATGTCCGCTTTTCATGCGCAGATTGGATGGGCACTCGAGCGGGATTTGCCTGTTGTACTGCACGTCCGTGAGGCGTTTGAGGACACCTTTCATGTGTTGGATCAATACACGGACACCGCCTTGCGTGGCGTGTTCCACTGTTTTACCGGTGGGCGCGACGAGGCCGAGCGCGTGAAGGAGTATGGGTCCTTTTATTTTGGCCTTGGCGGAGTGTCAACGTTCAAGAATGGAGGGTTGGACTTGGTGATTCCCCATCTGCCTTCGAACCGGATTGTTTTGGAAACAGACAGCCCTTACCTCGCCCCGACCCCCTACCGTGGAAAGCGAAATGAGCCGGCGTATACTGCACTTGTGGCGCAGCGGGTGGCCGATTTACTTGAGGTTTCTCTGGACGCACTGTCCGCGCTGACTTCGTCCAATGCCGAGGCGCTGTTTGGATTGGACCCTTGGACACCTAAACCATGACCCATTCGCGCATTCTTCTCGTCTACACTGGCGGCACCATCGGTTCCTTTGAGGACAGCGATACAGGCGCATTGCGGCCCTTGGATTTTGAGCATCTGAGAAAGCGTGTCCCCGAAGTCGAGGCGCTGGAAGTGGCCTTGGATTTCGAAGCACTGACTCCAATTGACAGCAGTGACATGACGCCCGAACGTTGGAGCGAATTGGCCCGGTTGCTCTTTTTGCGTCGAGATCGTTACGATGGATTTGTCTTGTTGCATGGCACAGATACCATGGCCTACACGGCGAGTGCCTTGAGTTTTATGTTGCCTGATTTTGGCAAGCCCGTGGTGCTTACTGGAAGTCAACTGCCCATTGGAGTTTTGCGAACCGACGGAAAGGAGAACCTGTTGACGGCGATCGAGATTGCGGGAAAGTGGGATTCTATGGATCCACAGCGCGGTCCGCTTGTTCGGGAGGTTGTGGTGTATTTCGGAGACGAATTGATGCGGGGCAACCGTTCGCACAAACAGGATGCTGAAGGTTTTCAGGCGCTGGTGAGTCCCAATTTCCCGGCCTTGGCTGAGGTGGGCGTCCATGTGCGTTTTCGCCGTGACTTGTTGTTGCGGCCTCGTGGCAAAGCGAGTCTCAGAGAGGGCGTGAGTCGAGACGTCACTGTGGTTCACCTAACGCCTTGTCTGACCCCGGAAACCCTCGCGCATTTGCTGTCGATTCCAGGGCTACGGGCGGCCATCTTACGCACGTATGGGTCTGGCAATGCCCCGAAAAATCCGGAATTTCTGAAGGTGTTGGCTGATGCGCAACAGCGGGGCGTGTTCTTGGTCAATGTGACCCAGTGTACGGTGGGCTCGGTCGATGCCAATCGCTATGTAACGGGGGCAGGCCTCACGCGCATTGGGGTTGAACCCAGTTTGGACATTACCCTTGAGGCGGCCTTGACGAAGCTCATGGTCCTGGCTGCGGAGCACAAGGATTTGGAGTCCTTGCGCGCGGCATTCAAAATGGACGTTGCGGGGGAGCAAACACCAGCGGACTTGATTCGCTAACCCCCAGATTCATCTTCTGCTTTTCGCGTTGAATTATGGGGTAACTTGCCGCCCCAATTCGGCCTCGTTTGGCCAAAGGAGGGAGAGGTGGCCGAGTGGCTTAAGGCGCACGCTTGGAAAGCGTGTTTACTCCAAAAGGGTAACCCGGGTTCGAATCCCGGTCTCTCCGCACAGAAAGGCTCGCTACATGCGGGTCTTTTTTTATTTCCGGTGAAATCAACTCGGGCGATTCCTTGCCCTACATCAATGGTGGGTTCATCGTGTCTTTCCGTATTTTGGAAAGCACATTCGAAACATCGTGAGACGAAGACATTTCATCAAAGGATCGGCCATCGTAGGCGCAGCTTCGGTTGCCCCTTCTTGGCTCAAGGCGGGCTCGGGCATGTGGTCTACAACCGAGGAGCGCAAAGTGGCACGCGTACTGGATTGCACCCGGACTATGGTGCAAAATGTACCTGTGCTCAGGGCTTTCGCCGGTGACCATACGGATTTGGTGTCGCCTTTTGTGATGCTCGATGAATTCGGGCCGCTTCAGATTGACCCTGGTGCGCTTGGCATGGACATTCAAGCACATCCGCATGCAGGGGTAGCGCCCACGACGTACTTGCTTTCGGGCAGTGGTCGCCATACCGACAGTTTGAAAAACGATCTAATCTATCGAGAAGGCCAGTTCATGGTGTTCAGTTCCGGCAGAGGCGCCATTCACGAGGAGGTAAGTAGCCTAGAAATTCGACGCGACGGTGGTGTGGTACACGGTTTCCAAATTTGGCTCAACCTTCCGGCTGCCGAAAAATTCAGTACTCCAGTCACCACCCTTCGCAACAAGGGCGCATTTCCCGTGATCGAGACAGAAGCGTACCGCTTGAAGGTCCTCATGGGAGAGGCTTTTGGACAGTCCTCGCCCACGGAATTGCACAGCCCAGCCTTTTACTATCACATTGAATTGAAGCCTGGACAGCGATTGGATTTGCCTGTCAACCCAACAGACAATGCATTTTTACACATGATCGAGGGCAAGCTCGAAGTCGAGGGGCAGCGAGAGTTGTCGGGGCAACAGGTGGCATTGTATGCCCGTGGCGGACAGGAAATCCGCCTGTTTTCTTCTGCCGGAGCGTCGTTTCTGGTGTTGGGCGGGCGCCCGTTGAACGAGCCAGTGGTGTCTTATGGTCCATTTGTGATGAACGATTCGGCCCAGATTCAGCGCTGTTTTGCGGATTATCGGTCGGGTAAAATGGGCGAGTTATAAGGCCTAGCGCCCCTTTCTTCCGTTGCACTTCATGGACCGGGGCTGGTGAATGGTGGATGGGAAGGCGGCTTACACTAAATTCGCCCCATCTGAGTTGAATCAACTCTGACTTACACGACACAACCACGACTCACACCTTCACCATGAAGCAGTTGTTCGCCCTCCTCGCAGTGGCCCTCATGTTCGCCGCTCCTGTCTCCGCACAGGATGCCGATTCCACGATGGAAATGTCCGCCGATACCACCATGATGGCGGCAGACAGTACCCTCACCGACAGCACCCTTACCGACACAGCAGCCGTTGCTGAGGCGCCCATGGCTGAAGAGCCAGCTCCTATGGTCGTGGCCGAGGATACTGTAGAAGTGACCGGAGCACGCCAGCAGATCAAGTTGCGCATCATCGAGGGCGGTGTCCTCTTCATGAGCTTTGTTGTTCTCTGTTTGATTTTCGGATTGGCCCTGGCCATCGAGCGCATCATTTACCTGAACATGGCCACCACCAACACCAAGGGGCTGTTGACCAAGGTGGAAGACGCCTTGAACAGCGGAGGCATGGATGCTGCGAAAGCGGTGTGTGCCGACGAGCGTGGCCCGATTGCAGCCATTTTCCATCAAGGATTGGACCGCAGCGGCGGCAGCTATGAAGAGCTGGCCAAGGCGGTAGAAGATTACGGCAGCTTGGAGAGCACCAAGCTGGAGCGCGGATTGAGCTGGATTAGCTTGTTCATTGCTTTGGCTCCCATGCTCGGATTTATGGGAACGGTAATCGGCATGATCGAGGCTTTCGACAAGATTGCCCAAGCCAACACCATTAATGCTTCCATCGTGGCTGGCGGTATTAAAGTCGCGTTGATCACGACCGTCTCCGGTCTTGTCGTCGCCATCATTCTCCAGATCTTCTACAACTACATCCTCTCCAAAATCGACGGCATCGTCTTCGACATGGAGGAAGCGTCCATGGACCTCGTGGACTTGGTGTACAAGAAGAATTTGAAGGGCTGATCGGTCTGCGGTCGCAAAACAGCAGCACCATGCAAGCCAACGTCATTCGCACGTCCCTCACTGCCCTCCGCATTCTGATCATTGTGCTCGGATGTGTCTGGGTGGTCTCGGCCATCAACAGCGACGACCCCAATGGGCCCGTCGAAAGTCTCGTCAATTTGAACCTTTACACAGGCGCTGTCTGTGTTCTGGCCATCCTCGGTTTTGGCATCTACCACTTTGCCCAAAAGCTCGCGACCAATCCGAAGCGGGCCATGGGTGCGCTCATTGGCTTCGTCGTTTTTTTCGTAACAGGTTTCATCGCCTGGAGCATGGCCGACACCACAGTGACTTCCGCCATGGTGGCGAGTGGTGCAGTGGTGACGGAGCAAGACGTCAAAATTGCGGATGCGAGCATCCTTTTCATTTACATCCTCGGGATTCTCGCCCTTGGCTCCATCCTTGTGGTGGAAGGCAAGAGCATCCTGAAGAACATGCTCTAATCTCCCATGGCACGCAGAGAAGTTCCAGAAATCAATGCAGGCTCGATGGCGGACATCGCCTTCTTGCTCCTGATTTTCTGGCTCGTCACGACCACCATCGACAGCGATGAGGGCGTGAAGCGTCAGTTGCCTCCACCGGTCCCACCAGACATGGAGCAGCAGGAAGTCAAGGAAGGAGACGTCTTCAATGTGCGGACGAATTTCCGAGATGAGCTGTTGGTTGAAAGCGAAGTGCTGTCCGTTGTACAGTTGAAAGACGGTGCCAAGGACTTCCTCATTGCCACAGGTACAGGTTTGCTTCATCCAGAGCGTCCCAATGTGGTGCTGGGTGACGACAACATGAAATATCCGGAGCGCCAGTGGGTTCGCAAATCAGAACTCTTGGTCTTGGAGCAGAGTTACTTGGCGGCAGGTCAGCAAAAAGGCGCAGATCGGGTCCGAGAGAAGTTGACGGCCATTGAGTTGTTTGGTGGCGATTACAGAGAGCTTCCAGGCTCGGCGTTGATTAGCCTTCAAACAGACAGGAACACATCTTACGACTTGTATTTGCAGGTCCAAAATGAGCTTGAGGCAGCGGTCAACGAGCTTCGGGATGAGTTGTCTCTGGCCAAATTCAATGAGTCTTACGCTTCATTGGAAGAGCGCTACGGCCGATCCAAGGAGCCATCATTGCTCGACAAAATCAAGGCGGTCCGTCTTGTTTATCCTCAACGCATCTCCGAGGCCGAGCCAAGAGATGCCAGCCAAGGCTACTACTGATGAGCAAGTTCAAGAAAAACAAGAAGCGCGAGAGCGGAGCCATCTCGACGGCATCCCTTCCGGACATCGTGTTCATGTTGTTGTTCTTCTTCATGGTGGCCACCGTCCTGAGAACGGAGGAAGAAATGGTGAGGGTGATTCGGCCTGAAGCGTCAGAGATCTACAAAATCGAGAAGAAGCACTTGATTCGTTACGTCAACATTGGTCCTCCGCAGGACAAGCGCTACGGCACTGAGCCCGTGATTCAACTCAACGATCAGTTTGCGGATGTCATCCAAATCCGCGAATGGGTGGAAAATGAAAGGTTGACTTTGGCCGAAGCTGAGCAGACGAAAATGTGGGTGTCCATGAAGGTGGACCAAGACACCAAAATGGGGGTAGTGACCGACGTGAAGCAAGAGCTTCGAAAGGCCTCTGCTTTGAAGGTGTTGTACTCTGCGAATTCTCGCGAGCGCACCAATTGAGAACCAATTAGGAAAAGTCCGCAAGGACTTTGTCTGCCAAAACATTGGAGAGCTTCCGATAGCTCTCTTGAGTCCAGCCCGCCACGTGCGGGCTGACTTGTACATGGGGGTGGGCCATGAGTTGAGACCAAATGGGGTCGTGCCCTTGTCCCACATTCTCGAAGCTGCTGGCCTCTTTGTCGAAGACATCTAAACCGGCAGCCAGAACTTGGCCGCTGTCCAATGCCGCGAGGAGGTCCTCGGTGTTGACCACCTTGCCACGTGAGGTGTTCAGCAGAATCAGGGGGCGTTCAAAGCGCGACAGAAAGTCGCTGTTGACCATCCCGTTCGTTTCGTCAGTCAGGTTGCAATGGAAACTCACCACATCGGCTTCTCTGTATAGGGTGGCGAGGTCGGCGGCAGTGCCAAGACCAGCAAGTGCTGCACGGAGGTCATCACGGTAAGGGTCGCAGGCCAATATGCGGCAGCCAAGGCCTTGCAGCTTCTCTGCAAATGCACTGCCCATGTGACCATACCCAATGATGCCGACCGTGAGGGTGTTGAGTTCTCGTCCCCGGTGTCCTTCTCTGTCCCACTCTCCTGAACGAAGAGACAGGTCGCCCAGTCGCAACTTGTGTAGGAGGGAAAGGAGCATGCCCAAGGTGTGCTCGCCAACCGCGTCGCGGTTGCCTTCTGGACTGTTGTAGACTTGGATGCCGCGCCGTTTGGCCGCGGCAAGGTCGATGTTCTCTAATCCTGCGCCAGACCTGCAGATAAAACGCAACGCAGGCAGTCTGTCGAGGACATCGCTGTCGATGCGCACTCGGCTTCGCAGCACCAGTCCATGAGCGTCAGGGTGCTGGTCCACACCTTTCATTGGCATGGCTTGGGTGGCATCCACGCACACCATTCCTGCGCTTGTGAGGCGCTCGCGAAGCAGGTCATGAACCGTATCGAGAAAAAGAACCTTCATCTTAAACGGCCATCAGAACCCCAATGCCGAAGTAGATGATCAACCCAATGATGTCGTTGGCTGTGGTGATGAATGGCCCCGTAGCCAATGCGGGGTCAATTTTGAACTTATCGAGCGTCAACGGGACGAAGGTGCCAAACAGGGCGGCGAAGACAATGACAGCGATCAGAGACATGCTCACAGTCAGCGAAAGATTGAACCCATATCCCAAGGTGAGGCTGGCACCCAAAATCACCAGGGCACAGATTGAACCGTTGAGCAAGGCAACAGAAAGTTCTTTGAGCAAACGCGGGAGGAGCCTGGCATCGGTGGGGCTTTTTCCGGCGGCCAATCCCTGCACGACAATGGCAGCGGATTGAACCCCCACATTGCCTCCCATGGCCGCAATGAGCGGGATAAAGAGCGCCATGGACGGAAAGCGTTCAATGTCAAAAATGCCAATCACATAGGCACCCGCTAAGCCGCCAAACAATCCGATGAGCAACCAGGGCAGGCGGGCACGGGTCAAGTCCCAGAGAGAGTCGTCGCTCTCGACGTCGTCGCTCAGTCCACTGGCGAGTTGGTAGTCTTTTTCGGCCTCCTCTTCCATGAGGTCGACTACATCATCAATCGTGATGCGGCCCAGCAAACGGTTGTGATCGTCCACTACAGGAAGGGCGACCAAGTCGTACTTTTTCATGAGCTGGACCACCTTTTCATCGGGGTCGTCCACCTTTACCGTTCGGGTGTCGTCTTCTTGAAACAGGTCCCCAATTGTACTCCGCGTGCTTGATGCGGTCAGCAACAGGCGTTTTAGTGAAAGACGTCCCAAAATTTGACCGGCTGTGTTGACCACATACACGCTGTGGAAGGTCTCCACATTTTCCGCCTGCTGGCGCATTTCACGGATGGCCTGTGCGACCGTCCACTCCATCTCGACGCGAATCAACTCGGTGCCCATGAGAGCGCCAGCGGTGCCTTCGGGGTAGCGCAACAACGTGAGCAGGTCTTCCCGGTCCTCCGTGTCGAGTTGTGCAATTACTTCCTCTGCGCGTTCCTCTGGCAGCTCGCTCACCACGTCTGCAGCGTCGTCAGACTCAATGTTTTCGAGAACTTCTTCGGCAATCTCCCGATTGGTCAAGGAGGCCAGCAAGGTCTCCCGGACATCGTCCTCCAGTTCAATCAAGACATCGCCGCGTTCGTCTTTGTGAATGAGTTTCCAGAGGTACTGAACCTGTTCATCGTTCAAGTGGTCCAGCAGCTCTGCAATGTCGGCAGGGTGGAGGGCGTCAAATCGCGCACGAAGAAGGTCGTCCTTCCGTCCACTGATTTCTTCTTCAAGAAGTTGCAGATATTCTCTGGTAATGTCCTCCACGGGTCAAAAGTACTCGGAGGAAGCTCAGTTTTTTCGCTTTGCAGCGAAGAACGATGAGAGAAGCTCCGCACATTCAGCCTCTAAGACCCCCCCTACGAGTTCGGTTTTGGGGTGCAGAAGCCCTTCTTCGCGTTGTCCGGTGAAATCCAAACCGCCCCGTTTGTGGTCTTTTGCACCGTAAACGACTCGGCCAATTCGGGTCCAGAATGCAGCGCCGGCGCACATGGGGCAGGGCTCCAAGGTCACATACAATGTGCACTTGTCGAGGAATTTTCCACCGAGGTATTCACTGGCCGACGTAAAGGCTTGCATTTCGGCATGGGCCGTAAAATCGTGCAACCGTTCGCACAGGTTGTGCGCCCTGGCAATCGTCCGGCCACCGGCCACGATCACTGCGCCAACAGGAACTTCGCCCATCTCACCTGCACGGTGGGCTTGGTCCAAAGCCTGCCGCATGTAGCGCTCATCATCGGTCATGCCTGCAATTTAATCGGAACCGGGTCGTGCGGGTACAGCCAAGCTTGCAACCAAGGAAAAAGGGCTTGCCCTTGAGTGTGCGCGGTGGCGGGCAATCGGCCTTCGGCTTTTTCTGCGTGGAATTCGGAGAGGTCCTTCTGTTGAACAACGCGCCAGCCCCATGTCATTGCCCAGTGGCGCGCAAGGTGTTCTTGTTCAGGTTGGCCTGGGGTGGGAACCAATGTGGCCACCACCTTCAAAGCAAGGAGGTCCATGAGGCTGGAGTATCCGCTTCGGCAGACGATGGACTCTGCGTGAAGAAGCGCTTGCCGAATGTGGGCGTCGCAGGCATGGTAAACGATCTGAACCTGCCCTTCGGAGCGGTTTCCACCTTCGGGTTTGCCCGAAAAAATCACAGCGGGCCTCCCGTCTCGCAAAAAGCAGGCAATCAAGGCTTTTTCCATCAAGGACCGTTGTGGTTCGGGCCCGCTGACCATGCCCACGAGCGGGGGCGATTTCTCCGAAGCACCTTTTATGTTCTCGGCGTTTATGGCCTTTCCAAGCCCATCGATTCCGGGCATAAATCGACTCAATGCACCCACAAATCGAACAGCTGGCACTTTGGCAACAGACAAGCGGCCAGCAAGCACGCCGTGGTCGAGGTCGGGCACCCACACCTCGTCAAACGGTCGGGCCCAACGTCGAATTTGTCGGTTGGCCAGTGCGCGAAGCCACCAAGGTGTTGGAGGCGCGATTTGGTGGGTCATTAAAGCGGAGGAGACCCCGAGGCGGGCCGGACAGGCGCCATAACAATTGTCACTGACGACATGGGTGATGGAACCTGTAGCCAGTTGTGCACTTAACCATCTTTTTTCTGCCGAAATGCTGCGTAAAAACGAGGGCAATTGCCCTGCAATTTTGATGGAGGTCCATCTTCCCGGTGCATACTGAATGTGGGTTCCCGGTTTTGGGAGACAGATCCAAGGCTTGGGCAATTGTCCAGCGGGGGCCTCTTCGGCCATGACGGCATTCATGCGGCTTTGCAACCACTCGGCGGCTGGCCCGCGAGAAGCCACAGTAACCTGCGCCCCGGATTGTCGCGCCGCGAGAATGAGCGGCCAAGTGCGGGTGGCGTGCCCCAAGCCCCAATCGAGGATGGCAAAAAGCACATGGGGACGGTTCTTGCTGATTGTGGTTGGTGTGACACCGGCCATGGGGTGTAATTTCGCGCTTCATGGGCAAAGGCAAGCTTTGGAAGTGGAATGAGAACGCAGAGTTTTCGCACGTGTTTGAGCCGGATCTTCAATCCATTGTGGATGGGGCGACGCTAAACAAGGGTGCTTGGGCGAAAAATGTGTTTGGCAATGATCACCCCATTGTCCTCGAGTTGGGCTGTGGAAAAGGCGAGTATACCGTCGGGCTGGCGCGCCGGAACCCCAATGTCAATTTTATTGGCGTGGACATCAAAGGACACCGATTTTGGCGTGGGGCGAAAACCAGTGAGCAAGAGGGCTTGAACAACGTCGCCTTTCTTCGCACCCGCATTGAATTCGTCCAAAACTTTTTTGGGCCTGAAGAAGTCAGCGAAGTCTGGCTCACCTTCTCAGATCCACAACCAAAAGACGAAAAGGGAACCAAGCGCATTACTTCGGAACTGTTTCTTGAACGGTACCGAACGTTCATGCCAAAGGGAGGATTCATTCACGTCAAAAGCGACAGTCCCTTGCTTTATGAACTTTCCAAGGCGGGTTGGGAGCAGGCGGGATTCCCGATTTTGGAAGACTCTCAAGATGTGTATGCAGATTTGGTGCACAGGGTGGATCCGGATTTTGCCGATGTGCTTCACATTCGAACGTACTACGAGCAGCGGTGGCTCGAGGAAGGCCGGAAAATTCATTACCTCCGAACTCAGGCATGACCAGAGGTCCTGGGAGCGCAACGGCCAAGCCGGGGAGTGTGCAGTTCGAAAAGGACGTTCATGCCGTGGCTTGCTTGATTCCCGCGGGGCGGGTGACGAGTTACGGCGCGATTGCACGTTACCTGGGCGCCAGCAGGTCGAGCCGGATGGTTGGTTGGGCGATGAACCGCGCCTTGCAATTGGATGAAAAAGTACCGGCCGTGCCCGCCCACCGGGTGGTGAATCGGCTGGGGGTGCTCAGCGGGAGAATGCATTTTCCAACCCCAACGATCATGGCGGAGCGACTCGTGGCTGAGGGCATTTGCGTTGAAACCGACCAAGTCGTGGACTTCGATGCGCATTTCTGGGACCCATCCACCGAACTTTGAACCATGGACGCATTGAATCAGGAGATCCTACTCGACGCCCTGTCGGGGGTCATAGAACCCGAATTGGGAAAGGACTTGGTCAGCTTGGGCTTGGCTGAGGTCTTGGCATTGGAAAGCGGCGCAAGTGGCGCGTCGGTGCGCTTGCGTATCAAGTCGTCCAGTCCCGCCATGCACGCGCGCCAGCGCATGAAAGAAGCGGTGGAGTTTGCACTCGAAAAACTCGGTACCCGCCTTGGAGGTAAGGTGTCTGCCGAAATTGAGGTGGTGCCGTTGGGCGAAAATGAACGGACGGTAGACACCCGGAAAGTGTTGCCAGGCGTGGCCCATGTGATCGCCATCGCCAGTGGCAAAGGCGGCGTTGGAAAAAGTACAGTCACTGCCAACATGGCCGTAGAATTGGCCAAACGTGGATTTAGGGTGGGCTTGGTCGACGCCGACATTCACGGCCCGAGCATGCCGACCATGTTCGATGTGGTGCGCGAAAAGCCACAACCTGTGGACCATGCAGGTAAGCCTATGATGTCTCCTGTCGAGGCGCATGGCGTAAAGTTGCTGAGCATAGGGTTCTTTGCCGACCCCGAGCAGGCTATTGTCTGGCGGGGTCCAATGGCGTCCAAGGCTTTGGGGCAATTGTTTACCGATGGCGATTGGGGCAAGCTGGACTTTATGCTGGTTGATTTGCCGCCAGGTACAGGGGATGTTCACTTGTCGCTGGTGCAGCAAGTGCCATTGAGTGGTGTTGTGGTGGTGAGTACACCGCAGGACATTGCCCTGGCTGATGCCCGCAAGGGGGTGTCCATGTTTGAGCTGGAGAGCATCAATGTCCCCGTGCTCGGTTTGGTCGAAAACATGGCGTATTTCTCACCGCCAGACATGCCGGACCGCAAGTATCACCTGTTTGGTAGGGATGGGGTCAAGCGGTACGCCGAGGCATCCGGCACGCCGTTTCTCGGTGAATTGCCCTTGATTCAGGACATTCGGGAGGCAGGTGACGCAGGAAGGCCCGCGGCTTTGCAAGAGGGCACGGAGGCGGCCTTGGCCATTGCATCGGTCACCGATAGAATGTTGGAGACACTTGCCAATTTGTCGACGTCCCCGGCAGAGGACCGTCCGTCGTAAATTGCAGCCATGGTCTTGGGTGAGCATCGCGAAGAACTGAGTCGCCGAATTGATTTGGCATTGGAAGAGTTGCGGCCATTTTTAAGGTCAGATGGCGGGGACATTCGCGTGGTGGATGTCAAAGAGGACTTGACCGTCGAGGTGGAACTTCAGGGGGCATGCGCACATTGTGCCCAAGCGGCCATGACCATGAAGGCTGGGGTAGAAGAGGCGGTGCGCCGGGCGGTACCAGAGGTCACCAAAGTGATCGCGGTCAACATGCCGGCTTCGGCTCAGGGTTGAACACCTTCAGCTTGTTCTTGTTGCACCAAGAGCCGCCAAGGAATCCTACCTTCGCAGCGCCTACATCATGATCCAAACGGACATCCTCATTATCGGTGCCGGACCTTGCGGTCTTTTTACCGTTTTCGAAGCTGGTCTCTTGAAGCTCAAGTGCCACCTGATTGACGCCTTGCCCCAAGCGGGCGGGCAGTGTGCTGAAATTTATCCGAAGAAGCCCATTTTCGACATCCCGGCTTACCCCGAGATCTTGGCGGGCGATTTGGTGGATCGGTTGATGGAGCAGGCGGCGCCATTCAAACCTGGTTTTACACTTGGAGAGCGAGCCGAAACCATTGTCAAGGACGCGGAAGGTCAGTTCATCTTGACCACCAATCGCGGGACGAAGCACCGTGCGCCGATCATCGCGATTGCCGGTGGATTGGGCTGTTTCGAGCCGAGAAAACCGCCAGTGGAGCGCCTTTCGGAATACGAAGACCACGGGGTGGAGTACATCATCAAAGACCCCGAGTTTTACCGAGGAAAGAAGGTGGTCATCAGCGGCGGTGGAGACAGCGCTTTGGATTGGACCAACTTCTTGGCAGACGGAGTGGCATCCGAGGTAACGCTTGTCCACAGGAGAGAGGGTTTCCGGGGTCATCCAGACAGCGTCCAAAAAGTATTGGACCTGGCGGCAGCGGGACGCATTCGATTGCTGACCAACGGTGAGGTTGTGGGCGTGCAGGGCGAAGGCCACCTCGATGGACTCACTGTGAAGCACAAAACCGAAGGGGAGATTCAGTTGGCCACAGACCACTGGGTGCCTCTGTTTGGATTGAGCCCAAAGCTGGGACCGATCGCCGATTGGAACCTCAACATCACCAAGAATGCCATTGAAGTCGACACCCTGGACTACAGCACCAATGTTGAGGGCATTTACGCCATTGGCGACATCAACACATACCCGGGCAAGCTCAAGCTCATCTTGTGCGGCTTCCACGAGGCCACATTGATGGTGCAAAGCGCCTTCAAACGCATTTACCCCGACAAAAACCTCGTGCTCAAATACACGACGGTGAACGGAGTCAACGGATTCTAAGTATGTCCACCATTCACGTTACCATCATCGACCGAGAGGGTACTTCACACGTGCTGGAGGCCCCCACCGATATGAATATGAACGTCATGGAGCTTTGCAAAAGCGCAGAGTTGCCCGTGGAGGGTACATGTGGCGGCATGGCCATGTGTGCCAGTTGCCATTGCTACGTCGAGAAGGAGGCTTCGGGCACTCTGCCTGAGAAGTCGGATGACGAAGAGGACATGTTGGACGAGGCCTTTCACGTCGAGGACAACAGCCGCCTCGGATGCCAATTGCAGCTCAAGGATGACATGGAAGGCATGGTCATTCGACTCGCCCCTGTGGGGTGACTATACCCCTTTAGCTTGTCAACTCCTGCAGCGCAGGGACCAAGCCTGCGAGTACATCGTAATACCCCTTTTTCGGCGCTGAGAGCAGCTCAATGGAGACGAACAGGGATATCACGTTTGCACCCGTCTTTCGATATAGGTGTTGGTGCAGCAGATTTGGGCTTGTGTTTGTGAATGTCTCGTGGGTCTGAGTCTTGTGGCCCAGTGCCGTCATTTCAGAATTCAAACGGTCTAAAAACCGCTGCAGTTGCTCTTTTGACTCGGGCTGAACGGTGGGGGACTCCACCTCGTCAATGGTGGTGTTTCCTTTTTGACCGCCGAAAACAACGTGGAATTGTGCGGCGTGATGTGCAGCAGAGGACCGCAGGACGATGATCCAATCCTCCGTGGAGTTCACTTCGCCTGCAGCGTCCGCAATGAAGGCGTCTGCCCCTTCGAATCCTAGGGCGTCATCGCCGGCAAAGATCGGGTTCACTGTGACGTTGCATTTTTGGTCTTGAAGCACCTCGGAGCCGGCAAAGACTTCGTTGCTGACCACGTGGTGCTGACCCGCCTCCCCCATGGCAAGGGCGAAGTGAGAAATCCCACGTTCTGCCCTTCCTTGAGGGTTGATGACGTGAATTTTTGCACCTTCATGTTGGGTCTCAAAACCATAAGTGCGGTTTTTCTTGAAGTGCTCTACAACAGTCATGTCGTAGACCTTCATCTCTGGGGATGATTTCTCAAACTTCAGTCTCAGTTGATCGGATGCTCGAATCGCGAACATGATTTCTTCGGGCGTGAGCTCAAGTTTGGACTGAAGAAAAGGCAGCGTCCTTCTGCGCACCGGAAGTGCCAGTCTTCCCAAGGCTTTGACCTTGGTGGGAGCAAAACTGGATTCGATCAATCGGACATGTCGATCCACCTCTTCGCCTTGTTTCTCTTCTTCCATCTCCTCCACAAATCCGGAGGCGATGATGCCGGATGGCACTGCGAAAATGGCGATCGACAGGATGCCCACACAGGTGGCCAAAAGCTTTCCGGTGGATGTGATCGGCGCGAAATCGGCATATCCACCGATGTCGCCAATGTATTGCGACATGGACCACAGCATGGCATGCCAGATCGAAGAAAAGTCATCGGGCTGGGCTGCATTCTCAACGCTGTGGAGAAGCACAGACAGAAT